>CAIQWD010000107.1 GCA_903875445.1 uncultured delta proteobacterium | reverse complement strand
GGTTTGCTTTCTGTCAAAGATCTGTGGGTAAACATCCATTACCCGGCTACGGCTCGGTAGCTCTTGGGAACCGCCTGGTGCGGACCCGCATGCCAGGTGGTGTGGGGGCTGGGGGAGAGATTCCCCCGGCTACCCGATTGGCAGCTAGATTTTCTAACCGCTCAGCCAGCCAGACTTTTATGATAGACTGTCGTGTGACACCAACTCGACTTGCTTCTTTATCCAACGATTCAATCATCCAGGCAGGAAAATCCACATTTACACGTTTCTGATCTTGCATGCTCCTCCTGGCCTTGGTGATATCCAACATGTCGAGAATATCATCGCCTTTGTCAAACTTTTCATCAAATGCTTCAGCTTTCATACAGAGACACCTCTTCTTTTCGTGACCGCCGAACTGAGATAATTCTGATACGATTTCCTCGGTAAGTGATCACACCAGACCAATGAATACCTGAAATTATACCAATTACCAAAGAGCGGGGTTCGTCCACTGTCTTTGCCGGTATTTCAAGCAAATCCGTATCATCCCACAGTCTCTGGGCATCGACAAAATCGATGCCGTGCTTTTCAAGATTCGTCTGACTCTTATTTTCATCAAACTCGAACGTAATCATAGTATGAAAAATATACCTTTTTTATTCCTTTTACAAGGAACGATAATCATCGTAACGCTATTTCCCGGAACGATCCGGCTTCACAGAGGCTTAAACACCCATTAGGCCTGACACTATCTAACCCTTAATCTTCTTCTTGGGACCAGGCTTTTGCGGTTTTAATCCTCGATCAAGTGCGATCTCCAGCTTTTCAATAAATCCTTTCTCGCCCAAAGGTCGACCGGTACGTTCATGGCGGTGAATCATATCAATTTCATCCGGAGGTGTAAGCTTCAAAAAATTGTGCCAGTCGGAAACCAACCCAAGCAACGGTGAGACTAGTGTGAGTTCATCATCCTCTCCAGCAAGATGCGCTTGGGCACTACTCCATCGGTAATCTTCCGGGTTTTGCACAAGCTTTGCCGCAACCGGATTCATTTCAATATACCGCGCTGTTGCCAATAAGTATTGTTCATCCATGGGAAATGAAGCAAATCTTTCCTGCCACAGATGTCCTCGCCATTGTTCACGAAAGTTGATCCGCCGGGTATAACGGCGATGAGCTTCGCCGATAGCACGGGAAAGAGCTTCTTCGCTGTGCGGCACGGCGACAAGATGAACATGATTCGGCATCAGGCACCAGGCCCAGATCTCGACATGATATGCACGGCACCATTCCGCCATTAGTTCAATATAAGCTAAGTAATCGTCATCGCAGAAAAATGTCTGCTGACGGCGGTTGCCACGCTGGGTGATGTGATGTGGATAGCCAGAGGCTACTACACGTGCTATTCTTGCCATGTGGGAAGGATTGCAACATTAATGAATATTTGTCAATGATACATATACTGTCCCCGGAATTTCCGTCCCCGGAATTCCCCGTCCCTGAATCGACTGAAATTGACCCGCTATTACCAAATTCACGTGATTTGTCAGTTAACCATTCGCCGCAATGCTTGCATTTAATGGCTTCTTGTTGAATTTCTTCGGCACAAAAAGGACATTTCTTCATGTTTTCTCCTTTGCCTTGGCTAACGCCATAAACCTGACCGGCGGTTTCTCGGCCGGTCTTGGCGCTAGTTGGACATTGGTTTAGAAATCGTTTGCTAATGTAAAAATTGAAGCAACAGCACCTTTTGCTGTTGCTATCGAAATCGTATGTTTAGTTGTTGTTTCATTTGATAAGTGAACTAAATTTCTGAAATGTCTAAGTGAATCTGATAGACGGTGAACTGCCTTTTTGAGAAGACCTTTCTCCTCACAGGCTTTTATATAGAAGTCAAATGTTTTGCCGGAAAGTGGGACAGCATTATGGATGAGATAAAGCCTTAACAACTCCTCAGTGACTCCACCAGCAAGAATAACAGCTGGTTTACTATATCCAGTATTTGCCAAACAATAAGCATGTTCAATATCTCTAAAAATCACTTTTCGTTTGAAAGGATCAGTCACGAAATTGATTTTCTTCCCGAATATTTTCTTGCTTATCCCGTAATCATTTTCAATTTCCTTCCAAGTAGTCGTTACGTCATTGCTAATTTTTCCTGTTTTCCCACCTTTCACGGCAACATGACTCGTTTCATTTTTGCTTCGATGTTCTATTACTGAGAAAAGTGAGCATTCAGAATAGTGTTGTGGGATAGCAGAGGACCAGCTCCAGCGTGGATCATTTTTTGATGCACCCTGTTTTCGCAATATTCGGTGTGCCATATCAGAGTCAATTTCATCAGCATAACTAGCAAGGAAATTACAAAAATACCCAAAGCTATCATACAAAATTTCCGGACAGAAATTTGCGAGCGTTGATAGCTTTGAATCCGATTTCCTAACAGAAGTAGCTTGTTCATCTGTTTTGGGCCATAAGTCGCTTGGCTTCCATTGCTCTAGAAGTTTTTGATTTTCTTTGTCTGAAATTCCAGTAAATCCGGCTTCCGCTAAAAGTGACAGGCTTTGATAGTAACGCGGGCATGCTTCTACGGTTGCAAAAGGACACCGTAATGCCATCCCTTTTTTTGTGCTGACGCGGCCATACCATTCAAAGTCAGGAATCTCTGTCATTCTGCTCCTTGCTTGTTCAATAAGTTAATGTGTAGTTTTCGAGCTATCTCCCAAAAACCTGAAATCCAATTTTTAGTATCACAGAATGTTGAAAATATTATCGTTGAAATTCAGCGAGTTAATCGGATTTTTAATGTACAGGGATTCATTTTTAACTGGTTAACAAGACGCTTGATAACATCACATGACCCCAAATTTGGCTTCTTTAACCGATTTTACAAAGTCAACATATTTTTTCAAAATATCATAACCTGAAAATCAGATATCAGATAGGAAATGTTTGCTCACTCATTCGCTTTTTTTGTCGAACCTTTTTATCCGTTTGGCGTTTCCCTTCCTCTTCTGGGACGAAAAAAGAGCCTGCTCGTCCATCGCCAGGCCGCCGATTGCGCCCCGCGACAGATGCACCAAGGTGTGTCCGATGGGATTGAAACCGCATGAAGGCGAAGGCTTATCTTCCTGCTTGCGGAATTGCGGGGAATGTGTCGATGATTACTCGCACGATGCCTTAACATACTGGTAATGAAATCCTGTTCAATTCGAACCGGTTCTATGGTATTTATTCGAGATGATGTTCTCGAAAAGCCCCAAAATGCGCATTTTGCCTATCGTAACAAAGTAATATTATGAGGAATTATTTTCTTGAAAGTGGATTTTCACGACAAAGCAAAACGACCATGGTAAGGCAAAATCTTCTTGTTATCGTTGTTTTCCTCTTTGGCATGAGCGGCTGCTCGTACCTCGGCAGCACCTTCAAACAGGCCGGTTTCTCGGCACTGCAAAAACAATCCCCGACGCAACGGGTATACAAACATATGCTTGAGGCCGACAATTTCTTCGTGTTCGGTAAAATCGAAAACGGCAAGGGCCTGAATGAGGAAGCAATGGCCGTCGTTGCGGTCTCAGATTTGTATCAGAGGAGTGAGGTAGTCGATATCAGCCACTTTTCCCGTAATAATTCCTTCTATGGCCTGAACCTGCCGGCAGGGAATTACCAGCTGCTGGTGGTCAGCGACCTCAATCATGACGGCTATTACGACGAGACTGAAGTTGTCGGTGGCAGGTCGGTAGCCTTGGAATTGGCTACGATCCCTACGAAAGTCCTCGGTGATTTCAGTATCGATCTCGACACCCCGTTCACCCTCTCCTCCGCCTTTGTGTTTCATCAGGAGGTTAGGAAATCCGAAGCTTTAGCAGAATCGCTTTTCTTCCCCAAGGGTTCGATCAGGAGCCTCGACGACGAAATCTTTTCCAAGAGAATGGCAACGCTTGGCATGTACGAGCCGGCCGCCTTTCTTGAGGAGGCCCCGATGATGTTCTACGCCCTGGAGGAGGATCTGGGGTATAAAGTGCCGGTGGTCTTTATCCATGGGATCGACGGCAGCGCCCGGGATTTTGCCGACATCGTCGCCCAGCTTGATCGCAGCCGCTATCGTCCCTGGTTCTTTTTTTACCCGTCCGGCAATGATCTCAGCCAACTGAGTGCAATGTTCTACGACATATTCCTCTCCGGTAAAACCATGACCCTCGGCAACATGCCGATGGTGATCGTCGCCCACAGCATGGGTGGTCTGGTGGCGCGGGATGCCTTGAATCGTCTATCCGGGAAAGAAAGAGAAACCAAGGTTGCCCGTCTCATTACCATCGCCAGCCCGCTTGGCGGCCATCCTGCTGCGGCCATGGCGGCCCAAGGACCGGTAGTCATCCCTTCCTGGGGCGATGTCGATCCGAACAGCAAATTCATGCACCGTCTGCGGCGACAGAAGCTTCCTGCGGACCTCGAATACCACCTCATCTATGCCTTCGGCAATGAGAAGACGGTCAAACTGGGCGAGAACAGCGATGGGGTGGTACCACTCTCAAGCCAGCTCTGCAGCGAGGCGCAGAACGAGTCGACCACCCAGTTCGGCTTCAACGATACGCATACCGGCATCCTCAGCAACCACGAAGCGCTCAGACGTATCCTTGCCATTATCGAGACAGTTAAGGCACCGTTCCCGGACGATCATATGCAGGAACTGGTGAAGGGCGGTTACAAGGTGGCTCTTGGGGATGAGTATTCTCCCTTGGGAAAATACTGCATTGAAAATGTCGGCCATTGGCTGGATGCGTTAGCGGCCGGGCGGATAGCACCTATCGATCCGATGCACACTCATTTTGTCCGGGCCTGCCGAGGGGAAGAGTCGCCCGACACCCCGGTAGAAAAATCCTGGATTCGCTTCGTTAAGGAGTATCCGCAGCGAGACAGTCTTTAGCGATACAGTGTTTGCGGCCCCTCTTTTTCTTGAAGCAACTCAAGCCATGGATGAAATTTGCACCTTTAGTAAAAAATCAGACACGGGGAGACTCGGCACATGAAGAGGCTGTTTCGCTTTACGTTCAAGCATTGTTCGCGGGTTCATAGGTTGTGCAATCCAGTGTTTTTGTCTCTCATCTGTATACTTTCGGGATGTGTTGCCAAAGTGCAAATTCCGCCCGTCGATCAATTCCACATCTCTTCAGGTGCGCATGAGGAAAGCGTCGATGCCGGGGTGCACGGAACACTACTGCTTAACAATTTGTATGAATTACTGAAAGCCAATGAGGGGATTGAAGTGCCCATTTGCACGGCAGCAAGGGATTCAAGGCAATGTATTGAGGACGGGTTCAGCGTTTTTGTTTGGGGTGGGTATATCCCCGGGGTAGGTGGCAGAACATGTTATGTATTCAGTAAAATAACGATCAGTGACAAGCAATTGGAATTTACCAAGGACAACCGCACCACCACCTTCATCGGCACTCCCATGTATGCAGCTGAAAATACATGCCAGGTGACTGTCAAGGGAGGCGGACTGGAAGCGGAGATGACCAGATATTACGCCAGTTGGATGGGGATTGGACAGATGTTCATGGCAGAGGGATGGGCCATTGATTTTATGGATCTTCAGCATGGAATAATCGGGCTGCAGCTTGAACTGGATATAAAGGGGTTATTCACAGTCGGCGGCGGATCACGCTATCTTCTGCTCAAGTTCCCCAATGTCCCTGAGGCGTTGTCACAGTCGGAAGGCCAATTGAATGGCAAATCGTAAAATACAAGCAGCGGACTTCAAGCTCATGGTATTCATGGGCACTGTCTTTGCGGGTCTTGCCGTAGGATTTTGGCAGAAGAGCGGAAGCATTTTTTATCTCTACAACTTCTCAATTATCGGCGCTTCTCTCATGCTGGGGTTGGGGCTTTGGCCTCTTTTGCCGAGACAGCATAAGCCTTGGGCGAGAAGACTCTCGCAAATCCTTGTTGGTGGCTACTTGTTTTTCGGCCTGGGGATGGGGCTTATTCACCTTGGGTTTGGCGTTATTTTACCTGAGAACATGCAAATCGAGGGCTTTTGGTTCTGGCTCCTTGCCGGCATGTCGGCAGCTTCGGTTCTCCATTACGCCATTGCCAAAATTGTCGGCCCTTTTATTTTTAATCGAGGCTGGTGCGGATGGGCTTGTTGGACAACTGCAGTTCTGGATTTGCTGCCGTGGAAGAAATCTCCGGGGAGGATACCCGGCCACTGGGGATACCTGCGTTATTTACATTTTCTTCTAGTTGCGATCATCGTATTTGTGCTGGTGAAGCATTTCCATTACGGCCTGCCTGATACGCTTGGAATTGTCAAATTCAAGGACATAAATCCGATGAATGTCAATGTATATTCGAGCATGTGGCATATACCGGAACTTTGGTGGTTTCTAGCTGGTAATATTGGATATTATGGCCTTGGAATCGTATTTGCCTGCGTCTTTCGCGACAATAGGGCCTTTTGTAAGTATCTTTGCCCGATCGTTGCTTTCTTCAAGATAGGATCGAGATTTGCACTTGTAAAAATAGCTGCCGAAAAAGAGAAGTGTACCGATTGCAAAACCTGCGAGCTGTTCTGTCCGATGGATATCAGGCTGACGGAATATATCAAGGCAGGTCGTCGTATTACGTCGTCTGAATGTGTGATTTGTCTGACATGCACCAGTGTGTGCCCCAACGATGTGCTGCAAGTATCCTTCGGTTTTGACATGAGCAGTTATGATTACTTGCGATGCAAAATATCAGGTGAATCGCAACCAGAGAGAGAGGAGAGGTGAGACCCTGTCTGACTGTTTTAGGGCTGTGACCGGTGGTCCGCTGGTAAAGACAGACGGAGATCACAGCCTCTTGAGAGATGGGATCCGTAACCGAATCAGACCATGGTCTCGGTCAGCCAGAAATCGTGGAGATTACAAAAACTGGTGACGGAGAACTTGCCCTTGTAACCTGCGGGCAGTTCATAGCTGGATTCCGGTTTGTCGTCTGGGGTGAAGGTGGTCGCGCCCACATAGGTCCCGTCGGCGAGAACAAGGGTGTGCCTGACGATATGGTGCTCTTTTGACATCGGGTGTTTGGTAACTACCGCAACCTTGGAGCCGGTTACCGTCACCTCCGGGGCATGACTGCCTTCTTTGCCGGCCCATCTCCCTGGATTATCCTTGGTATAGATAATATTGGTGTAGGCGGGGGTGCCGGCGGCAAAGGCCCGGGGAACGGAACTGATGGCCAGTATCGATGCGGCGGCTACGGTGGTTTTCAGAAAATCGCGTCGGTCTTGCATAAGGGTTCCTCCTGGGGAATAGGTGAATGTTACTTAATATTAGGTACGAGATTCTTCTTTATTGCAAGTTTTTTCCGCAAATAGGGGTTTCCAGCTGGGATTGAATCGTCAAATGGTTTCTATCGGTTCATGAATCACAGCCCTCTTTCGCCAGTAACTCTCCCAATGGATCTGCAATCCCGGTAGCCAATAATTGGGAGACCTGCTCTTGGCCTCATTCCGGGGGTTGGTTGTCCAGATTCCTGAGCGGATATTGAAAACCGTCATCATCGATGCGAAGTAGGTCGTTTTCCCTTTTGGTGACGCATTCGATTGCCAGGTTATTTCCGTTCTGGTGATCCGACGGTTCCCTGATAATCCTCCGATATTTGAAGAAAATAAATGAAGTAGAATGTGGAGGACCGTAGTCACTATCCTCGTGATTTGTGGTGGAAGCACAGGTTATCCTAGCATATTCGCACTCTTCTTTCAAGGCCAAAGCATTTGTTGTCGGTTGCGGCGGGCAGGAGGTCTGTGGCGAAGATGGTGGACAGCTTGCAGACCATCTGCAAATTCCAAGAAAAAAGCCCCAAGGCAACTCAATAGTTACCTTGGGGCTTTTTTTTGGAACGTGATCGCTTGTTACTTCTTTTTGATCATGTTCATCCGTTTTCCGGCGGTCTGCATCGCCGGGGGGCCAAGCCATGTCCCTGCCAGCAGCAGGTTATAGTATGCCCATTTGAAAAGGAGTTTGGAGAGATGGTTCATTTCCGTATCCTTCAAGAGACCCATGGGGCCAATGGAGGGGAACGGATATTCTCCGACTACCGGTTCGATGTCGTAGTTGAAGTCGATTACGTAGGCTTTCCCGAAGCCTGATTCGATGAATCAGAGTGCGTGCCCATCGGAGCGTGCGTGCTGGGCCTCCCCGTTGATGAAAGACATAATGTTTTCTTCGAGGATATCCGCTTGGAAGTGCGCCACCGCACCGGCCTTGGAGGTCGGGACGTTGGTGCCGTCGCCGAGAACCCAGACATTGCTGCGATCTTTCGGTTGCAGGGTGTGTTTGTCGACCGGGATATAGCCCATCGGATCGGAGATGCCGGAATCGATCATCACCTGGGAACCGAAGTTCGGCGGGATGGAGACCAACATATCATAGTTGACCTCGGTACCGTCGTAGGAAGAAATCACCTTTCTCTCGCCGTCTACACCGCCGAGGGCAAAGTTGGGAGTGATCTTGATGTTCTTCTGCTGGCAGGCCGCTGTCAGAACCGCGGTGGCGACGGGCTTGGTGAAGGCGCCTGTCAAAGGAGTGACAAACTCGATCTCCACCTTGTCACGGATACCGCGTTCTTGGAAGTGCCAGTCGGCAAGGAAGGCGAATTCGAGCGGGGCCACAGGACACTTGATCGGCATCTCGGCGATATTGACCACCAGTTTGCCGCCTTGGAACTGGGCCAGGGCTTTTTTCAACTCGATACAATGTTCGTAGCGGTAATAGCCGTAGACATCCTTGCCCCACGTTTCCGCGAGCCCCTCCACCTCTTCCGGCCGCACATCGCAACCGGTAGACATGATGAGAATGTCATACTGGAATTTACCCTTGGTTTTGGTGGTAACTTCCTGTTTGTCCCAGTCTACATTGACCAATTCAGAGATGACAAAATCGATTCCTGGCTTGATGAATTCTCTCTTGGTTTTTCGGATTTCCTTTTCTGTATTTATTCCGAAGGGAACGAAGAGATATCCAGGCTGATAATCATGGATATTGTCTTTATCGATGATCGTAATATTCCATTCATTACGATCAAGATGTTTTCTCATCTTATTGGCCATCATCGTGCCACCGCATCCGGCACCGAGGATGACAAGCTTTTTCATGGCGTATTCTCCCTCCTGTCAATTAGATTCTTACAACTTTGGTCTGAGAGATTATCTCTTAGATTATGATAACCTTCTAAAATTACTATCACCTGTTGTCCCTGTGCGCTTGCACCAGGGAACCCATGGCTTCCAGCATCGTGAAGACGACGCCCAATGCCTCCTGGATCTTCGGATCATAGAGTTTTTTAAGGGCTCCGACCGGTCCGATTCTGTTAGGCTTGCTCAGATCGATGGAGCGTATGACACTGCTCATTGCCTCAGCCTGTGCCGGGGAGAACTTGCAATTCTTCAGGGATTCGAGAGCCGCTCCTGCAAGGGTCAGCATGCCTCCCATCTCGCCTATAAAGTCGATAATTTTCGGCAGGGTCAACTTGGCGATGGGCTCAATCTCGTCCTTCAACTCCATGCCCGATTTGAGCAGGGTGATGGCGGTATTGAAGTGATGCATGTTGCCAAGGGTATTACGGATCAGGGTGGCAAACTCTTCTACGTCAACCTGACCATCCATTTCCGCGAAGAGTCCGATGATCCTGGGCAGCAGAAGTTTGGCCATCGGCTCGATATCGTCCTTCAGCTCCATGCCTGACTTGAGCAGGGTGATGGCGGTATTAAAATGCTGGACGTTGCTCAGGGTGTTGCGCAGCAGGGCGGCAATCTCATCAAGGTCATATTGGCCGTCAAAATCGGCGAAAAGATCGGTGATCCTGGGCAACACCTGTTTGGCGATGGGCTCCATTTCATTCTTTAACTCCATCGCACCCTTGACCGTGCTGAGGAGTGAGTTCAAGGTCTCAACGTTGAGCACCATATTCCTCATGAAATGGACGAGGTCTTCTCTCCGGTGTTCTTGGTCAAGATCGGAGAGACAGTCTGAGACCAGGGGACCCGTTTGTTGGCTTATCGGCAGCATGTCTTTTCTCAGTTCCGCCACCATCCCGGTCTTCAACGATTGAATCTCATTGGAAAGGGCATCCAGTTTTTGTAATATTAGGGCTTCATCCATTGCTTTAGTTCTCTTTTTGATTAAATTGCCGTCGCAATCTTGTTTTCATGAAAAAAACAACGCTGCCATTATCGAAAAACCCTCAGCTGCTCCTCGCAGGCCGGTTATGCTGGTACCTTGAACTTTTTTTTTGCATTGATGATAGATAATACCACCGTGTAGCAGAAAAATATTCGTATTTATATACTACCATGTAATAGTAGTGTCCAGATGAAAAATTGCAATCTTAAAGATGAAAACAATTCAAGCGGAATTTCCGTGGGAGTGCAGCGTTGAGCGCACAATAAAAGGAACAGTATGCACAGCAATTCGCCAGGTTTTCGAGGAGGGGCGTGGGAATGAAGGACGATGGAAGGCAAAAGAGGAAGAATGAAAGAAGGGCGGAGGGGATGTCAGGAAACGCTCCGCCCTCGGCAACTACGGCTTAATTACCCCCACCGGCCAGGCTGTCATCGTACAGCTTTTCAAAGGTGAGTTTGTGTTTCGACTCTTCTTGCGCCAAAAGTTTGAAGAGTTTGACCGATTCGTCGTCTACCGAGCCCATGGCCAGCTGCGTATAGAGTTTGACGGCCATTTCTTCCCGTTTCATGGCGAGGATAAGTATATCCTGCATGACCATGTTTTCGGAATATTCCATTTCCACCAGGTAGTCGCTGATCTTCAAGTCGGTAACCTTTTTCAGTTCATAGGACTTGATAACGTTTTTGTTTTTTGAGATATTTGTCAGCAGCTTGACATGCCTTGCTTCTTCTTGCGCCAGTTCTCTAAAGGTCAGGAGCAAGGCGTCGGTCGTCTCTTTTTTGCTGAGTTCGGTATAAAAGGCCACTGCCTCTTTTTCTTTATCTATTGCAAAAACGAGTATTTCATCGATCGATTTAAAATTCATGGATCGTACCTCCAAAGGTGAGGGCTATGGGGTTGAAGAGGAATCAGCCGGTCTGAACAGCATCATGTGCCCGTCGCCCGGTGTCCGAGGACAGATTTTTCGGACAACCAGGCTGTGGGTTTTTTCAACTGAATCGATCAGGCTATGCGGCTGAGTACCGAATCCCGCGAAACGTTGGTTATAGAAGCGACCTGTTTTGCTTCGAAACCGAGACACAGTGCCAGCAGCTGATTATAGTCGAAGACCGGGATCTTGTAGCGCTCTTCCCCAACCCGCTTGTTCAAGGTGTTTTGCACATTTTCCATATGCATCAGACAGGTGATGCAGGAAACGGCGATGAAGTCGGTTTGGGTCTCCGCCAGAATAGCATCGAATTTTGATTTCGCAAATTCGATGGCCTGCTCCGGGGTGCTCTTCATAAAGCCGCCGGCGCCGCCGCAACATTGCAGCTCACGGCTGTAGCTGTTGACGTTTGCTCCCAGGGCTTCGACCAGCTGGCGCATACCCTTCGGCGCCCTGGCCGAATCTTCAAAGCCGACGACCTCGCTCGGAAAGAGGGTGTGGCAGGGATACTGCACCACGCCGTTCATACCCTTGAGGCTCTTTTTAATCTGCCCGGCAATGGTTTCCGGTCCGATTTCCTTATAAAGGACCTCGGAGACATGACGAACCTTTGAAGTGCCTTCGACCCTGCGACCGGTGGGTTCGAGCAGCTCGTTGACACGGTCCTTTTTATCCGGATGATGCATTATATGCTCGCGGCCCATGCGCAGGGAGCTGTAGCAGGAGCCGCACTGCACGACTATATCGCAGCCCTTCTGTTCGGCGATGGATAGGTTCCAGCCGCTGGTTGCCAGCCAGGAATCGGTGTCGGTAGAAGGGAAGGCACCAAATGCCGGACAGCAGACATAATTGTCGGCATCCACCAAATCAATACCCAGAACAGGCATCGACGCCCGTATGGCCCGTTCAACATCCGGTCGGATGGCTGGGGTGTTGCACCCAAGAAAAAGACATAATTCCATTTCTTAATCCTCTTGAAGATGGAAAGAATCGTGAACAAAGGGGAACCGTCCGATTCTTCCCATTATTTGTGTATGGCCAGGACACTGGGGTCCATCTATGATTGGTTAGCCATTCTGCCGTTTTCCATCACCCACCGAACATATAGTCGTTGGCGCTGACTACCGGTGTTTTCATGAGCATCTCGCGAAACATCTGGAGCTGCTCGGGGTTTTTAGTAATCGTCATCAGTTCCGGTAAACCCAGTGAATCCCGCAGTTCGGTATTTACCCCGACCGCCTGGGTGTAGCCCCTCTTGTAGATCTCGACAATCGAGGGCGGCACCCGGGTTTCGTCATTGGCACTTTGCCATTGGCGGATGGACAGGATCATCTCGAAAGGCTTGACATCCATCGGGCACATCTCTTCACATTTTGAGCAGGAGACACAGGCCCATGGGGTGTCATCATTGAGAAGCTCTTCCTCAAGCCCGAGAATTACCTTCCTTGCCAGGTTTCTGACCAAGAGCGGCGGATCGCCGAAACTAGCGGGGCAACCCGAGATACAGGTACTGCAGTTAAAGCAGTGATGGAGATCGCCTGTGTTGTAAATGGCTTTCCATAAATCCGGTATTGATCCTTTTAAATCCATAGTACCACCTCTTATTCCACAGGAGACAGGAGCAGCTCATCCATGAGTTTGGCGTCGATGACAGACAGCAATTGCTTGTCGCTCCAGCCGGTCACCTCCGCTGCATTATTTTGACATTCCACGGCACACATACCACAGGCCTGGCAGGCAGCCGGGTCGACATTGATGCATTTTTCCATGTCATCGTATGACCTTGCCCCATACGGACAGATGTTGACACAACGCTGGCAGCGGATACACAGGGCATCTTTTACCTTGGAGATAACACTGGACGTATGCACTTCCCGTCCCGACAGATAAGCATAGGCCTTCTGCGCCGCCGCTTCGGCCTGCATGATGACGCTTTTTAAAGGCATGGGCGAATGCGCCGTGCCAGCCAGGTAAAGACCGACCTGCTGGAATTCTATCGGACGCCATTTCGAATCGGCCTCGGCAAAAAAGCCGTCGTCGTTCAAGGCTACCTTGAAGGCTTTTGCCAGCTTGCTGTTGGATTCTTCAGGGTCAACGCCGGTTGACAGGACGAGCAGGTCGGCGGGCAGTTCGATCTCTTCGTTCAGGATACTGTCCATGAATTTCACCACCGGTTTGCCCTCGACCATTTCCATCTGTGGCTTATTATCCAGACTGTAATTCATGAAAATAATGCCGGCAGTCCGGGCCTTGGAATAATACTGTTCGTAGAAACCGTAAGTCATTACATCACGATAAAGGATGAAGACTCGGGCATCCGGGTTTTTCTCTTTAATCTTCAGGGCGTTGGCGATTGCCCACATGCAGCAGATGCGGCTGCAGTAATGGCGGCCCTCTTTTTGCCGTGATCCGACGCACTGGATCATGACGATATTCTCGGCGCCGCCGACATCGATGTCGCCACTGGCCAGGCCTTTTTTCAACTGCCCCTGGGTCATGATCAGATTGCTGCTGCCGAGACCGTATTCGCTGGTAGCTCCTTCATGGCCGCCTGTCGCCATGATGGCAGCGCCGTGATGCAGGTAGATTTTCTCGTCGCTGTCCTTGTAGACCAGCTTCGATTCAAAGGAACCGAGGGTGCCGACGGTGCCTTCCGCCTCGCAGTTGAGATGAACCGTGATGTTTTTGTTTTGATATACCTTTAGTTGCATGTCCTTAGCCATAGCCATCGGCGCAAGACCATCCACCGTAGCCTCGACATTATTGCCGAGATAGCCGCCCAACTGCCCATCTTTTTCCACAAGATGCACCGGTACTCCACGAGCGGCAAGCGACAGGGCGGACTGCATGCCGCCGATGCCGCCACCGACAACGAGGGCGGTCTGATTGATCGGCAGTGTGCTCACATGTAAGGCCGGCTTGAACTTCAACTTTTCGATATCGGCCTTGACTTCATGTGCCGCCCTGAGAGTCCACTCTTTGTTCGATGGCAGAGTCATGCCTTTACGGGCAATGCCGAAGAGGTCGAAAACCTCAACAAGGGACGAATTGAACCCGGCCTTGCGGGCGACATTCTTCAGATTCTGCCGATACATAAACGGTTGACAGGCCCCGATCAGCAAGCGATTGCACTTGGTTTTGCTAAGGATATCGAGAGCCGCGGTTTCACCATTTTCCTTACACATCGAGTCGATGACATTTACTTCCCCGACGCCTCGATAACGCTGCAGTTCGGCGCTGAGGAGTTCGTAGTCGATGCCGTTTGCACCGGTCTTTTCGCCGCATTTACAGATCGCGACGGAGACCAGAGACAGCTCCCTTTCGTGGGCGGTGGGTTCGGCAATTTCCTCTTCTTTGACGGTGTCGGCACCTATGCCGGTGAGGAATTTGGTGGCTTCGCCGGCGGCAGCAATACCGCTCGACATCGCCTCACTGACATCGGTGAGACCCATCAGTGACCCGCAGATAAAGAGGCCGGGTTTGCCGGCAAGTCGTATCTTGCTGTAGTCTTCCGTTGCCAAAAGACCACGGGAATCCAGCTTGACATTTAAGAGATCCGCCCATTTTTTATGGGTCTCATAGGGGATCTGACCGGTCGAGAGGACGACGAGGTCGTAGTCCTTGATGACGAACTCGTTGGTTTCCGGATCGAAATAGCGGATCTGCAGGCTGCCGTCGGGATTGCGCATGACGCCCTGTACCCGGCAACGGATAAGATTCACGCCGTGTTTTTCGACTGCATCATCGCGGTACTGCTGAAAGCCTTTGCCGAAGGTCCGCATATCCATATAGAAGATGGTGGACTCGACACCCGGACCGCCTTTTTCCTTGGCCAGCACCGCCTCTTTCAGGGCGAACATGCAGCAGATGGACGAGCAGTAGTCCCTTTTTTGCCGCCGATTACGGGAGCCCATACACTGGATCCAGGCGATGTTTTTCGCCGGTTGGCCGTCGGAGGGGCGCTTGATTTCCCCGTCCCTGTATGAGCCGGAACTGCTCATCATTCGCTCGAAGGCAAGTGACGAGACGACATCCGGCGATACCGCATAGGACTTGG
The DNA here is from genome assembly GCA_903875445.1 of uncultured delta proteobacterium. Lineage (GTDB taxonomy): Bacteria > Desulfobacterota > Desulfobulbia > Desulfobulbales > Desulfocapsaceae > Desulforhopalus_A. The sequence goes on along the minus strand of CAIQWD010000107.1, from coordinate 94,185 downwards.
CATCCTCAAATTCAGTGGTGTTGTAGAGCTTTACTCCGGAGGCAAGGATAATGGATTGCACCTCACGGGTCACCATCTCATCCTGGGCGCCGAGGTTGATGGCACCAGGTGTACAGACCTTGACACACTCGCCGCAGTTGGTGCAGGCCTGTTTGTCGATAGCCAAGAGCTTCGGGGTGTTGTGCGGGATCGCCTGGTAAATGGCCTTACGCTTAGTGAGCCCGTGGTTGAATTCATCGGCGACCTCAACCGGACAGACGGCGATACACTCCTCCAGCTCGTTACAAAGCAAGGGGTCAACATAGCGGGCCCGCTTCAGCAGGTCGACCTTATAATTTCCCGCATCGCCATGCACCGCCTGAATCTCGGCGAACGGCATGATTTCAATATTTTCATGAAACAGGCTTTTTCGCATGCAATACTGCGAAGAGTATTCGCGGCCCACCATGGGCAGCATGCGGCACATGCCGCAATGATCTGTCGGAAACTGGTAATCAAGTTTGGCCAAAATACCGCCAATCTGGGTAGAAGCATCGGTCAGCAGAACCTTATACCCTACTTCAGCGAGCTCAATGGCCGCCTTGATTCCAGAGATACCGGCGCCAGCCACGAGGACTGTACCGGTAGGCTTTTTTTCTGCCATGATATTGCTCCTATTTAGCTTGACCAGTCACTTCAAACAACTCATCGGACTCAAAGCCAGCCATCGGCTGCTCTTCCTCGACCGAACGACCTGCCTGATAGCTGAACTTGGCCTGAGTTTTATCGGCTGATGTTCTGAATAAAGGCATCAGATCAATATCATTAGGACAGGCACTGGTACACTGTCCGCAACCGACACAGAAAAGACTCATATGGGTGATCCTGGTCAGATGATAAAAGATCGTGTCGTTGGGCATTTTCAGCATGCCGCCTTTATCCGCCCACATCATGAACTGATCGCCGGTATGACGGAAGGTGTCGGTCACAAAGACGCATTCCTTGCAATAACAAACAGGACATGCCACCCGGCAGTTATAGCAGTTGATGCAGGCTGAAAGTTTCTCGCCAAGTGCCTGGAAGGTATTGGTTTCGGCACGGAACTCGGCGAATTTTTTATCCTTGGCTTCAGTGCGGACGGCAACAAGCTTCTTCACCGCCTCGTCGCGGCCTGAAGGGTTGTCGCCGATCTTCAGTCCTGATTTCTCAAGGGCTGCCTGGCCTTTCTCAGTCACTGCCTCAATGTGCACAGTGCCGCCGCCGGAACCGATGGCACAAAGGCGAAGGTCAACGTTAGCCGCTGCCGGAAATTCACAGATCTTGCAGGCGCCGGCGACGTCGAAATCGCCGCTGGCGGTGTTTCCTGCTTGAGCTTTTTCCAGGAAGGATTCGGAAGTCCCGCCCTGCTCCTGGAATTTAGCGAAGTCGGTGTTTTCGTAACGACCGAGACAATCCATGCCGATCATCAGGACGTCGTCGAGATTGACCTGTTTCAGCTTCACCAATTCCACCACGGCGCGGATTTCACAGGGGCGCAAGACCATTGCCACCTTGCGACCGGAGGGCCGGGCGGTAAGTGACGATGCGATCTTGGCACCGCTGACTGCGGCAACCGGGGCAAAGGGGTCCACCGCGCCGCTACTCGCGGCCGAGGTGATGAGGGATAAGCGCACCCCTTTCTTGCCTTGGGCCATCGGAGCAAGTACGGCGTCAACTGCGCCATTTTCCAGGATGCCTTTGAAAAAACCGGATAGTTCTTTATTGAGTTCGTCTTTGTTAAAAGACAATTTTGCGAATGTAGCCATTTTTAGTCGTCTCCGTGTCTCAACCAACCATTTGTCCCATTTGTTGCAGGGGGCTCGGGCCAAGTTCCTTCAGTTTCGCCGTCATCAGGTCTGCAACTTCCTTGAGCATATTGCCTTCGCTGGCGGCAATCCACCGCAGCCAGAAACGCTGTTCGTCTATTCCGTACTGTTTGAGAACCTCGGTCAGGAGTGCCACCCGGCGCCTTGCTTTAAAATTGCCATTGATGTAATGACAATCGCCGGGCCAGCAGCCACCGACCAGCACTCCGTCGGCCCCATTGAGGAAGGCCTTGAGGACAAATTTCGGGTCGACCATGCCACTGCACATCACCCGGATGATCTTGATATTCGGCGGGTACGACAGGCGGGAGGTACCGGCAAGATCTGCTGCGGTGAATGTGCACCAGTTACAAAAAAAAGCCACTATTTTGGGTTCAAACTCGCTCATCACATAGCTCCTTAGTTAAGTAAAATCCCATCGATTTCCGCAAAGATCTGTTTATCGGTAAAATGCCGCACCTTGGCCGCCCCGCTGGGACATGCGCCGGCACAACTTCCGCATCCTTTACATATTGCACTGTTGACTTCACTGATACCGGCATATTGATTGAACTCAATTGCCGAATAGGCACAGAGTCCGATACAAAGTTGGCAGCCGATGCAGATATCCTTGTCTATGGAAGATATCATCGGCGGAACTTCGACTACGCCTGCCGAACTGAGCGCCAGGCATTCGGCCGCGGCACCCTTGGCCTGGGCGACGGTGTCGGGAATATCCTTTGGTCCCTGGCAGGCCCCGGCGAGGAAGATGCCGCTGGTCGGGGTCGACACCGGTGCCAGTTTCGGATGTTCTTCCTGGAAGAAGCCGTCCGAGCCGATGCCGATACCGAATTTCCGCATAACATCGGGGGCATCCGGCCTGGCCTCCATCGCCGTGCAGAGAATGACCATCTCTACCTGTATCTCTATGAGACGGTTGGACAGTGTGTCTTCACCCTTGACGGTGAGGATACCGTTGGCATCTTCGGTGATCAGGCCGACTTTGCCGCGGATCATCTTCACCCCTTCGGACTGGACCTTCTTGTAGAATTCCTCGTAGCCCTTGCCGAAGCAGCGCATATCGATATAGAAGTTGTAAATTTCCGTATCGTGTCCGCATTTATCCTTCAGCAGATGGGCGTACTTCAAGGCGTACATACAGCAGGTACGCGAGCAATACTCATGATGATTTTTATCGCGGCTGCCGATGCAGTGGAGGATCGCCACGCTCTTCGGGGCATCGGTGAATTTGAGCGGATCCTTGAGGTCGCGTAAACGCAACTTGCCGGAGGTAGGCCCGGTGGCATTGGAGAGACGCTCAAATTCGATGTTGGTGAAGACGTTGCGGTATTTGCCGTAACCGTACTGGCTCATCTTCGACGGATTCATCGGGTCAAAACCGGTGGCGATAATGATCGAGCCGACATCAATGGTTTCTTTTTTATCGGTCATGTCGTGATCGATGGCCCCGGCCTTGCATTGATCAAGACAGAGCTTGCATTCACAGCAACCGCCGCAATCGACACACCGCGATGCCTCGGTGCGGGCCTGTTCTTCGCTGAAGCCGGTTTCGATTTCCTTGTAGTTGTTGATACGGGCGGCAACCGGCAGGGTCGGCATTTTCGCTCTTGCGGCAACGAACGGTTTTGCCGGAATGGGCTTCCAGTCTTTACCGCTCGGCTTGACCGGTCGGTTTTCAGTGAGAGCCTCACCAAGCAAATATTTTTCGATGGAGATCGCCGCCTGCTGGCCGGCGGCCACCGCCTCGACAGCGATGGATGGGCCGGTAAACATATCGCCGCCGGCAAAGATGCCGGGGACGCTGGTCTGGTAGGTGAGGGCGTTGGCGGCCACCGTTCCCCAGCGGGTCAGTTCAATGCCGGTCGTCCCCTCCAAAAATGCCGGGTTGACCTGCTGGCCGATTGCCGGAATCATCATGTCGCAGGGGATATCGAATTCCGAACCTTCGACCGGTACCGGGCGTCTTCTCCCGGATTCATCCGGCTCACCAAGGGCCATCTTGATGCAGCGGAGACCGGTAAGCTTGCCGCCTTCGGCAAGGACCGCAATCGGATTGACCAGGAGGTCGATTTTGATACCTTCGTCCTCGGCGGACTGGATTTCGTGTTTGACGGCGGGCATCTCGTCCCTGGAACGACGATACACCATCTTCACCTCGGCAGCACCTTGGCGTAGGGCCTCGCGGGCTGCGTCAATGGCTACATCGCCGCCGCCGACCACCACCACTCTTTTGCCGGTTATTACCGGTTTCTTCAGGTTGAGGAGGTTGAGGTAGTCGATACCGTGCATGACGCCCTCGGCATCTTCTCCGGGAATATTCATTTTGCGGCTTTTCCAGGCACCGGTTGCCAGATATACGGCTTTGAAGCCTTCATTCAACAGGTTTCCAACCGGACGATCCTTGCCGATGCCCGCACCCAGCTGGATATCGACGCCAAGACGTTTAATATAGTTGATCTCTTGTTCGAGGATAGCGGGTGGCAGCCGGTAGTCGGGGATACCGAAGCGCAGCATGCCGCCGGCAAACGGCGCCTTTTCGAAAATGGTCGGATGATAGCCTTTCAGGGCCAGGAAGTAGGCAGCGGAGAGACCGGCAGGACCGGCGCCGATGATCGCCACTTTTTCGCTTTCAGGCTTAACTTCAATGGTCGGAACGGCAAGCGTCGCCCAATCGACCGAATCGGCGGCAAAGCGTTTCAGCTGACAGATGGCCAGGGGATTATCGACCTCTTTGCGCCGACATTCGGTCTCGCAGGGGGCGGGGCAGATACGGCCAAGGCTGCCGGGAAGCGGCATCTTTTCCATGATCAATTTCAGGGCCTCGGCCGGTTTGCCGACCTTGATCAGGGCAACAAAGCCTTGAATGTTGATGCCCGCCGGACAGGTCTGGACGCAGGGACCGCGATCCTTTTTATCAATGGCATAGCGAACCGGCACCGCCTGGGGGAAGGAGATATAGATAGCCTTGCGCATCTTGGTGCCGACATCCCATTCGTTCGGGGTCTCCACCGGGCAGACCTTGGCGCAATCGCTGCAGCCGGTGCAGTTGCTTTTGACGTAACGGGAGCGCTGATTGACATCGACCTTGAAGTTGCCGATAAAACCGTTAACACTTTCCACCTCGGTGTTGGTCATGAGGATGACATTTTTTTCCTGGCCGACCGCCACCATCTTCGGGGTGCCGATACAGGCGGCACAGTCAAGGGTCGGGAAGGTCTTGTCATACTGCAACATATGGCCGCCGACGGTGGGTTGTCGTTCCACCAGATAGGCCTTGTTGCCGGAGCTGGCGATATCGAGGGCCGCCTGCATGCCGGCAATGCCGCCGCCGACTATCAAGGTGTTCGGATTGACCGAGAATTTGCTCGGAATCAGGGCATGCTGATTGGTGACCCGCATCAGGCCGGCACGAACTATGGTAATGGCCTTGGCGGTCGCCTGGTCCTCATTCTCCGTCACCCAGGAGCTGTGTTCGCGGACGCTGACCATATGGAAGGCATGATAGGGGTTGAGCCCCGCCCTCTGGCAGGCCGCCCGGAAGGTCTTTTCATGCATACGCGGCGAGCACGATGCGACAACGACACGGGTAAGATTAAAATTTTTGACATCCTTTTCAATCAGATCCTGCCCCGGATCGGAACACATGAAGAGATAGTCTTTAGCAACCACTACGCCCGGGAAGGTGGCGGCATACTCTGCCACCTCCTTGACCCTGACTCGATAGGCGATATTGATCCCGCAGTGGCAGATGAAAAATCCGATTCGCTCAGACATGACGGCCCTCCTGAGAAAAGCTCATATGGTTGATTCCAGGTTTGCCGGAGGTATCCGACAAGTCCACCGACTGCAGCAGCAGTTCCGATACGTCCTGGACCTTTATCTTATTTCCGACAGCTAATTTGACGATTGCTTCACCCAGGGTGCGAATACAGTAGGGGCAAGCCGTGGCGATGACCGAGGCACCTGTGTCCATGGCCTCTTTGACCCGAATTTCCGAAAGACTTAAGCCCTTTGTTCCTTCCTTCCATGAGCCACCGGCACCCCCGCCGCAGCAGAGGCTGCGGTCCTTGCTGTTCTGCATCTCTATTACCTTAAGACCTGGGATTGCGGCGAGAACCCGGCGAGGGGCATCGTACAAGCTGTTATGACGGCCAAGGTAGCAGGGGTCGTGGTAGGTGACGGTGAGATTTTGCGCTTTGACCGGTTTCAGTCGGCCATCGGCTACAAGTTTATCAAGAAGTTCTACGGCATGTTCGACGTCGACAGCCTTTTGCAAGCCCGGATAATCATGGGTAAAGGAGTTCAGGCAGTGGGGTGAGGTAGTGAGGATTTTTTTGACCCCGGCACCGAGGAACATATCGGTATTTTTCTTGGTCAGATCGGCTGCCACATCGGCAGCACCCACCTTGTCGACCATGTCGCCACAGCAGCTTTCCTTAGTGCCAAGCGTTCCATAAGAAACCCCGGCATGGGACATGAGGCTGAGGAGCGCCAGGCCAGCCTTCTGGCCGGGTTTATCGTTGGCATTGTCGTAAGCAGTTGTGCAGCAGGTAAACAGGCAATATTCATGTTCAGCAGAATAGGTCGGAAGTTTTGCCCCTTTCGCCCAGTCGAGGCGATTTTCCTTCTTGCCGCCCCAGGGATTGCCGTTTTTCTTAAGGCTTATGATCGGCGTCTCAAAGCTCTTCGGCAAGAGGCCGGCTGCAACCACCTGACGACGAACCGATTTGATAAGATCAAGGATGCCGATGCCGCGCGGACAGTGTTCAACACAGCTGTTGCAGGTGACACAGCCCCATGCGGCTTGATCGACCGAGACATTTGAGCCGCGGTCCAAAGAAATATTACGCAGAACCAAACGCGGGTTGAAGTCTGCAACTTCCGCCCCGGCGCAGACCGCGGAGCAGGTTCCGCACTGCATACAGCTTTGGAAGGTGTCGCCGACATCTTTGCGGATGGCAGCAAATTTTGCCTCCGACTCTTTTTGGGCCTTCTGCTTTATGGTGCTGAGAAAGATCGCCAAGGGCCGGTACATGAGATGCGAGAGTTTGCCGAAGGGCAGCATCAGGACGAGCATTCCGACGCAGATTCCCACATGAATAACATAAATGGTGTAGGTGAGGATGGGCAAGCCGGCCAAACGGAAGATGTGCACCGTGATGCCGGTAACGGCAATGGCGATGATCAAAACCAGGAAGAAGAGATCGGTGAAATCCGAATAACGATGCAGCTTCTGCTCTTTTTTGAACCAGCGACTGTAAAGCATCGTAGTGGCGCCGAACATCAGCGCGATGGTGGCGTAGTAACCGAAAATACGTGTCGGATGCCAGAAGGGATGGACGATATCCGTCTGAAATGCCGCAAGGGTAATCATGACCAAGACTTCCATCGTTACCCAGCCGGAGAACAAGAAGAAGTGCCGCCACCAGGCGCTGCCCGGCCCGGTGCCGCATTTTCGCCAACGTTTCTGGGTAAAATAGTTGACGATGAAGACCGGTGCCTGGGTGAGATAGAGATGGAGCGGCACCTTCGTGCCCTGCATGATGCCGAAATACATTTTGGCGGCATTGGCGAACAGCAGGGCGAACACGATGAGGATCATGATTTGGTCGCCGATATGGACCCAGTGGACCGGTGCAAAGGTGTTGAGCTCTACACGGTCGGTGACGACCGGGCCATGGAAGATCACGAACAGCGAAATAACGAAGAGCGCGATCGCCATGAAGGCGCCTACCTCCGCCTTCGGCGAGGTGTAGAATTTCGCGGCAAGCCCCGTCCAGTCGTACTGGGTTATCAGCCAGCGACGGGCCGCCATCATCGTTTCGGCAGGTTCCGCGCCTCGTGGACAATCGGTATTGCAATCCCCGCAGTAATAGCAGAGCCACGGTTCCGGTGATTCCAATAGCTTATCTCGCAGGCCGAGCTGGAGATAGCGGTAGATTTTTCGGGGAAAGGTGTTTTCCCCAGCAGACAAAGGACAGGCCGATGCGCAGTTGCCGCATTGCATACAGGCTTCCATGTCCTTGGCCCCAAGCCTCTTGACCTCGCTGTACAAATTTGGGTTGATACTGTTTTTCTTCACATCTTTCCCCTTGAAAGACCACAAACAACGTGGGCGGAAGGAAATCGCTTCTCAGACTGCCCGAAAAGCTTGTTATCAAAACTCAAATACCTCTACAAGCTCTGCTATGTTGATTGAAAGCACCTGCCATTCGTACTGCGACAATGTGGCGATTTTTGACCTATGCATACAGTCAGGGCGCATAACGTGGGTTTGTATTTATCCCACAATGTACTATTGACCCTGCGCTTGCAGTACGACATTGTCGTATTTTTTGCTTATGCACACAATAAGATCGTGTTTTTTTCTATGAAAATTTATCACCACAATGTAACACATATGAACTTGACGGTTACTACAATGTAGTATTTTTAGCTTATGCACATAATATGAACGCACCAATATTTATATGCACTAGCACTACAACGTATTACAGAATTAATCGAAAATTACGACATTGTGGTATTTCTGACTTATGCACATAATGAAGTTCAAAAAAATTTACAATTGGCAAGTGCCACAATGTCGCCATAGGCACACAAAAGATTGCTACAACGTAGTATTTCTAACGTATGCACATAAGTACTATTTAAAACAAGTCGCGGAAAATAGCAAGGGTAAATCAAAAAATAATGTAAAAATGAACTGGACGGTTGTAGCATCAAGCCTCTTCCCAAATCATTGACGGTCTCTCCGGCAAGATAGCAATTTTGGTTTCTTACGCAGAAAATTCGACAAAAAATGGTGGGTAGTCCTCGTTTGTATCACACGTTTGAGGAAAGAAAGGGCGTGATCGCCGTTATAGTACCACAAAGGTCCGACATCCGGATGTCTGTGAAGGAATACCGAGCCTTATCGAGACGTCTAATGTTGAGGTGAAAATTTCATACCACAGCGGACATGAAATAGAACAATATCAAAAATAAAATCAAAGCGTTGTCAATGAAAATGGTACAAGAAAACCTCTTCGCTGAGATGACCTGAGAAGATCAAGGGCAATTTTATTTCGCAATTTCCCTTGCTTTTTTTTTCGGCATGCTATACGTATGTAGTATAAGGTTATGTACATATGCCAGAAATACGACTCTGTAGTAGTGTCGGGAAAATTCAATACTACAACGTCGTAACAGAAACACAATTCCGGCTTAATGCCCAGTTAGCACGGAAATAGAATAAATATACTACTCTGTAGTGAAACGCCTACAAGTTTTTGCTGCGCCAACGTAATGTGCATATGCATGAAATACCACTTTGTCGCACAAGACAGTTTGAAAGTTAACATTTTTTCCAATGCAAGTATGAGGCGAATGGACAGCCGATGTCTTCAGGTCTTTTTCGACTCAGTCGCAAAAAAAGACCGACGTGGACACAATCTCAAGCGTGGAGGTAGAAAAATGAAAAAAATTGAAGCGTTAAACGAAGTAATGAAAATGTGGACATGGCTCTATAGGCATCCGGCACATGACAAAACATTTTACGTCACACATGTCGCCAAACTGAGTAAGCCGTGGAAGAACAACTGCCCGGTCTGCGAACTGGCCGAAGATACGTGTTCCAATTGCTTGATGACCTGGGAAGACCAGAAGGGGACTTTCTGTACTGATCCCGAATCGCCTTTCCGAAAATGGCGAGAGACTACTTTAGACAATCCGGACTATCGGACCTTGTATGCCGGCGATATCATCGCCATGGCCAAGAGGATAAGTGGGGACCTGGGAGCTTCTGTATAAAAAAAGCTTTTCTGTCGGCATTCATGTGAACAGATAAAGTTAAGGTAATTCCAAACGCGGAGGTAGATAAATGAAAATTGCTGAAATGTCAAAAGAAATGGTGAAGATGTGGACTTGGCTCTATAAGCATCCGGCGCATGACCGAGAATACTATGTCACCCATGTGGCTAAGTTGAGCAAACCGTGGAAAAACCTTTGCCCACTCTGCGACATGGAATTAACAGGTGATAAGTGTACCAAGTGCTTAATGGCAGAAGCGGATCAAAAAGTAACATTCTGTGCCGACCCGGAATCGCCGATAAATAAATGGAAAACCACCAATACCAATAATCCTGACAATAGAACCTATTATGCAGGTGAAGTTATTGCCATTGCTCGGAAACTCATGGGGAAGGCCGGTGGTTCTGCTTGAGCCATCAAATTGAGATATCGATCCCGGTCTTTCTTTCGGGATCGATACAGGAGAAATCTAGGGGGTTTCATCGTCAATCCAGCGATGGTTCAGCAAACCGGCTCAAGACAAGTGAATTGATCCGGCGTATGTTTGTTGTCGTCGCCATGCTGATGCATCCTGCGAGACCTTGTATCGGTGCGTGATTTTTACAGAGTGTGCGAAGAGGGGAACTTTTATGAACAAAGATGAATTCGTTCCGGCAAGAAAAAAGCTCAATAAAACACAGCAAAAACTGGCGGAACTCCTTGGTGTATCGGTTAAAACGATACACAGCTATGAACAAGGACGCAGGGCAATTCCGTCGCATATCGAACGACAAATTTTCTTTCTTCTCAGTAATCAGCGAAGCAGAAAACAGAATCTGATCCCTTGCTGGGAAAAGAAACAATGCGCCAATAAGGAAAAATGTCCCGCCTGGGAGTTTCAAAGCGGGCATCTGTGCTGGTTTCTCTGTGGAACGAAATGCGATTGCACGGCAGATTCTTCACGCCGGGATAAATTGCAGAATTGTCGAAGTTGCAGGATATTCACTTCCCTGCTTGAATAGAGGGAGAAGATAAGGTTTTCGGCGTTTTCGGTTATTTCAACAACGCTTTGAAAATGTCGCACTCTTTGCAGAGGTCTAATTTTACTTTGTGGCAGGCCTCCTGGGCGCAATTGCAGAGTGTACCACACAGGAACCAGCACAGATGCCCGCTTTGAAACTCCCAGGCGGGGCATTGTTCTTTAACATCGCACAGTTTTTTCTCCCAGCAGGGTGTCAGAGCATCGTTTCTGCCTCTTTGATTGATCAATAAAAAATAGAGGTGTCGCTCTATGTGCGTCGGTATCACTCGCCAACCTTGTTCATAGCTGTGAATGGTCTTGAGCGACATCCCTAAGATTTCCGCCAATTGTATCTGGGTCTTACCAAGCTTTTTTCGTAAAATCTTGAAATCTTCTTTTTTCAAAGGGGAGCCTCAATACTTGGTAGGAGTCTAAAATATAAATGGCAATGATAATCATTGATTAAAAGAGTAAGCACAATTCAGAAAAATACCAGATTTTGAAAAAATCGGCTGTGAATTTTCTGCCACGTTGGGAGAAAACTGAGTGTCATCGTGCACCGCATGGTAGTTGTAGGTGGCGGCTGTTTCTGTCATTCTTGATAAGAATGCAGCAATCATTTGCGCAATGCCGGTCGAGGTCGTGAGGGAAAAAATCTCTCTGTTTTTCCTATTTAAGAAGATCTTTGATGATCACACAGGAACGGCATTTTTTACTCTTTTCTGCGAGAGTGCAGCCTTTGGTGCATTCGCACAAGGTGCCGCATATAAACCAGCACATATGTCCGGTTTGAAATTCCCAGGCCGGGCATTGCTCCTTCACGCCGCACTCGACAATGTCCCAGCACGAGTCACTGTTTGTCGGATTTCCCCTTTGATTACTGAGGAGATACCACACCTCACGTTCAATATGAGCCGGAATGTTTCTCCACCCCTGCTCGTAACTGTTCACCGTCTTCAGTGCTATGCCGAGTAGCTCGGCCATTTCTTTCTGGGTCTTTCCGAGCTTCTTTCTGGCGTTGTAAAAGTCAGCTGTTTCCAAGTGGACCTCCTGGCAGTCAGAGATATTCGTTCCATAACATATACTACAAACGACCATAGCCCTCAACCAGGATTCGTAGTTCTGCGTGCCGGAGGTGCATTTTTAGCGGCTAGGAGATTTTGCGGCAGAGTAACAGGCAGGATATCTTGTGCAAACGATGGGCAAGATGTGCAAATATATGAGGGTTGGGAGGTTGGCTTGGGGTGATGACCGTACAGGCGGCTCAACCAACCTCCGGATAGTCGCCTGCATCGCCATGCATAAAAAAGGTATCCCTTTGACCACGCATCCGGAGAATGGGATGTATCGATCGGATTCTCCGGATGTGCGGGTCGGACCGGCACTCTTTAGCGAAAAGATTCGGCAACCTGATGAATGATGGCTTCAAGTTTGATCTTGCCCATCGCCAGATTGGCATCGCGGCTCAACAGCATAATGAGGTGGATATGTGCCTTACCTGACTGGGTCTGGGAGAAATCGTCGGCTTCGTTGAGACAGCGGGCAATGACGTGGGCTTTGGGTGCCTCGATGTGGACGACTTGTCCCCGTCCGACATTCATGACGTCGGTGGCCTTCTGGGCCTTTAACAATACATCGTTGGCTAGCGAACCTATCTCGGCCAGTTTTAAGTTGGTGGTTGTGACCTGTGCGGCCATTTCGCCGTTTGGCGTGAAAACGCCGACTGCCATGAATCCTTCGATATCTCTCATCTTTTCTAGGATTTCTTCCAGTTTACTCATGACTTTTCCTCCATTGTTTGGTTGATGTGGTATTTCTTTCTCTTCGGTGCTATCTGTGGCTGGCGGTTGCCGATTTTTTGCAGCCGTTTGGGTTACCGTGAGCCTGTGGTTTTCCTCATCTACTCGGCGCATGCCCTCCATAAGCAGGGACATCAGGGGCTTGTTGATGACTTTTGCAATTTTCTTTTGCGGCAATTTTTTGAAGATGATACGGACATTTTCGCAAGCCAGAAGGAAAAAAAGCGCATCTTCGCCTTTAATGGCACCCGCCACCGCTGCGGCGATTTCACCCTGTTCCAAATAAATGTAACCGTCGCTCCGGTCATTTCTGATGTTGAGAAGACAGGTCTTTTGTTCGAGCGATAGAAGTTGCAGAAAATTTGCCAGGGAAAAACCGGCAACCGCTCCTTCTTTGCCTTCCTGTTGCAGCCCCTCCAGAATCGCCTCTGCCAAGCGCTCAAAATCAATAGGTTTTTCGAGCAGTCTGGCCGTCCCGGTGATATTGACCTTCTCCTCTATCTCCGGAGTGGCGAAGGCAGTCATAACAATGGCAGGCATGAACGGAGAGGTTATCGCAACGTGGGCGAGCAGGGCAAAGCCATCCATTTCCGGCATACGCAGGTCGGTTACCAGCAGGTCGATTTTTTCCGCATTGAGGATTTCCAGGGCGGAACGACCGTTGGTGGCGGTGCGGACATTGAAGCGGTCAGCGTAGCTTGCCAGGCCGGCTTCGATACTCTGCAAAAACCTGACTTCGTCATCGACAATGAGAACCTTGTTCATGCTTGGCCCTTCCAGAGGCTATGAAATACATTACACTTGTTTCTCTTGGAGAAAGCATATGCCATGCCATGGCGGTGGTTGGCCCCCGGTTTTTTTGAAAATTGAGGCAATTCGCGACGCAAAAGAGAGGTGGAAAAGGATAGGAGGTCTTCGCGGCTGCAGCCCGGTTGATCTATTTTGCGTCACTGTCCTATTTTGAATCACCCGGTTTGAGACGGTGCTGATCAAGCTTTCGGAGGAGTGTTGAACGGGCAATGCCGAGGGCCAGGGCGACGCGAGTGTGGTTGCCCGCAAAAGCGGTGAGGGCTTTTTGGATATGGTCTTTTTCCAGGTCGGCGAGAGGCTGGATCGCGTCAGCGGCAGGAGGCGGGACCATGTTGGCAAAGTTTGATCTATCCGGAGGCGGCTTAGAAGCAAGGAGGCGGGCCGGGTGTACGGCCTTTCCTTCTCGCAGGATTATGGCCCTCTCCAAAATGTTCCTCAATTCCCTGACGTTACCGGGCCAGGGATAATCGATAAGTGCCTTGAGTTCCTCTGCGGGCAGGGTGAGGCCCTGGTCCGGGGCTATTTTTTTGAGGAAATAATAACTGAGTTCCTTTATATCTTCCCGCCGTTGCCGCAGGGGTGGCAAGTGGATTCTCATAACGCTTAAACGATAATACAGGTCTTCGCGGAAGGTCTTGCCGAGGGCCGCCTGTTCGAGGTCGATATTTGTAGCGGCGATTATCCGCACGTCGATTTTTCTTGCGGTCTGGCTGCCAAGGCGGCGCAGTACGCCATTATCTAAAATACCAAGCAGCTTTGCCTGGAGATGGAGGGGGATTTCGCCGATTTCATCGAGAAAGAGGGTACCGCCGTCGGCCATTTCAAAGAGCCCTTTGCGCAGGGCCAGAGCACCGGTAAAAGATCCTTTTTCATGGCCGAATAGCTCGGATTCTATGAGGTTTTCCGGCAAAGCGGCGCAGTTGGCATCGACAAACGACGGGGCATGGTCGTTATGAAAATAGTGGATGGCCTTGGCGACGACATTTTTGCCGGTGCCGGTTTCCCCGGTAATGAGAACCGGCGCCCGATTGGCGGCGGCGAGTTCGATCAGGTGGTTGACGGTGCGCAGCCCGCCATGTCGGCCTATCAGTTTATTTTGCTGGGATTCCCGGTGGATGTGCAGCTTTTGCAGCTGTTCGACTCGTTCCAGCTGGGCGGTGCGAAAGGCTCTTTCAACAGCCAGTTGCAGCTCCTCCAGCTCCATCGGTTTTGACAGGTAATCGTGGGCGCCGTTGCGCAAGGCCTGTACGGCATGATCAAAGCTCGGATAGGCGGTAATGAAAATGATCTTCGCCTGCTCGCACTTGTCGAGAATCGCCTCGCACAGCTGCAGCCCCTCGCTGTCGGGAAGCTTTTGATCGAGAAGAACGACATCGGCTCGGTTGTTGCTGCACCAGGCTAGGCCGTCTCCGCCGGTGTGCACGGAGATTGTGGTGAAGGCGGCGTTTTTAAAAAAGGCCAGAACCGCTGCACAGAACAACCGGTCGTCGTCAATGATGAGGAGTGTCTTGCCCCCTTGTTCGTTCATCGTTCCACTCCGGGCAGGGTAAGGGTAACCGTCGTTCCCATTCCCTGATAGCTTTCCATGGCGATCCTGCCATTCATGGCGAGGAGCATTTTTTTGACGATGACCAGACCCAAACCGGTCCCGGTGGGTTTTGACGTGAAAAAGGGTTTGAAAAGATTCTGCTGCTCCGTCTCCGAGATGCCTTTGCCGTTATCGTCAACCTTGATTTCTACTTGCTCAAGGGATCCGCCGGCGCTGACGATGATCTGCGGATTTTGGCAATCGCAGAGGGCGTCGGCGGCATTGGTGATCAGATTGAGCATGACATGGTGCAGGGCCCGGCTGTCGGCGAGAACAAGCAGACCATCATCGGGGAGAATGTGCTGGATCTTGATATGCTGTTTTTCAAAGTCGTTTCTGATCAGAGCGATAAAATCGGTGAGAAATTCGGCAACCGGCAGCTTCTGCATAACCGGTCGTTCAAACAGACTGTAGTTCTTCAGGGCTTTGAGCAGATACTCAAGGCGGGTAACTTCCTGCAGGGAGCGGTCGAGAAACAGGGCGATGGTGTCCCGGTCATATTCGCCAAGATTTCTTTGCAAAACGCTTAAGGCCATTTTGATGGAGTTGACCGGATTGCCGATCTCGTGGCGAATGCCCGAGAACACGTAGCCGAGGTTTTTGGTGAGATTGGCAGCCTCAATGACCGCTTCCATCTGCCGCCTTTCGGTGATATCGGAGAGCATGAGGATGGTGCTTGGCGGCTTACCGGCAATGTTGAAATGTTCAAGCGTCACCTGGTAGCTGTTCAGTTGAATCGAGGCGGGACCTGATGGCGGTTCAGGCAAAGGGCTTGCCATGGCATCAAGGAGCGCCTGGGGGAACGAGTCCGAAATGTGCCTGCCGAGGAGCTTCTCGCGGGGGAGGCCGAGGAAGGTGGCGGCCTTGGGATTGACATAGGCAATTCGCACCCCGAGGAGTTCGATAATGCCTTGCGACATACTCTCAAGGATGACTTTCAAATGCTGATTGTTTTGCAGCAGCTCTCGTGAAATTTGGCGGCTGTGCAGGTTTTCGGCGCCTTGCAGAGCCGGAACAATGATCTCGCGTCGAGGTTTTTCCGAATCGCCGAGAGCCTGGAGGATGTGCCGGCGCATCTCACTGAAAGGTCCTTTGGCAATGAGGGCGTCGGCTCCCAGTTGCCGGAAGTCGAGTTGCTGCTCCAGGGCAACAGCTGAGACAATGGCCAGGTAACAGTTCTGCAGGTTATCCATGTTGCGGAGGATGCGACACAGGTCGTCGCCGCCGATTCCCGGCATGATGAGGTCGATGAAGATGACATCGGGCGTCATTTCGACAAGTGTGTCAAGGCAACCGAAAACGTCATCGACACAGGTCGTGTCGTGTCCGCTTCTCGTCAGAAATTCATGCATGAGCTTGAGGATGACCGGGTTGTTGTCAACCACAAGGATTTTCTTTCTTTTTATATCCACGGTTGCTTGCTGTAGGTGGCGGCCATCGGCTCTTGTTGATCGATTGTCTGAAAATATGCCTTCTATGCCAAACGGAAATTCTGTTGTGACGAGCAATGCTCCAGATAGGAACCAGAGAAAAACGAACGGATACCTCATTGTATGGAAGAGGAAGCAGCCTGTCAAATTTCTACCGGCAAAATTTTCTTTGGTGCATCGGATTGTCGAAAAGTGACCGACAAATGGTGTTGCGGCTCTCTCCGGCCCGAGAAAAAGGACTTGTTTTCAGTCGGAGAACACGATAGGCTTTTATGTAGTATGCAGTTATTATTGGGTTCTCAGCTTGTTATAGCACGATTTTCCCCCCTGGGCTGAACAACCTTAAAGCCAGGCAATGAGGCAACCCCATGTTGAACAGAAACACCTTATGTCGGCAAGCATTATCGCAAAAGAGGCGAGGCGGCTGGTGGCAGAAACCGGATATCTGCAGCATCTGTCAAAGGAAAAGTATCCTCATCCTGATGGTCGCCGTCACGCTCATTATTTTTGGAGCTTGCCCACCGACCCCAGCCTTTACGCCATTTCGGATCGGCACCGGCGGGAGCACCGGGGTGTATTATCCCGTCGGTAAGCTTATCGCCGCCGGCCTGACTCTCTCGGCGGCCAAGGACTCTTCGGCCTTACGGGGTATCATCGGGGTTGCCCAAAATTCCGCCGGATCAATCGAAAACCTCCGCGCGGTCATCGCCGGTGAACTCGAAGCCGGGATGGTGCAGGCGGATATCGCCGCCCTCGCTTACAGCCGCCAGGGAGATTTTGCAGGCCTGCCGGATACGGCAAAGGTCAGAGCTATTGCCGCCCTCTATTCCGAGAAATTCCAACTGGTGGTGAGAAAAGACGCCGGGATCGACACCTTTCATGATCTTAAAGGGAAAAGAATCTCCGTCGATGAACTCGGTTCGGGATCACGGGCCATAATGGATATAGTGCTTGAGGCCTATGGGATGGACGAAAATGATCTTCTTCCCCTCTATCTGAAGCCGGCTTTCACCGAGGACAAGATGAAAAGCGGTCAGCTGCAGGGTTTTGCCATTATGGCCGGGGCACCGAATGTGGCGGTAAGTAAACTGCTTGATATCGGCATTAGCCTTCTCCCCATGGATGCGCATGTCATTGCTGCCGTAAGTCAGCGATATAAATACCTCACTCCGGGAAAGATCGGGGGAGATATATATCCCGACGTCCCGGAAACCCCGACACTTGAGTCGTATGCGCTCCTCGTCGTAAGCGACAAAATGTCCGACGAGATAGCCTATGCCGTCACCGAAGGACTTTTCAGCCCGGAAACCATCAAGCTCCTGCAGGAAGGACATCCTCTGGGCAAGGACATTAGCCTGGATTCCGCTCTGCGGGGTGTTTCCATTCCTTTGCACCCCGGGGCGGAGCGTTTTTACCGGGACCGGGGGATGGTGCAGCAATGACCAAAGTACCGCTTTCGATCCGCAGGTTGGTTCCCCAAGGCCTCATGTTCGGCAGCATCCTGTTGGTCTTTCTTGCCGTCATTGTGGTTATCGTCTACACCAATAAGACCTTGCATTCCATTGAAAAAAACCTCCCTTCAGAGCTTTTTGGCGAGCTGAATTCACTCTCCATGACCTTGGATGAAGTTTCGGCAGTGGTTTCTTCGGCACGTCTCGCCGCCATCACCGAAGATCCTCTGCATCTCGACGAACTGAGGACAAATGTCTTTCGCGCCTACAACCGCATTGTTGAGCTGAGAAATACCTACGTCGCCAATAACATGGTCAATGCTTCGGCGTTTCATGCGGTTATTGCCCCAGCCATAGCCGATCTGCAGATATGGCTGGTTGACGGCGTGTCCGGAAATACACCGGATTCATTTGTCGCCTTGAGTATCATTCGCGACCGAATAACCGAGGCCTTCCAAAAGGCCATCAAAATCAAATATGAGTCTTGGGTCGGCGCACAGAGTATTCTCGACAGGGAACGGAATCGTCTGGAGATCTTTCAGCGCAGCGTCAACCTGCTGTTCGTTCTTACCCTGGCTCTTGCCTTTATGCTGCTTTTCCTGGTTTTTCGCCAGATCGCCGTCAAAAACAAGGAGATTGTCGCCAATAAAGAGATCCAGCAGCAACATGCCTTGCTGACCAGCTTATTGCACCATATTCCATTGGGTGTTGCCGTTTGGGACAAAGACAAGAATTTTCTCCACCTTAATACCAGCTTTTCGGAAATCACCGGCTATGATCAAACCGATCTCCGGCGTTTATCGGACTGGCCGAACCTCGCCTATCCGGACCCGGTGTACCGGCAGCAGACAATTCACCACTGGAAAGCGGCAGGCAGAGAAGGCCCCAGCTGTGAATACCGGGTTACCTGTAAGAATGGGACTGTCAAGGATATTGAATTTCGGACTGCCCGTCTCCCCGATCTGCGGGGTATCAGCACCTTGATCGATGTGACTGTTCGCAACAAAAATGAAAAAGCACTCCAAGAAAGCCGTCTCTTCGAGGTTCGGGCCAGGAAGATGGAGTCCCTTGGACTGCTCGCCGGGGGCGTGGCCCATGACCTCAACAACATCCTTTCAGGGATTGTCAGTTATCCCGACCTCCTCCTTCTAGAACTGCCGGAAGGTGATAAGATGCGGCGACCGATCGAGATAATGCGCGAGTCGGGGATGCGGGCCTCGGCGATTGTCCAGGATCTGCTGACGGTTGCGCGCGGGGTGGCAGTTGTCAAGGAGCCGATAAATCTCATTGCAATTATTAAAGAGTATTTGCAATCCCCGGAGTTTCGGATGATCGAACATTATCATCCCGGCATTACGCTTTCGACCAGTCTGGCAAGCGATACGACAAACATCATGGGCTCCCGAGTCCATATCCGTAAGATCCTCATGAACCTCGTATCGAACAGCTTCGAAGCGAGCAATCCTCCCGCCCATGTGACGATATCCCTTGGGAACAAGCAGATTGACTCCCTGTCAAAAGGCGATTCCGACATTGAAGAAGGCGACTATGTGGTGCTGACGGTTGCCGATCAGGGCAAGGGCATATCGAGTGACGATTTGGAGAAAATCTTCGAACCGTTTTATTCGAAAAAAATCCTGGGGCGAAGCGGCACGGGCCTTGGCCTCACCGTCGTCTGGAACGTAGTGCAGGATCATAACGGTTACATCAGCGTGTCGAGTACGGCGCAGGGGACGCAGTTTACCATCCATTTTCCGGTAACCACTAAGATGGAGCAGCATCTCGAACCGACCCTTGATCTGGCCCGCTTAAAAGGTAAGGGCGAGCGCATTCTCGTGGTTGACGATGTAAGCACCCAGAGATTGATCACTTCGAGCATTGTTGAAAAACTCGGCTATCAGGTCGAATCGGTACCAAGCGGCGAATCGGCGCTTGAATACCTGCGGCATCAACCGGTTGATTTGCTTATTCTCGACATGATCATGAGTCCCGGCATCAGCGGGCGGGAAACCTATGAACGGATCACTCAAATGTACCCCGGGCAGAAAGCGATCATCGTCAGCGGCTATGCGGAAACCGAGGAGGTGAAGGAAGCCCTGCGCCTGGGGGCAAGTGCGTTTCTCAAAAAACCGTTGATGATCCGAGAACTGGCGGCAGCGATCCATGCCGAGCTGAGCGTTAAGACGGGGTAAGGGTCGGCTCTTCCTGAAGGACGGCCTGCGGATCTTCATGTCGCGGCAGAAAAACCGCAAAGCACGAGCCTTCTCCGGGCTCACTGTCGACGGTAATGAATCCCCCGTTCTGTTGGGCAATCCCATAGACCGTGGCCAGACCAAGGCCGGTGCCTTTGCCGACCTCCTTGGTGGTATAAAACGGTTCGAAGAGGTGCGCCAGCACCTCCTTGTCCATGCCGCAACCATTGTCGGCAACCGAGAGAACGACAAAGTCGCCCTCTCGGCAACCTTCATGATTGTCGCAAAAGGCAGCATCGAAATGTCTGTTGGCGGTGCTGATCACCACTTTTCCGATATTCCTGATGGCGTCTCGGGCATTGGCACAAAGGTTTGCAAGAATCTGATCGAGCTGCGAGGGGTCCATCTTTATCGACCAGAGGTTCTCCCCCGGCGACCAGCGAAAATCAATATCTTCACCGATAAGTCGCCCGAGCATGGCCTGCATGCCGTCGACAATTTCATTTAAGTCAAGCACCTTGGGAATAACCGTCTGTTTGCGGGCAAAGGCCAGCAATCGCCGGGTCAATTCGGCGGAGCGACGGGCGGCCTTGTCAATCTCGGTAAGGTTATTGCGGAGGGGTGCCTCTTCGGGCAGCCGCATTAGGGCAAGCTCGGTATGGCCGAGAATAACTCCGAGCATATTATTGAAATCATGAGCTATTCCTCCTGCCAGCCGACCGATGGATTCCATTTTGCGGGCCTGCGACAATTCCTCTCGAAGCCTTGCCTGTTCCTCCTCGGCTCGCAGACGTTCGGAAATATCGCGCATTGCGGCAAGAAGCATTTCTTTGCCGTCAAGCTCGAAAAAGCGGGCGACTATTTCAACCGGAAAGATCGTACCATCGCTTTTCTTGTGATAACGCAGGGGGATGCGAACTGTTCCGCTGCCACCGCCGATCTGGGAACGTGTCTGTTCCGGTTCCGCTGAAAGATCGGTGGGGCGAAGCTTGAGAAGTTCCGCATGGGAATACCCATACAGGGCGACGGCGGCCTCGTTTGCCTCGACGTGGTTGAGGGTTTTTACATCGATCACCACGATGGCATCGGATTCGGCATTGAAGAGGAGGCGATAGCGCTCCTCACTGGTTCGCTGGGCCCGCGTGCGGGTGGCAACTGCTTTGCGCAGTATACGGTTCCAAAAATAAAGCGCCGTGATCAGAACCAGGATAAGACATGCAGCAAGGAGGAGGTAGGGAAGGATCTTCGCCTGGAAAAAATGGGGAATGGCTGTGCCGATCCATTTTTGCTCGATCCGCTGCAGTTCAAGCGGCGGAATTTTCTCGAAACCCGTTGTGATTGCATGCAATATTGAAGAATCGCCTTTCCTTACGGCGCGGTGAAACTCGCCGACATACAGCGGAGATGATTTCTTGTAGAGTTCCTGCATCTCGAATTTATGAAGAAAATAGAGGGCCGGAGGTTCGTCAACGACAAAGACATTGACCTTATGCTCCTTGGCGGCCTGAATGATCTCTTCATAGCCGTTGAAGAGGATGAGGTTTGTCACCCCATGATCGCGCAGGATGTCTACGGCGGCATCGCCTTCTTTGGCGGCTACGGCAAAACCCTGCAGGGAGGCAGCGTCGGAAATGCCGCTGATCTGGGCATTGAAGAAGACCGGAACTTCAAGGCGGGCATAGGGTTCGGTGAAATCCAGCCAGCCTTGTCGTTCGGTAGTTTTGAAAATCGTGTCGATAACATCGAACTGCCCGGCTTTCATGCCTTTGATGGCACTTCCCCAGTCCATGGGACTGAGTTCAACCCGAATGCCGGTGGTTTTTTCAAAAAGGCGCCATTGATCGATGAGAATTCCCTGGATCGTGCCGTCGGCGGCTTGAAAGACATAGGGCGGATAGTTGTTGTCGAGCACCACTCGCAGGCTTTTAGGCGAAATCTTCTCCTGCTCGAAGGCCCCTGCAGGATCGGTACCGCCAAACAACACAGCAAGAAAGAACAGCACCGCTACCAGGATGGGGATTTCCGAGTTGTGCGTTGCCGGTTTTCTATTCATGCATCCTCCTGACGATCAACGAGGGAATGATATTGAAAAAGGCCTCCAAGTGTCTAAACCGCTGCCACGACAACACGAAAAGAAAATGAGTAAGTGGCTTCATAACGGCTGCAAGGTTCGAGGAGGTACCTTTATTTAACGAGATTCGGGTCATGTTTGTCAGATTGAGATGGGCGGAAAACAGGTAACGATGAAATGAAGAGTTACTGAGAACTTGGAGCTACCCCGCCCCCACGCCCGATCTTCGCGCTAATCCCTTTTTTCAGGACTTGTCTGTTATAGGCATCCAGGGCATCGCGACGTTTAAGCATGCCGACTACCCAGCGATCCTCCAGGCTTTCGACCACAGGGATCTCTTCGATGCCCTTGATATCAAAGAGCTGCATGGCGGTAAAGAGAGAATCGTCCGGAGTGAGCATTGTCACATCTCGGTTGCAGATCCCGCCAACTTTAAAAGCGATCTGTTCTTTTTCATCACGATGCAAGATATTTTTCACGTCTTGTAAGGATACAATGCCGGTCATCTTTCCGGAGTCGTCAACGACCGGAAAGTAAAAACTCTTACCCATACTGAAGATCTGAAGAAGCTGTTTAATATTGGCCTCTTCGCTAATAAAGTCAACATCGTCACTGATGGCTGTACCAACTCTCAAGGATTTCATGATCGCCACTTCACGGCCTTCGTGGATATCGATACCTTCGCGGGTGAAATCGACAGTATCGATAGAATCTTCGCAAAACTTTTTGGCCACAACCGTCCCGATAATTGAGGTGATCATTATGGGGAGGATAATTTGGTAATTGCCGGTCATCTCAAAGAGGAGAAAGATGGCAGTCATTGGCGCATGGGTCGCGGCGGCAAGAAAAGCACCGATTCCAACGGTCGCATACGCCCCTGAGCCGGCGGTAAATTCGGGAAGAAGTCTATGGACCACAGATCCGAAGGTGCCGCCCATCATGGCACCGATAAAAAGCGATGGGGCAAAGACCCCGCCTGCCCCGCCCGAACCGAGGGTTATGGACGTGGCAATGATTTTCAGAAAAATCAGGGCAAACATCACCCAGACAATACCGCCCCCTTCCACAACCTCCTTCATATAGCCGTAGCCATCACCCATTACCTGGGGAAAGACTATGCCGAAGATACCGATGCAGAGAGCGCCGGTGAGCGGCTTGAGTTGCGGATGGATCGGCAGTTGACGGTACTTGTCACGGACAAGATAGAAGGTGCGGATGTAGAGGACTGCTGCAAGGCCTATAAGGATAGCCATCAGTCCATAGAGGGGAATTTCCACCAGGCGGTTGACTACGGCGTATTGAGGAATCTGGAAAGCACTGGACATCCCATAGTAGCTGCGGGTGACACCGGTGGACATGGCCGAGGCAATCACCAAGGCGGCAAAAGAGGAGATTTCGTAGGTTCCGAGCAGGACGATCTCGGCGGCAAAGAATACTCCGGCAATAGGGGCATTGAACATCCCGGCAACACCTCCGGCACAGCCGGCGGCAATATAAACCTTCATCCTGTTGCCGGACACGCGGCTTAGCTGTCCGACCTGAGACCCCACCGCGCCACCGATCTGCGCTATAGGTCCTTCAACTCCTGCGGAGTTTCCGGTGCCGATGGTTAAGCCGGTAGCAAGGATTTTTAAGACAATGGACCGAGCCCGGATAACGCCATCTTCCAGGTTGACCTTTCTCAGGAATTTGGTGAAACCATAGCCGTTTATCTCGCCAGGAAAGAGCAGGGAGAGGGGAATGAGGAGAATTGTGCCGACAAGTGGAATGAGAGGCAGGAAAAAGACATGCCAACCGCCCTGGTCGATAGCGAGCAACCTGCTGCCACCCTCGAAGATGAAGTGATGAACGAGATCGACAAAGCTGCGAAAAAGTATGTTAAGCAGTCCGGCGGTTAGGCCGATGAAGGTGGCGATAACGACCATCCGGGTATTATCTCCCGGCAAGAATTTTTGCAGTTTTTTTCGCATTCTTGCAGACTCTCCACTCTTGATTTCTGCTACCTTCTCAAACTCCTGTCCATCTCTCTTTACAAAGCTGTCCAGTCTTCCGCTTTACTTTTCGCAGTCGGATGGGAGATTAATTCAGTAAGATCATTTTTGGAACGCTAAAATTATCAACGCATTGTTCCTTTTCAGAAAATAATAGGTCGCAAATTATTTTGATCGATCAAATTCTGAAACAAGAGGAAACGCAATTCTTGCAAATTGATCAAGTAAAACTCTCCTTTTAAAATGGCTATTTTGTAGAATACGTTATAAACTTAGCAGCTTAAATCATCTCACGGACTGGTCATTTAGAATGGCATGGCGATTGCGATTTATCACCCTAGTGTTTCTGTAATCAACACTCTGAAATGTAGCGATATTTTTAGATAAGAGTTGCTTGAGTACTTTCAAATGGGGAATATGAAAAGTTTTTTAAGTATTGCAAAAAGCAAGATGGCGTGGGGGAATATGGCCTTTTTGCTGGTCATTGCCCCGGCCTTGGCTTTTGCCTCAGGTCAAGGAGGCACGATCGATTCCGACGTGCCGACTCTGTTCGGTATTCGCCTGGAGTTCATCCTCTTTGCCCTGGTACTTCTGGGCGTTGCCCTTTTCCATAACAAGACGTTTTATGTTGCAGTTACCGGTCTTGCGGTCATTACCCTGTTCAAACTGTTCTTTGACGACGGTTTCCACCTCATGGAGCATCTCTTTGGCCAGCTGCCGATCCTCGACCAACTCATGGACAAGAGTTTGCGTCAGGGCGAGTGGTCGGTCGTTCTTAACCTTCTCGGCCTGCTTCTGGGGTTTGCCATTCTCGCCAAGATTTTCGAGGAATGCGGCGTTCCCGAAATTCTGCCGAAATATCTGCCGACCGGCTGGATGGGGCCGGCGATTCTTCTGGTTTTTGTTGCCGTAATTTCTTCCTTCCTGGATAATATCGCTGGCGCTCTCATCGGTGGCACCATCGCTTTGGTGGTCTTTCATGGCAGGGTCCATGTCGGGTTTATTGCCGGAATCGTCGCCGCCTCCAATGCCGGCGGTTCAGGCTCAGTGGTTGGTGACACGACGACAACGATGATGTGGATCGACGGGGTCAGCCCGCTTCAGGTCCTCCATAGTTTTATTGCCGCCGGCGTGGCGCTTGTCATCATCGCCTTTTTTGCCGGTCATCAGCAGTATAAGCTCCAGCCGGTAATTGTCGCCGACACCAGTGGCGTGAAGATCGACTTTCCCGGGATCGTGATTGTTATCATGATGCTTCTCGGGGCGATCATCACCAACTATCGCCTCGATATGCCGGCACTCGGGGTCTGGGCCGCCATTCTTCTCGGGGCTCTCTTTCGACCGATCCCCTGGAAAGAGGTGCCGGCAGCCATTATGGGCAGCATCTTTCTGCTCAGCCTCGTCTTGTGCGCCTCCCTGATGCCGGTCGAAACCCTGCCTGATGCCTCGTGGATGACCGCCTTTGTCCTCGGCTTTGTCTCGGCGGTGTTCGACAATATCCCCCTGACCAAGCTCTGCCTCGTTCAGGGTCACTACGATTGGGGTATGCTCGCCTACAGCGTCGGTTTCGGCGGTTCGATGATCTGGTTCGGCTCGTCCGCCGGCGTCGCCATTACCAATAAATTTCCCGAGTCTCGCGATGTTCTGCTGTGGCTGCGCAAGGGCTGGCATGTGACTCTGGCCTACATCGTCGGTTTCTTTACCTTGTTTCTTGTCTGGGGCTGGCATCCGAGCGATAACCGGCTGCACAAAGAACCGGTAGCTACCTGCACGGTCGAAAACTGCAAGGCGAGAAAGATCGCTCTCGCAACCGGGAACGACCGGATGCCGGGGGTTATAGAGAACATCACCCTGAAAAAGGATTAGCTTTTCGGAAGTGTGCCGCGTCGACCACACCTCCGGTAACCATGTACTAGCGAAGAGGATACTGAAATGACAGAAGAATTGAAGGCCAAGGTATTGCTGGTCGATGATGAGGAAGATTTCCTGTCAACGCTGGCTGAACGTTTGCAGGCCAGAGGCTTGGAGGTCAATACCGCCACCAGCGGCGAGCAGGCAGTGGCCAAGACCGAGGAACAGCGCTATGATCTCATAATTCTCGATCTGGCCATGCCGGGCATGGATGGTATTGAGACCCTGAAACTGATCAAGGGCAAACAGCCGGATGCGGAAATCATCTTTCTGACCGGCCAGGGATCGATCAAGACCAGTATCGAGGCGATGAAGTTTGGTGCCGAGGACTTTTTGGAGAAACCGGTCAATATCTCGGACTTGCTCGAAAGGATCAGAGACGCCAAAGACAAGCGATTGCTGGTGGTCGATTCTAAGAACGTCAAGGATATCGACAAGATTTTAAAATCCAAGGGCTGGTAAGCCGTTGTAAATAAATAACCGTAACAGTGGTGCACCACAACCGGCATAAGGGGATGTAATGGTTATTTCGTAACGGCCCCTAAAAATCTGCTGATGAGTGTTGAATTTCTAAGATACTAAGGAAGTGGGACAGCAATATGGAAATCAACCACTACCAGAGAGTTTGGCTGCGCTTGATCGGTCTCTTTTGTCTTCTGATCACCGTGCCGGTGGCGATTCTGGTTTTGGTGACCACCAATAGTCTCAGGGAGGCGGCGATCGAGAAACTTGAGGTATCCCTCGGACGACTGGTCGATCACAAAAAGGATGTAATCAGCCTCTATCTTAAAGAGAAGGAAGATCTCCTGACCATACTGGTCGGCATGTATCCCCTCACCTATCTTGAACTCCAGGAAAACCTTGACAATCTCTTTAAGGCCGTCAATAAAACCGGCAGCATTGTCGATCTGCATGTCATCGATTCTTCCGGCAAACAAATGGCCTATGTCGGACCCTACGCCCAAAGCCTCATCGGCAAAAACTACCATGATGCCCAATGGTTTCAGGACGTCCTTATCAACGGCAGTCACGTCAGCGATGTTTTTCTCGGTTTTCGCAATGTTCCCCACTTCGTGGTGGCGGTGGCGGATCCGCTAAAGACATACGTACTCCGGGCAACGATCAATTCGGAGCAGTTCGCTAAGCTCCTCCTCAGCACCCAGATCGGTCGTCACGGCGACTCCTTCATCGTCAATCGGGACGGTACCCTGCAGACCCCCAGTCGAACCGGACTGAACGAATTGAACAGAGAAGACAGGCTTCTGCTTGAACATCATGAAGGAACCACTATAATCAAGAGAGAAGAGAACATCGTTGTCCAGGGCGACGACAAGGTGCGGCACGAAGTGGGCGAACCGTCCATAATCAAAAGAAAAGAAAGTATTGTCGCCACCAGATGGGTGAAAGACGGTCAGTGGTGTCTCATCGTCAAGGCCTTGATCGAGGATTCACTTGGACCGTTCTATAAGGTTCGCAACAACATCATCATTGTCATTATAGTAACGAGTGCTGTGTTCCTGACCATTGCCGTATTTTTTGCCGGTTATTTTTTGCGGCGGACTGAAAAAGAGGAGCGCAACAAGGCCGAGCTTGGCCACCAGATGGTGCAGATGGAGAAGATGGCCACGGTGGGCAGACTTGCCGCCGGGATCGCCCACGAGATTAACAATCCGCTGCAGATGATCACCAGCCAGGCAGGATGGATCGGCGAATTGCTGCCGGACGAGGATGGGGATAAGGTGAAGAATCTCGACGAATATAAAAAGGCCGTCGAACAGATCAAGCGCCATGTCCGCCGGGCCGGAACCATTACCCACAGGCTCCTTGGGTTCACTCGGAAAATCTCGGCGGAAAAGGACAATGTCCGGATCAACGAGCTGCTTGAGGAAACCATCTCCTTTGTTGAAAAAGAGGCCGGGTATAACAATATCTCGATCGTCAGGAATTATGCCGAGGATCTTCCCGGCATCATGACCGATGGCTCGCAATTGCAGCAGGTGTTTCTTAACCTCATCAACAACGCCATTGATGAGATAGGCCAGGGCGGGATTATCGAGATCCGCACGGCGGCGGAGGACAAAAAAATGGTTGTCGAATTCGCCGATAACGGCCATGGCATAAGGCCGGAAAATTTTGGAAGAATCTTCGATCCCTTTTTTACTACCAAGGATCCGGGCAAGGGAACCGGTCTTGGTCTCTATATCAGCTATGACATTATTAAAAAACTTGGCGGGACAATAAGTGTCGCCAACCGGAACAGCGGGGGTGCGGTTTTTACCATCGTCCTCCCGAGCATCAATCTCGGTTCGGGGCGGTAATCGACAACTTCAATGTGTTGGTGGTCGAGGATGAACACTCTTGAATCAACGTTCGAGGATGAAAAAAGCCTGCGGAGGATGAGAATGCCAAGCGGACAAAGAGCGAAATTGAAGATTTTAATAGTCGAAGATGATATCATGGGACGGCAGATGCTTCACGATATCCTTGAGGAGTATGGCGCAATCGATCTTGCGGCGAACGGTGAAGAAGCTGTGCAGGCCTTTCGGGCTGCCTGGCTTAAGGATGAACCCTATGATCTCCTCTGCATGGACATCGTAATGCCGGTGCTGGACGGCAATGAGGCCTTGATCAAAATCCGTGAGATTGAGTTGTCCCTGGGAATCATCGGTTCCGAGGAGGTCAAGGTGATCATGATCTCGGCCCTGGACGATGCGAAAACAGTCGATAAGGCATATTCGAAGGGGGGAGCGACAGCATATATCGTCAAACCGATTGAAAAGGAGCGGCTGCTTGACGAGATGTGCGCTATCGGTGTGCTTGTTTGAATGTCCGGCCCTTTTCGCGGCTCTCTTCCCCCATTCCGTGACAGGTCGGCAAGGGTCAGGGCAGATGGAGGATCAGTTCCTTGGTGTTGCAATTTGCAGAAAGTTTTGCCCCGAGGGCGGCCAGGAGATCTTCATACCCGGTGGGCATTTTTCCGGCAAAGCCTGCATCGAGGCTGTCTATCCCGCCAATCCGCAAAGCGATACCGGCATCATCATTGACAGGGATCAGCAGCAGGTTGCTGCCGGCGCTGGTTGCCCCGAAGGCAAATTCCAGGCAGAGCCAGATGAGGTTTTGCAGGAGAAACGGATTGCCGGTAAAGAGCACCAGGGTCTTGGCCGGGACAACCTCTATGGTGAGTTTACGCATGGCCGCCAGCCGTGCCGCTAGATTTGCAACCAGGCAGGTGACTTCATAGAGATCCGCCCGGGTGTCAAAGACGTCGACGCTGTGGGCGAAGTGACTCATGTTTTTCATAATACCGTCGGCCCGTTGGATCTGCTTGGTAAATTGCCCGCAGACTTTGCTCAGGCGTTCCGGATCGATAGCTGAGCCGCGCTGGGCGGCAAAGGTCAGGTCTTCGAGGAGACCGGCATTCTCGTTGATAATTGCCAGGACATTCTTTATCTCATGGGCGATTGAGGCGGAAACCTTGCCGAAAAAGCGCAATCCGGCTTCGCCGATGGCATCATAGGGGATACCCATGGTGTCCTCCTTCATGCTTTCACCGCCTCGTGCATCTTGGCGATCAGGGTTTCAATCTTGACGGGTTTGACGAGATAACAGGCCGATGCGGAAGAACCGGCGACATAGTCCGCTTCCGAGCCATGACCGGTGAGAAAGATGAACTTCATGTCTTTTTGAATTTTTTCCAGCAGTCCCTTCAGTTCAAGCCCGCTGGTTCCGGGCATCTTCATGTCGAGGACCGCCAGATCGTATTCATTTTTTTCCGCGAGAGCCAAAGCGTCAATGGTGCGGATCGCATAATCGACTTTAAATCCCCGGAAAGAGAGGCGTTCAGCCAGGGTGGTAACAAATTCCGTCTCGTCGTCTACCAGTAAAACACGCATTTCATTCTCCGCTGATCATTAAGAATCCCGTTTAACGGGGTGAGGAGGCTGCAGGGGAAGGGTAATGGTGAAGGTGGTGCCCTCCCCCAGCCGGCTGGTAACATGTATCTTGCCACCAAGCTCTTGAATGAGTCCGTAGGTGATCGACAATCCGAGTCCGGTGCCGCCGATCTTGGTCTTGGTGGAGAAAAAAGGTTCAAAAATTTTGCCGAGATCGGTATCCGACATGCCACAGCCGTTGTCGGTAATCGTGGCGACAACCTCATTTTCGCCCTCACGCTGAACCTTGATCTCCAGGCGACCGCCGACACTCATGGCGGAGAAGGCGTTATTGATGATATTGAGAAAGATCTGCTGCAGTTTGCCGCGATCGCTTTGAAACTCGGGAAGATTATCGGCCAGATCGATGTTGACCGAGATGTTGCGATACTCTGCTTCCTTATTGAGGAAACCGAGTACTTCGGAAATGATATTGCCAAGTTGGACGTTTTCTATGGCGCTGTCGATGTGGCGGGCGAAGCCGAGCAACCGTTTGGTGATTTTGCCGCACCGTTCGACGGAAGCCAAAACCGAATCGATAAGGTCAATGATTCTCGAATTCTGCGGGCAGGTGTCGGTATAGGTGAAGATATCCTTGATCAGGCCGGCCTTTTCATTGATGATTGCCAGGGGGTTGTTGATTTCATGGGCGACACCCGCGGCCAGCCGACCGATCGATGCCAGTTTGTTGGAATACTCGACTTGGTGCAGGCTGCTCAAACGCCGTTGGTCAAGGAGGTACATGCTGTTGACCATATAGGTTGAGAAGCCGAGGATAACCACGAGAATGACTGTCATACTGATGATCAGGAAGCCGATGAGTATGAAGCGGGTATCCCGCCACGGTTTCATCAGCTCGTCCTTTTCCTTGACGATAATGAGGATGTATGGAGAATCGGGGATATACGCCGAACAAATAATAAGATTCTCGCCGGCTTTGTTTCTCTCTTCGCGAATTTCCGTATGCTCCGAGTATTCCGGTACGGCGTAGGGAATCTTTTCGAACACCTGGTTGTGGTAGAGGGTCGGGGTTTGAATGACACCTCCATGGTTGATGAGAAAGGCATCGCCTCGCCCGCTCAACTCCAACCCACTCAGCAGTTCATTGAAGCGGGTAGTATCGAGCGCCGACCGCAGCACATAGAACGAGCCGTCCGGCATGGTGTATTTGACGGCAATGATAAGGTGCGGGACATTGCGGAAGCCGAGGAAAACCTCACTGATATAAAAGCCTCTTCCCTGAATCTCCTTGAACCATTCCTGGCTGCTGTAATCCTTGCCTTCCAGGGAATATGGCCCCACGTAATTGATCTGCACGCCGTTTTGATCAATTACCCCGAGATCGACGAAACCATTGAAACTGGCCCGCAGATTGGTGAGAATGGAGTCCAGCTTCTCCGGTCGGGTCAAGTTTTCTATGTGATTTTCCCGGACGACAAACGTCAGGGCCGACAGTCGTTCGCTGAGGAAAAAAGATATCGAGCGTCTGGCATTTGAGCCGATGCGCAGGGTGCGGAGCAGGTTTTCCGATTCGATCGATTTCTGGGTATAGTTATAATCGATACTGGTTATAAAAATGAGGGGGATGAGGGTGACGAGAGAGGTTGCGAGAACGGCAATTTTCCAGATGCGCCGGAAATTGAACATCTGCCGGAACGGACCGGTGGAGAGTTCACTTTTTTGCCAAAATGCTGGTTTGAAATGGTTCAATAGCGACATCGACGGCCTCAAGTGCTCCTCTGCCTTCGGGACGCAGGCAATGCCTGCGTCCCGTTCGGGGCATTATGCCTGGTTTTTTTTGCTCCTAACCTTCTCGTTGGCCTGCATCAGGGTCTTGCTGAGCAGCTGAATATCAACGGGTTTCTGAAGGAAGGCGAAGGCCCCCAGATCCATGCAAAGATCCTTGTCCTTTTCCGTGCCGTGACCGGTGAGAACAATGACCTCAATGTCCGGGTTGGTGGTCTTTACCTGGCGCAGTACCTCGATGCCGTCGATGCCCGGCATTCTCAGGTCGAGGATCATGACTTCCGGCTCTTCATCGGCAATCATGGTCAGGGCCGATTCGCCGTCATAGGCCACGGCGGAGCCCATATCGCGCATGATTAGACGCTCGGAAAGGGTCTGGACAAAGTCGCGTTCGTCATCGACCAACAGGACCTTCGACGGCATTTCGAAATCGTAGCGGCGGTAAATGTCCGGTTGATGGAAACCCTCGCCGATACGGGTGGTTATCGACTCGACTCCGGGCACCTTCTCGACGATCGATTTTAGATCTTCCTCAAGTCGGGAAAGCATCAGAACGTTTTTGTTGATGGTGAGTGTTATGGCACCCTTGCGGGCATCGACGGAGACATTGTGTCCTTCCTGGGCGAGTTTCACATCGACTTGGGCAGCCAGCAGGAAATCCCCGAGGGCGGACTGGGAGTGGGCGGTTTTGGCGACCACGTCGCTGCCGGCTTTTTCCAGGACCAGGGCGGCGGCGGCGGCAATGTTGGTTTTATCCATCGGCACAACGATATCGTACAGACCGGTCGCCCACGGGTCTTCACCTCTTTTAAGCATCTTCAGCCAGGCGGCAAGATCTTCATCCTGCTGACGGATCTGCTGCAGGGCATTCTTTTCGGCGATCCCTTCCCGTTGCATGGCTTCATGGATGCGAAATCTCAACTCGGCGACCAGGCAGACTCGAAGTACGTGGCTGATTTTGTCGGGAATAAGAAAACTGACCGGACCGGTGATCAACAGTTGATCTTCGCTCATGAGGTTGGCCAGGGCCAGGCGCAGGTGGGCCACCGAGCGTTCTTTGTCATGGGTGAAACGGTTAAAGACCGAGGTCTTGGCGGAAAAGGCACCGAGGATTTTGTGTTCGTTCATTCCCGAGCTTGTCACCGCGCCGGCAACGATCTTCCCCAGGTCGATTGCCTTGTATCTGGACGTGGCGGTGAGTTCCTTGATAACCGCTGATTTGTTACTGAAGGCTGCTCCGACTATTGTTATGACAGACATAGAATCTCCTTTTTGGACTAACTCGCTGTATCCGGTTTATCAATTTTAAGAAATATAGCACACATTGGTAAGCGGGCACTGGTTTTCTTCAGATTTCTTGTGGGCTGTATCGTGTACCGCGCAAATTGCCTTTTCCATGGTTGAGTAGACATGATCTCGGCCGATTTTTTCAATCAGATGGGTTCTCTCAAGGACCTCCATAACCGATTCGTTAACCCCACAGAAGGAGATATCCAGGCCGGCGCTTCGCACCGTCGAGACGACGAGGGATAAGACCTCCTCACCGGAGGCATCGATATCATTCATGCCGTTGGCAACAATGACGATGTGTTTCAGGCTTTTTTTATTCAACATCCGGTCGGTTATCTTGTCTTCGAGATAACTGGCGTTGGCGAAAAACAATGGTCCTTCAAAGCGGATCATGTCGATGTACTGACATTCTTTCAGGCCATGGACAACCGAATTTTTGAGGGAATCATCATCATGCCGGGAAAGGGTCGAGACATTCGGGCGCATGCTCTTGTAAAGAAAGACCGCGAGTGAGAGAAAAACACCGATCATGATACCCTTGTCGAGGTGTGGGGCGAACGCGAGGGTCATGAGAAAGGAGAAGATGGAAATGGCACCGTCGTATTTTTTCGCATGCCAGGCATGAATAAAACCGGAGGCGTTGATCAGGCCGATGACCGCCATCATGATAACCGCCGCCAACACCGATTGCGGCAGATGGTAGAGCAGTGGGGTGAAAAACAGCAGGACCAGACCGACGGTGACGCTGGTAAAAAGGCTGGACATACCGCTGACCGCTCCGGCCTGGAGGTTGACCGCCGAACGGGAAAAAGAGCCGGAGGCTGGGTAGGCATTGGTCATTGAGCCGATAATGTTGGCAAGGCCCTGGCCGATCAATTCTTGATTGGGATCAAGTCGCTGGCCGGTCTTGGCGGCCATGGCCTTGGCAATGGAGATCGCCTCCATAAAACCAAGGAGAGAAATGATAATTGCGGCTGACAGGAGATGGGAAATAGCCCGCATGTCCAGCGGCGGCACGGAAAAACCCGGCAGTCCCTTAGGGATATCTCCAACTACCGCACCACCGCCCATCATGGTCAAGCCCTCGGTTTTCAGGACACTGTTGCCGACCTTCAGCCGCCAGGTGCGTCCGTCATTTTTGGCGCCGTCCGGAAACTCCCCTGCAGGATAGAAGGTGATTTGACCATTTTTCCCGCCGGCTTCATAAAAGGCGAGTTTACCATTTTCATAGGTGACGGCCTGCAGCAAGACATCGCGCAGTTCCTTGCGGAGTTGGGCGGCTTTGCTGCTCAACTCTTCAAGGCCGAACTGGATGGTTTTGACTTCGTGTTCGGCCTTGAGCATTGCCATGGTATCGTGGGCCTTTTTCGCCTCGTCGAGACTCTTACTCACCTCGGTCTGCTTTTTCTCCAGTTCCGGTTTGGCCTTCATTGCCGTATTAAAGGCGGTGATCAGTTCTTTGGTCTTGTCGGAGTGGATAGAGGTTATATCCGCCTTGGTATCATGTTGGAAGCCTATCGCCCAGGAGATGACCGTGGTCAGAGCCACCGCCACCAGGACGTTCGGTACTTTCGGTGCCAGCTTCTTCAGGGCGAACATGAGAATGAAGGCGCCGATGCCGATGATAAAGGAGGGCCAATGGGTGTAGTGCACCGCACTCTTGCAGACTTCGATGATGGTTTCATAGTGGTGCTCTTTGCCGTCGACATAGACGCCGAACATCTTTTCCAGCTGCGAGGTGAAGATGATGATGGCACCGGCATTGGTGAAGCCGTTGACCACCGGATGCGACAGGAAGTTGACGACCAGGCCGAGACGCAGGGCGCCGAGGAGGAACTGGAAGGTGCCGACGATCAGCGACAGCAGCAGGGCGTAGGCGATGTACCCTTCACTGCCGGCGGTCGCCAGGGGGGCAAGGGAGGCGGCGGTCATAAGGGAAACCACCGCCACCGGCCCGGTTGCCAACTGGCGGCTGGAACCGAACAGGGCGGCGATCATCGGCGGCAGAAAGGCCGCATACAGCCCGTAATACGGGGGCATCCCGGCCAATTGGGCATAGGCCATCGACTGCGGGATAAGAACCAGGGCGACCGTCAGTCCGGCAATGAAGTCCTGCCGGAAGCTGTTTGTGTTGTAGCCCTTCATCCAACTGAGAAACGGAAAGATTTTTGTCAGCATGCACTCCACCTATTTATTGTTTGTTTTCCACCATTCTCCGGCAGGACGCCAACAGTTCGCTGTAGAGCGTGCCTGCATTATATAAATTATTGCTTTCCAACTGCAAAATTCCATCGACCATGGCGAGGATGATCAGGGCGGTCTTCTTGGCTGACAGCGGTCCGATCGAGCCATCCTCCTGGCCGATGGTCAGGGCCTTTTCAAAGATCTCGACCAGGCAGGTATAGACGACTTCGAGGTGCCGGCGGCAGGCCGGGTGTACCGCCGCAAGTTCGTGGGTATAATGACGGCGCAAAAGGAGGAACCACTCTTTTTTGGTCTCCGAGAGATGGAGATGGTAGGCGACCGCCCCGAGCAGTCTTTCGAGTCCGGTGGGAAAGTGTTCTTCCTGGAAATAGAGAGAAAATGCCTGGACCAGCCCGGTTTTGACGTTTTCAAGCACCGAGACGAAAAGTTCCTCCTTGGTCTTGAAATGATAGAAGATCGTTGCCCCGGCAATGCCGGTGAGGCTGGCCACCTCGGCCATGGAGGTGTTGGCAAAGCCTTTGCCGGCAAACAATACGGTGGCCGTATCGATAATGTCGGCTTTTTTCGATTTCTTCGGCATGCCCATTTCCCTTGGAGAAGAACCCACGTAATACTGACTGATCGATCAGTTAGTACAATATCAAAAATAATCAGTCAAGGAAAAATGCGTGTGGCTTGAGCGGAGGAGCGGCTTAGGAGCCGTTACGAAATAACTTGAACATTTACTCCATTTCGTTACGGCTCCTTATGCCGCTTTTAGCGAGATGGTTCGAGTTATTTTTGCTTAACGGCCTACTTGGTCTCGTAGATATCCTCAATCCGGTCCTGGAGGGCGATAATTGTCCCCGATTCCGGTTTACCCTTCTGGAACATATCCTTGGCCTCGCCCTGACACCCGCGACAGGCATTGAAAGGCACGGTGTAGGCATGGATATGCCGGTTGTGACCGGTAGCCTTTATCTCCGAATAGCCCGGACATTTGGGGCAAAGGTGGTAGCTGGTTCTCTCTTGGACGTGAAAACCGGTGGTGTCATAAAAGATATTTTTTTGGTTGGTAACGATCCGTCGCTGTTGCGCCTCGGCCCTTCTTGATCCCCGGCCGGCAAACACCCCAAGTGCCTTGCTGCACAGCGCCTCGATATATTTGGTCATTTCCGGTGGTTGAGTGAATCTGCTCGGATCGTAGTCGGGTTCCCGGACCTGGGAGAAATCCATGCCGGCCATGGCGAGAATAATGCCGAGGTTGGTATAGGGCAGGGCGCCTTCGATGGAGTAGCCGCCCTCCAGTACGCAGATATCCGGGTTGAGCAGGCGGTTGAGCCGGGCATAACCCTGGGCGGTGAAATTCATATTGGTGATCGGATCGGTATAGTGGTTGTCTTGGCCTGCGGAATTGATGATGAGTTCCGGCTCGAATTCATCGAGGATGGGCATGACCACCCGTTCCATGACCATGTCGAAGCCTTCGTCGCAGGTGTTCGGCGGTAGCGGCAGGTTGATGGTGTAACCCTCCGCTGCCGGACCGCCCGACTCGTGGAGAAAGCCGCTGCCGGGATAGAGGGTGCGGCCGTCCTGGTGCAGGGAGATGAAAAGGGTGTCGGGATCGTTGTAAAAAATGTCCTGGGTGCCGTCGCCGTGATGGCAATCGGTATCGACAATGGCGATTTTTCGCACCCCGTAATGGCGGCGGATATATTCCACCATGATCGCCTCGATATTGATGACGCAAAAGCCGCGGTCGCCGAAGACCGTCTGCATGGCGTGATGGCCGGGAGGTCGGACGATGGCGAAGGCCTTTTCCGCCTCCTTTTCCATGACCGCCCGAGCGGCGCGCAGGGTGCCGCCGGCGGAGATCAGGTGCGATTCGGTGAGCAGTTTTTCCGCCGAGGGTACCGAAAGGTGGACGCGGTTGATATCATGGAAGGTCGCCAATTCGGGATTGAAAAAGAGAATATTCTCGACATCTTCAAGGCCTTCTTCGATAAGTTGGTCCCTGGTGTAGAGGAGGCGTTCCTCGCGCTCCGGATGATTGGGGCTGATGCACCAGTCGAAGGCCGGAAAGAGGATTAAAGCGGTTTTGTGCAGGGCATGGGGCATAAAGGAAGACATGGGCAGTTCCTCAGAT
This sequence comes from uncultured delta proteobacterium, assembly GCA_903875445.1. Lineage (GTDB taxonomy): Bacteria > Desulfobacterota > Desulfobulbia > Desulfobulbales > Desulfocapsaceae > Desulforhopalus_A. The sequence goes on along the minus strand of CAIQWD010000107.1, from coordinate 57,009 downwards.
GGTGGTAAGGCCGGGCCTGATCTGGGCCTTGAGGGTCAGGATTTTTCCCGAGGTTGCAAAGCCGCGAACCACATTCATTTCCAGGCGCTCGAGAAAATCAATCTCCGGGCAGGACTTCATGCCCATTTCGGCAACCATCATGGAAACCGCGCCCTTGAGGCGTTTTTCGGCGTCGGGCATGGAGTAGCGGGAAGAGATGGTTTCCAGACAGGAGAGTTCGGGGATGCTGAGGCGCCCGTCGCCGGTATCGGCATAGAGGCTTGCCTGCACGGTCAGCCTGGCGCGGGCGGCACCGATGGCGTTGGCGACCTCGTAATTGGCGGGCACGGTGCAGGGCAGAAACAGGGCCTGACCGAGGAACGATTGCAGGGCCGCGGCCGGGCCGCCGATGGCGACAATCCGTTTCGGCTGGATGCGGCGGCGATGGAGGAGGGCGGCGACGGTATACACAGGTCTTGCGAAAACCTCTTCGATCATCGCCTCGACCGCCAGGCGGATATGCTCGACAAAGGATTCGAGCAAGAGGGTTGCCGTGTACTCCGGCGATTCCTTGGGGCAGAGTGCCAGCATTGCCATTGCCGCCTGTTGCTGCGAACCGACGGCCAGTTTACCGAGGACCACCATGGCATCGGTGGGGGTCGGTGCCGTCCCGCCCTCGGCCATCGATGTCCCCTGCCGTTCCGGGCCGATACGAAAAGTGCCGTTGTGCCAGGCGACCCTGCTGTCACCGCCGAGACCGATGCTTGTTGTCTTCAGGGCTCGGATCAGGGTGGGACGGCCGGCAACGTTGACGCCGTAGGGTTCAAGAAGGGGGGCGCCGTCGACCAGCAGGGCAATATCGGTGGTGGTGCCGCCGATATCGAGGAGAATCGCATCATCGGTTTGGGCCGCCAGGGCCAGGCATCCCATAACGCTTGCCGACGGCCCCGAGTGCACGCTTTCACAGGGAAATTCGCAGGCCCGGGAGAAAGGGATGGTGCCGCCGTCGGCCTTCAGCACATGGCAGGGGCAGGTGATGCCAAGATGCGCAAGACCTTCTTCCAAGGCGTTTTTAAAAAGTGAGAACTGCGATGCCAATGCCGCATTCAACCAGGTCGAATACACCCGGCGCGGAAAGTTGGGCAGGCCGGAGATCCGGTGGCCGAGGCTGACATGGGCAAAGCGCCCGACTAGCTGCGCGGCTACCTGCTGCTCGTGGCGGTTGTTGCGATGGGAAAATTTGGTGACTATTCCGATGGAGTTAATGCCCTCGCGGCGCATGGCTAGGGCAGCGGCATCTATCTTCCCCGGATCGGGGTCGCGGAGAATCTGGCCGCGGTGGTCGATGGCCCCGTCGAGGAACCAGGTCGGGCAGCTCTTGGCGAAAAAATCGGGATTCATTCCCGGTCCGGCCTGGAGCAACATACCGACAGGATCGAGGGCGCCGGTGACAATGGCGTTGGTGCAGAGGGTGCTGCTCAGGTGAATCCTCTGCAGTGTGCTGCGGTCACCGGGCACCAGATGCTGCAGCAGGGTAATGATGACATCGCTGAGATGCTGCTGGGCGACGCTGACCTTATGTTTTGCCACCAAGGTGTCGCCATCGAGTAACACCCCATCGGCATGGGTTCCGCCGACATCTATCCCGATAATCATGCCCGCACCTTTCCTTGCTGAATTAAAAACTTCTGCCGCTTGAGCGTAAAGAACTGAGAAAAAGGCCGATGCCGCCGACCAAAAGGACGAGAATCGTTATCAGGTCAAAGGCTGACATGTTATTAAACTGAAAGTGCATCTGGCTGATGACCCCAAAACCGAGCATGGCCAAGGAGGCGATGGCGAGGATCCAGCCGAGGGGGTTGCTGCCGTTGTAGAAAATGATGCCTACCCCGAAGATAAAGGGAATGAGCACCATCCCACTGGTAATACCGATGCCCCAGACATTCCAGATAGCATAACCGAAACCAAAACCTGTTGTGACGTGAATGTTGCTAAGAAAGAGATATCCGCCGCCGATCATCATGATAAATCCGAGGAAAAAACGGCCAACGCCGCCATCCGTACCCCCTGCGCCACGCATGTGCTACCCCCTTTTTTTAAGGTTTTGCAAATTCCGTTAATGTATCTGCTTTTAACCGGTATGGGAAGAACAACATTCGGGACGAAGGTTGAGACATTCCAGCCGGTATCTTGCCCCGTCGCAGTGGATAATATTGCAGCAGGCATAGTCTTGTTGCAGACGAAACAGGTTGTTGAGCGGCATACCGAGGATCCTGCAAAGAAGCACCCGATTCACCCCGGCATGAGACACCAGGGCAACACGATCGACCCCACAGCCGGCTGCACGTTCGAATACCGGCCAGGAGCGGCGAAGGACGTCGGCAAAGCTTTCGCCGCCTACGGGCCGGAAACCGGCGAGGTCGTTGCCCCTCGCGGCATATTCTCCAGGAAAACGATCCTTGACCTCGGCGACGGTCAAGCCTTCCCACTCCCCCAGATTAATCTCGGCGAGATCAGGGACTACTTCGGCGGCGCTGCATCCCAGGTGGGCCGTGAGAATGGCGGCGCTTTCCCGGCATCGGATAAGCGGGCTGGTAAGTACTTTTTCAACGGTTTGCAGGGTGGGGTGGCAGGCGAAGCCGCGCATCTGTTGTCGGCCGTGTTCGCTTAAGGGGAGATCCAGTTGGCCGATAAAACGGTGCTGTTCTGAGCGGGCGGTTATCTCCCCGTGGCGGATGAGGTACAGGGTGCTCATTGGTTCTGCCCATTGCCAAGGATTGCCTCGATTGTCTTTCCCGTCGCCAGCTCCACCATCTCCTGCAGGGCAAGGGCGTTATGCATGCGCCTCCTGATGGCGCGGCAGGCCGCCTTGTTGCCGGCGTACAGTTCCAGTTTTTCCGTAAAGCGCCGGCGCACCGGAACGCGGTACTGTCCCCTGACCAGTTTATCGGCGAGGCAGACCACCTCCTTTTCCGAGAGGATGCCGGTAGAGGGTGGCGGGGCATCGCGGTGGACGGCGACAACCTCCGCCAGCCGGCCGAGGCCGAGGCCCGCGAGGAGTTTGGCCCCGGCCGCCTCGTGTCGTGTCCGGCCCTTGGCGACGTCGTGGAGGAGGGCGCTGTTATAGAGGAGGTCGGTATCGAGTTTGCAACCGTTGCGACCCAGCTCCAGGCCGAGGGCTTCGGCGACCCGGGCAACGGCCAGACCGTGCACCCGCCCTTTCTCCGGCATCAGGAGTTCTGCCAGGGCTAGGGCCTCGACCCGTTCGCCAATTGGCAAGCGGGCCATACGCGCGGTAAGAACGGCGAAGTCCTCCGGCGTGTCGGCATCAAGCAGTACGCCTTTGTCCCAGACCGGCAATTCCTTCACCTCTTTTGACTTGCAGCCTGCGAGCAAGCCCTGCAGACCGTCCTGGCCGTCGTAGTCGAGGATGGCAGGGATCAGATGAGACGGGAGAAGGGGCGGATGGCCGTTTTTTTCGGTGAAACGGGGCAGGATCGCCATTTGCCCGTCGAAGGCGGCGGTGAGGGCGGCAAGGGTCGCCGGTCGGACGAGGGGGATATCCACGGGCAGGAGGAAAAAGCCGTCAACCTTGGGAAGGCCTTGTACCCCTGTCCGAATTGAGGTGTACATGCCCCGGGCATAATCCGGGTTATGCACAGAGGTAAGACCCAGGCGCCGGGCCTCGACCTCCACCTCTTCATGACGGTGGCCGGTCACCACCATGATCCGACGAACTTTTGCCTGGCGAAAGAGGGCGGCTAAGTGGGCAAGGAGGGTCTCGCCGCCAAGCCGCATAAGGGGTTTGAAATCCCCCATTCGTGAGGAAAGGCCGGCGGCGAGAAGGATGGCCGCAAGCTTCATGTTGCCATTTTGGCGCGGACCTGGACCATCTCGGCGACGATGCTGAGGGCAATCTCCTCCGGGGTGTCGGCGTCGATGGCGAGACCAATGGGGCAGTGACAGCGGGCCAGTTCCGAGTCGGTGACCCCTTCGCCGCGCAGCGATTCATAGACCGCCGCCCGCTTTCTCCGGCTGCCGATCATGCCGATATAACCGGCATTGGTGCTGAGGGCCTGGGCGAGGACCTCGCGGTCGTGGAGATGACCGCGGGTGACGATGACCACGTAGTCGTCCGGGCCGAGGCCGGTTAGGCAGGCGGCAAAAGAATTGAGAACACGCACTTCCCTCGCCTTTGGATATCGTTCCGGGTTGGCGAATTCCCGCCGGTCGTCCATAACCACGACCTCAAAGTCGACGAAGGCCGCTAGTTCGGCGACGGCGAGAGCAACGTGTCCGGCTCCGGCCAGGTGGACGGTGCCGGGATGGACCAGCGGTTCGACGAAGATCTCCCGCCCCCGGTGGTCGAGAAGAAAGGGCGCCCGTCGGCCCTTGCGGGTGATCTCCAGGCGCAGGTCGGTCGCCACCTCGGGATTTTGCTGCGAATCGAGGAGGAGCAGGCGGGGCGGCTCCTCCTTTTTAGGCAAAATGGTCAACAGCATTGGTCGTTGGCCACCAAGGTACTCTTTTTGCAAGCGCTCTATAAACGGCAGCATCTCCGGTTCGAGGCGTTGCAGCAGTACCGTGGCCGAGCCGCCGCAGGCCATGCCCTCTTCGGCGGCGGAGGCGGCAGTCAGTTGAAAGTCCAGCTCGGCAAAGGTCGCCGGGCCCCGGAAAAGTTCCCGGGCCTTGGCCTGACAAGCGCCCTCAAGGGCGCCGCCGCCGACGCTGCCGGCGATGCTGCCGTCGCTTACCACCACCATCCGGGCGCCCGAGGTCCTAGGTGCCGAGCCGGAGTTGCGGACAATGCCGCAAAGAACCGCAGGCTGTTTGAGTTGCAGGGTGCGGGTAAGTTTATCGAGAACATGCCGCATATCTTTCTCCTTTCGTGCGCAGGTCGAGGATGGTTCGTTTGATGGTATGGGTGGCGGCAAAACCCGTCACCCGGCGAATCGTTCCGAGGAGCAATCGGCCATCGGCGAGACTAGCACGGATCGCCGGAATCAGCAAAAGTTTTTGGCGGAAGTGGTCGAGAATGGCGATCTCATCACCTGTCGCCAGCAACTCCGCATGCAGCCGGTCGGGACCATCTTTATCGAGGATGATCCGGTAGTCGAGCAGGCCGGGGATGAGGTAAAGATGATCATCCAGATCCTGGCTGTGCAGCATGCCGCCGACCGGCAGAAGGCAGCCGTCAAGACGCCCCCGAATATCGACCAGCCGGGCGGTCAGTCCGCCGCAGGCGCAGGGTGAGCGGTCGAGCCGGGCGCTGTCGCCGGTCCGGTAGCGGATAAGCGGCATGGCCTCGCGATCAAGGGTAGTGATCACCACCTCGCCGATTTCACCGTCCGGCAATGGGCTGCCAGTCTGCGGTTCGACGATCTCAACGAGAAGATCCGACTCGCGGAGGTGACAACCATTATGGGCTGCGCATTCCACTCCGCCGCCGAGGCCGGTCTCGGTGGCGCCATAATGGAGAAAGGTGGCGCAGCCGCAGGCGGCCTCAATCCGCCGGCGCAGGGCGGGGGCGGCGTAATCGGAGCAGAGCAGCATCGAGTGCACCAATCCCGGCCCGATCTCCTCGGCCAGGGCGAGAAGGTGTTGCGGCAGGCCGACCAGGCAGGTCGGCCGGTCGTGGCGAATGGTTCCGGCTGTCTCTTCCGTCGGCGGCCAAAGACCGCTAGCCTTAATGCCGCCGTCGCGGAGGGCGCGGAGCAGCAAATCGCCCACCGAATCCGGCTGGGCAAAGGGCAGGAGCACCAACACCCGGTCCTCTGTGCCGATGAGACTCGACATGCCCTCGAAAAAAAACTCCAAGGTCGCGGCCAGGTCCGCCGCCGTAAAGCATAAGCGTTTGGCGGGTCCGGTGCTGCCCGAGGTCTGCATGGTAATAATACGGGCCACCCGGCTTTGCGAGACGGCGAGCAGACGCAAGCCATCGGCAGCAAGCTCAACGCTTGTGAGGAGAGGCAGGCGGCCCAGGTCGGCGAGGGTTTGGATTCCCCGGATATCGATGCCGGCCAGGCGCTGCCGATACAGCAGGCTGTTGGCGGTGGCATGCTGCAGGGTTTGCCTGAGGGCGGCCATCTGCGCCTGCTCGATCTTTTCCCGGGAAAGCGGTCCGGCAATCCCCAGTCGCCGGGCGGAGAGCGCATCGACCGGCGTCGGGTAGCTTACTTTCTCGGCCGGACGCGGCCGGTGCAAGGCCCGACCGTCACGGGCGGTGAGGTTGAAGCTGCAAAAGGGGATGAGACGACCGTCAGGGCGTGCGACATGGATGCAGCAGCCGCGCAGGCGTTCGAGGCTGAGGTTCCATGCGTCCTGGAAGGCCATGGCCGAGAGGGCGAAGGTGTGACTGCGGGCGCGTTGCAGGAAGAGGTCGAGTTCGTCCGCCGGTTGGGGCGTAACCGGCTGAGCGTACATGGGAATGGCGGCCCAGCGGCGGGCGGTGGCGGCAATGGCGACCCGCGCCCCGTCCTCGGCCGGTGTGGGGGTGCAGTCGCAGGCGCCGCCTCCAAGTCGGGTCAGTCCGCCATCCTTCTCCACCAGGTATTTGGCGGAAAAGGAGCAAAGGGCGTGTTCGCAGCCCGGCGGCCGGAAATCGCCGGTCTTTACCCGCCCCTCACTCTGGTCTTCGAGGGCCTGCATGATTTCCGGCAGGGTTACGTGGTCGGGGGTAAAACTTTGCGGAAACCTGCCGAAATAGCACATCGGCTGGAAATGCACGCCGCGTACGGCCGGTTGCCTGGCAAGGGCAAAGCGCACTATCTGCCATAGCTGGTCGGTATTGACACCTCGCACCAGCGTCGGCACCAGGACGATGCCGAGGCCGGCTTCCGCCAAATTGTCGATGGACCGGCATTTCTCGGCAAACAGCGCACGACCGCGAAGAGTGGTAAACACCCGGTCGTCCAGCCCGTCGAACTGGAGAAAGACCGACGAGAGCCCCTCGCCCCGCAATCGCCGGGCAAGGTCCGGGTCTTGGGCAAACCTCAGGCCGTTGCTGTTCAGTTGAATAAAGGTGAATCCCGCCCTTTCTGCCGCTCGGACGATCTCCGTTAGGTCGGTCCGCAGGGTTGGCTCGCCGCCGGAGAGTTGGAGATTGCAACTGCCGGTATCGGCCAGGATACCGGTAAACATCCGGGCCAAGGCCTGCAAATCCGGATCGGCACCGCCGGCACCGCTGTCGGCGAAGCAGACCGGGCAATGGAGATTGCAGCGCGAGGTGATTTCCACCAGGGCCGTGCAGGTGCGTTGTTCATGGTTCTCGCACAGGCCACAGTCAAACGGACAACCCTTGTCCTTGACCAGGCGATTGCCGCCGTCATAGGGCAGTTTCGGGCGATACCAGGAGGCAAAGGCAGGCTCGCCCCGCCACACGACCGCCGAAAAGGGACCGTGCTGCGGACAGCGTTTTTTCAGTCGGACGCAGTCGTCATCGCGGACCAGGCGGCCGGTCAGGCGGCCGAGACACTCCGGGCAGACGCTTTCCACCTCCCCCAAATCTTCAGTCGTCATGGATGTCGCCAGCCGGATCGAAACCGTTTTCGACGAGGATGGTCATGGCCCGACCGTAACATTCGGAGACCAGACCACCGCAGACAGAGGTATCAGGCCGACCGTCACTGACGATATCGCTGCAGTTGATGCCGCCGAAACGGGTTGTGGCGTAGTCCTCAAACCACTCGGCAAGCTCGCTCTGCATCAGCGGCAGCCGTTCGTGCGCCTCCTCGTCCGCTCGGCCTTTGCCGGCATAATAGGCCAGGAGGCAGGCCGCCCCGGTCAGGGCGCCGCATGCCCCCCCCTTGCCGGCAAAAAAGCCGTGGCATAGCCCGGACATAGCCCGAATAAGGCCGGGATTCTCTTGCCCCTGCAGATCGAGGGCCAGGTGAAGAACAATCTGACTGCAACAATAGCCCTGACGGGCAAGCTTCAGGATATCAAGGTCATACTCGTTCATGACTATTCTCTACGCCTCGCAAGAAGGAGAAAAAGCCCGGGACGGCTGGCGGCGGCAGCCGAACAGGCGGCGGTTGCAAGGTGTGCATCGCCGGTAACCGCCTGCCAGAAACCTTGCAGGGAGCCGTGGGTGAAGACGAACTCGGCGGCGGTCTTGTTAAGCAAGGGGCTGTGGTCTTCGAGTAGTTCCACGGTAAATCCGGCCTCGGTAAAGAGATTCGTAACCGTTGCCAGATCGGTTGCCCCGGCAAAACAGCAGGGCAGGGGCCATGTTGCGGTTTTGCCGGTACGGCTATAAATATCGGTCAGGGCAAGGTAGCCGCCCGGTCGCAGGACCCTGGCAAACTCGGACGTCACCCTTTTTTTATCGGTGAGATTCCACACGCACTCGCAGAGTACCAGGTCGAGGCAGCTATCCGGCAGAGGCAGCCGGGCCAGATCGGCCAGGGCGATGTCGAGGCCTTTTTGTCGAGCCTCACCGGCAAGCTGCGGATCGATATCGAAGCCGACAATCCTTCGAATCCCGTAATCTTTAAGCAGTTCCATACTTGCCCCCGATCCGCAACCGGCATCGACAACCATGCTGTTCGCGGTCGGGGCGGCGAGGTCGAGAATGCGTTTGGTCAGCGTCGTCCCGCCGGGCCGCAACGCGGACCCAAGCCCCGCGCGGACGGCAGTGGACAGATAGAGCGGTTTCATTTGTCTTCGAGGAGCTGCTCCACTTCGAGCATCCGCCCCAAGGCCAACTCTTCGGCAATCAGGACGGCTCCGCATTTTGGGCAGACCGGCAACTCGACTTTGAAGACATTGCCCATATAGTGCAGCTCAACCATGCCCGGTTGCAGGGGCTCCCGGCAGGGCCGGCAGATCCAGTTCATATCCTGCGGCAGAAAACGAAGACTCATGATTCGCCTCCCCCGCCGATGGTCATACGATGGCTCCAACACCGCTCGATGTGATACGATTCACTCACCAGCCGGTATTCCACCCAAAAGGTGACCTCGCCAAGGCGCGCCGAGGCGAGTCTGCGGCCATCGGCACCGTGTTCGAAGGAGGCACCCCCACCGGCGGCATGAAAAAGCACCTGGCGGATATCGTCGACAAGGATGCGCCGTTCCTCAAGAAGGGCCGCCACCGGCGCGGCAATGGTCAGAGACAGTTTCTCCCACGGCTCGTCCGTCGGAAGTTCTTCCAGGGACTTAGCCTTCAAGAGGCGTCTACCCGCTCTGCGGGCTGAAAGCGAGGCCGGGGCTTCGTCTGCCGGATGGGTGGTGTCGGCGAAAAGGAGATCGAGGAGATGCAGTACCGGCTTGCCGGTCTTGGCCAGCTGGTCTCGGCACATGGCGCAATAGGTCAAAAAAACGCCGTTCGCTTGTGCCACCCGTGCCGCCGTCACCTTACGGGCAAGGGCAGGGTCGGCGCCTTCCATCAGACCGCCGAAACCACAGCATTCGGTGAGTTCTCCGGACATGGCAAGCGGAGCGAGTTCCTGGCCCATGGCCGTAAGGAGGGCGCGCACCGCCTGACGGGTCGCAGGGTCGTGGCGGGAGGTACACGGATCGGTAAGGGCCAGGGCAGGGCGGGAAACGCCTTTGGCACCGGTCGTAAGAGGTAGTGTCCATACCGAGGCAACGGTAATTTCCGGCAGGTGCTCGCGGAAAATCTTCAGGCAGGTCGAACAGGCGGTCAACACCTGGGGACGACCCATGCTGTCCCAGATTCCTGCCAGGCGATCACGAAACTGGGAGAACTCCTCTTCCCGGCCGGCCCAATGAGCTGGGGCGCCGCAACAGTCGAGCCAGATGCCGGTTTCGGCTTGCAGTTCGCGGAGGCGGGCATAGAGGCGTAAGGTTTGGTCAGGCCGGATGCCGGCCAGCTGGCAACCGGGGAAAAAAATCACCTGACTTGAGGTCTTATCGGGTGCATGACGAACCAGGGCGGTTTCACTCGCGGCGGCCCGCATCTCCAGCAGGGCGAACCAATGGGCCGAGGCGGGCATGCGATTTTCCCGGACCATCAGGCGGCGAGCGTCAAGACAGAGTTCGGCCATGGAGAAATTCTTCGGGCAAAGGGTCTCGCATTGGCCGCAGAGCGCACAGCTGTTGATGAAGCGGTTGGCCTGATGGATGCCCTTGACGATTGCCGAATTGTTATATACCCGCCGGGCGTAGGTCTTCGGATAGGCGCCGTATTCCGCCAGATAGACGCAGTGTTTGACACATTCCAGGCATTGACAGTCGAGACAGCGGTCGGCCTCGGCAACTGCTTCCTGCCGGGTGAAATTGGCGGGGTCGGCGGCGACAATCCGCATCTTCACAGCAACATCTTTGGTTTCGGTGAAGAGATCGGTTTGCCCATGCCGCAGGGGGACACGGCTGGCGGTGAGCGAGGCGCCTTGCAGATAGCGGTCGATGGAGACCGCTGCCTCCCGGCCCTGGGACACATCGGTGATCAGCCGGTAAGGGTGGCCTACGGAACAAAGACCACCGGTGAAAAGTCCGGGCCCGGCGAGGGCAAAGGTCATCGGGTCAGGAGCTTCGAGCATGGTTCTCAGGTCGGGAGTCAGGGCATCATCCTGGCCGATATAGCAGGCGTCGCCCGCATCGGTGGCATAAAGTGACGCATCCAGGTCGGCAACCGGCTGGAATGTCACCCCGAGGGTGACCAGACGCGCCAGTTCCTCCTGCAATACCGAGGTCGGAAGTGCCGATTCGGGCAGGTCCCGCAACCAGGCCCCCGGGCCATCCGCCAGGTGTAGAAGGACTACCGGATAACCTTTTTTGGCAAGATCGAAAGCGACGGTCAGACTGCTCGGGCCGGAACCGAGGATCCGTACTTTTTTGGGGCGCGCCGGCAGGCGAAGAATCTTGCCCCGCCCCGGAACCGAGGACAGGCAGAGGCGCTCCAGACCGCCCAGGGCGATGGAGCCTCCGAACTCCCGCCGCAGACAATACTGCTCACATGGCGCCTCGCAGAGACGGCCGACAATGCCGATAAGCGGCATGGTCTTTTCGAGGATCGCCCGAGCCCCGGCCAGATCCTCCCGGGCCATGGTGCGGGCAAAGCTCCGGCCATCGACCCCGAGCGGACAGCCGGCACGACAGAGCGGAGGCTCTTCCTGAATACATCGGGCTTCCCAGTGGCGCAGTTCCTGTTGTTCCATTCTTTCTCGCTTTAAACCCCCTCCGGGCCTGTAGCTGCCCGGAGGGGGCCGGTGCTACTTCTTCAATCCGGCCAGGACCTTTTCAGGCAGGGCCGGCAGCCGGGTGATTCGCACCCCGCAGGCGTTGTAGATACCGTTGATGACCGCCGCATGCGGGCAGGTCAGCGGCAGTTCGCCGACGCCGGAGGCGCCGAACGGGCCGTCGGGACGATCACTCTCGACATAGACCAGTTCCATTTCGTCGGGGATCTGTTTGATATACGGGAAACCGGCACCGAGCAAGGTCGAGTGTTTCTTAATATCCTCGAAATCCTCGGTAAGAGCAAGGCCGATTCCTTGCGCCATACCGCCGTACATCTGGCCGTCGACCACCAGCCGGTTGGCGATTTTGCCGATATCGGCAATGAGCGTCATCTTCAGGACGGCGGTAACGCCGGTCGCGGTATTTACTGCCACTTCGGCCATAAACACGCCGTACATATAGCAGGCGAAGGGGCTTCCCTGGCCGTTGCCGTCGCAGGCGTTGGCCGGAGCGGTCCACTTGCCGCGGTACTTGGTGGGGATCTTCTCGGCCACCATTTCGTCGAAACTACGGTAGCCGGAGGCCTTTTTCATCCCGGCCATCAGCATGTCGCAGGCGGCTTTGATCGCCTGACCGACAACCACCTGTGAGCGGCTGCCGCCGGCGGGGCCGCCGTTCGGGCAGATGGCGGTGTCGTTGAGGCAGAGTTTGATCTTGTCCGGGGCGATGCCGAGCGACCGCAGGGCCTCGTGGGCGGTAGCCAGCGCCCCCATATCGGCGCCCTGGCCATGGTCATGCCAGGTGGTGAATATCGATACCGTCCCGTCGGCGTTCAGTTCGGCGTCGACCTCGGCGCTGTCCGGGCCGTCGAGACCGCTGCCGTAGACGCCGAGAGCAATGCCGACGCCGCGCTTCATCTCGGCGGTGGAAGCCGTCTTGGCCTTTTGCAAGGCCGCCTGGTATTTGGGCCGCAGGGTGTCAAGGAGTTCGGGCAGGCTGAGGACCTCGGGAATCTGACCGGTCGGGGTGGTTGATCCCTTCCGGTAGACGTTTTTATAGCGCAATTCGAGGGGGTCGATGCCGAGTTTTTCGGCCAACTCGTCCATCAGCACCTCGGAGGCGAATTCCGACTGTGGCGAGCCGTAGGCGCGGAAGGCCGAACCCCAGCTGTGGTTGGTGCAGACGGTGCGGCCCATGCCGCGGATGCTGGCGATATCGTAGCCGGAGCCGATGAATTGGGCGCCGCGCAGGGTCAAGAGGTCGCCGAACTCCGAATAGGGGCCGTGATCGACCGACCAGTCGGATTCCATGCCGAGCAGCTTGCCGTCTTTGTCGGCGGCCAGTTTCAGATTGATGAAGAACGGCGAACGCTTGCCGGTATAGGTCTGCTGCTGGAAGTAGTTGTAGCCGAGGAAGACCGGCCGGCCGGTGGCAAGTGCCGCCGCGCCCACCAGGGCCTCCATGGTCGGGCTGAACTTATAGCCGAAGGTGCCGCCGGCCGGGTTCTGCACCATGACCAGGTTTTCCGGCTCAACCCCGAGTCCGGGAGCGATCATATACAGGTGCAGGTGCAGGCCGATCGATTTGGAATGGATGACCAACTTCTTGTCGTCGTTGATATAGGCAAAACCGACATCCGGCTCAATCGGCATATGCGGTTGACGACCGACATAGAAATCGTCCTCGACGACGGCAGCGGCCTTAGCAAATACCTGCGCGGTCTCCTCGCCCTTGGCGATGCGCTGCTCGAAGTAGATATTCGGGGTACCTGGATGGATCTCGATGGCGTCCTCGGCCATGGCAGCCGGAGCGCTCATATAGGCGGGTAGCTCCTCCAGCACGACCTTGACCTTTTCGGCGGCCGCCTCGGCCTGTTTTTTGGTGGCGGCGCAGACGATGGCGATGGCGTCGCCGAACTGAAAGACCTTCTCATCGCAGAGGATCGGTCGATCCCAGCCGTCGCCTTTATTGCTTGGGAAGGTGATCAGGCCGGTGATGCGGTTCTTGCCTTTTATGTCCTTATGGGTGACGATCTTCACCACGCCGGGCATGAGTGCCGCTTCCATGGTGTCGATGGATTTGATCTTGGCGTGCGAGACTTTCGCCTGGACCAGGGCGAGTTGCAAGGTGTCTTCCGGCAGTTTCAAACCGAGATCGGCGCCGTAGTCGCAGGTACCGGTGACCTTGGCAAGGGCCGATGGGCGGGGAAATTTGGTGCCCCAGATCCGCCCGTCCGCAGGGATCTTAAAGCACAATTGATCAAGGCTCATCTCGCCGCGCAGCACCTTGGCCGCATCCAGCACCGCATCGACCAGCTGCTTGTAGCCGGTGCAGCGGCAGGCGTTGCGATGTTTCTGGAACCAGTCACGTACCTCGTCACGGCTCGGTTTTTGGTTAGTGTCGAGGAGCCCCTTGGCCGAAACGATGAAGCCGGGACTGCAGAAGCCGCACTGGGCGCCGCCGTGCACCATCCAGGCGACCTGCAGGGGATGGAGGTTGTCGGGGCAGCCGATGCCCTCGATGGTGGTGATCTTAGCCCCGTCGGCAAGCCGGCGCATCTTGGTAGCGCAGGAGCGGGTCACCTTGCCGTCGATCAGGACGCTGCAGGCCCCGCACTGGCCCTCGCCGCAGCCGACCTTGGTGCCGGTCAGCCCCAGGTTGGCCCGCAGTACCGTGGCCAGGGTGTCCTCGCCGCTAACCACCAGGCGTCTCGGGATGCCGTTGACAACTATCTCTTTTTTAATCATAGCCATTCCTCCATGGGATGTGTCGGCGAACGTGACCCAGCCTCCGAGCAGCGAAGTGGCTGGACGTCTCCGGACTTATTTACCGCTGTGCGCGGCAGGAAATCTTGCGTGAACTGTCTTTCTTGGTAGAGAGGGTTAGGCAAATTGTGTGCCAAGGGGAGGATGAAGAGAGCTGATAGTTTTGGCAAAGGCCATAAAGGCCTTTCGTTATTGAGAGAGCGCAGAAGTGTGATGAGTGCGGTAACGACGCCGAATCGCGGATTGCTGTGAAGAGAGTGTGAACAAAGTGTAACCTTTTGCGCCGCAACATTCACAACACATTCACACTTGGTGGGCAAGCACTCATTGGGCAATGGCGAATCGATGCATCCGGTTATAGATGGTCTTGCGGGAGACCCCAAGTTCCCGCGCGACCCGGGTGATGTTGCCGTCGTGGGTATTGAGCAGGTGCAGGAGCTGGTTCTTTTCCCGATCCTTGCGTTGCCCTATTCTCTGCTGGCGATTGACCGGTTGCGGGATGTCAGCGGCTGGCGGAAAACCGTTAGAATTCGATGGGATGCCATCCTGCCAGCCGACAATCTCCGTCGGCAGTTGATGGACGGTGACGGCACCGCTCACGGCCAGATTGGTGGCTCGTTCGACGACGTTCTGCAATTCCCGGACATTGCCCGGCCAGGGATAGGCGTAGAGATAATGCATGACATCGCGGTCGACCGTCAGCTTGTGCCCCCGGTCGCGGCCCAGTTTGTCGAGAAAATATCGAAACAGCGGCAGGATATCGTCCAGCCGTTCGCGGAGCGGCGGGATGGTGATGGACATGACGTTGAGGCGGTAGTAGAGATCCTGGCGGAAGGTACCCTCACGCACTTTCTCCAAAAGATTTTTATGGGTGGCGCAGATCAACCGGACGTCCACCGGGATGACCTTAATGCCGCCGATGCGGGTCATACGCTTTTCCTGGATGACTCGCAGCAACACCGCCTGCTGCTCAAGCGGCATGTCGCCGATCTCGTCGAGAAAGAGGGTGCCGCCGGAGGCAAGTTCGAACTTGCCGGGCTTGCCGCCCCGGCATGCCCCGGTAAAAGCCCCGTCTTCATAGCCGAACAGTTCGCTGCCCACCAGTTCCCTGGGGATGGCGCCGCAATTGAGGGGGATGAAGGGTGCGGCATGGCGGCAGCCCTGGTTATGGATGGCCTGGGCGAAGATCTCCTTGCCGGTGCCGGATTCCCCCTGCAACAGGACATTTGAGGCGCTCTGCGCCGAGAGCTTGGCGAGATCGACTGCCTCCTGCATCTCCCGGCTGTTGCCGATGATGTCGGAGAATTGCAGGGAGGCGGAGTAGCCGCTATAGCGGTGCACTAAATTCTGCACCGCCTTGATCGGTCTGAGGGTGATAAAGCTACCGGTCACCGTTTCCCCTTCGTCGACGAAGGATTCGGCGGAGGCCAGGCACTGGCAGGGGCCGTTGCCGGTGTCGAGGAGGATCTCCTTTTCTCCCTGCCACTTGGTCAGATGAAGACCGTTTCTTTTTTCCGGGCTGTCGCCGATGAGGAGCAGTGCGAGTTTGATGCCGGTCAATTCCGACCGTATCCGACCGAAGATCCGTTCCGCCGCCGGATTCAGTTCGGTGATCGTGCCGTCCTGGTCGAGGATCAGCAGGCCGTCCGAGACCATATTGAAGAAGCTGACCAGCTTTTTGTTGGCCACCGCCAGCTGATGATTTTTCATGCGAATACGCAGCTGGGCACTGATCGCTTTGGCTGCGGCCACCACCATGCCGAGGGTATGCAGGTGCGCACCCTGGAAGGAGCCGGAGATATCGAGGATGCCGATCACCCGGTCGTCCGGGTCGAAGAGTGGCGCGGCCGAGCAGGTGAGGCAGTGGTGTTTGCGGCAGTAGTGTTCCGGCCCGGTCACCTGGACCGGCTTCTGCTCCTCTAAAGCGGTGCCGATGGCGTTGGTGCCGGCGTCCCGTTCGTGCCAGGAGGCGCCGACGAAGAAATTGCTGGTCATCGGTGTCTCGTCTGCACCCTCGTCGCCGAACAGTTCGAGGATGTAGCCGTCCTCGTTGGTGAGGACAACCACGAATCCGGTGCCCCTGACAATGGCGTAGAGGTCGGTCATAAAGGGGTGGGCTACGGCCAGCAGGCGTTCACGACGATTCAAGGCCCGGTTCAGTCCTTCGCCCTGCAGGTGCGGGTGGATACTGTTGTCATAGGGGTTGACGCCGGTCGTATGGCACCTCTTCCAGGAACTGAGGATCACCTCTCGGACTCTGCCGACATCGCTGCTGCTGCCATCGACGAAGCTCAGCCACTGGGCATCGATCGGAGCATGGATTGCCGGGATATGAAAATTCATTGACGAACACCTCTGTTACCGGTGGAGGGACTTTTGATCTGCCTGCTTACGACTCTTGGGTAATCTTAATGAGGGATGATTTTTCCGGTCAATGGAAAATTGTTGTTTTACGGCAAACTTACCGAGAATAACCAAAGGCACCTCTCAGCCAAGCTGCTTGTTGCCAGTGCTGCCGCCTCTTTGCTTGCCCGAGAAGTTGAGATTTGCCGTGACTCCTGATAGTTCAGCAGGTATCATTCACAGTAGAGAGAAATCGCCACCTGCAGCTGAAAAAACCGGCGGTAATTTGCAACCAAGACCAGACCGCAGCCACCGCAATCTTTAAAGGCAACCGGGCATGCCAAACACCATAGGGAAACAGATCAAGGAATTCGGCGCGGCAGCGCGCCAGCCTTTCAGCTATAACCTTCGGGAAAATATCTATATTTGGTTCGGGGTCTTGTGGGGTCTGCCGATCCCTCTGGTGACGATCCTCATGCATGCGCATTTCCTTGACTCGAAGGTTCTTGAAGGGCGGCTATGGGGAGATATTCTGAGCAGCCCGTTGCAGTGGTTTTTTCTCGCTCATCCCTTTGTGTTCGCCATTATTTTCGGCATTCTCGGCACCATTAGATACGATAAAGAAAGGAAAATCAAGGAAATGGTCGAGCAGCTCCAGGAGCTGTCCATCCACGATCCGCTCACCGGGCTCAAGAATCGTCGCTATTTTACCCATATTTTTCATGAGGAATGCGCCCGCAGTCTGCGGCGACAGGAGGCTCTAACCCTGCTGTTCCTTGATCTCGATCACTTTAAGAGGGTCAATGACGATCATGGCCATCATTTCGGCGATATAGCTTTGCAGGAAACCAGCAGGTTTCTCAAAGAGCAGTGCCGCCCCTATGACACCGTGGTTCGCTGGGGTGGGGAAGAATTTATCATCCTTCTTCGGGCCACCGATGAACCGGCCGCCATCCACTTTTCCGAACGGATCAGACTCGGCATTCAAACCGAACTCAATCCCGATCTGCCGTTCTCGATGACCATCTCCATCGGCCTTGCTCAGTATAAGGATAACGACACCCTCGAAGATTTGACCAACCGTGCCGACAAGGCCCTGTATCACGCCAAGCAAACCGGTCGCAACAAGGTCATCCCTTGGAGCATGTTGTCGGCCGAAGCGAATTTATAAGACCCGCAAACCGTTACCAATGGCTAAACGTCTCGGATATACTTCCGTGTATCCGCCGCAAGAATGCATATTTCAAGTGTTTTCTCCAGAAAAACGATAAGGCAAGAGGAGATATTGCGTTAGGTGAAAAGGTGTTTATCCTACAAGAAAAGGTCCCGCATCTGCTTCAGAAGACACATCCAGGTTGTATCTATCAGCCTCTGGGACTCAACAAAACAAGGAGAAGCGTCATGAAAGACACTGCCAATATCCATTTGAAAGTTCAAGAACTCTGCGATTGTTTTGCCAGCACCGACCCGCTCAAGGGGATGTCCGATATCGGACGTGTTCCCGAGGAGGATGAGGCGGCCCTAAAGTGGATTGCCCTCGCTGTTTTGCACGGCATCAACAGCAATGCCGAAAAGATTTCCCTGACGACCACCAGCGATGGCAAAGTCCGGGTGAGTGCCGAATATCGCAAAGGTGAATTGCCTTCCCCTGGGCCGGCCGTCGGCAAGAAGGTCATCGAGGCGATGCGGGCGATGACGCATATTGAAAAGCATAAGGAGACAATGACCCTTGCCTTCGGCATTCGCAACAACAGCATGGATCTGAAGATCAAATCACGGCATGAAGGCGGCGATGATCGCATCACCATTACTTTTCCATGAACGACATCATCCACTTAGCAAGTGGCGATGATATTTATTATCGATTTATCGAAGGCAATACAACCCAGCCCTGCCTGGTGTTTCTCCACGAAGGGCTGGGTTGCACCGCCATGTGGAGGGATTTTCCGGATCGACTTTGTCAGGCGACTCGGTGCCCGAGCCTTGTTTATGACCGGTCGGGGTATGGAAAATCCTCACCTTTACAAGGTCCACGGACCGTTCGCTATCTCCACGATTATGCCCTGAACGAACTGCCGGCGGTCCTTCTAAAGACAATTGGTGACAGACCTTTCGTGTTGATCGGCCATTCCGATGGCGGCAGCATCAGCCTTATCTTCGGTGCCGAAAAACCGGCCAACCTTAAGGCGATTATCACCGAGGCGGCCCATGTTTTTGTCGAGCCGGAAACCATAAGGGGAATAGAGGCTGCTGTTGACGCCTACGAGAGAGGGCATTTTCGCGGTCTTTGCAAATATCACGGGGAAAAAACCGACATCCTCTTCAAGGCATGGGCCGACACCTGGCGCAGCGAGCCGTTTAGATCTTGGAATATCGAAGATCTCTTGCCGTCGATTGCCTGCCCTCTCCTTGTCCTGCAAGGCAGCCGGGATGAGTATGGCACCGACCGGCAGGTGGAGGCGATTGTGGCAAAAGCCTCCGGCCGTGCCGTGCCCGTGTTCCTCGAAAATTGTGGGCATGCACCGCATCGACAGCAGCCGGACAAGGTTTTGCAGATTCTGACGGACTATTTGCGGGCTACGGTAAAATCAGCCGGGCCGATGGCGGAGAGAAGTCTGACGGGTTAGTCCCTGTCCCACGGAAAAGACTTTCGATCAGTGCTCGTCTGCGGTTGGAACGGGCACATCCTCCAGGGTATTGCGCGACGCCTCGACTTTGATATAGTGCAAGAGGACCGGGGCCAGTATCATTCCTGGAATTCCCATGAGTTTTTCACCGAGAAGCAGACCGAGTAAGGTCAGCCACATCGGATTCTTAATGCGGTCACCGATAATCTTGCTGTTCAGGAAAAATTCCAGTTTGTGAACAAACACCAGAAAGGCAAGAGCCCAAAGGGCCATGTGCGGTGATATGGTCAGGCCGACACTGACGATGATGGTATTGCTGATGAGGTTGCCGACGATGGGCATCAGCCCGAAAACGAAGGTCAGGCCGGTGATGACCATGGCAAAAGGATAGTGGTTCCAGAAGAGAAAGATGCAGGTTAAAGTGGTATTGATGGAGGAAATGACGATCTGTGCCCCCAGGACCGTGGCAAAACTGAGGTAAAAGGTAGTGGCCCTGGCCATCAGTTCGGCGAAGGTTCGATCATAGAGGTTATTACGGACCACGATCGGTTCCTGGTCCTCGGGGGAGCGACTATTGATAAAGGCGCCGACGGCAATGACCAGTCCGATAAGAAAGGTGACGACATGCACCAGGATGAATTGGGTGTATTTGCCGATATCGCGCAGCTTATCCATGGCGAATTCCAGGGCCTTGCTTTTTAACTCGGCGAAATCGGCGAACCATGGGTCGATGCCGAGCTTCTCGGCGTATTCGATAACGACAGGAATGGAACGTCGGGCAATCTCCGGCACCTCTGTCACAGCGGTACGTAAAAAAAGATAAAGCCCTGCACCAAAGGCGGTCAGCAGGATGGCCCCGAGAATAATAGCCAGCCATTTACGGCCCCCGAAACAGAATTTCCTCAGGGCGAAGATGGTGAACAGGCCGGTGAGGAGGAGGGTGGTCAGATCCAGCAAACCGACGAAGGCCAAGCCCAAAAAGACAATGGTATAGGATAGCCGGACTGGGATATTGCTTGATAGAAAGACGGCCTGATCGGATCTCATGGGTTCTCTTATGGCGGTCGGAGGCTGTTGATTATTTTTCCAGATCAAGGTATTGCTTTCACCCGAAGAATGCAAGAATAAACCACTTTTTCTCTGAAAAGAACAATGGGAATTTACACGTTTCTTGAGCAAAAATTACAGGCAGGACAAACGGTCCTCCTCGATGGTGCTACCGGAACCGAACTGGAGAAACGGGGCGTGCCGATGAACAGCCGTGCCTGGACGGCGGAAGCAGTTTTTTCCTGCCCCGAGGTCGTCCAGGCGGTTCACCGCGATTATATTCTCGCCGGTGCCGAGGTGATCACCGTCAACTCTTTTTCCCTCGCCAAGCATATGCTCCTTTTCGCTGGTTTATCCGGGCAGTTCCGGCAATTGAACGAGGCGGCGGTGCGTCTCGCCATCGAGGCCCGTGCCCAGGCGGCAACCACCCCGGTGGCCATAGCCGGATCGATTGCGCCCACGACCTTCTGTCTCGAGCCGGCGAAAGGTTATCTGCAACGAGCCGAGGCATTTGCCGGGTATGCCGAACAGGCAGAAATTCTTTGCCAGGCGGGCGTCGATCTCCTGATCATTGAAATGATCAGCGATATCGAGCAGGGCAGTCTGGCGGTGCAGGCTGCCTGCGGCACCGGCCTGCCCGTATGGCTCGGTTTCAGCTGCCGGAGAACGGCGGCCGGACGGCTCATGCTCTGGGATCGCGGTCATACGCTTAGCGAAGGGGTTGACGCTATCGGCAAAATCGGTGGCTCTGCGGCGTTCATCATGCATACCGACGTGGTCGATGCCACTCTGGCCTTTGCCGAACTAAAGAAAGCCTGGTCCGGTACCCTCGGCATTTATGCCCATTCCGGTGTCTTTGTCATGCCCAACTGGCAATTCAACGACGTCATTTCTCCGGAAGAATATGCCCTGGAAGCCGGTGTCTGGCTGGAAATGGGGGCACAAATCATCGGTGGCTGCTGCGGTATCGGCCCGGCGCATATCGGGGAATTGAAAAAGAGGTGTGGTTTCTAATCTTCAAGAGGCGCCAAAACCCTCGCCGTTTCAAAGACCACCTCCTTGCCGCTTAGCGGATCTCGGAACTCGATTTTTCGCGATAAAAGCTGCAGCGGCCGGTTGAAGTCGTCCGGTCTTTTGGCGAGGAGCGTCGGGTAGCAGCGGTCGTTCCGGATGGGGAAGCCGAGGCCGCTTAGGTGCAGGCGCAGCTGATGTTTCTTGCCGGTAAGCGGCTGGAGTTCAAAGAGGGCCCGGTGGCCATTGGCCTGCACCAGACGGATCAGGCTTCGGGCATTGACCGTGCCGCGGCAGGTGCGCATCCGAAACCATGGCTCGCCTGCTTCGATGCGGTTTTCCACCAGCCATTCGGTGCGCCTAGAATCCCCAAGGAAATCGGTAACCGCCGCATAGGTCTTGCGAACCTGCCCCTCCATGAACAGCCGCTGGTATGCCCCGCGGCTGTTTTTATTGGTCGAGATGAGTACGAGTCCCGAGGTTTCCCTGTCAATCCTGTTGATCGGCGACAGGAACGGGTTGCCGGTCCGTTCCTTGAGCCTGTGGAGTAGTGTTTCCCGGACATAGGGCCCGGTTGGGGTGACCGGCAGAAAAGGGGGCTTGCAGGCTACCAGCAGATGATCGTTTTGAAAAAGGATCTGTTCCTGCAAGGGAATAACCGGTTCTTCGGCCACCTCCCGAAAATAGAGCAGTCGTTTGTCCGGCAGATAGGCGGTTTCCAGGGTAATCGGCTGCCCCTCTTCGCTCAGCACCTTGCCGGCGGTAATCCGTTCAATCCAGGTCTTATGCGGGATTTTCGGAAATCGCCCGGCAAGAAAACCGAGCAGAGTCGGATACGGAGCGCCCGTGTCCGGCAGGTAAACAACCGATGGCCCCAAGGCAATAGCCAAAATACCACCTAAGGTTCAATGCAGGACTCTTGCGAAGTCTTGCAGGTTACTTTTTTTTGTCGGTGATAGAGAAATCGCTGGACTCGTTTTTGCTCTTCTTTGCTGCCTTTTTTTCTTTTTGCGTCATTGCCGGTTTCTTCTTTTCCTCTTTTTTGCTGCTTTTTTCCTTGGACATGGTTTGTTCTCCTTTGTATTAAATAGTGATCTTCGGGGTAATGTTCCCGGGCCTCCTTGCTTCGTTCACAGTGTTATCAGCCCACAAGGTAATGCATAGGAAGAGAGCCCGCAATCGGTATTGACACTCGCCCCGGCGGTTGCTATAGAAATCACAGCGCAGGTAATGAATAAAAGGAGATGACCATGCCGCATGTACTCCGTTTCGGTAAAGCTATCGGGTTTGTTAGTCTCATCGTTTTCCTCTGCGACCTGGGGGCTACCGTGGCGGTGTCAGCCGAGCAGCCAACGCTTACCGTGGTTGCCGCCTATGACGGCAAGGGCGAGATTTTCACCGAATTCCACAAAAAAACCGGGATTCTTATCTATTTCCTCGATATGTCTTCCGGGGAGGTTCTTGCCAGAACGGAAGCAGAAGGTGGCAAACCTCTGGCCGATCTGTGGTTTGGTGGTGCGGCGGACAGTTTCATCAAGGCCAGGGAGGAGGGACTGCTGGAGGCCTATCGGTCGCCGGAGGCGGAGGCCGTTCCAGCCCAATACAAAGATCCGGACGGTTACTGGACCGGCGTGTCGCTGGTTTTGGCCGGGCTCCTTGTCAACACCGATGTGCTCGCCGAAAAGAACCTGCCGGTTCCACAGATCTGGGCCGATCTCATCAAACCCGAATATAAGGATGCGGTGCTGGTAGCCGACCCGGCCATCTCCGCCACCACCTTTACCGTTGCCGCCTGCCTTCTCCAGAAGATGGGGCAGGAAGAAGGGTGGAAATACTTCGAGGCCCTCGGTAAAAATGTCCCGTTTTTCACGAAAAGCAGCAGCGATCCGCAGAAGAAAGTGGTGAACGGTGAGATGGCCGTGTCCATTGTCCCTTTGTCGAAGGATTTGATCACCTTGAAGACCAAGTCGCCGGTTCAGGCGATTTTTCCGAAAGACGGAATTCCTTGGATGCCGTCGGCGGTGGCGATTTTCAAGAACGCCAGGAATCCAACCGCCGCCAAGGCCTTTGTCGATTGGGCCTTGAGTGTTGAAGGACAGAAAATAATCCAGGGGAAAGACCCGCGGATCATGGTTCGTCCGGAAATTGCCATTCCCAAGGAGATGGACGGCGTTGTCCTGGAGGATTTGATTTCTGCGGATATCAATACAATTGGTGCAGAGCGGCAGCAGATTCTTGCCGCCTGGACCCGGCGCGTAACCGCAAAACCCTGACAGTCCTGGCAATGGGACCAGGCGGATACTTCTCGGGAATCAGGCTCCACCATCAAGATTTGTTGCCCGTATCAGCGTCTTGCTTCGTTGCCAGGTGGCTTGCAACGGGAAATTCCTTGATATACAGATCGCGCTGCGGGAAAGGCATGGAGATATTGTGCTCGCGGAAGGCCCGGTCGATCTGGTAATTGATGGCACTTTTGACGAGCAGCCGTTTATCGATATTGGCGAGATGGCAACGTAGTTCAAAATTCAGGGAGTTATCCCCGAAAGCGATAAACAGGACAAGAGGTTTCGGGGCCGAACCGTCGTTAATGACCTCCTCGTTGTCGGTGGCGATTTTCAGGAGAATGGTACGCACCAGTTCGGTATCGCTGCCGTAGGCAACACCGATCGGCACGATGAGACGACCGAAGTTGTCGTTCAACATCATGTTGGTGACCTGGTTGGAGATCAGTTCCGAGTTGGGAACAATGACGTCGGAGCGGTCGAAGGTCTGGATCAGCGTCGAGCGGACGCTGATCTTCTGGACATAGCCTTCGGTTGTACCGATTTTGATCCAATCCCCCCGCTTCACCGGTCGCTCGAAGAGGATGATCAGCCCGGAGACGAAGTTGTTGACGATATTCTGCATACCGAAACCGATACCCACCGACAGTGCTCCGGCAATCACCGCCAGGCTGGAGAAGCTGAAGCCGGCAAAGGACAGGCCGACGATCACGGCCAGGGAAAAACCGCAGTAGCCGGTTATGGTTACCAGTGTTTCCTGGGCGCTGAGAGAAAAACCGGCCTGTCGCAGCCATCTTTTTTCCATCTGCATCTTGACCCAGGAGATGAAGGTCCAGCCGCAGGCGAAGATAAAAACGCCGAAGAGTATTCGGGCCGGGGCGATAACAAGCCCGCCGAGATTAAAGCCATCCAGCAGATAGTCGTGGATCTTCTTCTCTTGTGCATCGGGAAGTCCCCAGAGTTGCAGGAAAAGCAAAAAGCCGACGGACCAGGCAAGGAGCTTAAAAATAATCCGTATCCAGGTCATCCCGGTCAGATTATCCTTGGCGGCAAGGCCGAGTCTGTGGCGCAGTCCCTGTTGCCAGCGATATTTGCCGGTAAAAAAGCCGCCGATGCTCTGGTCGATAAAGAAGAGGCTGAGTGTCAGTAAAGTTGAGAGGAGAAAGGTGCCGAGCAGGCCGACTAGGATAAAGAGCGATAAATTCCGATAGCCTGAGAGTTCGATGATGCTTATCAGGATCGCTGTCAGGATGATCCCCACCCGCCTCGATTTCTCAAGTCGGGCAAGAGCCTCGGGCAGTTTTATCGGCCAAAGACACCACACGCCAAGAATACAGATAGTGCATATGACGACGGACTGGACAAGCTCCAGGAGGGCGGCGAGGGCGGAAAAATCAAAATCGGCGAGGAGGTCGAGGCGGGTGAAAAAAAACAAAAGTGCAGCGAGAAATGCAAGCACGTTGAAACGTTTCTGCGGGATGGTGGCCGAAGGAGTAATGGCTGGTGCCGTCTGCAGGTGGCGGCGGAGATGAAACAGCGGCAGCGACAGGCAATAGAGGCTCACTGAAAAGCACAGCCATGGACCAAAAACCGGGGGTTGGGAGTCGAGATTGGCGTGCAGGAGATAGCCGCCGCCGAAAAGCGTCGCCATGGCAATCGGCAAGGCCAGGACACCCTGCACGGCAGGGCTTCGTTCTCCGTCCCGATTGCCATGGGAGGAGATAATCTGCCGCTGCAAGGTCCGGAAAAGTTTGAGACCGGCGAATGCCCCGCCGACCATAAGAAGCGCGAGAATAAGAAACATGGGCGGGGTCAGGTCACGCATCCCGGACCGCTCCATCGCATATTCTCCAAATTGACTGGAAAATGCCTTTGCTGTCCGGAGAGTTGCGCTCAGGTGGCCAAAAAAGTTCTGAGATCTTAAAAAAATACTGGCCGCCTGCAAGAGCTTGTTCTGATCGGCCATCTCGTTTTCCAGACGTGTTGTCAGGGTGGCGGCAAAGCGGCATTCCGAAAGAGTTACCAGAAGGGCCTGTTTTTGTTTCTGGAGGTTCTTGCGTTCTTTGACTATTTCCGCGGGATCGAGCTCGGCGGCAGGACCCAAGGAGGTTATTTCCTGTTCAAGACGACTGATCTGGCTGGTGGTCGTGTCAATGCAGGTGTTGGCCGCCCGGGTGAATTGTTCGGCCTGCTGCTTGGCGGTTTCAAGTTGTTGTTGGGAAATCTGTCCCTCTTTGATCTGTCGAGAGATTTCCTTGATCCTCGCCTGGGTTTTTTCAAAATTGAAAGGCTGCGGTACAGGATCGGCACCCCAGGCAGAGGGCACTCCGGCAATAATGAAAATGAGCAAACAAAGAAGGAAGGGCCGCAATTTAGTTTTTTTAGTCATGGAAACACAATGGTAGTGTGAGAAGGGAGTTTTATATATCTCAATATTACCTTTTTTATAACAATTCCTGGAATTTTTACCGCAACTATTCCCTTTTGCAAGATTCTTTTCCTGCAACGAGCCCCCTTGGCCTGGTGGAACAACTTTCGACGAAACCATGGATAAATGGTCCCGAGGTGTAATGATAAAGAAAGTAACAACCCGGTAATAGCACGTTTTTTCCGCCGGATTGAAGTGGCCCTCGGCTGGAATGGCCACTTTTTAGGACACCATAAAAAAGCAACTACTTATCACCTATCGCCTGTGATAGTATTCTTTGTAGGAACGGAAACGGCCGTTTAAGCCGTTGTAAAAAATATGGGCCGAAGGCATGCCTGGAACGGAAAACCAGGAGGAAAAGATATGGCGATCGGAAAGTTGCTGTTGGGGTTTGTCATTCTGCTCTTCATTGGGGGCGTCAGTCAAGCAGCACCCGTGCGAATCGGTCTTTCTCTGGGGTTGACCGGAAAATACGCCCCCCTAGCCAAAATGCAGGAACAGGCTTACCGGCTATGGGAAACTCATACGAATGACGCCGGCGGCCTTTTAGGTCGGAAGATCCAGTTGGTCATTCATGATGATCAGGGTGATGCGGGCCTCGCCCAAAAAATATACGAACGGATGATCGATGAGGAAAACATGGATCTGCTGTTCTCGCCGTACTCCAGCGATCTCACCGATGCCATCGCTCCCATCGCCGAAAAATATGGATATCCGCTTCTTGCCGCAGGGGCATCGGCCGACAGCATCTGGATGCATGGATATCGGTATGTTTTTGGTGTCTATTCCCCGGCCAGCATGTATACCTTGGGATTTGTGGAAATGGCCCTTGCTCAAGACTTAACGAAGCTGGCAATTGTTACCGCAGATGATCCCTTTTCCGAAAGTCTTGCCAAGGGTACTGACAAATGGGCCGACCGGCTTGGTCTGCAAGTGGTTTTTCGAAAAACGTTCAAAAATGATATGGTAAACCTCGACCCGATCGCAGAAAGCGTAAAGATTTCAGGAGCAGAAGCCCTGATCGTCTGCGGCCATTTCGATGAGGCCGTCAACATGCGCCAGGCGTTGCAGAACATAGGGTGGTATCCCAAGGCATATTATGCCTCGGTGGGACCGGTTCTGCAGACGTATTATGATCGGCTCGGCGATAAAGCGGAAAACACCTTTTCCTCGACCCAATGGATGTACTACGACAAGTTGCCCTTTCCTGGAGGAAAAGCCTTTCATCAAAGTTTCCTCGCCACGTATAATGTCGAACCGACATATCATGCGGCCGCGGCGTATGCCGTCGGAGTTCTTTTGACCCAGGCTGTACAAAAAACCGGCAGTCTTGACCGGAAAAGAATCAGGGATGCCTTGGCTTCCATGGACATGATGACCATGTTGGGGCGTTATGGGGTGGACAGAACAGGGGTGCAGATCCGGCATTTTTCCCTGATCATCCAATGGATCAATGGCCGACAGGAGGTTGTATGGCCGAGTGAACTGAGCACCACCGCCCCCTTATTTCAATGAGATGAGAGGGAGTTTCCACGAGCCATCCACCTGGGATGAAATATGAGGCAAATCACCAGACGTCTTGCTTTCAGGATAACCGCTCCTATCATTCTCATCTGGCTGATTCTCAGCCTGCTGCTCTACTCTTTTGTAAAAAGTGCTGCTTCCGATTTTTTGTACGCCGCCATTCAGGATGACATGGTGTGGCTTTCCCGCGAAACCATGAGCATCTGCAACACAACGTTCGATAAACTTCTGAAAACCGGACTGACGGCCAACCGAAATTATTCGAGGATTCATCAAAATCGTGCCCTTCTTGAGATCGAAGGGTTTTTGCGCGAATTCAAGGTGAACGGCTTTGTCCGTGCCGATAACGGCACAGTCCTTTTAGTAACCGATCTTCCTCCGGCACTTCTGGATCTTGCGGCAAAAGTTACTGTCGAATATAAAATCACCACCTTGCAGTTCGAACACAACATGTACTATTGCTCGTTTGCGCACTTTGATCCATGGGGTTGGGACATTACCTTGATCAAACCGGCGGGCGCTTATGCGGAGTTTAGTTCCCGCATGGTCATAGTATATCTTGCAACCGGCGCGGCACTTTTTGTGGCTGTCGTCATCATCATGTTCCTCATCTACCGGTTTGTCAATTTTCCCATCAGCAGGATAATTCGTCATTTGCAAGTTGGTGATAAGCCGACATATAAAGGGGTCTATGAAGTCGAATACCTGAGCGATGCAATCGGCGCCATGATGGCTTCTCGGGAACAGTTGAATAAACATCTGGAAGAAATCGTCCTGGAGCGGACCAGGGAACTAGCACAGGCTAAAGAAGAGGCGGAATCGGCAACACGGGCAAAAAGTGATTTCCTGGCCAGGATGAGCCATGAGATTCGTACCCCGATGAATGCCGTCATCGGCCTGACCAACCTGACCCTCAAGACCGAATTAAACCCGAGCCAGAGGAATTATCTGAATGATGTTCAAAAGGCTTCCCAGCACCTGCTCGGTATTATCAATGATATCCTAGATTTCTCGAAAATAGAGGCCGGTAAGTTCGAGCTTTCGAACCAGCCGTTTTCGGTGCAGAGTGTTTTCGGTCAACTGGTCGATATGTTTCGGGTTAAGGCGGACGAAAAGGGAATCGAACTCATTTTTATTGTCGATACTTCCGTTCCACTCCATGGTTTGCAAGGTGATCCGGGCCGAGTCGGCCAGATATTGATCAACCTCGTTGACAACGCCATCAAGTTCACCGAACACGGGGCAATAATTGTCAAGGTGACAGGCGAGACAGGTGACATCAAGACTGAGGAAAATAGTTGCAATATCCGGTTGTTGTTCTCAGTTCAGGACACCGGAGTGGGAATCCCGGAAGATAAAGTCCAGGAGTTGTTTCAACCGTTCATGCAGGTCGATGGATCGAGTACCCGTCAGCATGAAGGCACCGGACTTGGTCTGACCATCTGCCAACGGCTTGTCGAATTGATGGAGGGAAAAATCTGGCTCACGACCCGTGTCGATGAGGGTACAACCTTTTATTTTACCGTGTCGCTCAAGCTCCAACCCGATCAGGAAGCGGTTTTCTTGTCTTTGCCGGACAGTATGTTGGATCGGGAGGAGATCGATTTGAATAAGATTCGAGGTGCCCGGATATTGTTGGTCGAAGATAATGAGCTCAATAGGAAATTTGCCGTGGCGCTGCTGACTATCATGGGGCTCCGGGTCGATGTGGCCGGCAATGGCAAGGAGGCAATCCAACGCCTTCAGGAGGGCAGTCGCGATGGAGAGGCTCTCTACGATGCCGTTCTCATGGATATTGAGATGCCGATTATTGATGGTTACACGGCGACGCGGATCATTCGCTCAGATTCTTACTTCAGGTCCCTGCCGGTCATTGCCATGACTGCCCATGCTCTGACCGGTATCGAGCAGAAATGTCTGGACGCCGGAATGGATGATTATCTTCCCAAACCGATTGATGAACACAAGTTGCGAAGAATCCTGGTCAAGCATATTGCATCGCTTGCACAACCGGAACTGTCGCAGCCGACCGAGGGAATAGCGCGAGTCCAGGATTTGCAACCATGGCCGGGAATGCCGGCCGAGATTGCCGAGATCAACCTGCCCGAAGTATTGCAACGCATCGGCGGGAATACGGGATTGCTGCGCGACGTTTTGCGAAGTTTTCTCGAACAACATGCGGATGCCGGTCAGAGGCTCGTACAAAATCTGGCGCAGGGGAACCTGCAAGAGGCGAGAAGACTGATCCACACCCAGAAAGGAATTGCCGGTAATATAAGTGCCCACTCATTGTATGCGGCGGCCATCGATTTGGAACGCCACCTTGCGGAAAATTCGACAAGCGCTCTAAAGCCGTCGATAGACGCCTTTGTCAAATGTCATCAACAGGTCATCGACACCCTCGAAAAATTGGAACTCTAACCACCAATCGATGAACAAAAGATTGCAAACAGAAATGAAGAAGACCGGGCCAGCGAAAATTGGCCTCACCAGTACGATTTTCCGGCTGTCGGTTTCGGCATTTATGCAGGCAACAACCATGGGCCTGCCGCGGCTAAAAAAATATGCCGATAGTTGGTTTCGGCTCGTGGCAGAAGTACCTTTACTGCTCGGCGGTGCTTGGAAAAGGCTTAAACCGAACCGACTACATTGCAGATTGTATCGTAATATTCCAGGATATTATCCTTGGTCTCGGATTCCATCACGGCCATGGCGGTTCTCGGATGCTGGTTCATGGTGCCGGTGACCATATAGGGAATAGAATAACCCCAATCGATTTTCTTACTCCACGGGAAAATCTCCTCTTCAATGCATTGAATGATTGGTCGAACCCGGAATTTAGGGTTTTTCAAGAAGGAGAGGAGCAGCTCCAAAGGACAATTGCCGGCACCACGGCCGATACCGTAGAGCGTGGCATCGAGGTAGTTAACCCCATTGATTATCGCCGAAATGGTGTTGGCGAAAGCCAGCTGCTGGTTATTATGGAAATGGGCACCGATAGTCTTTCCCGGCAGCCGTTCCATATATTTTTGGGCCAGAGTGTCGATATCTTCAGAGTAGAAAGCACCGAAAGAATCAACCAGATAAATAATCGGAACTTTGCTTTTATTGAGGTCTTCAAGACATTCATTGAGTTCCCGCAGTCCCACAGTTGAAACCGCCATAAGATTTATGGTCGTTTCATAACCCTTCCCTTGGCAATGATGGGCAAGAGCGATGGCAGCGTCAATCTGGTGGACATAGCAGGCAATCCGGATCATGTCGAGAGAACTCTCTGTTGCCGGCGGGATATCGCGCTCTTCGATTCTGCCGATATCGGCCATGGCAGACAGTTTTATCCTTTTCTCACCATCGCCGACTATTTTTTTGAGATCCCTCTCCTGGCAAAATTTCCAGGGCCCGAACTTTTTGGCATCGAAGGCGTCCTGGGAGCTGAGATAGCCGATTTCCATGTAGTCTACTCCGGCATCGGACAGGGCAGTGTAGACATTTCGCACGAATTTTTCGCTGAACTGCCATTGATTCATCAATCCACCGTCTCGGACCGTACAATCGATAACCTTGATTTCTTCTTTGAACATTTTTCGCTCCTCATCTTGATGGTTCTACTCGCCTGCTTGGGGAAACCTGGAAAAGGGATCTCCGGACGGTCCGATGTTTTTAAAAACCTGCCTAATGTAAAAAATTGTGCATTATCTAACAGGAAAATAAGGAACATTCAACACCTTGCCGAATAAAACCTCGGTTAAGCGATGTTTTTAGAAAACATTACGAAACAATTTGGCCATTATTACCTCAGGAAGAGAAAGCCGAATAGAGGGAACACTTCCAGATCTACAAGCTGAATGATTTTGCCTGCGCGACCTCAAGGGCCAGCTCGGTCCGCGAATTGGCATCTTTAGGCAGATTCTTTTTTTCGCACCATTCCGGGAAGGTCTCGGGGTCGATAAAGACCTTCATCACCTGGTCGCCGGCGGCCTCGACCTCGGCCTTTTTCTCCTCGGCCCTGGCCAGCCAGTCGCCATAGGTCGGCGGCAGCAGTTCGGCGTCATCAAAAAGCGCGAGCAGCTTTTGGTAATTCTCTTCCTTATACCAAACCATGGCCTGGAGCATCGGATCATGGGCCGGTTCTGCTCTACTCACTTTCTTTTCCTTCATCTTTGCCACGGTTTTGCCGGAGCCGGCAAGCGCTTTTTTCTTCGTCATGGATAGCACCCGATTTTATGATTTTTTGCTGCTACGATACCGGGCGAGAACATAAACATCGGTGCAGCGATGTAAAGAGGGCTGGGGTTACTTGGGGGGACATTTTCCTTTCCAAAGGTATTTGAGTTGTTTGATGGAGTGTCTCCAATGTAAAATATTATTTAATGATGAGCATTTGAGAATGTATTGACGGCATAAAGTCGAGTACGGTAAAAACCTTTTGAAAAAGAAATAGGCGTTTTTTCGCCAAGAACCTATACTATCAGGAAGGTCTTGCGGTTTCACCCCATTTTCGGGTGGAGGCGTATGTCATTATTCTACCAAGGTGGTGAATGAATTGTCCGATTTATTAGAGCGCTGGGGTGTTGAAAAATCGTCCGAACTGTATCGGGTGGCGGAATGGAGTGGCGGTTATTTCCGGGTTTCGGACAAGGGCGATATGTTGGTTCAGCCTTCGCCGAACGCCCCCGACCGAGCCGTGTCGATACCGGCAATCGTCGAGGGCTTGAAAGAGCGTGGCCTTGATATGCCGGTGTTGCTGCGCATTGAGAACATCCTCGACGCCCAGATCTCGCAGCTCAATGAAACCTTTATCGCCGCCATGAAAAATCTCGGTTATAAAGGGAGTTTCCTCGGCGCCTACCCGATCAAGGTAAACCAACAGAAACAGGTCATCGACGCCATGGTGCACTACGGCGGGCCCTACCACCATGGTCTTGAGGCCGGCAGCAAGGCTGAGCTGATCGCCGCCATGGGGATGATGGTCGATAAGGAAGCGCCCCTCGTCTGCAACGGCTACAAGGATGAAGAATTCATCGATCTGGCGCTCACCGCCGTGAAACTCGGCTTCCGCTGCATTTTGGTGGTGGAGATGCCGAGCGAACTGCCGCTGATCATCGAGCGGTCGCGCGCCCTTGGCGCCACACCTGTCCTTGGAGTGCGGATCAAGCTGTCCAGCCAGGCCGGTGGCCACTGGGCCGAATCGGGCGGCGAGCGCTCCATCTTCGGTCTGAACACCACCCAGTTGATCGATGCCGTCGACCTTCTGGTGGCGGAAGGCATGCTGCACTGTCTGCAGATGGTCCATTACCACCTTGGTTCGCAGATCTCCAATATCCGTGAGATCCGTACCGCGGTCAACGAGGCCTGCCGGGTCTACGCCGGCCTTGTCAAGGAGGGCGCGGCCATGAAATACCTCGATCTCGGCGGCGGCCTGGCGGTCGATTACGACGGCTCGCAGTCGAACTTTCTTTCCAGCCGCAACTACTCCCTCAACGAGTACTGTACCGATATCTGCGAAGCGGTGATGACGACTCTTGACGAGCAGGGCATCGACCACCCGATCATCATCACCGAAACCGGCCGGGCGCTGGTCGCCTACTATTCGGTGCTGCTGTTCAACGTCCTCGACCGCACGGTCTTTGAGCCCGACCCCCTGCCCAGCGAATTACCGGGGGGGTGCCATCCGCAGCTTGCCAATATGCTCGAATCGCTGAATGGTCTTTCGATTCGCAATATCCAGGAAACCCTCAACGATACCATCTTCTACCGTGACGAGGTCCGACAGCTGTTCAACCACGGCAAGATAAGCCTCAGGGAACGCTCCCTTGGTGAAAATATCTTCTGGACGACTCTCAACCGTATTCTCCAGACAACCAAGCAAATGAAAAACGCTCCGGCTGAGATCTCCGAGATCGAGCGTTTGCTCTCCGATATCTACTACTGCAATTTCAGTCTGTTTCAATCGCTTCCGGACAGCTGGGCAATCGATCAGTTGTTCCCGGTCATGCCTATCCATCGCCTCAACGAAAGGCCGACCCGCAACGCCATCCTCGCCGACATCACCTGCGACTGCGACGGCAAGATCGACAGTTTTGTCGACCGGTTCGGCGCCAAGCGCTTCTTGCCGCTGCACGAGCTGAAGGAGTCGGAGGAATACTATCTCGGGGTCTTTCTCGTCGGCGCCTATCAAGAGACCCTCGGCGATCTCCATAACCTGCTGGGCGACACCAACGTGGTGACGGTCAGCCTGCATGAAGACGGCAAGTTCGATTTTTCCGGCGAACTGGAAGGCGATACGGTTGCCGATATCTTGTCCTATGTGGAATACGATCCGAAACGGTTGCTGATGAAATTCCGCAAAACCGCCGAGCTTGCGGTCAAGGAGGGTCTGATTTCGCCGCTTGAACGGAAGACGGTGATGCAGGTTTATGAGGCCGGGCTGCGGGGGTATACTTATTTTGAAAGGTGAGGGGTTAGGCGTTAGGGGTGAGGGGTTAGGGGTAAAAGATCGATGGATTTTGGGAGGTTGAGATGGCAAAGGTATTGATAATCGGCGCAGGCGGGGTGGCCGGGGTTACCGCTCACAAATGCGCTTTTCTGGCGGAAAGTTTTGCGGAGATCGTGCTGGCCAGCAGGACTCTTTCGAAATGTCAGGCAATCGCCGCAAGTATCAAAGAACGGACGGGTAGAACCATTGAGGTTCGGCAGGTCGATGCCGACAATGTCGCCGAGACTGTGGCCTTGATCCGCGATGTGCGGCCGGATTTGCTCGTCAATCTGGCGCTGCCCTACCAGGACTTGACGCTGATGGACGCTTGTCTTGTAACCGGGGTCGATTATCTCGATACGGCCAACTACGAGCCGCTGGACGAGGCCAAATTCGAGTACAAATGGCAATGGGCCTACCGTGAACGTTTTGAAAAGGCCGGACTCATGGCCTTGCTTGGCTCCGGCTTTGATCCGGGGGTGACCAACGTCTTCTCTGCATGGGCGCAGAAGCACCATTTCGACGAGATCCACGAACTGGATATCATCGACTGCAATGCCGGCGATCACGGTCAGCATTTCGCCACCAATTTCAATCCGGAAATCAACATCCGCGAGATCACCCAGCGCGGCCGCTACTGGGAGCACGGCGAGTGGGTGGATACCGACCCGCTGTCCTGGTCGATGATGTACGACTTCCCGGACGGTATCGGCCCGAAGAAATGTTTTCTCATGTACCATGAGGAGTTGGAGTCGTTGGTCCTGCATTTGAAGGGCCTCAAGCGGGCGCGGTTCTGGATGACCTTCGGCGAGCAGTATCTGACCCATCTGCGGGTCCTGGAAAACGTCGGCATGACCCGTATCGATCCGGTGGAGTTCGGCGGGCAGCAGATCATCCCCATCCAGTTTCTGAAAAAGGTGCTGCCCGAACCCTCGTCGCTTGGACCGCTGACCAAGGGCAAGACCTGCATCGGTTGCCTGCTGAAAGGGGTGAAGGACGGCAAGAGTAAAAAGATCTTCGTCTACAATATCTGCAGCCATGAGGCATCGTACCGTGAGGTCGGTTCCCAGGCGATCAGTTATACCACCGGCGTACCGGCGATGATCGGCGCCAAACTGATCCTTGAGAAGACCTGGCGAAGGCCTGGTGTCTGGCACATGGAGCAGATGGACCCCGATCCCTTTATGGCCGACCTGAACCGCTACGGCCTGCCCTGGGTGGTAGTCGAGCTGTGATAAACGGTCGCCTTGAATACCGCTTTGACCCCGGTCGGTTGACCACGCCTTGTTATCTGGTCGATGTCGGTTTGCTCCGCCATAATCTTGGCATTCTCGCCGAGGTCAAGGCGCGGACCGGTTGCCGGATTCTTCTTGCCCTGAAATGTTTTTCCATGTTCCGGGTCTTTCCGCTTATCGCACAGACCCTCGACGGGGTTTGTGCCAGCTCGCCTAACGAGGCGCGCCTGGGTTATGAGGAGTTCGGCAAAGAGGTGCATACCTTTGCCGCCGCCTATTCGGCGGCGGATATGGCGGAGCTGTGCCGGACCTCCGACCATATTCTCTTTAACTCGATGAGCCAGCTGGAACGGTTTCGGCCGGTAATTGAAGAATATGCAGCCAGGTCGGGCAAGATGATCGAGCTTGGCATCCGCATCAATCCGGAACACAGCGAGGGGACGGTGGCGATGTACGACCCCTGTGCCTCCGGCTCGCGTCTCGGCATCCGTCGCGCCGAGCTGCGGATGGATCTCCTTGCCGGAGTGACCGGCCTGCACTGGCATAATCTCTGCGAGCAGGATGCCGATTGCCTGGAGCGCACGGTCACGGCGGTGGAAGAGCGCTTCGGCGATCTGATTGGGCGGATGCGCTACGTCAATTTTGGCGGCGGCCACCATATCACCCGTCCGGGCTATGACCTCGAACGCTTGATTCGGGTCGTCAAAGCCTTCAAAGACAAATGGGGAGTGCAGGTCTATCTCGAACCGGGCGAGGCGGTGGCCCTCAATTGCGGCTATTTGGTGAGCACCGTTCTCGACCTCGCCCATGCCGATATGCCGATCGCCATCATCGACAGCTCGGTGCCCGCCCATATGCCCGATGTTCTGGAGATGCCCTATCGGCCGCATATCGTTGGCGCAGGACTGGAAGGAGAAAAAGCCCACAGTTACCGCATCGGCGGGCTGTCGTGTCTTGCTGGTGACGTGGCCGGAATCTATTCCTTTGATCAGCCCTTAGCCATCGGCGATCAGCTGGTTTTCAGCGATATGGCGATCTACACCATGGTCAAGAATAATACCTTTAACGGGGTCGGCTTGCCGGCCATGTACCTCTACGAACCCGGCGACGACAGCTATGAATGTGTGCGGTCTTTTGGCTACGAGGATTTTAAAAACAGGTTGTCATAAATGAAGCAGGCATTGCAAAGAGAGAAGAGCGCCGGATTTCTTCAGTCGGAGGCAGAGGGGCGGGAAGAGCTTGAACCACTTTTTACGGTGATCCCCGTGCCGCTGGAAAGAAGTGTGTCCTACGGCGGCGGCACCGCCGCAGGACCTGCGGCAATTCTTGCCGCCTCGCAGCAGCTTGAGGCCTGGGATGGCTTGTCCGAGCCGCTCAGCGCCGGTATCGCCACCGGTCCGGCGGTTGACTGCAGCGGCAAAATAGGAACGGTCCTCAGGCGAATAGAGAAAGCCGTGCAGGCGGTGATCGCCCGCCGATCTCTCCCCGTGGTCCTCGGCGGCGAGCATACGGTGAGTCTTGCACCGATTCGCGTCCTGGCCGGGAGTTTCCCCGAACCGATCGGCATTATTCAGATCGACGCCCATGCCGATCTGCGGGCAAGTTTTGAGGGTTCGCCCTTCAGCCACGCCTGCGTCATGCGTCGGGCGCTGGAGGAGTGCGGCTGCACCCTCATGCAGTTCGGCGTGCGGGCGCTGTGCCTGGAGGAGGTGCAGTACCGGCAGGAAAAACGGGTTCAGCATCTCGACGGCCGGGACATCCCAGGCATAAATCTCAAGAAATTTGCCTTGCCGGGCAGTTTTCCGAAAAATATTTATCTCAGCATCGACGTCGACGGCCTCAATCCTTCCGTTATCCCTGCCACCGGCACGCCGGTGCCCGGTGGGCCAAACTGGCACCAGACTTTAACCTTTATCGAGCGGGCGGTAGCCGGGCGGACGGTACTTGGTTTTGATCTGGTCGAACTGGCCCCGCGCGACGGCGATCATGTTTCCGATTTTGCCGCCGCCCAGCTGGTTTATTCGGTTATGGGGATCATTAGCCGCAACCTCGGCCGGTGATGCCCATTTGTCTCGTCTTTATTTCAAAAAAGAGCAGCAATAGTCGGTAATCACCGCCACCTTCAGACTGAAGCTCGACTTAGCCGGAACTTCGAAGGCGCTTCCGGCTCCATAGGTTTGCCATTCCGCCGATCCCGGCAATTGCACCTGCAGGTTGCCGGCAAGAATTTCCATCAGCTCCGCCGCATCGGTATTGAAGGTGTATTCACCGGGGAGCATGATGCCGAGGGTCTTCTTCGAACCGTCGGCAAAGGTGATGGTGCGGCTGGTTACCTTGCCGTCAAAATAGATATTGGCCTTCTTGGTGATGGTTACATTGGTGAAATTGCTCATTGGATGGTCCTTTTATTGAATAAAGTTCAGTAGGGTTGCAGCACCAATAAAAACGGGGTGAAAAATTGCTTTTTCACCCCGGTCTAACATTTCGGCTGTTGCATGCCGCCTAGGTCAGAAGAAACTCCTTGAATTCGCCGCGCAGGCAATGGTTCGAGGCCATGGCCGAGGAGTAGGCACCGGCATTGATCAGGGCCAGGGTCTGTCCTTCTGCAAGCGGCGGCATGCTGATATTGGCATACCAGACATCAAGGGCCTCGTTGATATTGCCGACGATGGTCACGGTTCGGCTATCTCCGGGCAGGCGCAGGGCAGGCACCGGATGAAAGGGCAGGCCGTAGACAGCAGGTTCAACGGCGAGGTTGAAACCGGCGTCGACCCCGACAAATACCGTCTCCATTTTCTTTTCCACGGTATTGACGGTCAAGAGCAGGATGCCGGTATCCTTGGCGAGAAAATCCCCCGGTTCGATCTCGATGGACTGCGACCGGTTACGAAAATGGCGAGCGAGGATTCCCGCCCAGCGGCTCAGGTCAAGCGGTGCATCCTCGGCAACGTGGGGCACCCCCAGGCCGCCGCCGACATTGACCACCTCGACCGTGTCCAGCTGATCGACAAACCATAAGCAGCTGTCGATTATCGAATCCCATATTCCCAGCTGGGCGGTCAGGTAGCCGCAGCCGGTGTGGAAATGGATTTTCTTGATGGTCAAGTTGTAGTCTTTGGCCACCGCCACCGCTTCGGCGAATTGCTCCCGGTAGATACCGAATTTGGTGGTATTGATGCCGCTGTACTGGAGCTTTTCGTTCTGCGCCCGGCTGATGCCGAGCGCCGGATTGACGCGGATGCCGATACTCCGGCCTGGGCCGAGCTCTCCCCAGCGGCGGATGGCGCTGATCGAGTCGCAATTCATCGACAGGCCTTCGATGCGCGACAAGCGCTCCAGATCGCGGTTCGACAGGCTGGTGGCGGTAAAGGAGATATCATCCGCCGAAAAGCCGCAGCCGATGGCATGCTCCACCTCGTTCGGCGAACAGGCATCGATGCCGACCAGGCCCGTGCCCTGCAAATGGGTGAGGAGCGGTGCAAAGCGATTGGCTTTCATCGCATACTTGATGCGGGAACGATCGCCAAGACCGGCCTCCTGCAAAGCTGCGCGCAACCGCTCTACATTGGCAACCATCCGCCGACCATTATAATAAAAGGCCGGCGTCCCGAATTGTCTCGCCAGCTCATCGACCCGCCTGCCGGCAAATATCAGGACGCCATCCCGGAAGTGGAGATCATCCCGTTCCCACCACTCCGTCATATGCCTTGACACTCTTCGAACTGTTTTTCGGGCGCGCGGAAGCCGTTACCGAGGACTGCTTCGGCAACCGGCAATTCCTTTTTGCCGGTGATCCAGCCCCGACAGTTTTCCGAGCCGCAACCGCAGGGGAACTGCTTGTAGAGAATATCCTCGGTCTGGGCGTAATCCATGGTCAGATAGTCCATGGGATGGATGTCCTGCACCGCGTGCACCAGCAATTT
This sequence comes from uncultured delta proteobacterium, assembly GCA_903875445.1. Lineage (GTDB taxonomy): Bacteria > Desulfobacterota > Desulfobulbia > Desulfobulbales > Desulfocapsaceae > Desulforhopalus_A. Next base: position 18,226 of record CAIQWD010000107.1, on the reverse strand, counting down.
CTTCATGTCCAGCTCAATATTCGGCGAGCAGGAATGGAGGAAATAACCGGAAAAATACAGATCGTGAAGATGCAGGTCAGTTTCGATCTGCAGGGTGTGTTGGCGAATATCGGTAATGATATCCCCCGCAATAGCACATACCAGACTTCCCTTGGCAATGAATTTGTACGTCATAACGCCCATGCCGGCGACATGGTTCTTCAATACAACTCTGAAGTCGTTCTTGCTGGGAAATAACGGATTATTTCCAAAATGGGGTGGATACATGGCTATTTTCCTATCAAATAAAAAGAGGGGATAAAACAACTGACGATACGGAAACAAATTAAGAACAAATTTATGAACAAATTTCGGGGATGATTACACCTTTTCGAAGGGTTTATCAATATGATTTTTACGATCTCGGGATATCTGCTAAAAATAATATTTATATCTGTAAAAACAATGAGCTATGGTGGGGTGTCCAGGGTCCGGGAAAAATGAGTTACGAGGATAAAATCGTCGATTGGTAATAATTCCCTGTGCTTTGGTAATGCCCTCGGTGTATCGAGACCTTCCGTCCTGAGGTCAGGTGTGGTTTCGGCGACGTGTTTTCTTGTCATGTTCTTTCCGGAAGAACCTCTATTTACTTGATATTTCTCCTTTCATCTAGGGGGCATAAAAAAACATGCGAATTCTGTCTCTTTCCGACAAAAAAAATCACATAGGCTGCTTTGCAGAGTCAGGATAAATTTCCGTTTCTTGCATTATTATCCGTACTTGTTGCGCTGAAGCAAGAAGCTTTTGCACTTCCGCAAGATTCTCGGCTTTGGCGGCTGCCTCCAGTCGGCGCATTATCCTGTTGAGGCGATGGGCGCAGACATTAGCGGTGGCGCCTTTGAGTTTATGTGCCTGGTTCTCGATGGCGGAGAAATCTTTTTTATCGGTGACCTCCCCGAGATGCTCCATCTGCAGCGGCAGATCTTGCATAAACATGGCAAAGATCTGTGCCGCCACCTGCCTGTCGTCAAGCAAGCGGGCAACGAAGGCCGGATAATCGATCAGTGGCGGCTCTGAAGTGTCGGTTGGCGGTTCTTCTACGGCTACTGCCTGCCGCTCAAGAAGGCGGGTTCTTGCCGGGGCCAAAAGCTGTTCCAGGGTTGCCGCCAGGAGAAGGGGATCGATGGGTTTAGAGATATAGCCATCCATGCCGCAGGCAAGATATTTTTCCTTATCGCCTTTCATGGCATGGGCGGTGAGGGCGACAATCGGGATGTGCGGATCAAGGACCTCGGCCGCACCGGAACGGATGTGATTTACTGCCTGCAGGCCGTCCAATTCGGGCATCTGGATATCCATAAGGACCAGGCTGTAAGGGGTATTCCGCAGGGCGGTTATGGCTTCCCGGCCATTACCGACAATATCCAGCCGGTGATAGCCGAGTTTTTTCATGATGCCGGCTACTACCTGCTGGTTGATGAGGTTGTCCTCGGCGAGAAGGATAGGTTCATCTCGACCCGGCGGCGTGTAAGCTCCGGGCGGCGCTGTTTCCGGCTGTCTCGCTGCATGCACGGGATGGCCGGAGAGCAGGATGCCTTCCGTATCAAGCAGATCGCAATAGCGGATCGGTTTTTTCAGGCAGGCGGCAAAGTCCTGGCGGAAGGAGTTGCCATTGCTCTCAAAACGATAAAAAGGCACCATGAGCACCAGTTGCAGGTCGGGGGAAAGGCCACTTTCCTTGAGCATTCGGCTAAGTGCCGGGCCGTCTCTGTCGGCTGTTTGCAGTTCGATAAAAGCAAAATCGAGCCTATGGCCGCCATCGGCGATTTCTTTCTGGATCCTCAGCGCCTCCCGATCGCTGCCGCAGCTGCTTACCCTCGCCCCCCAATATTCAAGTTGTCTGGCCAGGATCTCCCGACAGGTGTTGTTGTCATCGACTACCAGTATCTGTCGATCATTGAGCTGCCGAGGCAATTGCGGTTCCGGTTCGGGGTTCAGCTGTTTGTCGAGGCGGCAGGTAAACCAGAACAGCGAGCCTTCGTCATCAATGCTGTGGATGCCGACCTGGCCGTGCATGAGCTGCACCAGTCTCTTCGAAATGGCAAGGCCCAGGCCGGTTCCGCCGAATTTTCGGGTGGTCGAGCTGTCGGCCTGGGTGAAGCACTCAAAGAGCGAATCTTGTTTATCCCCAGGGATACCGATGCCGGTATCTTTGACGGTAAACCACAGGACGATTTCTCCGCCCTGTTCTTCCATGCCGACAACCGAGATGGAAATTTCTCCCTTTTTCGTAAATTTAAAGGCATTGCCGACGAGGTTGAGCAAAATTTGCCGCAACCGTCCCGGGTCGCCGACCAGTTGCGTCGGCGTACCGGGGGCAATGCTGCAGATCAGTTCGAGATCCTTGTCCTTCACATTGAGACTGACCATATCCAAAAGGCCGTCAAGGAGGTCACGGAGGTTGAAATCGACTCGCTCCAGTTCCATCTTGCCGGCCTCGATCTTGGAAAAATCGAGGATGTCGTCAATAACCGTGAGCAGGGATTTGCCGCTGGTCTTGAGGGTTTCCACATAGTGTCGTTGGGTTTCATCGAGATCGGTATCTTCGAGGAGGGTGGAGATGCCGACCACGCCGTTCATCGGGGTGCGGATCTCATGGCTCATATTGGCAAGAAACTCGCTTTTCGCCCGGCTGGCGCTTTCCGCCAGTTCCTTGGCCTGGGTAAGTTCCTCGGTACGGGCATTGACCAGCTCTTCAAGGTGTTCTTGATGTTTTTTCAGTTCGGAGCGGCTCTTCAGGAGATTGCCGGACATGTCGTTGAAGGCCTTACCGATCTCGCCGATTTCATCTTGGCGCGACAGATCGATGGTGGCCCCGAGTTGTCCGCTCTCCACCCGGCGCATGGCATCCCTGAGGGTTGTGAGCGGCTCGATGATCGAACGGAACAGATAAATATTCAGCAGCATCAGAATGACAATACTGGCGATCAAGGTGACAAGACCGAAGTAGAGGAGGATGCGGCTGTTCTCGCGGATAATGGTTTCGAAATCATAATAGATGACAAGGTAGCCGAGCTTGTCGCCGATCACCTCGATGCCGCTCGTATAAATGCCGGTCCATCGATCATTGAGGGAGAGTTCTTCGAAGGAGTGGCGACCGCCTTCGGGGATCTTCGAAAATATGACAAGGTGCCGGTTATCGACCCCGGAACACAGGCGTTTGTTGCCGTGTATGGGGTAGAGGCAGACCAGGGTGATGTCATCGCTGGCCTGTTTGATTTCCTCCAGGGAGGATTGTAAGGCTCTTTCCTGGCCGGCAAACAGTTCATTCGACAGATCATCTTTTTTTTGTTTGAAAATGGTGTTGAGAAGTATCTCGATCCGAGCCGCCTGCCCTTTGAAGCGCCGCTGTTCGATGGGGTATTGTAAGATGATGCAGACAAACGCCACGAGAAAAACGGTGACGATGGTCGTAAGGTTTATCTTGAAAGGCAGGCTATGGTATTTCATAGGCCTAAGATTACGTTAGGGTTGCTGTTGATTGTAGCATTTCCGATGGCGGGGGATGCCGTCGCGGATTTCCACAATACACGCACTTTTCACTGCATCGCCCCGGGCATCGAAGGCGATCTCTCCGGTTACTCCCTTGAAGCCGCGAAGGCCTGCAAGGCTGCGGCGGACGGCTTCATGATCCGGGGATTCGGCCAGGCGGATGGCGGCAACCAGGATATTGACGGCATCATAGGCGAGGGCGGTCGGCGCCTTGATTTCGCCATCCTTGCCGTATTTTTCTGAAAATGCTCGGGACAGGGGATCTTCGTGCGCCGGAGACCAATGGTTCACATAATAGCCGAGGCGAATTTTGTTGCCGCCGAGGGTGAAAAAACTGTCGGCATCCCAGCCGTCGCTGCCGATGGGAATGGCCCCGGCTCCCGCCTCCTGCAGTTTGGCGGCGATGAAGCCGCTTTCGTCGTAACCGGCGAGAAAGACGACGTCGCTGGTATCGGCAAGCGCCTGCCTGATCTGTAGCGAATAATCTGATTGGCCGGTTTTATATTCGATTTCCCGGCTTACCGTGCCGCCCAGGGCGGTAAAGTTGGTTTTGAAGATCTGCGCTATGTCGAGGCTGAAATCACTGGAGATATCGATAAAAATCAGGGCGGATCTGGCCTTAAGATCCCGGTAGGCGAATTGGGCGAGGATCGCACCCTGCAAGGTATCGGTGTAGCACACCCGGAAGATATAGTCGCCGATGGCGGTCAGGGAGGGAATGGTGGAGATCGGCGAGATCATCGGGATTTTCCGTTCCTGGGCAACCTTGGCAATCGCCAGGGAATGGGAACTCCAGGAGGCTCCGATGATCCCCGTTACCCCCTCTTGGGCGGCCTTTTCGGCGGCCAGATGGGAGCCGATGGGCGTGCTTTCATTGTCGAACAAGAGAAGTTCCAAAGGGTTTCCGAGAACGCCCCCCTCGCTGTTAATTTCCTCGACCGCCAGCTGTACCCCGAGGACTGCCGGCTGATTGGAGTTTTTTGCCTTGCCGCTGAGGGCGAAGATGGCCCCGATCTTAATCGGTTCGTCGGCTGCTGCAGCTCCGGTAACCAGCAACAGGAGACCCAGGCAGGCAAGGATGACAAGGTGGCGGGGTCTTTGGTGGCCCCTGGCTTTCCGCATCACACCTTTCATGGCGATACTCCCGGCAGAGGGGAAATGACGTTGCGGAAAAGCCGTTTTCCATCCCGAAATTCGATGATGATGATCGGCTTATTCTGCGGATCGCCATTGGCGTCAAAGGTGATCGGTCCGGTGGCCCCCGGAAAATCAACCGTTGCCGCCAGGGCATCGCGGATCGCCCGGCGGTCGAGGCTGCCGGCGCGGGTAATTGCTGCGGCGAGGAGCATAACCGCATCGTAGGCCAGCGGTGAGCTGATATTTTCAATGGATCTGCCGTGCTTGGCGGCAAAGATTTTTTTCATTTTCTCGCTTTCCGGAAAAGGCACTTGCGGATGCCACGGGGCGGATTGGAAACTGCCTTCGATACTCGTTCCCGCATATTTTTCTATCTCATCCCAGGCGTCGCCGCCAAGAAAGATTGCCTTCAGTCCTATTTTCTCCGACTGCTTGATGAAGAGACCGCTGTCCCTGGTGTAGCCGGGCAGATAGACGACGTCCGGTTTTTTGCCCTCGATTTCCTTGATGATCGCCGAGAAATCGGTGGCATTCCCCCGATAGCCGATTTCGGCGACCAGCCGGCCGCCGGCCTGGGCAAAGGCGTTGCCGAAAAACTGCCCGAGCATGGTACTATAATTCTCGTCGATATTGGTGACTACCGCGGCGGTCCCGGCATGGAGTTCATGAATTGCGAACTTGGCCATCGCCAGCCCTTGGAAGGAATCGATAAAACAGGCCCGGAAGATATAGTCTTTGCCGCGGGTGACCTCCGGGTTGGTCGAACCGGGAGAGATCATCGGAATACCCGCCTCCTGGAGAAGAGGCGCCATCGCCAGGGAATGGGAACTCCAGTGGGCGCCGATGACCGCCGTGACGTTCTCGGCGATGGCCTTTTGCGCCGCCAGGGCCGAGCCGATCGGCGTGCTGCCGTTATCGAGAAGGAGCAGCTGCACCTGCCGCCCGAGCAGGCCGCCCCGGCTGTTGATGTGCTCGACCGCCACCTTGGTCATCTCGATGAGGGGCAGGTTATGGGGTGCGGCAATACCGGTTTCCGAGAAAATGGCGGCAATCTTTATCGGTGGTTCCTGGGCGAGGGGTGTGCTTGGCGCGCCCAGACCTGCCAGCAACAGGAGGGCGGACACTCCCAGCAGTACCGGTATCCGCAAAAAAGCTAAGGGGAGAAGGCACGGACGGTTTCTTGTGCAGCTGCTTGATATTTTTTTCATGGTTCGCCTTTCTCCTTGATGTCTTCAAGAATGCCCCGCCGTTGAAAAACCCTAGAACCATCTTTCTTTTCTTTTTCTATTAAAGCATAGAATAATGAAAAAAAGAAGAAAGTGGCTGTCCTCTCTTGCTTTCAACCGTTATTTGCGGGGGCAGGAGACCTTTATGGGGGCGATACTTTGGCGATCCGGATGTCCCCCCTCCCATCGGTGGTGACAATGCTTATCGTCAAACGAGAACTCGAGGTGCTGACTGCTGTGTAAGACTTCCTTTTTTCTGCCAAGAATCTCATGATCGTGAAACCTACCCGGACCCTTCATGATTTGTTCGTTGCCTTCACTCTCACGGCAGTACTGCATCTGCTCCTGATCAAGACCGCCGTTTTACCACCCGGCAACTATTTTTTTCCCTTTGTCGGAGATATAGAACAAGAAAGCGGGCAGATGCAAGAAAGCCCCGGGGCAGGGCACGCACCCGATGCGGTCCCAGCCGCGGCCGAGCCGCCGAGCAAACAGATGACTGCGCCGCCCGCCGACCCTACGGCAATTCCCTATCAGCGTGCAGCGCGCCATAAAGCGTCGGCATGGGAGCTGCCTCAGTACAGTATTGCCATGTCGTCTTTGATTCCCCTGTCGATCACCGAAAAAGTCGGGTATCGATCGCTGGTGCGGCAGACCGCCGTTGCCAGGCTTGCACCGCCGCACTTTTCCGGGTCAACCATTCCCGCCAAACCGGACAAAAGCATGGATCAAGAGGTTGCGGAGGACGCCGAGGCGGTTCTCCTCGGCAATGTCTTTCAGGACGCCGTCCCGGCGACTTCGGGCTATGCCGCCATGCTGCATGCCGAGGCGGAGTTTCTCAAGGCCCTGCGCGAGGATATCGCCGATGGCCGTCTGCACATGGCCTTTTCCACCTTTATTATCTCGGCCGAATATTTTCATCTCAGTCGCGCCCTGATGGTCCTCGGGCAGCAACCGTCCTTTACCCTGGAGGAGGCTCTGGCCAGATACAACCAGCGCCTGCAAAGGGTTGGCGAGGGGCTGCCGAAGGAGATCGACGGCTATTCGCTGGTGATGCTGTTGCAGCGGTATGCCGAAAATAAGTTTTATCCCGGCAACGGCAGCGGCATGCTCCTCGATTCCCTGTTCCACGATCAAAACGATTGCGAGGGTGGTACCAAGGAGATCCTCGCCTACCTGCAGGCGCTCTACCCCTCTCTCAGCCTGGGATCGAATCGGGGCATGCTGCAAACGACCACCGGCGAACTCATCGGCCATATGCAGGTCTTCATCGGCCCCGGTCCGGCCATCGGCAAAATCCTCGAAAACGATCGGGGGCTGATCGTCGAGACCACCAGGGTGAGTTTAAACTCGGTGCTGCCGTATGGGTCGGGCGACGTCTTTCCGCTGGAGGATTTTGTTATTCGCTATTATCCGGAGATTGTCGCCGGCACGCCTCTCGCCGCCGGTTTGCCAGGCGGGGCGGCAATGGGGGCGGAGGAGACGAAGCGCATTGTCGGGACCAGCGACAGTCCGCTGAAGATGAGCTACGGGGCAAGCAGCACCCTTTTGGCCGAGCAGTTTTACGATCTTGCCAATATCCGCACGCAACGAATTGAAAATGAGTTCCTGCGCAGCAAAATCCCCAGCTGCAATCCGCGCATCGATCCGACCAAGATCGACAGAACCAACCTGTTCAGCAATTTTGTCGCCATCGACCGCAGACAGCGGAAAAGCCTCATCGGCCATTACCTCGCCGACCTGCAGTACTGGGATAATCAGATCATGCCACAGTGGCGGCAGCCGGAATTCCTCGCCACCTATGACGACCTGGCGGGCAGTCTGCTTGCCGCCGAGAGCGACGCCTCCGGTTTTATTCAGGTCGATGCCGAAAACTCGGTGCCTCTCCGGAGCCTGCAGAGCCACGGGCGGTTCCTCAAAGACTTGCGGGATGCTGCCGCACAGGCCAAGGACCCATATGCGGCAACGGGACGGCAGGAATGTGCCGGGCGGGCGGTGCTCGATGACCGAATCCTCGGCTTCCTGTTCAAGGCTCCCGAGGGACCGGGCCTGTTTTTTCTGCCGGCACCGGACGAAAGCCTGCAGTGGGCAGATCTTCTCGGCAATATTCTCAATGACTGTCTGGCCGTGCCGGCACCGGACGGCGAGCGCACCCTGCTCGGACCACTGGAAGAAGAGGTGGCCGGTCGGCAAACTTCGCTGCGACGGGAGCTGTATACTCGGGCGGAAGTGCGGAATCTTAGCCCTTTTCCCTTGGCAGGGGAAAAACGCTTGGAAGCAACGACTGCGGCCCTGACCCGGCTGGTAAGCGGTAGCGCCGAAAATTCCGAGGCGCTGGGCATCTTAGCCAGGAGGCAATCGCCGGCGAGTACGGCAGGGGAGCCCAGCGTCCGGGAGACAGTGGCGGAAGTCGGTAGGACCGGGATCAACGGAGGGCTTTTGTGGGATATTGCCGACTTCCTTGGGCCGGGGCAGGTGAGGAGTCTCTTTCTCGACTACGGCAAAAGGACCGATCTGCGTCTGTCGATCCATCGTGCCCAGGAGTTGGTGGCCCAGTTGGTGACAAGCCTTGGCGGCGGGGAGGCGATGGAATTTCTCGCCGAACTGCAGGATGCGACCAAGGATCGGCCCCTGCAGTTTGCCGCCGCCATGAATCGTGCGAAATTGCAGGGCATGCCGGCAGCCGCAATCTCCCGCCTGGCTCTTGACTATTTGAAAAGCAGCGAGGTGTACCGGGCGGAGAACCTCCTCGCCTTGTTGCAGTATGGCTTGCTCCCTGAAGATGCCTTCAGCTTTATGCGTGCGCGAATCGGTCTGCTTCTTGCTGGGCTGCCGAAATTCGCCGACCGCCAAAGCGACGGCGAAGCCTCAGGGCAAGTTTTTGGCGAGCTTGTGGAAATGGTCCAAACCCTGCAGCAACTGCCTGACAAAACCAGCTGGCAGGCCCTGCACGACGGTCTTGGCAACAGCCTGCTGAGCGATTTCAGCAGCAAGGCGGTGGCCGGAAGCGTTGTGAAAACCGCCGCGGATTGGGGTCTGCTTTTTAATAAACTTACGGTCCTCGCCCTTTTACCCGAGGAGGTCGACTGGAACGAGAAAGACCGGAAGGCCGAGCGGCTGTCTGCCGCCTGGTTGCAGCAATTTATCCGCTTTGCCGCCGATAACCCGATCGGCAAACTGATGCTCGACCCCGTTACTAAGATCGCCGGGGACCAAGGCATCGCCGCCGCCCTCGGGGGCATTATTCCCGGCCAGATGGCAAGCCTTGACCGTCTGCGCTCATCGACCGGCCAAGGGGCAGCGACACTGCGGGAGGTAAAGGCGGTTGTCGGCGATGGCAATGTTGTTGTCCGGATGCTGCTCTCGCTGGGTGCCGCTGGGGTCAGCCGGCTCTCCGGCCTGCCGGCCGAGCAGTTTGCCGGTAATCCGAAAACTAAGGCGGAATGGTATCTGGAGAAACTCCATCGTCGTGTAGCACCGATAGTTGGTGGAATCAGCAAGGCATCGCCGCCTGCCGGCAATGCCGCCGAGCAAGTGCCAAAGGTCACGGCGGGGACGGATCCGGTCGTTGATTTCTACCTCGACGACCGGGTGCGCGAATCCTTTGCCATGCTCGCCTATCTCCAGGAGGGCGGGGATGGCGGCAGGGGGGTGCGGTTCAGGAAAACCCAGGATCTTGCGGCTATCAAGGATCCGACCAAGCTCCAGGTGATTGAAGGGGAACGAAAAATCACCCGCCAGGACATGTCTCTTTTGACGCTTGCCCTCAATCCCGACAACCCTCCTGCCGCCATTCGCAGGGCCTTGGAAGAGACCTTGGCGGTGACCGGCAAACACCTGGGGATGAACCTGCTCGATCAGGGCATGCGGCAATACCTCTTCGCCCCGCATTTCCCCTATTTGACAGAAAACGATTCCGGGTTTTTCTTCTCGCCGGAAACCGTCGAAGACCTGCACAATGCCGCCGACTGGGGCGGCCGAAACGACATCCTTCTCAGCAGCTATCTGCATTTTCGTAACCTGCCGGGGCAATTGCCGGACTGGCTGCGGCGCACCGCCATGGTGCGAAGCGAACTCGAACTGAAAATCATCAAAAAATTCGAGCAGCAGAGTTTTCTGCCGATGATCCTGCAATGCGACAGCGACCAGAAGGAATTGCCCGACCCGCTGTTCCGGGCGAAATGGGCCATCCGCAAGCCCTTCGGCGAGGACATCTTTCCCGGCACCCTGCTGTTGTTGCGTCTCGGTTATCTGGAGATTACCCAGGCCGGCGAAATAGTCCGGACGGCTAAGTATGCCGGGGGTTGAGCAGGGCTTGATTCTTCAGTCCTGCTGCTGCCGGTTGCGAATTTATTTTTCCTTGAAGGTGTAGCTGTAGACGAACTCTTGTGGATTGTAAAAATCCACGGCTTTGCCACCCACCTCGGCATAGGGATAGCCGAAAGTATTGAGGGGCTGGCCGGATTGCGGCGGGTTGAGCACCAGGTCGCGTCCCCGGGCGATGGCCACCCGGTAAGGATCGATGCCGCCCCAGAAAAACTCACGATACTCCTTGGTCTTCGGGCTATCCAGGTCGAGCTTCTCGGTGAGCATGGCCTTGCGCACATCGGCGGGATCGACACTTACCCAGCCGTAGCCGGGCAGGAAAAATTCGGCCCAGCAGTGTTGCCAGGTGGTGATGTCTTCTTCGGCCTTCTTGCCCAGCCGGATGCTGAATATCTCACGGGCCGGGACGCCTGCGGCGCGGCACAGGGCAATGTACACCGAGGAGATGTCGGTGCATTTCCCGCCGGGGTTTTTCAGCAGCAGGCAGACATCGCCCTTGCCGCAGCCGAGGGTGTCGGGATTGCGGTACATGTTGTCGACGGTCCAGTCATAGATGGCCCTGGCCTTTTCCAGGACGGTTTTTTTCTTTGCGGTAATCGATTCCGCCAGTTTCTTTACCTCGCCATCGAGGGGACCGAGGCTGGTGGGTTGCAGATATTCGGCATAGTCGGCCGGATTCCAGGCGGGTTCGACGGTCGGCAGGCCGGTCTGGCGAATTTCCTGGCGTTCCACCGCAAAGGAGAAGGTGAGCGTCCGGCTTTTCACCTCTTTCGGCCACTCGGCGTAGAGAATCGCGGTGCCGAAACGGCGATCGGTATATACCCCGGAAGAGGCAAAATCGCCGCTGACTTTGATATCCGAGATCACTTGCTGCGCATCGGAAAGCGGATAGGGAATCCACAGCCTGGCCTCTTCGCCTGCCGCCTGGGCGGAGAGATCGACGGTCAGGGTGACAATACCTGAACGGCTTTGCGCCGCAAGGGCTAGGGAAGTCATCTGGGTGAGGATGAGAACGACAAGAATCGACAACACTTTTTTCATGGGACTGCCTCCAACTGCAAAAAATTATTAAGATCAGGGACCTTGATCTTTGACACGGACAAGGGCACATGTCAAATTGGAAAAACCTGTCGATGGCTCTCTTGTCGACTCGCTTTTTCGATACTACACTCTGGGGTGGCAAGACCCCCTGCATTCAAAGAGTCCCCTGTGTCGGGCTTAGAAAAAGGATGGTGCCGTGCGTTTAACAAGTTGTCCGAATTCCGCCGAGAAAAAACCGGCGCCCCTGATCCGCCAGATAGTTGCGGTGATGTTTTTTCGGCTGCTGCTCAACACCGGGCGGCGCTTTGTTTATCCTTTTGCCCCGGCCTTCAGCCGGAGCCTTGATGTGCCCCTGGCGGCTATCACCGCCATTCTCGCAACCTGCCAGATAGCCTCTCTGCTCGGACTTTTCAGCGGGCCGCTGGCCGACCGCTTCGGCTACCGGGCGATGATGCGCGCAGGCCTCGGGATGTTGGCCGTCGGCATGCTGCTGTGCGGTCTCGCGCCGGGCTATTGGTGGATTTTTCTCGGGCTGCTGGTGGCAAGTCTTGGGAAAATTGTCTTTGATCCGGCGATTCAGGCCTTTATCGGCAGCAAAGTGCCTTTCGAGCGGCGCGGCCGGGTTATCGGGGCGGTGGAAATGGCTTGGGCCGGTTCGACGCTCCTGGGAATTCCGGCCCTCGGCCTGCTCATCGAGCATTTCGGCCTGACCAGTTCCTTTTGGATTTTCACCCTGCTCGGAGGGATCAGCTGGCTGACCATCAGCCACATTATCCCGGCCGATCATCCCGGCCAGGCTACGGGACAAGGCCGGGTGTCACCCTTTGCCTCCCTGCCGCAGCTCATCCGGGTACGCCCGGCGGTCGGCATGCTGCTGTTCGGCTTTTGGATTAGCATCGCCAATGACAGTCTCTTCATCGTCTACGGCGCCTGGTTCGAACAGGCCTTTCTCACCAGTATCGTCACCCTCGGTTTCGGCACTGCGGCCATCGGTGCAGCGGAACTGCTCGGAGAATCGATGACGGCGATCTTTGCCGACCGGTTGGGCCTGAAGAGGGCGATTATTCTCGGGCTCTGCCTGGCAAGCCTCGCCTATCTGTTGCTGCCCTTTCTCGGGAGGTCCCTGCCGCTGGCGATGGTTGGGCTGTTCTTGATATTTTTCGCCTCTGAATTCACCATCGTCACCAGTTTTTCCCTCAGTACCGAACTGCTGCCCGGCGCCAGGGCGACGATGATGGCCGGTTTCTACGCCAGCTCCGGAGTCGGCCGGATGGTCGGGGTGCTTCTTGGCGGCTGGTTATGGCAGGTTGGCGGGATTACTGCGGTTGCCTGGACCTCGTCGGCATTAACCGTGTTAGGCTTGTTGTCGCTTGTCTGGGGCTTGCATGGCTGGCGGCGGCTAATCCCGGATAGAGAAGGGCAGTCCTGACTGGGATGCGAGTCTAAGATGATATCGTTAATCGACCATGACTTGAAGCAGCTTTTCGTTGAAAGAATAATTCCAGTAGATCAATAACCTGTAATGTTCAGAAAACATCCTATGCCTGTTCCCTGACTTTCGGGTTATGATTTTTTGGATCTTGACTATGGAAGGTGACCAGTTTTGTTATGTATAGAGAATGTTGCGTTTTTGCCGTCCATCATTTTGTCTAATGTTGAGCTATTCAAATGGCAGATAAGCCCTTGAAATTTCAATGGTGGTTTTTGAAACATGGGACAGAATAATCTATTTTGTCTGAGTTTTTGTGTAGCCCTTTGCATGGCTGGCCGTGATGTATTGCCGCACCCCCGTAGCATGACAAAAAGAAATAGGCGTTTTTTAAAAACTTCTTTATAATATGATGGATTTCTACCGAATTATTTTAGGCAAAAAAAACAAGGGGGTTTTATGCAAGGAAAAACCGAAATTACAGTGGATGACTATTATAAAAAAATCCAAGAGGAAGCAGACAAGATAACAAGTGATCGGGGTTTAGAAAAGATCACTGTCGTGCCGATACTCGAAACTGAGCTTCGCAAAGGCAAAAGGCCTACTTGTTTCCGTAAAAACGATAAATCTTGTGCGTTAATATTAAGAGAGGCTCAAGATATCGTTGACAGGAAATATATTCTAAAGGAAGTTGAGTAGTAACGACAAATTAACGCTGCCTTGCTTTTCCACCTCATCCACCACTTTGAAATAGAAAAAGAACATTACCGCCACAACTTTCGAACCGTGCCGGATTGGTGAACGTATAATCTCTCCAAGATAGTATGCCGCCCATGCAGGGACCATTTTGATGGAATGTTTTTTGGATTTTTCACCTTATCAAAGACATTATTTTTTTTGATCAGTATCGGTTGGACTCTCGGAAATTTCCTCGATAACGCCTGTTATTTGATTAAGTAAGTATATCTTCCCTGAAGGGGCAATTGACATTTGATATTGGTTACTTGCGGTTTTTAATCCATGTGTTATGTCTTTGTTGGTCACGTGTTTCGGGGAGAATGGATCTTTCCCCCAGCTCTTGATTTCCGCGATTTCGCCTGTTGTTTGATTAAGTAAGTATATCTTCCCTGAAGGGGCGATTGACATTTGATATTGGTTACTTGTGAAGTCTGATGATTCTTTACATCCAAACAAAAGAACAAGAAAAAACATAACTGAAAAATAGCGCATAGTTAAACTCCTTTTGTCTTCAGAGGTAAACCTACGAGAATGCAAAATATCATGAACGAAATACCATTGCATCTTTTCCGTTTCTTCGAAAAAAGAGACCACGCTCTCTGCTTTATTAATGGAGATATACGGTTGCCATCTCTCAAATATTGCAGAAATTGTGAAGAAAATCGTGGTGATAAGGCAGAAGGATTACAAAGGATTAAGTATAGTAATATTACGCAGACAACAGTTTCCATACATGAGCACTACATTTTGTGTGCATCAGGCCCAGATGTGGATATTGATAAAATGAAAGAAAAGTTTGGTCAATTTGTTGTCAAAATAAGTGATCCCTCTTCGTTACTAGAATGGATTAATGTCGTGTGGCAAAATCATCGACTGTCCTTTGAAGACAACAACCATCCAGCTGTATTAACACGCGTAATTTATTGTAACAAAGATGATATACAAGAACCTAATCCATATTTTACGCCTCCCCCCGTCTTTTCACAGAAACCAAAGAATAATGGAAATAACAGTTTTGAGGAAGAAAAGGAATACCGATACGTATTAAAATGCAGATTCGACAGAAGGGAAGTCACTGATGACAAAAATAAAATTAAATTAGTGCCTACACTTAACCCACCGATTTACCATCTGGACCATGGTCTTGAGGACCATATAACGTTAAAACTCGCAGATTGTAGATCAATCTGCTCGTTACAAGATTAACTGTTTTACCTAAAGGAAATTATGCCCCCCGAAACGGTGGGTAATTAAAGTTATACTCCCAAGAAAAGGAGGCGAATAAATGCATATCAATAATTTGAACGGATGGCAACGCTTATGGGTGATGTTTTCAATAGTTTGGGCAATCCTTGTGCTTATATTCACTATTAATGCGTTGCCTGAGAAAAAATCGGAAATTAACTCTCGGTGGGTAAAAGAGAAAATTGATATCCTTAAGAAGTCTCACGGACAAAGTGAATCCACGGCTGAATATCGTCAACGACGATTTGGGAATGCATCGGACGAAGAAATCATTAACTTCAGGCCTGATCGATCTGGTGGGTTTGATTTATCCTCCACCGAGAAAGGTATTGACTATAGCAAAATATCCACTGCTGACCTGGAAAATATAAAAGACGGCAACCTAGCAAAAGTCAGTACCCAAACCCTGGAATACTTGCAAAAGCAAGCAATAAAAGCAACGGATCAGAAGCCAGACATTTTTGATAAATTGTTGTTTGAGGAATATGATGCAATTAATCAGAAGTATAAGTCCCATCTCACGGAACAGCAGACGCGATCACGGCTTCAAACGATATTGTTAGGATTGCTAGTCTGGTCGGTTCCTATGATCGCAATATATCTGATGGGAATCGGGATTCATTGGGTCCATGTTGGATTTCTCAATAAGCCTCCTGAGTGAAAAAAATGGACACTTCACCAAATACTTTTTTAAGAAGAGCTGGTCATGTTTGTTTCTAAAAACGACATTAGACATAATAATTCATTTTGTCTAATGTTTTAGCATAGAATAAATTGACTCAAAAAGGAGCCATATCTATTATTCTGAGTCAACATATCCTTTCAATTGCAACCTGCTGTATTCCCAGAATAGAAACTATGTACAATCCAATTAAGATCTATCCCTGAACAATCATATGACAAGGAATAAACATGATAGACCATAAACCTCTGGCAGGCGTGAATATCCTAAGTTTCGTCGGTGATATCTATGAAGATCTGGAACTTTGGTACCCTAAACTCCGATTTATCGAGGCTGGTGCTAAAGTTGTAGTGGCGGGTCCAGCTGCTGATATCGTCTATAGAGGTAAAAATGGTTACCCATGCAGGTCGGATGTCGCGATTGACGATATGAATGCCATTGACTTCGATGGACTGCTCTGTCCGGGCGGGTTTATGCCGGACAAACTTCGACGTGATCCTAAGGTCCTGCAGCTAATCCGTGACTTTAATGATGGTGGCAAACTGATTGCGGCAATCTGTCATGGAGGATGGATGCCCATATCTGCGGGAGTCTATAAAAATGTCCATGTAACTGGATCACTAGGAATAAAAGATGATTTAATCAACGCAGGTGCGATATGGGAAAATGCATCCGTCGTCGTCGATCGGAATTTTGTTTCTAGCCGAAAGCCTGATGACCTTCCTGATTTTTGCATTGCCTGCATTGACATCTTGTGTCAAGTGGAGCGGTTGGTATGAGATGCTGCATCTCTCATGATACCGCATTGATACTTAGGGAAGATATTTTCAGAACCCTGGACACGACACATATGCTCAAATTATGGTAGGTCACTATACAAATTTTGGTGAATTACGACAAAACGAAAGAATGGATCAAGACTACACGATCTTCTATCGTGGAGTTGATTCTCAATTTGCTATAATTGCCCCCCATGGGGGAGGCATAGAGCCTGGCACTATTGATATCGCAGATGCGATAGCTGGGTGCGATCACTCGTTTTATGCATTCAAAGGTTTGAAAAAAACGGGGAACAAAATATTACACATAAGCAGTAACACATTTGACGAAGAGTTAGCCTTAAAGGCTGTGCAAAATGCCCTTATTGTCCTTTCGATTCACGGATCTCAAGAAAAAACGGAACTTGTTCAAATTGGCGGAAAAAATCAGGAACTCAAGCTGGAAATAATGCATGCCTTAAGGATGGCAGAGTTTAATGCAGTGGTGAGTGAAGTCCCAGGACTTCGAGGAATGAAACCAGAGAACATTTGCAATCGATGCAGGAGCGGAAAGGGAGTCCAACTTGAAATTTCAAGAGGATTAAGGGAAAAAATGTTTGATAATTTGTGTCACCGTTCGTTAAGGAAGAAAACGATAGTTTTTCACAAATTTGTTAAAACGATAAAAGAGGTTCTGAAAAAATCGCAGTGAAATAACCCGATTCCATGAAAACCTTTACGTTGAAGCAGCCTGCATTGCATCAATTAAACGCTGCCGGGTTCCTGTTTGGTGAGTGATAAAAATTTGGTGGGCGATACAGGATTTGAACCTGTGACTTCCACCGTGT
The DNA here is from genome assembly GCA_903875445.1 of uncultured delta proteobacterium. Classification (GTDB taxonomy): domain Bacteria; phylum Desulfobacterota; class Desulfobulbia; order Desulfobulbales; family Desulfocapsaceae; genus Desulforhopalus_A. Next base: position 1,265 of record CAIQWD010000107.1, on the reverse strand, counting down.
GAAGGTGGCACTCTCCCGCTGAGTTAATCGCCCCGAAAAGTATCTTTTAAATATAAAGGGAGATTACACGTTAAATCAAGCGAATTTTCAGTTGCTGTCATTTCGAAAAGGCATTCCAAAGGGATTTAAGACCGCTCGGTAACAAACCAGAGGTTGAGAAGATCTTACTTGCTATGGATTAAGGGGCGGTTATTGTTGCTTACAAGCAAATTTAGGAAGAAGGTGAACCTACGAGTAGAGCGTTTCAATAAAGCAAAACTGTATCCGCATTCAATCAACCGGGAGAATTGTTCATGACCACCTATAAAATCCATCCCATTGTTTTAGGTACAAAAGTCTTTGATAAAGGCATGATGACCTACCAGCATGACTATGGCACTCCATTCACCATTCCGATCTATAGTTGGTACCTCGAAGGAGGAGACAAGAAAATTTTAGTAGATACCGGTGAAATGCATCCTGTGCAATCTGCCGAGAGAGAAGCGGCCATCGGAGGAAAGATCACCACCATCGAAGAAGGCCTGGCGCGATTCGATCTTACTCCGGCAGATATCGACATAGTCATCCACACCCATCTCCATGCCGATCACTGCGAAAATGACTACAAATGCAGCAAGGCCAGGTTTTTTATCCGCGAAGAGGAACTTGTCTCCATCAAAAACCCGCATCCCCTCGATTTCCGCTATGTGGAAGATTTTATCATGGAGATAGAGGAGAACAATCAGATAGAGATCGTACGAGAAGATCGGGAGATCCTCCCAGGCATACGCGTTATGCACACGCCCATACACACCCCTGGCGGGATGACGGTCTTTGTCGATACCGCGCAGGGAACGGCTGCTATCACTGGTTTCTGTGTAATTATGGAAAACTTTGAGCCGCCGGCCAAGATCAGGGCCATGGAAATGGAGGTCATTCCACCAGGGACACATATCAATACCTATGAGGCCTACAATATGATGATCAAAGTAAGGGATATGGCCGATATCATCCTCCCACTGCATGAACCGAAATTTGCGGGGATTGAAACTATCGGTTGATAGTCGAAAGAAGATATACTGCCTAACTCACGTTGACCAAATCGGGTTGTGAAACGAGAGAGAAGATAAACTCACAGGTTTTGTAGCCGGCGACATGGATGGGCATATCAGAAATTATGTTGCGAGAAAAGTTATGTTGCGCCTTTTCTTCTCTGTTTGATTTTCTTCCCTGTTTTTGTAGTTGTAAATTTCTATATCTTCTTCCTCCTTTTTCTTTGGCATTTC
>CAIQWD010000106.1 GCA_903875445.1 uncultured delta proteobacterium | reverse complement strand
CATGCCCGGTGACAATATTACTGCATCGGTAGAACTCATCACTCCGATCGCCATGGATGTCGGTTTGCGTTTTGCCATTCGTGAAGGTGGACGTACTGTTGGTGCCGGCGTTATCAGTGAAATTATTGCCTAGTCAATGCAAAAATGGAATTGCTCTGAACTCCTGAAAAAGGAGTTCAGAGCAATTTTTCATATGGGAAAAGCCAATGAGAGATATAGTAACCCTCGCATGTGGAACATGCAAACGTCGCAATTATACAACGACCAAAAACAAAAAGAATACTCCAAATAAGCTTGAGTTTAACAAATATTGCCCTTTTTGTAAGGGGCACACTCCACATAAAGAAACGAAATAAATTTATTTTTGCAGGCCAGTAGCTCTAATGGTAGAGCGCCGGACTCCAAATCCGGATGTTGGGGGTTCGAATCCCTCCTGGCCTGCCAAAAACATCATAAGCACTTAATTTTAATGAATTGCTCCATCGAGCAGTTTGGGTAGTAACGGCACGGAGGCATGTGAGGCTATGGCAGCGAGCACGAAATTGAAAAATACCAACGCTGTGAAGGTTGAAGAACCTTCACCCTTCTCGCCGGCCCAAATAAAGAAATTTGTTGCGGAAGTAAAAACTGAGTTTTTCAAAATTGTCTGGCCGGATAGAAAGACAACTCTTGGATTAACCGGAATAGTTGTGACTCTTACCGTTATTCTATCGCTATATCTCGGTTCCGTTGATCTTCTTCTTGGAAAGCTCATTGGTATGTTTTTACGGTAATATAGGTAACTCGACCGTTCTGATTTTTCTGTTATTTCAACAGTATCCTTTATTTAACTTTTTACTTGCAGGTCACATGGCTAGACAATGGTATATACTTCAAGTCCACTCGGGCTTTGAGGAAAAAGTGAAGGCTACTCTTGAGGAGCGGATTAAGAAGGAAGGTCTAGAAGAGCAATTTGGTGAGATCTTGGTGCCGACCGAGCAGGTGGTTGAGATGATCAAAGGCTCTCGCAAAACTTCCTCTCGCCGGTTTTTCCCTGGGTATATGCTTGTGAGCATGGATCTTAACGATCAGACTTGGCATACGATCCACGACAATATGCCGCGTGTTGTCGGATTCGTCGGGGATGATCGGGACCCTATGCCATTATCGGATGTTGATGCGGCAAAGATTATTGGCAGGATTCAAGATGGCTCCGAAAGACCGAGGCCGAAGGTTGTTTTCGATGTCGGGGAGGTTGTAAGAGTAATAGATGGTCCATTCGCAAATTTTCAAGGAGTGGTCGACGAGGTTTTCCCTGAAAAAGGACGAGTCAAAGTTATGGTCTCTATTTTCGGTAGGGAGACACCTGTCGAATTGGAATTTGTTCAAGTATCAAATACCTGATAATGTTGCGAGGTTGTCACTTCCCCGGTAGAATTTTGTAAAAATGGTAAGACTCGGGAAGTATGGAATTAATAGTTAGTTGGAGTAAAAACAATGGCCAAAAAAGAAACGGCTTACATCAAATTGCAAATTCCCGCCGGAAAAGCAAATCCGTCACCGCCTGTAGGTCCTGCTTTAGGACAGCGGGGGGTGAATATAATGGAATTCTGTAAAAGTTTTAATGCCAGGACCCAGTCGATGGGGGATACGATTATCCCGGTAGTGATAACCGTCTATCAAGATCGATCTTTCACCTTTGTAACAAAAACTCCACCGGCTTCTATTTTATTGATGAAAGCTGCCGGATTGAAGAAAGGGTCTAGTAATCCGAAGATTGAGCGTGTTGCCGAAATTGGCAGAGACAAAATCCGTGAGATTGCTGAGCTGAAAAGGCCGGATCTTAATGCGTATGATGTTGAAAGTGCGATGCGCATCATTGAAGGTACTGCTCGGAGTGCTGGAATTACAATTGTCGATTGATTCATTACATTCAATACTGCAGGTAGGAAGATAATCCTATCCATGTAGGAGGCGGATATGCCGAAGCGCGGAAAAAATTACAAAAATAAATTGCAGGGTGTTGATCGCACTGTTTTACACAGTGCCGAAGAAGGTATTGACTTGGTACTCAGATCAACGTACGCAAAGTTTGATGAAACCTTCGATGTTGCCATGAAGCTTGGCGTCGATCCACGGCATGCCGATCAGATGATTCGATCATCAGTTGCCCTCCCCCACGGTACCGGTAAAATTACCCGCGTCCTGGTATTTGCCAAAGGAGCGAAAGAAGCCGAGGCGTTGGAGGCAGGTGCCGACTTCGTCGGTGGAGACGATCTTGTAGAAAAGATCAAAGAAGGATGGCTGGAGTTCGACAAAACAGTTGCAACCCCTGATATGATGGGTGTTGTTGGAAAAATCGGGCGAATTCTTGGGCCAAGAAATCTCATGCCGAACGCCAAACTTGGTACTGTAACCTTTGATGTCGCAAATATTGTCAGGGATATCAAAGGTGGTAAAGTTGACTTCAGAGTCGATAAGGGAGGTATAATCCACAGCGGCATTGGCAAGCTCTCCTTCGGAAAAGAAAAAATGACTGAGAATCTGGTAGCTTTTGTGCAGCGGATAATTCAACTTAAGCCATCCACTAGTAAAGGTATTTACTTGCGATCGCTAACTATTTCCTCGACCATGGGTCCAGGTGTGAAGCTCGATCCAATAGCGGTTAGATCTTTATTGACTTAGCAGTGTTATAATTTTTCCACTCCGATAAGGAGTGGCGAAGATGTGGAAGTCGAAGACAGCAGGCACGCAATGTTTAATCGTGCTAGGACGACCTGCCGAGACGGATGAAAACGAAAATTTTATAAGATATCGTATATTACTCCGATCAGCCAAGATAACGTTGTCTGCTGCCTTACCAATCGTAAACTTTAACCTAGGAGGAGTGCTTTGAATCGTGATGAAAAAGTGACAGTTGTCTCGGACTTGAACGAATCGTTCAAACGAGCCAAATTTGCAGTTGTCGCTGACTATTGTGGTTTGAAGGTTTCCGAGTTTCAGAAGATTCGCATTGAATTGAGAAACTGTAATTCGGAAATCCGTGTAGCCAAAAATACTCTCCTGAAAAGAGCAGTTACGGATACCGGAAATGCCGCTTTAAGCGACGAATTTTTCGGTACTACAGCGGTTGTCATGGCGTATGCAGATCCTGTTGAACCTGCCAAGGTTGTAACAAAATTTGCAAGTGATAATGAGAAGTTTAAAATCCGATCTGCAGTTCTTGATGGAGAAAAAATTGGAGTTGACAAGCTTGTCGCTCTGTCCAAACTTCCGAGCAAAGAAGTATTGCTGGGACAATTGTTGTCTACGTGGAAAAGTGTTCCAACTGGCCTTGTACAGGTTCTCAGTGGCGTTCCGCGGACTTTTGTCTACGCATTACAGGCTATAAAAGACCAGAAAGAAGCAGCGAGTAATTAACAGATATCTGAAAAGATAAGAGTTTTCAATATTTAATAAGAGGATAATGATCATGGCTGTATCAAAACAAGATGTAATTGATTTTATTGCTAATATGTCCGTTCTTGAGCTTTCCGAACTCATCAAGGAATTCGAGGAAAAATTCGGTGTATCTGCAGCTGCACCTGTAGCGGTTGCAGCCGTTGGCGCGGTTGCCGCTGAAGCCCCTAAAGAAGAAAAGACTGAATTCGATGTGATTTTGGCAAGCATCGGCAGTGAAAAAATTAAGGTTATTAAAGAAGTGCGTGCTGTCACCGGACTTGGTTTGAAGGAAGCAAAAGAACTGGTTGAATCCGCACCGGCTCCTTTGAAAGAAGCTACTACCAAGGAAGACGCTGCCGAGATCAAGGCGAAGATTGAAGCGGTTGGCGCAACTGTAGAGATTAAGTAGTTGGTAGGGATACAAAGTTGTTCATGGTTTGAGCAACAGCGGCTTGATAACAACACGCTACGAGCTTTGCCTCGTGGCGTGTTGTGCTTTGTGGATAATCAAAAAAAGCTACAATACGCTCTTCAATTCAAGGTTGGTTTTGGTTCAGGCGAGGAATGGTTATGCCCTGTAGGCAAAAATAGCAAAAAGGAATACTACCATGCTAACGTATAATGCTTATGTTCTTCCTGGATTTATTTTCTGCATTAACTATTGTTCTGTGTCAGTGCATTCCCGCTTAAGTGGCATGTCGTTTATATCGGCCATAACAACTGTTTAGCTCAACAGAATCCTGTCGAGCTGGTCTGTCAATCAAACACTATAGTACGATTCAAAGGCAATTTCGAGGACAATTATGGAAAGAGTGAGAAAGAGCTTTGCCACGGCAGAGACCATCCTGGAACCGCCACATCTTATATCTATGCAACGTCTCTCCTATGAGAAATTTTTGCAGATGGATCGTGACCCTGATGAAAGGGAAGAGTATGGCTTGCAGGCCATCCTGAAAAACGTATTTCCAATAAATGATTTTAACGGGCTTTGTTCGCTGGAGTTCGTAAAATATAAATTCGGCGTCCCCAAATATACCGTTCATGAATGCCTGCAGCGGGGGATGACCTATGAGATTCCTTTAAAAATTGTCGTTCGACTGATCACCTTCGATGTTGATGAAGTGACTGGCGTACAATCGATTCGTGATATTAAAGAGCAGGAAGTGTTCCTCGGTTCTTTGCCCCTTATGACCGGTGATGGTGTTTTTGTTGTCAACGGTACGGAAAGGGTGATTGTTTCCCAATTGCAGCGATCGCCTGGTCTCTTCTATACGCATGACAATGGCAAAAGTCATTCAAGTGGGAAATTGCTTTACTCTGCGAGGATTATCCCTGTCCGAGGCTCATGGATTGATCTCGAGTTTGATATTAAAGATTATCTCCATGTAAGAATAGACAGGCGAAGAAAATTTCCTGTAACCACCCTCTTGAAGGCACTGGGTTATTCCTCTGAGCAACTCCTGGAAGAGTTTTATCCGACCAACTTGGTTATCAAAGACGGAGAGAATTTCAAGGTCAGTTTTGATGGCGAATTGGTCAAAGGCCAACGCCTGGAATTTGATATCATAAATCCCGCCGATGGCGAAGTTCTTGCTAAAAAAGGAAAAAAAGTATCGAAAGTACTTTGCAAAAAACTCGAATCCGTCGGGATTCATTTTCTTCCTTTGGCTCCTGAATCGTTGATAGGTGAGACTCTTGCCAGTACGATTGTAAATGAAAACTCTGGCGAAATCATCGCTGAATGTAATACGGAATTAACTGATTCTTTACTCGAGACCCTTGAGGCAAATGGTGTTCATGAGTTCAAAATTCTGCATATTGACGGTGTAAAATTCTCGGATTCTTTCAGTAAGACCTTAGCCCTCGATAAGGCAAAAAGCAGTAAAGATGCTCTTATTGAAATTTATAGAAGGTTACGTCCCTCCAGTCCACCTACTGCTGAAGTTGCGGAGTCTTTTTTTCAGAATTTGTTCTTTAACCAGGATCTCTATGATCTTTCTGAAGTCGGGCGGTATAAGATCAATGCAAAGCTTGGTCTGAATATTGATATTTCGCATCGTGCCTTGACAAGGGAAGATATAGTCCATGCAGTTCGCCATCTGGTTCGACTGAAGGATACGCAAGGTGGCGTAGATGATATCGACCATCTTGGCAACAGGAGGGTACGAACGGTTGGCGAATTGGTTGAAAATCAATATCGCATGGGACTTGTCCGGATGGAACGTGCCATCAAGGAAAGAATGACCCTGCAGGATGTTGAAACCTTAATGCCGCATGATTTGGTTAATCCGAAACCGATTTCCGCAGCAATTAAGGAATTCTTTGGAACCAGCCAGTTGTCGCAATTCATGGACCAGACCAACCCCTTATCCGAGGTTACCCATAAACGGCGATTGAGTGCTCTCGGCCCCGGCGGTTTGTCACGGGAGCGTGCCGGCTTTGAAGTTCGCGACGTTCACCCGACGCATTACGGGAGGATCTGCCCTGTTGAAACGCCTGAAGGGCCAAACATCGGACTGATTGTTTCTTTGGCCACCTATGCACGGATCAATCCCTACGGATTTATCGAGACACCTTACAGAAAGGTGAATGACCGGATTGTCATGTCCGAGGTGAAATATCTCAGTGCTCTGCAAGAGCAGAATCAATATATTGCCCCGGCGCTCACTCCAGTTGACGAAAATCACCGAATCAACCAGGAGAACCTTATTGTCCGTGAAGACGGCGAGGTTCTGACAACGGTATCTGAAAACGTCACATACATGGATATTGCGCCGAACCAGATGATCAGTATTGCTGCATCGCTTGTGCCATTCCTGGAAAATGATGATGCAAACCGAGCGCTTATGGGATCAAACATGCAAAGGCAGGCGGTGCCCTTGATGATTACCTCAGCGCCGTTGGTCGGGACTGGGATGGAGCGTTATGTTGCCCGTGATTCAGGGGCTTGTCTCCTGGCTGCCGGAAATGGTGTAGTTGAAGAGTCGGATTCCAATCGTATTGTTGTCAGGTACGATGACCCCGGCACCGATGGGTTTGATACCGGCGTCGCCTTGTATCGTCTTGAAAAATACAAAAAATCTAATCAAAACACCTGCTTTAACCAGAGACCGATTGTCTTGCCCGGAACTCGCGTGAAGAAAGGTCTGGTGCTTGCTGATGGACCGTCTTGTGAGGCTGGCGAACTGGCAATCGGCAAGAACGTTACGATAGCGTTTATGCCCTGGCGAGGGTTCAACTTCGAAGACTCAATATTGATTAACGAGCGACTGTTGAAGGAAGATACTTTTACTTCAGTGCATATCGAGGTTTTTGAAACAATGGCCCGAGATACCAAGCTCGGCAAAGAAGAAATCACCCGCGATATACCTAATGTAAGCGAGGAGACCCTAAGAAATCTCGATGACTCCGGAATTGTTCGGATTGGGGCTGAGGTCAAGGCCGGTGACACCCTGGTCGGCAAGGTGACTCCGAAGGGCGAGACTGTTCTGTCACCGGAGGAAAAACTCCTCAGGGCAATTTTTGGAGAAAAGGCCCAGGATGTTAAGGATTCCTCTCTCCGGGTCCCGCCGGGTATCAGTGGCGTCATTATCGACGCCAAGGTTTTCTCCCGCAAGGGAGTTGACAAGGATGAACGCTCCTTGTTGATTGAAGACCTTGAGATTGAAAAGCTTAATCAGGATAAGATCGATGAACTTCGTAGTCTCCGTCACGGAATCTGTCGAGAGATCGGCAATCTCCTCGAAGGCCGGACGGCAAAAGCCGACATAGTCGACAAACACGGGGAAGTCATTGTGAAACTCGGTAAAAAGATTGCCGCCGAGCAGGCCGAATTGATAGGATTCGAGCGCTTGAGAGATATCGAATTCTCTGAGAAAGCCAAATATATAGAATTGATGGATGCCGTTTATGCGAGATACGGTAAACAGGCAAAGCTCATTACCGAACGATACGATGGCATAATTGATCGCATGAAAAAAGGAGATGACCTTCCACCTGGCGTTGTCAAGATGGTCAAGGTGTATGTCGCTACTAAACGCAAACTCTCCGTGGGCGATAAAATGGCAGGGCGGCATGGAAACAAGGGTGTCGTTTCCCGCCTGCTTCCTGAAGAAGATATGCCATTTTTTGCCGATGGCACTACGGTGGATATTGTCCTTAACCCTCTTGGCGTTCCCTCTCGTATGAACGTTGGCCAGGTACTTGAAGTTCATTTAGGTTTTGCCGCAAAAAAACTTGGAGAACAGCTTGAAGCATTGGCGCAGCGTGAAGCGGCAACGGAAATTCGCGCAAGACTTCGAAAAATTTATTCAGACAAAGAATATGCTGCCTTAACCGAGGATAAGACTGACCAGGATATTATTGATTGGGCAAGGAGACATCACCGAGGCTTGCATATGTCTACCCCGGTGTTTGACGGGGCTCCTGAAGATTCGATTAGAAGACTGCTCACCGAAGCGGGAGTCGATGAGGTAGGCCAGGTACAGTTGTATGACGGACTCAACGGTGAACCCTTTGACAATAAGGTGACGGTAGGGGTGATGTATATGCTCAAGCTGCACCACTTGGTAGATAATAAAATTCATGCGCGGTCTACAGGTCCTTATTCTCTAGTAACTCAGCAACCTCTCGGCGGAAAGGCGCAGTTCGGTGGCCAGAGACTAGGGGAGATGGAGGTTTGGGCGATGGAAGCCTATGGCGCTGCATACACTCTTAAGGAATTTTTAACGGCAAAGTCAGACGATGTCGAAGGTCGGACAGCCATGTATGAGCGGATTGTAAAGGGAAACAACTTCTTAACAACGGGATTGCCTGAATCTTTTAACGTTCTTGTCAAAGAACTGCAGGCCCTTTGTTTAAATATGGAACTCATTGAAGAATAAGGAGAGGCGTTCCTGTGGTTTATTTTGGAACCCTTGGTCCGGTATCGCAAGTCTTGACAGACCTGCTCTCTGCTTGATATGGCATAAGTGTTGCCGGTAAAATCCTTTAACATAAGGGAGAGGTGATTTCGTGGAAGAATTATTTAATTTTTTTCAAAAACCGAAAGCTCCAGTAAAATTTAAGAGTGTAAAAATATCGCTGGCTTCTCCTGAGAAGATCATGGATTGGTCGCATGGAGAGGTCAAAAAACCTGAAACCATTAATTACAGAACATTCAAACCGGAAAGAGACGGATTGTTTTGCGCCAAGATATTCGGGCCGGTAAAGGATTTCGAGTGTAATTGCGGAAAATACAAACGCATGAAGCATCGCGGAGTGGTTTGTGAAAAATGCGGTGTTGAGGTGATCCAATCCAAGGTTCGTCGTGAACGTCTCGGCCACATAAAACTTGCTGCTCCGGTCGCGCATATCTGGTTTCTCAAGAGTCTGCCGAGTAAAATCGGTGCGGTTCTTGACATGACGCTCAAACAGTTGGAGAAAATTCTCTATTTTGAGCAATATGCTGTTACTGAGTCCAGCGTTGACGGTATGCCTGTAGGAACGCTTCTTACTGAAGAGAAATATCGTCAGGCATTAGAGGAACACCCTGGACGGTTTCGTGTTGGCATTGGTGCTGAGGCAATCAGGGAACTTCTCTCCGGTCAGGACCTCCCCGCTCTTTCCATCCAACTCCGTGAGGAGATGCTCGCTACCAATTCACAGACCAAACGACAAAAATTAGGGAAGAGGCTTTTTGTCATTGAAGCCTTCCGGGATTCCGGAAATAAGCCGGAGTGGATGATTCTAGAGGTCATCCCAGTACTCCCTCCCGATTTGCGGCCACTCGTCCCATTGGAAGGGGGCAGGTTTGCTACCTCCGATCTCAACGATCTTTATCGCCGGGTGATAAACCGCAATAATCGGCTCAAGCGGCTCCTCGAACTTGATGCTCCTGATATTATCATTCGAAATGAAAAAAGGATGTTACAGGAAGCTGTCGATGTCCTTTTCGATAATGGCCGGCGTGGGCGGGTGATTACCGGTGGCAACAAAAGACCGCTCAAGTCTCTCTCCGACATGCTCAAAGGCAAGCAGGGACGTTTTCGACAAAATCTTCTAGGTAAGCGCGTCGACTATTCCGGTCGTTCGGTTATTGTCGTCGGCCCCCATCTCCGACTGCACCAGTGTGGTATCCCCAAGAAAATGGCCTTGGAGCTGTTCAAACCTTTCATCTACAACAAGTTGGAAAGCAAGGGGTATGTAACTACTATCAAAAGTGCCCGTAAGATGGTTGAGAAAGAGGTCAAAGAAGTATGGGACGTTCTTGAGGAGGTTGTAACCGAATATCCCGTCATTCTTAACCGCGCACCCACTCTTCATAGGCTCGGTATGCAAGCCTTTGAAGCCATGCTTATCGAGGGCAAGGCGATTCAGCTACATCCATTGGTTTGCATGGCCTTCAATGCTGACTTCGATGGCGATCAAATGGCGGTGCATGTACCGCTTTCGGTTGAGGCGCAGGTCGAAGCCCGAGTATTGATGATGTCGACCAACAACATCCTTTCGCCGGCCAACGGTGAACCAGTCATTATTCCCTCCCAGGATATAGTCCTCGGACTCTACTATATGAGCCGAGATCGCATGAATGTCCCTGGCGAGGGTAAAATCTTCAGCTGCGTTGAAGAGGCGATTATCGCCTACGATTATGGCGAAGTGCATCTGCAGGCTAAGGTGAAGGTGCGGAAGCAGGGGAAATTGGTCGATACCACTTTGGGGCGCATTCTCCTCGGCGAACTTTTGCCGGATGCCGTCAAATTTGAGGAAGTTAATAAGGTTCTCACCAAAAAAGCTTTAGCCAAACTTATTGATCATACCTATAGACATGCCGGGACTAAAGAGACGGTACTTCTCGCCGACAGGTTAAAGGATATAGGGTACGAGCATGCCACTCGGGCGGGAATATCGATCTGTATAAACGATATGAAAATTCCTCTCGGCAAAGAGGCATTTGTTGAGAAAGCTGAAACCGACGTGCTTGATGTTGAGCAACAGTATACCGATGGTCTCATTACCTCTGGTGAAAAATACAATAAAGTCGTCGATATCTGGTCCAAGGTTACTGAAGATGTCGCGAATGCGATGATGGATGAGATCAAGGTTGATTTCTTTCTCGATAAGGATGGCAAGAGAGTTGAAGGCCCAAGTTTCAACTCGATCTTTATCATGGCTGATTCAGGCGCGAGAGGATCGAGGGATCAAATTCGCCAATTGGCTGGTATGCGTGGTCTCATGGCCAAGCCGAGTGGGGCAATTATTGAAACCCCGATCAAGGCAAACTTTCGCGAAGGGCTCGGAGTGCTTGAATACTTCATTTCTACGCACGGTGCCCGTAAAGGACTTGCCGACACAGCGCTGAAAACCGCAAACTCCGGATATCTTACCAGGCGCCTGGTTGATGTTGCCCAGGAATCAACGATTGTCGAAGCCGATTGTTTGACTCTTGATGGTATAGTTGCAGAACCATTGATGGATGGCGGGGAAATTATTGTTCCCCTTGGCGATCGGATTCTAGGTCGCGTTGCCCTAGATGATGTTGAGGATCCTTTTACCGGTTCAGCCATCGTTAATGCAGGCGAAGAAATTACCGAAGATATTGTGGAGAAGATTACTGCGTCAGGTATCGACCGGATTCCTATTCGCTCGGTGCTCAGCTGTCGCTCGAAACGTGGTGTTTGCGCAGCCTGTTATGGTCGTGATCTTGGCCGTGGCCACATGGTAAATCCCGGTGAGGCGATCGGTGTCATTGCCGCTCAATCCATCGGTGAACCCGGAACTCAGCTGACGATGCGCACCTTCCACGTTGGCGGTACTGCAAGTCGATCGGTTGAACAGGCTGAACTTAAAACCAATATTGGCGGCACGGTAGCCTTCAACAACCTGCATTCAGTAACCAACGCCGAAGGTACCAAGATCGTCATGAATCGTAATGCTGTTATTTCGGTAAAAGATGAATTGGGGCGTGAGCGGGAGAAGTTTAAAGTCAATTATGGCGCCCAGCTTCTCGTCAGAGAAGGAGAAGTAGTGGCCAGAGATACTATCCTTGCCGATTGGGATGCATACACTATTCCGATTGTCGCCGAAGTAGGCGGAGTGATTAAATATGGCGATATCATTGAAGGCGTGACGATGCAGGAAAAGGTGGATTCCGTTACTGGAAGGTCCTCCCTGGTAATCATTCACACCTCTACCGGGTCTCAACTAACACCTCGTATTTCTGTCAAAAACGATCGTGGGAAAACGGTTAAGATGCCCGATAGCGAAACCTATGCACGGTATAGTTTGCCGGTTGGTTCGATAATTTCGGTCAGCGAAGGTGATGTGATTCAACCAGGCACCATTGTCGGCAAAATTCCCAGAGAAACAACGAAAACAAAAGATATTACCGGTGGTCTTCCACGGGTTGCCGAATTGTTTGAAGTGCGAAAACCAAAGGATCCGGCGATTATTTCCAAGATTGATGGGAAAGTCAGTTTTGGCAAGGAGCTAAAGGGTAAACGTCGGGTGATCGTCACCCCTGAATATGGTGAAGCCCAGGAATACCTCATTCCTAAATCCAAGCATATCATCGTCCATGAAGGGGATTATGTTCAGGCTGGCGAGGCATTGATGGAAGGCACCATCGTGCCCAATGATATTCTTTCGGTTCTTGGGGTCAAGGAACTTGCCAAATTCCTGGTCAACGAAATTCAAGAAGTGTATCGCCTTCAGGGTGTAAAAATCAACGATAAACACATTGAAGTCATTGTCCGGCAAATGCTGAAAAGAGTTATGATTACCTCCTCTGGTGACTCGAAGTTCATGATCGGTGAACAAGTCGAATGGTGGAAGTTTGAGGAGGAGAGAGATCGCCTTATTGTTGAAGGAAAGAAGCCTGCAGTCGCCGAACCACTTCTCCTTGGCGTAACCAAGGCATCGCTTTCAACAGAAAGTTTTATATCAGCGGCTTCCTTCCAGGAAACCACGAAGGTCCTTACCAACGCTGCGGTAGCCGGCAGAATCGATGAATTAGCCGGCTTGAAAGAGAATGTAATTATGGGTCGGCTCATTTCTGCGGGAACAGGGCTGGAAGGTAATCACTCGGGACGGTGATTACGATGCGCAGAGCTGATTTTTCGCTTGACACTCTAGTGCCGTTAGGGTAAATATGACCACTTTCGTGTTTAAATTGAGTGAGCAGCTCTGCAACTGAGATGTTGAATTTCAAAAAATGGGTATGTAAACAGGAGCAGTTAACGTAATGCCGACTATTAACCAACTTGTACGGATCGGGAGAAAGAAGTCTGTTAAGAAAACCAATACCCCGGCTTTGAAGGGATCGCCTCAGAAACGCGGTGTCTGCGTGAGGGTATACACAACTACGCCGAAGAAACCAAACTCCGCTCTCCGGAAAGTTGCGAGAGTGCGACTTACCAATGGGATCGAGGTGACTTCGTATATTCCTGGTATCGGGCATAATCTCCAGGAGCATTCAGTGGTTTTGATCCGAGGCGGTAGGGTTAAGGATCTCCCCGGCGTAAGATATCACATCATTCGCGGTACGCTTGATACACTGGGCGTTTCTAATAGACGTCAGGGACGTTCAAAATATGGAGCAAAGAAATCCGCTTGATGGATTTCGGTTTGTTGAGGGGTTAAGAAATGTCACGTAGAAGAACTATTGAGAAGCGACCTATCGATCCGGATCCTCGCTTCAACAGCGTATTGGTCGCAAAATTCACCAATGGGCTGATGGAAAGAGGAAAGAAAACCCTTGCCCAGAGAATTTTTTATGATGCTATGGATACCGTTCAGGAGAAGGTCAAGGACGATGATGCCTTGACCATCTTCGAGGGTGCAATGGAGAATGTTCGTCCTCGGGTTGAGGTTAAGTCAAGGCGCGTTGGTGGTGCTACTTACCAAGTTCCGATGGAAGTACGTCAAACTCGAAGGAATGCACTGGCGATACGCTGGATCATCAATTTTTCAAAATCACGATCCGGCAAGTCAATGGCCGAAAAACTCGCTGGCGAACTTATCGATGCCTTTAATAATCGTGGTTCCGCAGTGAAGAAAAAAGATGATACACATCGGATGGCAGAAGCAAATAAAGCCTTTGCTCACTATCGTTGGTAATCCCCTGGGGGATTACTTAAAAAATGTGATTGCAAGGAGTATAGGGCTGCCTGAAGTGGTTTCTTAAGAGTCAATAATATTATGGCAGCCCCAAAAGATTTATCCGATGTGCGCAATATAGGCATAATGGCCCATATTGATGCAGGAAAAACGACCACGACCGAACGGATACTCTTCTATACCGGACGTTCTTATAAGTTGGGTGAAGTCCATGAAGGCACCGCGATCATGGACTGGATGGAACAGGAGCAAGAGCGAGGTATAACTATTACCTCTGCCGCTACCACCTGTTATTGGAAAGAAAAGAAGATAAATATAATAGACACCCCGGGCCATGTCGATTTCACTATCGAGGTAGAACGGTCATTAAGGGTGTTGGACGGTGTTGTTGCGGTCTTCTGCGCAGTTGGTGGAGTTGAACCGCAGTCGGAGACCGTCTGGCGTCAGGCGGATAAGTACCACATTCCGCGGATTGCCTTTATAAATAAAATGGATCGCATCGGTGCAAATTTTGATCGTTGCGTTCTCATGATTGCCAAAAGGCTTGGGGCAAATCCTTTGCCTATACAAATGCCGGTTGGCAACGAAGCACAATTTGAGGGTATTATTGACCTCATAGAAGAGCGGATGCTGGTATTCGACGAGCAGTCGCTTGGTCAGGAAATTATTGAAAAAGATATACCTGACAACTTCAAAGAAAAATTCACGGCCGCACGTTTGATGCTCCTGGAGAAGTTGGCCGACTTCGATGAGGGCATCATGGAAAAATACCTAGATAATACAAGGGTATCTGCGCCTGAGATATATAGTGCTCTGCGTAAGGCTACAATATCTCTTGATATTGTGCCGGTGTTATGCGGCAGTGCATTTAAAAACAAGGGGGTGCAACCCTTGCTTGATAGTGTCATCAATTTTCTTCCTTCACCTTTAGATGTAAAAAATGTTGAGGGAATAGGTCCTGCTGGAGAAAAAATCAGCAGAAAGTCGGATCCAAAGGAAAAACTTTGTGGACTCGTCTTTAAATTGATGAGTGATTCCTTTGTTGAGAATCTCGCTTTTGTGAGAATTTATTCCGGCAAACTCAGTGTCGGCGACAAGATATTTAATCCTGTTAAACAGAAACAGGAAAAAGTCTCCAAACTGATGAAGCTGCACGCCAATAAGCGAGAGGAAGTGCAAGAGATACTGGCCGGAGATATTGGTGCTATTGTCGGCTTAAAGTTCACTACCACCGGGGATACCCTTTGCGAAAAAGGCGACAATATAATCCTCGAGAGCATGGATTTTCCTGAACCGGTGATCGGGGTAGCTATTGAGCCGAAAAGCAAGGCTGAAGAAAAGAAACTCAATGATTCCCTTGCAAAAATTGCATTAGAAGATCCGTCATTCACAGTTTCCAGTGATAAGGATACTGGACAGATGATTATTTCTGGAATGGGGGAGCTTCACCTTGAAATTATCATAGATCGTTTGCTCAACGATTTTAAAGTTGCTGCCAATGTTGGAAAACCTCAGGTTGCCTATAAAGAGACTATCCAGGTTGCCAAGAGGAGTGAAGCGAAATTTGATCAATTGACCGGTGCCAAAGGGCAGTATGGTCATGTAATTATAGAGGTCGAGCCTCTTGAGCGCGGTGCAGGCATAGTATTTGTCAGTTCTGTTGATAAAGAGTTTATTCCTGATCAGTTTTTGAACTCTATAAAAAAAGGTATTGTGGACAGTCTCGATTCAGGACCTTTGATCGGTTACCCCTTGACAGACATCAAGGTGAGGCTGGTAGGCGGCTCTTACCACGAAGAGGAGTCAACCGAGATGGCTTTTGGAATAGCTGGTGCAATGGCCATCAGAAGGGCGACCTCTGAGGCAGAACCGAAATTGCTCGAACCGATAATGGATATTGAAATTACTACCCCTGAAGAATATATCGGGGATGTAATAGCAGACTTAAACGGGAAAAGAGGTAAAGTCGTTGGTATATCAGCAGAAGCCCATCTGCAAACGGTAAAGGCACATGCACCACTAGCGGAATTGTTTGGATATTCAACTTCAATACGGTCTGCCACCCAAGGAAGAGCGAATTTCACAATGCAATTTTTGCAGTACGATGTGGTACCTGCAAATAGAGCAGAGGCAATTGTTAAAAAAATTAGAGGAATTTGATTTCAAGCATATTGAGGGAACATCATGTCGAAGAAAAAGTATGAAAGGAATAAACCGCACGTCAATGTAGGGACGATAGGCCATATAGATCATGGCAAGACCACATTGACTGCAGCAATTACTCGTGTCTTATCGTTAAAAGGTCAGGCGACGTTTACCGATTTTTCTGAGATAGATAAGGCACCGGAAGAGAAGGAGCGTGGTATCACCATCGCAACTGCTCATGTTGAATATGAGACGTTGAAGCGTCATTATGCCCACGTCGATTGTCCCGGTCATGCCGACTATATCAAGAACATGATTACCGGTGCGGCGCAGATGGACGGCGCGATTCTTGTAGTAGCCGCAACCGACGGAGCAATGCCGCAAACCAGGGAGCACATCTTGCTTGCTCGCCAGGTAGGTGTACCGGCCATGGTTGTGTTTCTTAATAAATGCGACATGGTGGATGATGAAGAGCTGATCGAGCTGGTGGAGATGGAACTGCGCGAGCTGCTTGACAAGTACGAATTTCCCGGAGACGACGTGCCCTTTGTCAAAGGATCTGCTTTAAAAGCGCTTGAGAATGCGGAAGATCCTGAATCGGCAAAATGCATTTGGGAGCTTATGGAGGCAATTGATTCCTATATACCTGAGCCTAAGCGAGAGGTTGATAAGCCGTTTTTGATGCCTGTTGAAGATGTGTTTTCCATCTCCGGTCGTGGCACCGTTGCGACCGGCCGGATTGAGCGTGGTGTAATCCATGTTGGTGATGATATAGAGATAATTGGCATCAGGCCGACTGCCAAGACGACGTGCACCGGTGTCGAGATGTTCCGTAAATTACTCGATGAAGGTCAGGCGGGCGATAATATTGGTGCTCTTCTTCGCGGAATCAAGCGTGAGGAAGTGGAGCGTGGTCAGGTTTTGGCCGCTCCGAAGTCGATTACTCCGCATACCAAGTTTAAATCTGAGTGTTATATCCTGAGCAAGGAAGAGGGTGGTCGTCACACCCCGTTTTTTAATGGATACCGTCCGCAGTTTTACTTTAGAACCACCGACGTTACCGCGGTAGTAAGTCTTGAAGCAGGAGTGGAGATGGTCATGCCCGGTGACAATATTACTGCATCGGTAGAACTCATCACTCCGATCGCCATGGATGTCGGTTTGCGTTTTGCCATTCGTGAAGGTGGACGTACTGTTGGTGCCGGCGTTATCAGTGAAATTATTGCCTAAAGGTTAGTAATGATACCCACAGAAAAAATTAGAATTCGTCTGAAAGCTTACGATCATAAACTGCTCGATCAATCTACGACTGAGATAGTTGACACTGCCAGAAGGACTGGATCCGCTGTAGCCGGGCCGATTCCTCTGCCAACTACCATAAACAAATTTTGTGTTCTTCGGTCTCCGCATGTAGACAAAAAGTCACGAGAACATTTTGAAATGAGGACCCATCGCCGTTTATTAGACATTTTAGAGCCGACTCAGCAGACCATCGATTTGCTCATGAAGCTTGAATTGTCCGCGGGCGTCGATGTTGAAATTAAGTTGCCGTAATCGGCACTACCTAAAAGTTAATTGAAGCATCGGGTAAAGTTATGCCAAAGTCAATGGGTATATTAGGGAAAAAAATTGGAATGACCCGGGTGTACAGCGAACTTGGTGAGGCTATTCCAGTTACTGTTATTGAAGCCGGTCCTTGTAAGGTTCTTCAAGTAAAAACCGACGCTATTGATGGATATAGCGCCATTCAAGTTGGTTTTTCAGAAAAGAAAGCTTCCAGGATTAACAAGCCAATGGCTGGTCATTTTAAAAAATCTGATTCTCAAGGCTTTTATTTTGTACGAGAATTTAGAGTCACTGATTCCGCCCTTTATGCGGTCGGCCAGGAAATCTCTCTTGACGCTGTCGTTAAAGTTGGCGATCAAGTCGATGTTCAGGGGACAAGCAAGGGAAGGGGCTTCCAGGGTGTCATAAAGCGTCATGGTTTCAGTGGTGGCGGCTCCGGGCATGGTTCTATGTTCCATCGAGCACCTGGCTCTATAGGTTGCAGCGCCTACCCTTCACGGGTTATCAAAGGGAAAAAGATGCCTGGTAGAATGGGTAATGACAGCGTTTTAAGAAAGAATGTCGTTGTAGTTGATATCCGCACCGAAGATAATGTTGTTCTCTTGAAAGGACCACTTCCTGGAGCGAAAAACGGCCTGTTGAAGATTTACACAAAACAATAAAATTTGGTCTGAACAGGTTCGAGGAGATAAATATGTCTACTGTTAATATAGTTAACACCAAGAACGAAAGTGTTGGCGAAATCGAGCTGAACGACGAAGTCTTCAATCGAGAAGTTAAGGAGCATGTTCTGCATGAAGTAGTTCGTATGCAGCGAGCCGGCAGAAGAGCCGGCAATGCGTGCACCAAAACGAGAGTTGAGGTGAGTGGTGGCGGCAGAAAGCCATGGCGGCAAAAAGGAACCGGTCGTGCGAGATCCGGAAGTAATACCTCTCCGATCTGGCGTGGTGGTGGCGTAGCTTTTGGACCTAAACCGAGAGACTATAGTTTCAAGCTTAACCGTAAAGTGAAGCAACAAGCGGTAGCGATGGCACTTAGTGCTCGTTTCCAGGAGGGAAATCTCATCGTTATTAATGATTTTACCTTGGATCGCATTAAAACAAAAGATTTTGTAGGTGTGATGAATGTTCTTGATGTTGCAAATTGTCTTATCGTTACTGACAATGCTTCAGAAAATCTTACCAAATCATCAAGTAATGTAAATGGTTATAAAGTACTTTCATCCGAAGGCCTCAATGTCTACGATATCCTTCTTCATAAAAAGTTGATCTTGGTTCAACCGGTAATTGAAAGCCTTGAAAAGAGGTTAATAGCATGAAAAATATTTACAGTGTATTACAAGGACCCTGTCTTACAGAGAAAGCCAACTTATCACAAGAAGTTGATGGCAAGGTTATATTCAAGGTCCATCCAAAGGCGAATAAGATAGAAGTCAAAAAAGCCGTTGAGAGTATGTTTAATGTCAAAGTTAGGGCAGTTAACACTGCTAAAATTCATGGAAAGAAGAAAAGAGTTGGAAAAACAGTTGGCTTTACCAGTGATTGGAAAAAGGCCTATGTAACCTTGTCAGAAGGAAAAATCAATTTCACGGATGAACTATAATCAGATACTTTTTAGATTAAACGTTCATTAGCACCTTCTATCTGAATGAATCTATCTCATCTATAATTGATGGAGCGATTGGGAAATCATGGCTATTAAAGTATACAAACCAACATCCGCTGGTCAGCGACAACATGTGTCGACGAAAAGTCCAGATCTGGCTAAAAATGGGCCTGAAAAAAGTCTTGTTTGCAGTCTGAATAAAACCGGCGGAAGAAATAATTATGGCAGAATAACTTCTCGTCACATTGGTGGGGGGCATAAACGCAAGTATCGTCTTATCGATTTCAAACGCAATAAAACAGATATTGATGCAAAGGTTGTTGCGATCGAGTACGATCCCAATCGCTCAGCTAATATAGCCTTGTTGAACTACGTTGATGGTGAAAAGAGATATATCTTGTCACCGGATGGAATTTCGGTTGGCGATACGATTGTTGCCGGTGCAAATGCAGATATTCAACCGGGGAACTGTCTTCCCTTAGTTAATATTCCCCTTGGAACTATTATTCATAACATTGAAATGAAGATAGGTAAGGGCGCCCAATTGGTCCGCAGTGCTGGAGCAGGCGCGCAACTGATGGCCAAGGAGGGTGGATATGTACTTGTTCGACTACCTTCCGGTGAAGTCAGGAAATTTAATAACTCCTGCCGGGCGTGTATTGGTCAGGTTGGCAACAGGGAACATGAGAGTCAAAAGCTTGGAAAAGCAGGTAGAAATCGCTGGAAGGGATGCCGTCCTCATGTTCGTGGCGTGGCGATGAATCCTGTGGATCATCCTATGGGCGGTGGTGAAGGTAAAAGTTCTGGCGGAAGACATCCATGTAGTCCTTGGGGAATACCATCAAAAGGCTATAAAACCAGGAAAAACAAGACTTCTGACACGATGATTGTCAAGAAGAGATCATAAGGAACGAGGAGTAATGTATGTCACGCTCAGTTAAAAAAGGTCCTTTCGTTGACGATCATTTGTTCAAAAAAGTGGTTGATGCTGCGGAAAGCGGCTCACGAAAGGTTATTAAAACCTGGTCAAGACGTTCCGATATCGGCCCGGAAATGGTTGGACTAACCTTTGCCGTGCATAACGGAAAAAAATTCATACCTGTATTTGTCACCGAGAACATGGTTGGACACAAGTTGGGCGAGTTTTCTCCAACAAGGACTTTCTATGGCCACGCTGCAGATAAAAAAGGTAAAAAATAAAAAGAAATCATTGATTTTTTGCTGGACACTCATCAGGAGTAAGATCTATGGAAGCAAAAGCCGTAGGAAAATATATTAGAATATCTCCGCAAAAGGCCAGACTTGTTGCCGATGTGGTTAGAGGTATGGGCGTTGATCAGGCTATAACCACTCTTCGTTTTATGCCCAAAAAGGGCGCTGGTATCATTAAAAAAGTCCTTGAATCTGCGGTTGCCAATGCCACTCAGGATGAACAGGCCGATGTTGACAATCTTTATGTAAAGAAGATTATTATAGATGGTGGACCTTCCCTTAAAAGGATTAGTCCAAGGGCGCAGGGCAGAGCTACAGGTATCATTAAAAGAACAAGTCATATCACCGTTGTTCTGGACGAGAATTAATTCTCTTTTGATTACTGTGTACTCACTTTTAACTCTTAATTGAACAATGGAATTGTTGGAGGTCTGTTTTGGGGCAGAAGGTTAATCCACAAGGACTTAGATTGAATATTACCCGGACATGGGACTCGATCTGGTATGCAGATAAGGACTATTGCACCTATCTGATAGAAGATCAAAAAGTCAAAAAGTTTCTTAAAAAACGTCTCCAGCACGCTGGACTTTCCAAGGTAAATATTGAACGTACTGGAGAACAGGTGCGTGTCAAGCTATTTACTGCTAGGCCGGGTATAGTCATCGGCAAAAAAGGTGCTGAAATTGAGATTCTCAAGAAAGAACTGGAAAAGCTTATTTCTCGAAAGGTTTCTCTTGATATCCAGGAAGTAAGGAGACCGGAGGCGGATGCTCAACTAGTCGCTGAAAATATAGCTCAGCAACTCGTACGTCGCGTTGCTTTTCGGCGGGCAATGAAAAAGGCAGTAAGTTCTGCATTGCGTTTTGGTGTGCAAGGTATAAAAATCTCCTGCTCTGGACGATTGGGTGGAGCTGAGATGTCGCGTTGCGAATGGGTGCGTGAAGGCAGAGTTCCCCTGCATACACTCCGGGCTGACATTGACTACGCTCTCGCTGAAGCAAACACCACCTATGGAATCATTGGCGTCAAGGTCTGGATTTTCAACGGGGAAGTATTGAGCGACAAGGATGGCGGCTCCGTGCAGTAGCTACTGCTCAAGGAAATTCCATATTAATATTTGGAGTAGAAGATGTTAAGTCCGAAAAAAGTCAAACATAGAAAAGTATTTAAAGGCAATCTCCGGGGAGTTGCCTATAGAGGCTCGTCAATTTCTTTTGGTGAATTTGCGCTCAAAGCTACCGTATGCGGCAAGATGACAGCACAACAAATTGAAGCTGCCCGTATCACCATTAATAGAACAATGAAACGTGGCGGCAAAGTTTGGATAAGGGTGTTTCCTGATAAACCAATTACTAAAAAAGCTGCCGAAACTCGGATGGGCAAAGGCAAAGGCACTCCTGAGTCATGGGTTGCTGTCATTAAACCAGGTATGATCCTCTACGAAATTTCTGGTGTCAGTGAGGAACTTGCCGTTGAGGCACTTGCTCTTGCAGGAAATAAGCTGCCATTTTCAACCAAAGTTATTTCCAAGGTGAATACATTATGAAAGCGGAAGAAATCCGGAAATTGTCTTCTGAAGATCTTGCCAAGACCCTAAAAGGACTGCAAGAAGAGTTAGGGAACCTTTCATTTCAGCATCATATAAGGCCCCTTGAGGACACTTCCAAACTGAAGAAAATTAGAAAAGACATTGCAAGAATCACGACTATCGAAAAGCAGTCATCATGATGATTGCTGAGTTTGACAATTGAACGAGATAGATGTGGATTCAAAAAAAACAACACTAATTGACGAAATTATGAGTGATCTAAATACATCGAGAAAGACAAGAACTGGTTCTGTGGTCAGCAACAGAATGGAGAAAAGTGTTGTCGTTCGGGTAGAGCGCAAGGTTCGCCATAAGCTGTATGGCAAATTTATGAAAACAAGCGTTAAATATCTGGCCGATGATCCGGAAAATAGTTGTAATATCGGAGACGTTGTTCTCATTGAAGAGTGTCGACCTCTGAGTAAAAGAAAGAGGTGGCGTGTTAAAACTATACTGGAACAGGCAGTGTGATACTAATACACGGTATTTACTCTACTTTGAAAACTTGTTTCGGAAGAGATATCAGGTGAAATTATGATTCAGACAGAGACAGTGCTTAATGTTGCTGATAACTCAGGAGCCAAAAAAGTACTTTGTATTAGAGTTCTTGGCGGTACCGGTAAGAGATATGCAACGATCGGGGATGTAATTGTTGTAACGGTAAAGGAAGCTATCCCTAACGCGAAAGTAAAGAAAGGTGATGTAATGAAAGCCGTTATCGTTCGCACCAAAAAAGAAATGAAGCGCAGTGATGACACCTGGGTAAGATTTGATGATAATGCTGCAGTTATGCTTGCATCCTCGGGTGAACCAGTTGGAACTCGTATTTTTGGGCCGGTTGCTCGCGAATTAAGGAATCAAGGGTTTATGAAAATCATCTCATTAGCCCCTGAAGCACTTTAACCACCCGTATCTGCATTGGGTATAGTAACATTGATTGGAAAAGGTACAGCGATGAGACAGGGTAAAACATACCTGAAAAAAAATGATCAGGTTGAGGTAATTGCCGGAAAAGATAAGGGCAGGGTTGGCAAAGTACTCCGCGTCCTTAGAGATAAGGACAAGGCTGTGGTAGAGCGGATCAATATGATTAAAAGACATACCAAGCCGAAAGAGATGAACCAACAGGGGCAGATAGTTGAAAAAGAAGCTCCCATCCACGTTTCCAATCTTCAGCTTATCTGTCCTGAATGCACCAAGACTGGTCGCATTGGAAAGAAGATTCTCGATGATGGCACAAAAGTACGCTGCTGCAAGAGTTGTGGTGGTTCCATCGAAGGCAAAGTATAGATAATCAAAAAGGATACGCTAGGAGTAATACATGGGTGCGCTTAGAGAAATGTACATAAATGAGTGTGTTCCTGCACTCAGAGAGGAATTTGGCTATACAAACGTCATGGAGATTCCTCAGATTAAAAAGATTGTTCTCAACATGGGTTTGGGGGAAGCTGTTCAAAATCCTAAAATAGTCGAAGGTGCAGCTAACGAACTCACAATGATTGCTGGCCAGAAAGCAGTTATTACCAAGGCAAAAAAATCTATAGCTACATTCAAGCTGCGGGTTGGTATGCCTATTGGCTGCTGTGTCACTTTACGCGGCGATAAAATGTATAATTTTTTCAGTAAACTGGTAAATATTGCGTTACCACGTGTTCGAGACTTTAGAGGATTATCTTCGAAAGGATTTGATGGCAGAGGCAACTTTTCCATGGGAATCCAGGAGGAAATTATTTTCCCCGAGATCGACTACGATAAAATTGACAAAATTAAAGGCTTAAATATTACTATTGTAACTACTGCCAAAACTGATCAAGAGGGAGCATTCCTTCTCAAACTTCTTGGTATGCCGTTCAAGAAATAATCACAATTTTATTTTTAGAAGTTTTTTAATAGAAAAAATTTGGAGGTCGGTTTGGCTAAGAAATCCATCATTGCAAAAGCACAGCGGAAACCAAAATTTTCAGTGCGTAAATACAACAGATGCCCACTTTGCGGGCGACCAAGAGCATTTATCAGGAAATTTGGGGTTTGCAGAATCTGCTTCCGTAAACTTGCATCCAGCGGCGAAATAACTGGTGTCACCAAATCCAGCTGGTAAAAAAATATTTCTATCACTGTGTGATCTTGTTTACTATTTTGAACAATAAGGAGTGTTCGCTATGTCTATGAGCGATCCACTGGCAGACATGCTGACCAGATTAAGAAATGCAGTAATGGTAAAATTCGACTCTGTTGAGATGCCGTTGTCATCTGTAAAAATCGATATTGCCAAGGTTCTCAAAGATGAAGGATATATCCGTGATTATCAGGTTAAATCCGATAATATTCAAGGCACGTTGAAGATTGATCTCAAGTATGGGCCGAATAAGGAAGCTGTGATCACAGGGCTGAAAAGGGTAAGCAAACCAGGCTTACGTAAATATACCAAGGTAAGCGACATACCAAAGGTATTGAATGGGCTTGGGATCGCAATTATATCCACATCCAAGGGCGTTGTTACAGATAAAACAGCTAGAGCTCTGAATTCTGGTGGGGAGATAATTTGTGAGGTCTGGTAGACCCGCAAATAATGGAGGATTTTATGTCTCGAATTGGGAAACAACCAATTCCGGTTCCAACCGGAGTTAAAATTGATCTTAATGGTCAACAAATAGAGGTTACTGGGGCAAAGGGTAGTTTGAAACGTGCTATTAACTCTGAAGTGGAAGTAGCATTCCAAGACAATGTAATACAGGTTAATAACCGCACAGAGAGCACCAAAGTCAATGCCTTTCGCGGCCTTACTCGGTCCTTAATTAACAATATGATAATCGGGGTGGCCGAAGGTTTCAAAAAAGTTTTGATTATTGAAGGTGTTGGTTATAAAGCAAGTGTAAGCGGTTCTACTCTCACTCTTAACGTTGGCTATTCTAGTCCCAAAGATTATGTCTTGCCAAGGGATGTAGTGGCAACTGTGGAAGGCAACACAAAAATTGTTCTTCAGTCTATTGATAAGGAATTGCTTGGTCTCACTGCTTCGAAAATTCGTCAGATTAGAAAGCCGGAACCATATAAGGGTAAAGGCATTCGCTATGAAAATGAGCACATAGTAAGAAAAGTTGGCAAGTCAGGCACTAAATAATTCTTCAGGTTAGCAAGACTCCTTAAATATTTGAATGGTACACAACAATGGCTAAGACGAATCCCACGACGATCGCGAGGGCTAAACGTGTTCAAAGAATTAGAAAAAAAATCTCTGGCACGAATGAACGCCCAAGACTGAGAGTCTTTAAAAGCAATAAACATATATATGCCCAGTTGATCGACGATGTTACAGGCCATACTCTGGTGTCTATGTCGACAGTCGATAAAGAGTTTGAATTGGGCGAAGAGAAAGGAAAAATTGCCGCTGCAAAGAAGGTTGGCGTAGCTCTCGCGACTCGTGCCATTGCTTCCGGTATAAGTAAGATAACCTTTGATCGCGGTGGTTCTGTTTACCATGGTAGAGTTAAATCACTTTCTGAGGGTGCTCGGGAAGGTGGACTTGATTTTTAATGATTCTTCATATTACGGGGGTGCCCCTTGTCTGATTTTAAACGTTCCAAAAGTGTGGCTACTGAGGAGCTGATAGAGAAAATTGTTTTCATTAACCGGGTTGCCAAAGTTGTAAAAGGTGGCCGCCGTTTTAGTTTTAGTGCCATCGTCGTTGTCGGTGACGGCAACGGAAAGGTGGGCTACGGGCTTGGAAAAGCAAATCAGGTTCCTGAGGCAATTCGTAAGGGTGTCGAACAGGCTCGGAAGAGTATGTGTTCCGTAGCTCTTACCGAGACATCAATTCCTCATCAGATTATTGGCAAATTTGGTTCCGGTAAGGTCCTCCTGAAACCAGCGTCAGTCGGTACAGGATTAATTGCCGGTGGACCTGTGCGCGCTGTTCTCGAAGCAGCTGGAGTATCGAACATTCTTACAAAATGCCTCGGGTCACATAATCCGCACAATATGGTTAAGGCAACTCTCGCAGGACTAAAAGATCTTCGTACCGCCAGGAATATAGCCGAGTTGCGTGGAAAAATCGTAGAAGAAATAACTGCTTAATTACAGAATGGTGTTGCGGCATACAAGGTTACAAACCATTGCTGTGTAATATTTGCTTATAGAAGGTAGTCAAATGTCTGAAACAATTACTATTACTCTTGTTAAGAGCGGCATTGGCGGGACAAAAAGGATCAATGCGACTTTAACCGGATTGGGGCTCACCAAATTGAACAAGACAGTGACAAGAAAAGATACTCCCTCAATGAGGGGCATGGTCAGAAAAGTATCACATCTTGTACGCATAGAGGAGAATTAAAATGCTAAGCCTTGCAAATCTTGCCCCACAAGTTGGATCAACCAAGCAGAGAAAACGGCTGGGAAGAGGTCCCGGAAGTGGACATGGAAAAACTGCCGGTCGTGGTCACAAAGGTTTTAAAGCCCGGTCAGGTTCCGGTGTGAAGCCTGGGTTTGAGGGCGGGCAAATGCCCTTGCAACGACGTTTACCGAAACGCGGGTTCAATAACATTTTCAAAAAGCAGTATACCCTCGTATCCTTGACACAGCTAGACTCATTTGCCGCTGGAGATGTTATCACAGTTGAAGCACTTATTGCCGCCAAGATAGTAAAGAAAGGAATGGCCGTTAAGGTTTTGGCTAATGGCGAGGTATCAAAGGCCTTTACTGTCAAAGTCGATAAGATAAGTGAGACGGCTAAAAGCAAGATTGAGAGCGCCGGTGGTACCGTTGTTATCGATGATAGAGCACAAGCGTAGCATTTGTGTTCGGAAAATTTACTAGAAAAGGCACTTTTTCTAGGAATGAGCGGAACTGGATATAGGTATTAATGATGAGTGGTGTACAGAGTGCTGCAAATATTCCTGAGTTGCGTAGGCGTGTATTGTTTACGCTTATCATGCTCGCAGTATACAGAATTGGCGTCCAGATACCTACGCCTGGCATCAACGGCGAAGCCCTTGCTGCTTTTTTTGCCCAGAAAGCCGGCACCTTGTTCGGTATGTTCAATATGTTCTCGGGAGGTGCTCTAGAGCACTTCTCGATTTTCGCGTTGGGCATAATGCCTTATATCAGTTCTTCTATTATTATCCAATTGTTGACCGTGGTTATACCGCAACTGGAAGCACTAAAAAAAGATGGTCAATCCGGACAAAGAAAAATCACCCAATATACTCGATATGGCACTGTATTCTTAAGTATTATTCAAGGAACTTTCATTGCTGCCGGGTTGCAGGGCATGACCGGTCCCGGCGGTGAGGCAATTGTCTTGAATCCGGGATTGCAATTCAAACTGATGACAATGCTCACCTTGACCTCGGGCACAGCCTTTATTATGTGGCTTGGTGAACAGATGACAGAGAGAGGCATCGGCAACGGCATTTCCCTCATTATATTTGCCGGTATTGTTGCTCGTGGTCCTGCCGCGATAGTCAACTCGATTCAGTTGATCAAAGCCGGAGAGATTGCCCTTTTCTTTGTGCCGTTTCTCATACTTTTCATGTTTGTTGTTGTGGCGTTCATTGTTTTCTGTGAGACTTCGCAGAGAAGGATTCCCATACAATATGCAAAACGAGTTGTCGGCAAGAGAGTGTATGGAGGGCAGAGTTCACATTTGCCACTAAAGATTAATATCTCTGGGGTTATACCACCAATTTTTGCCTCTTCAATTATGATGTTTCCTGCTACCATAGGCAGCTTCATTCAGATAGATTGGGTTCAGAGAGCATCTGCGGCAATGTCTCCCGGCACTGTCTACTATTACATTTGCTATATTGTAATGATTGTTTTTTTCTGTTTTTTCTATACTGCTGTAACCTTCAAGCCTGATGATGTTGCTGAAAACCTGAAAAAACACGGAGGGTTCATTCCTGGAATCCGTCCAGGGAAAAAGACTGCAGAATTTATCGATAAAATCCTTACAAGACTTACGGTTATCGGATCCATTTACCTCAGTTCCGTCTGTGTATTGCCTACCGTACTCGTTTCTCAATTTAACATTCCTTTTTATTTTGGTGGGACAGCGTTACTCATCGTGGTTGGAGTCGGTATCGATACAATTGCCCAGATTGAATCGCATCTGCATATGCGCAATTACGAAGGTTTCATGAAACAAGGCCGGATAAAAGGTCGTCGGTAAAGAAGTGCCGGGTTCAACGACAGACAGGCCTGGTAGTGGTACTATCGTGATAAAAACTGCCGATGAGATCTTCATTATGCAGGAAGCTAACCAGATTGTTGCGAAGGTATTAACGACATTAAAAAAGTCAGTTGATATCGGAATAACGACGTGGGAGCTTGATAAAATTGCCGAAGATTTTTGCTACCGGTTGAAAGCAAAGCCCGCCTTCAAAGGATACAGAGGCTTTCCGGCGAGTCTTTGTCTATCGATTAATGAAGAAGTTGTTCACGGAATTCCTTCTCGCAAAAAAAAACTAAAAAAAGGCGATATCGTTTCCATTGATTTTGGAGTTTGTTTTAAGAATTATTTTGGTGACTCTGCTGTAACCTTGCCAGTTGGAAATGTCAGTGAAGATGTAGCAAAATTAGTTGCTGTGACGAAAGAATCTCTTAACAGAGGCATTGAAAAGGTTGTTGTTGGCAATAGAATTGGCGATATATCTAGGGCGATACAAGAATATGTCGAAGGCCATGGGTTTTCTGTTGTGAGGCAGTTCGTTGGCCATGGCATTGGAACCGCACTGCACGAAGCTCCGGAAATACCGAACTTCTACGAAGGAGAAAGGACTTCCCGGTTGCTTCCAGGTATGGTTTTGGCCATTGAGCCAATGGTTAACATGGGTACACATAAAGTTAAAGTACTGAGAGATGGATGGACTGTAGTCACCAGTGATAAAAAGCCTTCTGCTCACTTTGAGCATTCGGTTGCTGTGACAGAGAATGGGCCTCTTATACTAAGCTCTCGGGAAAACTAGCGGTTACGGAAAAAAATACTTCTCATTTACGAGAAGTTGAAGTATATTATTCCGTTTTTAACTGGAACTTTGATTTTTCAGGATACTCCATGGCAAAAGAAGAAGCAATTGAAGTTGAAGGCACCATTGTAGAGCCGCTACCGAACGCGATGTTTCGCGTTGAGCTTGATAACGGCCATAAGGTGCTCGCCCACATCTCTGGGAAAATGCGGATGCATTTTATCAAGATACTACCGGGAGACAGGGTTACCATTGAACTCTCTCCTTATGATTTGAACAGGGGAAGGGTTACGTTTCGGGCAAAAACCGCCAAAAAGAAAAAATAGAGAGTTCGCTGATCATGAAAGTACGCGCATCTGTAAAAAAAATATGCAGTGACTGTAAAATATTCAAACGCAACGGTGTCGTTCGCGTATCCTGTAAAGTTAAAAAACATAAACAGAGGCAGGGATAAATTGGTTTTATCATTTTTTATTACCTACTTCTTTTAAGGAGATATACCTTGGCACGTATAGCAGGAATTGACCTTCCGAAAAATAAGCATATGGATCGGGCTTTAACTTACATACACGGTATCGGGTTGGTATCGGCTCGAAAGATTCTCGATAAAGTGGATCTGCCATACACAATGAGCAGTGATGATCTTGGCGGCGACGATGTTAATCGTATACGTAAAGTGATTGAGGAAGAATACGTTGTTGAGGGCGATCGCAGGCGAGAAGTATCCATGGATATCAAGAGGTTGACGGATATCGGATGTTATCGCGGCAGGCGCCATAGAATGGGGCTGCCATGTCGAGGACAAAAGACCAAGACCAATGCACGTACCCGAAAGGGGCCTCGAAAAGGTGCTGCCCGTCGCAAATAATTGAACTTCAAACAGGTGTAAGTTATGGCTGTCGCTAAAAAAAGAAAGGTAAAAAAGAATATTCCTGAAGGCATAGTGTTTATCTATTCTACCTTTAACAATACAATAGTCACTATTTCCGACAAGCAGGGGAACGTAATTTCCTGGTGTAGTGCGGGTGTTCTCGGGTTTAAAGGTTCGAGAAAATCTACACCGTTCGCAGCACAGAATGCTTTGGCAGATGCGGCTAAGAAAGCTACCGATGTCGGTATGAGAAAGGTTGAGGTCAAAGTCAAAGGACCTGGCCCGGGACGAGAAGCAGCCTTGCGAGCCCTGATTACCACGGGATTAGAGGTTAGTCGTATCTACGATGTCACACCGATCCCCCACAATGGATGCAAACCTCCAAAGCGACGTCGAGTATAACGACTGATCTTGAGATAGTAGTACAACATAACTGAATGGAGGCCTAAATTGGCTAGAAATATTGGTGCTGCCTGTCGTCGATGCAGGAGAGAAAATTTAAAATTATATCTTAAAGGTGATCGCTGCTTTTCTGATAAATGCTCTTTCGAAAGGAGAGCATTTGGACCGGGACAGCATGGTCAGGCTAAATTTAAAAAGCAATCTGATTACGCTGTTCAGTTAAGAGAGAAACAAAAAGTTAAAAGCATGTATGGGATGCTTGAGGGACAATTCAGACTGTTCTTTGAAAAGGCTGAAAAACAAAGAGGTGTCACAGGCGAAAATCTACTTGTAATGCTTGAACGTCGTTTGGACAATGCTGTTTTTCGCATTGGTTTTGCATCATCGAGAAACCAGGCACGGCAACTTGTTCGCCATAATCATATCCTGGTGAATGGGCGGAAGGTAAATATTCCGTCGTTTTTAGTCTCGGTTGGTGATGTTGTTACTCTGAAAGAAAAAAGTCGTGCTAATGCTTTGATTATTGAAAATTTTGAGGCAGTAATTAGGCGAGGTGTACCGAGTTGGCTTGAATTGGATAAAGATAACTTCAAGGCAACTTTAAAAGCTTTGCCGAACAGAGAAGAAGTCACCATGCCTATACAAGAAAGGCTGATTGTTGAGCTTTACTCCAAATAGAATATGAGTAGAGATGCAGGTCCGACAGCATTTTTTATAGGGCTTCTTGCTGACAGGGACTATATGGTAAATTGTAGAATAGTGTGATTAGAACACCAACTACAAAGTTAGTAGAAACGTAGAGAAGGAAATCCATGACTCAAGCTGCTGATGAAAAAATACCATTTCACCGCAATTGGAATGAGCTTATAAAACCGGAAAAAGTGGAAGTGGACAAAGAAAAACACACTGACACCTACGGGAAATTTATTTGCCAACCTCTCGAAAGAGGATTTGCAACAACAATTGGTAATTCATTGCGACGTATCCTTCTCTCTTCCATCCAGGGCGCTGCTATTACCTCTGTAAAAATCGAAGGGGCTCTTCATGAGTTCACATCGATGAAAGACATCTTGGAAGATGTGAGTGAGATTATTTTAAATCTCAAAATGGTTCGACTGAAACTCTATTCCGCCGATTCGCAAAAGGTTGTTATAGAAAAGACTGGCCCCGGGATTGTTTATGCCGGCGACATCAGTGCATCTGGCTACGTTGAGGTAATGAACAAGGAGCAGGTAATTTGTACTCTTACCGGGCCAATCAATTTTCGGGCCGAGATGACTGTTGAGTGGGGTAAAGGTTATCAGCCTGCCGAAAAAATGAATAAGGATAATCTATCTATTGGACAAATTCCAATAGATGCGATTTTCACCCCTATAAAAAAACTCCAGTACGTAGTTTCCCAGGCTCGCGTAGGACAACAGACTGATTACGATAAGTTAACCATAGAGATTGAGACGGATGGCAGCCTAAGACCCGAAAATGCTTTGGCATACGGAGCCAAAATACTCAAAGAACAGATGACTATTTTCATCAACTTTGATGAGGAAGATGCAGAACCTGAAGTTCCTGCTGAGTCGGGGAGAGACACTGAGCCTCTCAATCCTTTCTTGGATAAGCCGGTGGAAGATCTTGAGTTGTCTGTACGCTCTGCAAATTGTCTTAAGAATGCAGATATCAACTTTATTGGTGACTTGGCACAGAAAACTGATCAGGAAATGTTGAAGACCAAAAATTTTGGTCGTAAATCGTTAAATGAAATAAAAGCGTTGCTCTCTGAAATGGACCTCACCCTGGGTATGAAATTCGAAAGCTGGATTCCTCCCAATCAACGTGGTGATAAGGAAGAAAATAAGGCATGAGACGCCACAGAGTAATCGAGATTAACAAGATTATTACCAATTCTGATATTGCGCAGAAGCTGAGGATTTGAGATGAGACATAGAAAAGCCGGTAAAAGATTAGGACGGACCAGTTCCCATAGACTTGCGATGTTTAGAAACATGGTCACATCCTTGTTCGAACACGAGCGGATAATCACTACCACAGAGAAAGCCAAAGAAGTACGGCCAATAGCAGAGAAACTGATCACCTTGGCAAAACGAGGTGATATGCACGCGAGAAGACAAGCTCTCGGATACGTGCGGAGTAAGGCAGTTGTTGAGAAACTGTTCACTGTTATTAAAGAAAAATTTGCCAGCCGCAATGGTGGCTATACTCGAATACTTCAGACTGGTATTAGAAAAGGTGATGCCGCCGGAATGGCAATTTTTGAGCTAGTCGGTTATGAGGAAGTAATTGAAACTCCTAAAGCCGAAAGTTGAGTAAAAAGTGAAATTAGTATATGGCTGGCAGGAACGTATGTTTCTGCCAGCTTTTTTTTTGTAAAGTTGATTTTTTGTCGCTGGAGACCAATTGCATGACGGAAACCAAACAGTTCCCAAAAGGCATGGTGCCCCTTGGTGATTCTGTTTTTAATTTTGGCTGTCACCCTGGAGTGCAATGCTATACCTTGTGTTGTCGCAATGTCGACATGATTCTCTATCCATACGATATCATAAGGCTAAAAAGCTCATTAGGGCTCAATTCCGAGGAGTTCCTTCGCCGACACACAACCCTTGAAAAAGGCGACAATATTTACTTTCCGACAGTTAAGCTCCGACTCGACGAAGAATCCAAAGCTTGTCCTTTTCTTGCCCCGCATGGTTGCAGCGTTTATTCCGATCGGCCAACCGCCTGTAGAACATATCCCCTTGAAAGAGCAATTGATCGTTCGCGGAATAAGGGCGCGCCTGATGAATTTTATTTCATGACAAATCATTCGTATTGCTTCGGGCATGCTGAAAAAACGATTTATAACGTAAAAAATTGGTTGCGCAACCAGCAACTTTTCGAACATAACACGATGAATGACCTCTGGGCTGAAATTGATACAATTTTTGCCGGTAATCCTTGGAAAGGTGAAGGAGTTGCTGGAGAAAAGCAGCAATTGGCCTTTCTTGTATGTTACAATATTGACGGATTCAGAAGAGTTATTGATCAACATAAACTTCTTAGTCAGTTTCAGTTGGCAAAAGAAGTTCGGCGCCGAATAGCTCTGGATGACGGAGAGTTGCTAAAATTTGGATTTGAATGGCTCAAACTTTTTTTTAATAAATCGACCTCAATAATCAAAAAATGAGAAAATCCACCAATAAAAAGTAACCATAAGTTGCATAACTTTGCAATTCATGGTAAATAAAAATGTTGTCCATTTTGTATGTTAGACAGCAGGAGAGGCCTTACAGCCACACACACATCTTCGCGTAAAAACTGGTGTCGTGCAACATCATCATTGATGTGTGACGATTACTGAAGATGGCGGAATAACCAGGAACGGAGAAACCTATGACAAATGTATCAGTACGCGACATGCTTCAAGCCGGTGTCCATTTCGGACATCAGACCAGACGCTGGAATCCCAAGATGAAATCCTATATTTACGGGCCAAGGAATGGGATTTACATTATTAATCTTGATCTTACCAAGAGACTTTTTGATAAGGCCTGTGAGTTCATCACTGAGGAAATCAAGCGGGGTGGAACACTCCTCTTTGTCGGTACCAAGCGTCAGGCACAAGAGATCATAAAAGAAGAGGCAAAGCGTTGCGGCATGTATTATGTCGACCATCGCTGGCTAGGTGGCATGCTCACCAATTTTCAGACTATTAAGAATAGCATTGATAGACTTAAATCCATTGAATCCATGCAGGCCGATGGATCGATAAACCGTTTTCCCAAAAAAGAAATTCTTATTATGGAGAAAGAGCGGATAAAACTGGAGAGAAACGTGGGTGGTATCAAGGACATGCGAAATCTTCCTTCGGTACTCTTTGTGGTAGACCCACGCAAAGAAGATATTGCAGTGAGTGAGGCTGTTAAACTTGGTGTGCCGGTAGTTGCCATTACCGATACAAACTGCGATCCCGAGGGCATCGACTTTATTATTCCAGGCAATGATGATGCAATTAGATCAATTCGTCTTATCAGTCATCACATTGCCGAAGCGGTCCTTGCCGGACAAGCAATGCGCGATGGGGATGAAGCATCCGAAGAGGCTGTTGCCGCAGCCATGGGCGATGCAGGTCATGAGATGGAAAATGCAGCGGTGGATTCTGAAGCGTAATTCTCCCACTATGCGGTTTTCTCAGTAAAAAATAGATTTTGTTATTTGTAAGGGGCTGTCGTGCGACCGCCCCTTTTTCGTATCTAAAGAAATTTTATTTTTGCAATGGGCAATATCTTTCTGTTGCTGAGTAAGAATTAATCGGAATTATTTAATATAAAAGGAGATTTACCATGACCATTACAACGAAGATGGTAAAGGATCTGAGGGACAAAACTCAAGCAGGCATGATGGACTGCAAGAAGGCCCTCGAAAACACCAATGGAGATATGGAAAAAGCCATAGATCTCCTGCGACAAAAAGGTCTGGCCGTTGCCGCTAAACGCGCAAATCGTGCTACCAGCGAAGGTGTCATCGCTACCTATATCCATGCCGGCGGAAAGCTTGGTGTTATGGTGGAGCTTGGATGTGAGACCGATTTTGTTGCCAAAAACGATGACTTTCGTGAATTTGCTAAAGACATCGCCATGCACATTGCCGCCGCCAACCCTATCTCTATCAACAGGGATGAAGTGCCGGCAGCAGTAGTGGCCAGGGAAAAAGACATCTTTGTCCAACAGGCTTTGGAGAGCGGTAAGCCTGAAGCTATTATCGAAAAGATGGTAATCGGCAAGATCGAGAAGTTTCTTGCTGAAGTTGCACTTCTTGAACAAAAGTTTGTTAAAAACCCTGATCTCTCCATTCAGGATCTGCTTAATGAACTCATCGGAAAGATGGGAGAAAACATCTCGATAAAGAAATTTGCCCGTTTCCAGGTCGGGGTGGAATAGCATCGATTTTCTTGTCGTCCGTTCATGACCGGTCGTAAGTGATAGCACGCCGTTTCCCGTTCAATCTTCTGCTGAGGATGTGACAATGACTGAAAAGTTAAAGTACCACAGAATGCTGCTAAAACTCAGTGGTGAAGCTCTCATGGGTGAGGATTCTTACGGTATTAATACCAGAGTTCTCGAGTTTGTTGCAGCTGAGGTAAAGGAAGTGATTACGGCAGGAGTTCAGCTGGGGCTGGTCATTGGCGCCGGCAATATCTTTCGCGGAGTCGCCGGGGCGAGTAAGGGCATGGATCGCACGACTGCCGATAATATGGGGATGCTTGCTACGGTTATGAACAGCTTGGCCATGCAGGATGCTTTGGAGCGTATCGGGGTAATTACCAGGGTTATGTCCGCTATCCCCATGCAGTCGGTTTCCGAACCCTACATTCGCAGAAGAGCGACCAGGCACCTAGAGAAAGGTCGGGTGGTAATTTTTGCTGCCGGAACAGGAAACCCCTACTTTACTACTGATTCCGCAGGTGTCCTTCGAGCTTTGGAAATCGATGCTGAAATCGTAATCAAGGCGACAAAGGTGGATGGGGTGTACGACCGTGATCCGTTTCTCGATAAAAGCGCAGTGAAATTTGATCACCTCACCTACGACGAGGTCTTACAGAGGGGACTGAGGGTGATGGATGCTGCAGGGATCGCCTTGGCCAAGGAAGATAACTTGCCCATTATGGTATTAAATATGGTTGTCCCCGGAAATATCAAGCGTGCCGCCTTTGGTGAGAAGGTCGGTACGCTGATTACCGCCTGAAAGCGTGATTGAGTAATTATTCTGAACAAAGGATGCTACCATGAGTGATGTTATTTTTGATATGGCCGACAAGATGGATAAAAGTCTTGATTCCTTTAAAAAAGAATTATCAAAAGTGCGCACCGGCAGGGCTTCTCTGGCCATTCTTGATGGGATACATGTCGATGCCTACGGCAGTTCCATGTCTCTCAGTCAGGTGGGGAGTCTTACCATTCCCGAAAGTCGACTCATTGTCATTCAGCCCTGGGATCCTCAATTGTTGCCGGCCATAGAAAAGGCGATTCTCAAGTCGGATATTGGTCTTAATCCGATCGGTGACGGCAAACTGGTTCGTTTAAATATCCCTCAATTAACCCAGGAACGTCGCAAAGAGTTGGTAAAAGCCGTAAAAAAGGTTGCTGAAGAATTTCGGGTAGCGGTTCGCAACCTTCGTCGCGAGGCTATCGACATCCTGAAAAAACAGAAAAAAGATAAAGAGATTTCCGAAGACGATTTGTTTAAATTTCAGGAGGAGGCACAAACTGAAACCGACGCTTATATTAAGAAAATTGATGATGCAACGACCGCAAAAGAAAAAGAAGTGATGGAAGTTTAGTATCTTAGAAATTCTTTTTGTAACTGCTATTACGGATCAACTATGTCTGGCACCACCATTGATTTAGAGCGTCTTCCTCGCCATGTTGCCATTATTATGGACGGCAATGGCAGGTGGGCTAAGAAGAGAAAAAAACCCAGACTTTATGGACACAAGGTGGGCGCCGATTCAGTGAGTGACATTGTTGAGACCTGCCGGGAAATCGGTATCAAGTATCTCACACTGTATGCTTTTTCCTCTGAGAATTGGCAAAGACCAAGCCAGGAAGTTGTCGGGCTGATGTCTATCCTCAAGCACTATCTTGAGGCTGAATTGCCACGTATGCAAAAAAACGATATCAGGCTGGTCTCTATCGGTGACCGGGAGCGATTGCCCGAGGCAGTGCGTGTCTCCCTTGCAAGGGCGATTTCTGAAACCTCCAGCAACACAAAGCTCACCCTTAATCTGGCTCTCAGTTATGGTGGCCGTGATGAACTGGTGCGAGCCGCACAAAAGATCAGTCGTCTTTGTCTTGAGGGAACTCTGAATCCTGCCTCGATATCCGATGTAACTATTGCCGAAAATCTCGATACCGCCGGGATGCCTGATCCCGATCTCCTCATCAGAACCGGAGGGGAATCACGGCTGTCCAATTTTCTCCTCTGGCAGGTGTCATATGCCGAGATCTATTTTACCGACGTCATGTGGCCTGACTTCCGCAAAGAAGTATTCTTACAGGCACTGACCGATTATCAGGTGCGAGAGAGACGTTTCGGTCGCACCGGAGATCAATTGCATACAGAATAGAACATGAAAAAACGCGTAGTTCCCGGGCTCCTCATCGCTGGTCTTTGGCTTCTGCTGCTAATGAAGGGATCACCGTTGCTGTTTTGCCTCATAGCGGTTCTGATCGTTTTGCTCGCAGCCGACGAGTACCTGCGGATGGTGGACAGAAGAAACACCGGCTTTTTTGAACGGTGGTTTCTCAACATTTGCATCGCTGCACCGACCGCAATCACCTGCCTCTCCCCGAGACTTACGACCCTTCCTCCGGCCCTCCTTGTTTCGTTTCTTGTGGTCATCGGTTATTTTCTTTTTCGCTACAAGGATATTGAGGATAAATTCAATTTCTTCTGTCGCTTAATTTTCGGCATTTTTTACATAGGATTGCTGGGTACTCATCTGGTGCTCCTGCGTTTTCTGCCGGAGGGGAGCGCTTGGCTGATCGTCGGAACGGCTATAACCTCAGGCTCCGATACCGGTGCCTATCTTGTCGGCAAGGCTATCGGTAGGAGAAAGCTCTGTCCCAACATAAGCCCCAATAAAACCGTAGAGGGAGCTGTGGGCGGTGTGATTTTTGGCCTTGCCGCAGGTGTCGGTTTCGCTGTCCTTTTCCTGCCCGCCATCAACTGGCTCTTTCTTGTTGGTTCCTCTGTGCTCTTATCTCTCATTGGTATGGTCGGTGATCTTACCGAATCGATTATCAAGCGCGGCACCGGAACCAAAGATTCCGGCAGATGTTTGGCCGGTCATGGCGGTATCTTGGATCGCATCGATTCGCTCCTCTTCGTTGGCCCTGTACTGTATTATCTTCTGGTCCTCGCGGGGGCAAAATGAAATATATATCCCTGCTCGGTTCTACCGGTTCAATCGGTGCCAATGTCCTGGCCGTTGTTCGGCAGTTTCCCGAACGTTACAAGGTTGTTGCCATGGCAGCCGGTGCCAATGTGCAAAGACTGGCAGAGCAAATCAAGGAGTTTCAGCCGGAACTGGTTTCCGTATGTGACGAACAAAAGGCAAGGGATTTGGCTGGCCTGATAGCAAAGGAAAGCCGGACAAAGATTGTCTTTGGTGAGGAAGGCAACACCCTGGTCGCGGCTTTTCCAAGGGCCCGGATAACCGTTTCGGCAATGGTCGGGGCGGCCGGTTTGCTGCCGACACTTGCGGCAATCGCTGCGGGTAAAGACATTGGTCTGGCGAATAAGGAAACCCTGGTCATGGCAGGGAAGATAGTCATGGCGGCGGTGATGGAAAAGGGTGTCCGGCTCCTGCCCATAGACTCGGAACATTCGGCCATTTTCCAGGCACTTGAAGCGGGCCAAAAAAAAGACGTCAAGAAAATCATCCTGACAGCCTCCGGAGGACCTTTTCTCGGCATGAGCCGGGAACAGCTGCAAAGGGTCACGCGGGAACAGGCTCTCAAACATCCCAACTGGAGCATGGGTAGAAAGATCTCCATAGACTCCGCGACCCTCATGAACAAAGGGCTCGAGGTCATTGAAGCAAAATGGCTTTTCGATGTCGATGTCGAGGCTATCGAGGTGGTTGTGCATCCCCAATCCATTGTCCATTCCCTGGTGGAGTATCAGGATGGCTCGGTTCTCGCTCAGTTGGGCATCCCTGACATGCGTATTCCCATTGCCTATGCACTCTCCTATCCGGAGCGGCTTCCACTGCAGCTGCAATCCCTGAATCTGTCCCGCTGTGCCAGCCTCCAGTTCCTGGAACCCGACAACGACAGTTTTCCGGCCTTGCAGCTTGCTTTTACAGCCATCCGCAAGGGTGGTGTCCATCCGGCAATCCTCAATGCCGCCAATGAAGTTGCGGTTGAAGCATTTCTTTGCACTCAGATAGATTTCCCGCAAATTGCCGAGACAGTTGCCAGGACAATGGATATTGTAGCTGAAGGCAAAGATACCAGCCTTGCCGATATACTGCAGGCCGATGGCGAAGCCAGAAGGGTGGCGCGTCGGCTCGTTCACGAGAAACTCTCGTAAGATCAAACTTAATTCGCCCGGAGACCCCTTCTCCCTGCCGTTGTTTCCTGCCATGAATACCTTAATGTCATTTATCCTCGTCCTCGGTTTGCTCATTTTTGTCCACGAATTCGGTCATTTCATTTTTGCCAAGCTTTTTGGCGTGCGGGTTCTGAAATTTTCCTTGGGCTTTGGCCCGAAGATACTTGGCAAGACAGTCGGGGAGACCGAATATGTTATCTCGGCCTTTCCTCTGGGTGGCTTTGTTAAGATGTTTGGCGAAAATCCCGATGAACAGGTGGTCACAGAGGCGGAGAAACAGGTATCTTTTTCCCATAAGCCGGTATGGCAAAGATTTTTAATCGTTCTTGCCGGGCCGGTTTTCAACCTTCTCTTCTCGGTTCTCCTCTTTTTCATGGTTTTTGCCTTTCTTGGGGTTCCGACCTCCGTCGATACCACCCGTGTCGGCAAGGTCAATGTCAACTCTCCGGCGGCCCAGGCAGGTCTCTTGGCAAATGATGTGATTCTAAGAATCAATGAACAGGAGACGCTTGGCTGGGACGATGTTCTTGCGGGAGTCAAAAGCAGTGATGGAAAACCGCTGGTCATTATTGTCCAGCGTGGCAACGAGAAGCTTCAACTTACGGTCACTCCGGCGATAGATGCGGTGAAAAATGTGTTCGGCGAAGTCGTCGAGAAACGCTTTATGATCGGCATTAAAAAGGCCGATGAAATGACCTGGCAGGAGAGTTCTTTATATACATCGCTTGAAAACGCCTGCCTCCAGACCTGGATGTATATTTCCTTGACCGCTGTCGGTTTTATGAAGATTATTCAGCAGGTTGTGCCTGCCTCGGAACTCGGCGGACCAATCCTCATCGCCCAAATTGCCGGAGAACAAATGCGGGCCGGGTGGGTGAACCTTATTTATTTTATAGGGCTATTAAGTGTCAACCTGGGATTGCTCAATCTTTTACCCATCCCGGTTCTCGACGGCGGTCATCTGGCGTTTCTGACTATTGAAGGCTTGCGGCGTAAGCCTTTGAACATGCGGGCACAAATTATTGCCCAGCAAGTAGGCATTGGACTTCTCGGAACGCTCATGATATTTGTCTTCTATAATGATATCATCAGGCTGTTTCGGTGATGGACCAGGAAAAGCCGCTCATTTTGTCCTTGGATACCTCAACATCGTGCAGTTGCGTGGCCCTTACCGCCGGTACCCGAAGAAACGGTGAGGTGCTGGCGACGCTCGGTCTTACCGGTGGTAAGGTGACCCATTCACGGCGGTTACTCTCGGCTATCGACTGGATCATGCAGGAGTCGGGGGTAGGGTGGCCGGAAATAAGTGGCATCGGAGTCAGCCTCGGGCCAGGTAGTTTTACCGGTCTGCGAATCGGCATGGCAACCGCCAAAGGCCTTGCCGCAGCGGCAGGCAAGGTGTTGCTCGGGGTCTCCACTCTCGATTCCTTGGCCGCAAAATGTGTAACAACTCGGCTTATCTGCAGCCTTCTTGATGCCCGGAAGAAGGAAGTGTATGCCGCCTTTTATCGATGTAACAATGAGGGCTTGAGCGAAAGAGTCAGTGAACCGGTAGTACTTGCTCCGGCTCAACTTGCCGCTGTTATAAACGAACCGGTCCTTCTGGTCGGTGATGGTGCTCGGGTTTATGCGGATGAGTTGCGTTCGATACTCCGGGAAAAAGGGCTGATGGCTCCGGCGGCCTTGCACGAACCTTCAGCCGCTTCCCTCGGCATGCTTGCCGCGGAATTGCTCGAAAAGGGACTTGTTCTCGATTTGGCCGAAGGCGTGCCGATGTATGTCAGAAGTTCCGACGCCGAATTGAATCTGCTGAAAAAGCATTGAATGGGCAGTGAAGAGATGATTGTCAGGAAAAAAACCCGGCAAATCCAAGTAGGTGCAGTTGCCATTGGCGGAGAAAGTCTGGTTTCCGTCCAATCGATGACCAATACCGATACCCGGGATGTCGAGCAAACCGTTGCCCAGATAGAGCGGCTGGAGGCTGCCGGCTGCGATCTTGTTCGTGTTGCCGTTCTCGATGGTGATGCGGCTGTGGCCATCCGCAAGATTCAGGAGAAAATCTCCATTCCTTTAATCGGCGACATTCATTTCGACTATCGGCTGGCTATCGCCGCCATGGAAAACGGCGTCGACGGCATTCGCATCAATCCCGGAAATCTTGGCGGTGCCGATAAAATTGCCAGAGTTGTGGCCGCCGCCAAACTGCACAACGTGCCAATTCGCGTGGGAGTTAACAGTGGTTCGATTGAAAAGGACCTCCTGAAAACCTATGGTTATCCGACTCCTGAAAACACCCGGGCCTTGATTGAAAGTGCGCTGCGCAATGTCCGAGTTCTTGAAAAACACGGTTTTGAAGAAATCAAGATCTCTATCAAATCGGCAGATGTTCTGACCACCATAAGCGGCTATCAGCAGCTTGCCGAACATACCGATTATCCGCTGCATCTCGGGGTTACCGAGGCCGGTGGCCTCATTGCCGGAACGGTCAAGTCGAGTGTTGCCCTGGGAATTTTACTCAGTCAGGGGATAGGCGACACCTTACGCATTTCTCTTACCAGAGATCCGGTCGAGGAAGTTCGGGTCGGGTTTGAACTGTTGCGATCGCTCAAGATTCGCGAGCGGGGGCCGGAACTCATCTCTTGCCCGACTTGCGGTCGTACTCGCATTGATCTCTTTAGTCTTGCCGAGGCGGTGGAAAGGTACATTCAAGCCATGGAGACTCCTTTAAAAGTGGCCGTAATGGGCTGTGTCGTCAACGGCCCGGGAGAGGCCAAACAGGCCGATATCGGCGTCGCCGGCGGCAATGGCGTGGGGATCATTTTCAAGAAAGGGGAAATTTGGAAAAAGGTCGGGGAAGAGGAGTTGCTTGAAGTCTTTATAAGTGAATTGCAAAAGATGGAAGAAGAGGGACGAAAAGAACGAAAATCTGCTAAAGGTTAGGTTGTTTCCTGGCCATTACAAAATCATACGGAAAGAACGATATGCGTTATTCTCAGTTGCTGTTGCCGACTCTCAAAGAGGTTCCGGCCGATGCCGAAGTTGTCAGTCATGTCCTGTTGTTGCGGGCTGGGTTTATTCGAAAACTCACCGCCGGCATTTATTCCTATCTGCCCATGGGCCTTGCGGCAATCCGTAAGGTTGAAAATATTGTCCGCGAGGAGATGAACCGGGCCGGCGCCCAGGAGCTGCTGATGCCCATGGTTCAACCCGCAGATCTCTGGGTCGAAACCGGGCGCTATAAAAAATATGGACCGGAGCTATTGCGCTTTACCGACCGGCATGAGCGGGAATCCTGCCTGGGACCGACCCACGAGGAGGTCATTACCGATATAGCCAGGAAAGAACTCCATTCCTACCGCGATCTGCCAATCAATCTCTACCAGATTCAGACGAAATTCCGCGACGAAATCCGACCCAGGTTTGGCCTCATGCGCGGTCGGGAGTTCATTATGAAGGATGCCTATT
Source organism: uncultured delta proteobacterium (assembly GCA_903875445.1). Lineage (GTDB taxonomy): Bacteria > Desulfobacterota > Desulfobulbia > Desulfobulbales > Desulfocapsaceae > Desulforhopalus_A. The sequence goes on along the minus strand of CAIQWD010000106.1, from coordinate 10,512 downwards.
CCTTCGATGTGAGCGATGCGGCATCCGAGGTTTCCTACCGGAAAATGTATGATGCCTATAAGCGCATCTTTACCCGCTGCGGCCTTGATTTTCGCGCCGTGCAGGCCGATTCCGGGGCGATTGGCGGCAGTTTTTCCCATGAATTCATGGTCCTTGCCAAAACCGGGGAGGATACCATTGTCGTTTGTAGCAATTGTGAATATGCCGCCAACATGGAAAAAGCTGCGGTGAAGCTCCGCACCGGTGCGCCCACGGAGCCGCTTGCCGAGTTGCAACGAGTGGAGACCCCCGGCAAACGCAAGGTCGATGCGGTCTGCGAATTTCTCGGTATTGGCCCGGAGAAGCTGGTGAAGACTCTGGTATTTAAGGCCGATGGGAAACCGGTGGCGGTGCTGGTGCGGGGCGACCGAGAGGTGGAAGAGGTGAAGTTGAAGAATCTTCTGGGAGTCGCCGATGTAGAACTGGCGGACGACCTGGAGGTCTTTAATGCCACCGGCGTGCCGACCGGCTATCTGGGGCCGGTGGGGATTGCAATACGGGTAGTCGCCGACCAGGAAGTTGCAGCGATGCAAAACTTCTACGTCGGCGGCAACGAAAAGAACTATCATCTAAAAAACGTCAACCTCGACCGTGATTTCCAGGCTGAGGCGATTGCCGATCTGCGACAGATTACCACCGCCGATCCTTGTCCGGAATGCGGCGGTACCCTGGCTTTGACGGAAGGCATAGAGGTCGGGCATGTGTTCAAGCTCGGTACCGGTTATTCCCAGTCGATGAACGCTACCTTCCAGGACAGCGACGGTCAGGAAAAACATTTCGTCATGGGCTGTTACGGGATAGGTGTCAGCCGGGTTGTCGCCGCCGCCATTGAGCAGAATCATGACGAAAACGGCATCATTTTCCCGGTACCTTTGGCTCCGTATACGGTTATTATCCTGAATCTCGGAGGCAAGGACGAACAGCTGACCGCGGTCGCCGAAAAACTCTACCGAGCTCTGCAGGCAGCAGGTCTCGAAGTTCTTATCGATGATCGTGACGAGCGGCCGGGTCTAAAGTTCAAGGACGCAGATTTGCTCGGTATTCCCTACAGGCTGACGGTCGGCAACAGTTACGCGAAAAGCGGTAAGGTGGAAGTGCGGCGGCGCCGGGACGGAGTCACCGAAGAGATGACTCCGGAAGAGGTGGTGCAATACCTCTCAGCGAAAATTATGGCTGAACTCGGCAAATAGTCTTACAGGGTATCGATGGCCAACGAAACGACAATAAATCCGCACGGACTGAAGATCCTGGCGGCCACATATCTGCATGGCGTGGACCTTTCCCGGATTGACGATGCTTGGGAAATTGTCATCCGGGTGCATAAGGGACGTCGCCATTTTTCCGGCGAGCTGTACGTTATTCATCTCCTGGAGGTGGCGTCAACGCTTGCCTCCATGCATCTTGATCTCGACACTATTCTTGCCGGCCTGCTGCACGGGGTCTTGCAAGAGGGAGACAGCGACAAAGCAGAGGGCGTGAGTATTGACGAGCTTGCGGCAAAATTCGGCAAGGATGTCGCGACAATAGTCGAGGGTTCAACGCGTATTACCCAAGTCCAGTATAATAGCAAACTGACGAGCCAGGCGGAAAATCTCCGGAAGATGCTCCTGGCCATGGCCGCCGATATCCGGGTCTTACTGGTAAAACTTGTTAATCGATTGCTGGATATGTTCCTCCTTGACATGGTCGACAGGGAACAGCAGTTGGATATCGCCAGGGAAACAATGGATGTTTATGCCCCTCTGGCGAGTCGTCTCGGTATTGACTGGCTGAAAAGGGAGCTGGAAGATCATGCCTTCAAATTCCTGCACCCGGAAGAACATTATGAACTGTCGCATAAGCTTGAAAGTTCCCTCGATGAACGACAGGAATATGTCGACGAAGTCATCAAGATTCTCTACGAAAAACTGGAGCAGAGCGGCATCAAGCCGTTGCGCATCATCGGCCGGCCCAAGCATCTCTATTCCATCTATAAAAAACTGGTAGCGCAAAATATTCCCCTGGAACGGGTCTACGATAAGGTGGCCTTTCGGATAATTGTCAGTACCGTCAACGAGTGTTATGAGGCGCTCGGAACCATTCATGCCGACTGGTCGCCGGTTCCCGGACGGATAAAAGATTTTATTTCCGTTCCCAAGGCCAATAACTACCAATCGATGCATACAACGGTGGTCGGTCCCCGGGAGCACTTTATCGAGATCCAGATTCGTACCGAAGAGATGGACCGTGTTGCCCAAGAAGGGGTTGCTGCGCACTGGGCCTACAAAGAAGGGCAGAAGATCAACAAAAACGATGTCAAACTCTTCCGTGAGTTGAAAAAACTCGTTGCTTCTCTGCAGGAGGTTGAAGACCCCCGCGAGTTTCTCGATAGTGTCATCGGTGAGCTGTATGATCCGGAGGTCTATGCCCTCACGCCGACCGGGGAGGTTAAAGAGTTTCCCCTCGGCAGCTGCCCGCTTGATTTTGCCTACTCCATCCACACCGAGGTCGGCGATCGCTGCGTCGGCGCGAAAGTCAATGGGCGTCAGGTGCCCCTTAAATACCAGATCCAGACGGGCGATATCGTTGAAATCATCACTTCTCCCACCCAGATCCCCCGACGGGGCTGGCTGGATCTCGTTAAAACCAGTCGGGCACGAACCAGAATACGTTCCTGGTTGCGGCGCGAAGAAAAGGAGAAGGCCCTTAAGCTTGGCAGGGAGATCTGTGAAAGAGAGATTCGCAAATATGACACCTCTCTGAAAAAGATCATAAAAAGCGGGCATATCCGCTTGATTCTCAAACAGCTGCGCTGCAACTCCCTTGACGATTTGCTCGCCAAGGTCGGCAGCGGGGCAATCACCGTGCACAACCTTATTAAGGGGCTGCAACCGGTCGAGCTGCGCAAAGAACAGGAATCGCAAGTAAACGACCTGCCGCCGGAAGAGCTGGCAAACCTCATGGTCAGCCAGCAGGGCAGTGAGGCGGAACAGGGAAAATCGGGTATCAAGATTGACGGAATCGATGGCATGCTGGTTAAGATCAGCCAATGCTGCCAACCCTTGCCGGGGGATCCGATCGTCGGCTTTATAACCATGGGCCGCGGCGTTTCCATTCACAAAGCCGATTGCATCAACCTGCTCAGTTCCGATCCGAAAAGGTGGATCGACGTTTCCTGGAGTGGCATAGTTGAAAAGACCTACAAGGTCGGGATTCATATCAGTGCCGAAAACCAGAGGGGCATTTTTGCGGAAATCAGCGGTACCATCAGTTCCGATAATGCTAATATCGTTGATATCTCCGCCCATACCACGGCAACCGATCGGGCAGAGATGACCATTTCTCTTGAGGTGGGGCACCTCGAACATCTCCATACGCTGATGCAGCACTTGCGGCAGTTGCCGGCTGTTATTGCCGTCCGGAGATTATAGCCAGGAAATGAGGTGAGCCATGACCTGCCAAAATTGCGGCAATGAGAGTCCTGCAGGCAACTCGACTTGTCCCTATTGTGGTGCCGTAGGTGACGAACCGGCTGACCGGAAACACAAAGTATTTGTCCACAAGACGGTCAATCTGGAGGCCGGACGGCCGGTGGTGGAGGTAGCCATGAATCGCTGCCGCGAAGTCATTGACGACGCCATAAGAAATAAAATCAATGTTATCACATTCATTCATGGTTACGGTTCAAGTGGCAAGGGCGGGGTGATACGGTCGGAGTGTAGACAGGCTCTTCTCTTTATGAAGAGTAAAAAGATAATCAGCGATTATATCGCCGGCGAGGATTTTAACAAAAGATCGGGGCGGGTGAGAGCACTTTTACAACGATATTCTCAGCTGGTCAAGGATAGGAATCTCAATCAGGGGAATCAAGGCATTACCTTGGTAATCGTGTTCTAGCGCGTGTTGTATGTCGGTATTCTTGTATCAATGTCAATTCTCAATGCGACTTGTCTGTCGTAAAATGTTGTATGTCCATTAACTTCTAGGGAGGAAGTACTGATGAAAAAGAGTTTCATATCGGCAATGTTGGGAATCTGTCTCATGGTTCCCTGTCTTTCTCAATCGGCACCCCCGGCAAGCTTTGAAGACAAGCTCAGCTACAGCATGGGATTCGAGGTGGGGAATTATTTTAAAGGTGCCGGTGGCGACATTCAAAAGGAATTTCTCCTCATCGGCATTGAAGATGCCTTTAAGGGGTCGCAGCCGACCTTGGCTGCAGACGAAATGCTGGCGGTTAAGAAGGAGTTCGCCGCCAAGATGCAGACTAAGCAAATGGCTAAACTCGATGAAATGAAGGCTAAAAACAAGACCGCCGGAGAAGCATATCTTGCCGAAAATAAGAAAAAGAAAGGTGTCACAGTCGCTGCCAGCGGCTTGCAGTATGAGGTTGTCAAGAAGGGTGAGGGAAAGAATGCTGCTCCGACCGACACGGTGAAGGTTGAATATGTCGGCAAGTTGATAGACGGCACCGAGTTTGACAGTACCGTAAAACATGGTGAGCCTGCCGAGTTTCAGGTAGATCAGGTGATAAAGGGCTGGAGTGAGGCCTTGCAGCTGATGAATGCCGGCGCAAAACTGCACCTGGTTATTCCAACCGAGTTGGCCTACGGCGAGAATGGGGCGGCTCCGATGATCGAGCCGAATTCAGTTCTTGTCTTTGACGTGGAGATGCTTTCCATCGCCCAGGCAAAGTAAGTTAAGAACAAGACAAGCAAGGGAATTTTCAAGGCCGTCCGGGGAGATTATCTCGGACGGCCTTTTTTCTATTATCGATCATTTTGCATCAGAAGGATGACGCCGACGGTGGAAAATATGATATGGATGCAGGCAGCAGCGGCGAAGGGCGAGACATAACCGGCAGCGGCCAGAGATTGCAATGCTCCCCAAATACCCCAGGCGACAAAGGCCAAGCCGCAGCTGGCAGGAATGGCCACCGACAGATCGCGCCCCCATTTGCGGTAGGAGTACAGCAGGATAGGCAGGCCGAGCAGGAGCAGGGGGATGCCGAGGAGGATATAGGAAACACGTCCGAGAAAAGCCGTCCAGGCGACCAGAATCTCGTGTTCCACCTCCGATCGTTCTATCTCATGATACAGTCCCGACAAGGATTGTTCCGCCTCTTTGTTTTCCGGTATTAAAAAGTCTTCTGGTTTTTCTGGCAATGGCAGTTCGTTTACGGTGAAATTGGTGATACTGTAGTGGCCGTTCTCCTGGCGTTGTTGGACCTGGCCGTTTTCCAAGATCCAGTGGTTGTTCTGACCATTCCAGTCGGCTTTGCCCGCGGTTATGAGGGATTCGATGTTATAGTTTTCACTCCAGCGAGAATAGGAAAAATCTTTAAAGACACGCACCTTGGGATTGGGCCAGCTAAAGGAATAGAAACCGTTCGTTCCTCTATAATAATAGCGATTGTTACGGAGTATCCCCAAGGGGATCTTGCCTTTCAGCTGTTCGTACCAAATAGTATTGGTTTTACTGATAGTGATTGGTAAGAGCCACTGGGCAGCGGCGAGAAAGAGCAGGGTAAATACTACCGAAGCGGCAACAATCGGACGGACGATAAGGCGTAGAGGGATGCCACCGGCCTTAAGGGCTGTGAGTTCGTTGGAATGACTGAGGACGCCCATACTGATGACACCGGCAAGAAGAATAAACACCGGACCCAGTTGGTCGACAATAAAGGGAATAGTGAGGAGAAAAAACTCCAAGACCATACTGAAGGGTTTGCCGGCGTTCACGAACTCATCGTATTTCTCGAAGAAATCGACAAGAAGATAGATGGCGACAAACCCGCAGTTGACGGTTAAGAAATATTTGATAAACAGGCTGAGCAGATAACGGTTGAGCAGATTCACGCAAAACCTCTACAGGTGAAACAATAGATAATTGAGAAAATGGGCATAAGGTTATTCATTCCACTGTAGGTAACATTATAGCCAGCCGGCGTCAATATTGGCATATCGATAACAAGGCAATTTTTTCAAGGCCTTGCAATGGCCGTATTCTCTGTGGTATAGTCGTTTCTTGTCGCCAGCCTTTTATGGCTTGGACGTCTTGGGATTATTAGACATTTGGTGATGCTGAACTGCTCTGTTCGTTCTCATTTTTAGAAATTGAACCGGACCTAATTCAACAGGAGGTGGCTGGTTTTCAGGGGTGCAAACGACCCTCGTCTTACCGGGGGAAAGGCTGCCGGTCGGGGAGATCGATTGCAGCGGGAGTCAGGTGCGGAAAGCCGTTGCAGGGGCATTCATCCTGCGGACGAGTCCGAGCTGTTCACGTTTTCAACCCGATACCACTGTTACCCTATGGCGCACAAACGAAAGAAAAAAGATCCTCCGCCCTGTAAACAACCCGTTAAGAGTACCGCCTCCGATCGCCTACAGGCCTTTTGGAACCTCTTCGTCAAAGAAGATGACGTTCTTATCATTATTAATGCCGATCCCGATGCTTTGGCAGCGGCCTTGGCGGTCAAAAGGCTGCTGCGCTACAAGGTTAAGACTGTAACAATTGCCCATCCCAATGAAATCAGGCGTCTTAACAATATGGCGATGGTCGAGAGACTGAAGATTCCCCTCGAACGTCTGAAAGATGTCAAGATTGAAAATTACAGTAAAAAGGTGATGGTTGATTCTCAGCCGGACCATCTGCCCTGTTTCGAAAAACTCAAACTTCACGCGGTAATCGATCACCATCCGGTCGGTCATATCGGGGACGTGGAATTTGTCGATATCCGTCCGGAATATGGTGCAACTTCCTCCATGGCCGTCGAATACCTGCGAGCCGCCGGTTTGAAACCTTCAGTGGCCCTGGCCACCGCCCTGTTCTATGGAATAAAGGTTGATACCCATGATTTTGAACAAAAATCGGTTCTGGCCGATGGTATCTCTTTTCGCTACCTTTTCAATATTGCCAACCGTGATTTAGTGCGGAAATTCGAGTTGACCGATTTGCGGCGCTCGGAGCTGAAATATTTTGCCACGGCACTGGCCGAACTGAAGTACTCCAAGGGGCGCTATTTCACCCACCTGGGCCGGGTTCGAAGCCCCGATGTGCTTGTCATCGTTGCTGATTTCCTCAACCATGTGGGGGAGATCGATTGGGCCTTCGTGTCGGGCATTCATGGGGAAAAGTTGGTAGTAATTTTTCGTTGTGACGGCTACCGCAAGAATGCCGGAAAACTGGCGGAGCGCATTTTCGGCTCCCTCGGCTCGGCTGGAGGCCATAAGGGAGCCGCCAGAGCTGAAGTGTCGCTGAAAAATTTGCAACTCGGTGAAAAAGAGTTTACTTCAGACACTCTCAAGCGTTTCATTATGCACCATATTTAACGTTTTTTTCGAATTTGCCGCCTGAAGGGTTGCGCATGGGCCTGATATCCTTTACCATATGGTTAAGTTGTCGGGTGAAGATGGCGTCGAAATGGTTATTTCCATCGCTTTCTTGAATTGGCCTACTGTTCTTGAGGTGCCCCATGCTGAAACCTACCACGCTGGCTATGATCCTCGCTGGGAGTCGGGTCGATGAACTCAACGTCCTGACCTATTATCGCCCCAAGTCGGCGGTACCGTTTGGTGGACTCGGACGAGTGATCGATTTCTCTCTCAGTAATCTTATGAACTCCGGCATTGAACAGGTGGCGATTCTTAGCCAGTACCGGAGTTACTCACTTATCAATCACATCGGTACCGGTGCCGCTTGGGACATGATCGGGCGCTACCGACAGATCTCCATTCTCCCGCCGTTTCTCGGCTCCGAGGCCGCCGACTGGTATCGCGGGCCAGCCGATGCCATCTATAAGAATCTCGACTATATCCATTACCATCAACCGGAGGAGATTCTCATTCTGTCCGGCGATCATATCTATAAAATGGATTATCAAGATATGATTGACTATCACACCATGAAAAATGCCGACCTGACCATCGCTTTCACCCGCGTACCTCTTCAGGGTGCGAATCGCTTCGGCATTGCGGCGATGGACGATGAGGACGGCCTGCGTGGCGGACGAGTGGTCAATTACTGGGAAAAACCGGACCAGCCCGAATCGGAATGGGCATCAATGACGATACTCTGCTTCAAACCCGAGGTCTTATACCAGGCCCTTAAAAAAAATCAGGAGGGGAACTCCTATCACTTCGGCAAAGACATCATCCCCGTCTTGCTCAAACAAAATTGCCGGGTGTACGGCTATAAATTTTGCGGCTATTGGGGTTATACCAGAACTATTGATGAATACTGGCAATCGAATATGGATCTGCTTGGGCCGGAACCGCGCATTGATATGGAAAAATGGGTGTTTCGCACCAATCTCGACCACCGGGGCATTCGTGACTTTGAGCCGGCACACATGGCGGACAATGCGGTTGTGCAAAATAGTCTGATTTATAATGGCTGCAAGATCGATGGAACGATTAGAAATTCCATCTTGTTTCCCGGTGTCCAGGTGAAAAAGGGGGCGGTCGTTGAAAATTCCGTATTGTTTTTCAGCAACCAGGTCGGTGAGAACTGCCGGCTCAACAAGGTTGTCGCCGATGTCAACACTGTTTACGGCAAGAATGTGGTGATTGGACCGGAGGTGTGCAATGCGGAAACCGAGGTCACGGTTATCGGCTGGAATAATCAGGTACCGGATGGAACCGTCATCGGGGAAGGGGCGACGGTTTACCCTAATCTCGTCTCCAAGAGTTGGCCCGCTTGTGTGCAAAAGGGGGAGGTGCTGCGATGAAAAGGGCAAAAGAAGCACTGGTTCTTCTTCTTGCCGGTGGTGTCGGCAGTCGCTTGAATATCTTGGTACAGAAACGAGCCAAGCCTGCGGTGCCCTTCGCCGGCATCTATCGGATCATTGATTTCAGTCTCAGCAATGTCATGAATAGTGGGCTGACAAAAGTCGGGGTGCTTACCCAGTACAAACCGCTCTCCCTCATGAGCCATCTCGGGTCGGGTGAGGCCTGGGATCTTACCGGCAGAAGCAGAGGGATTAAAATTCTGCCGCCACGTACCGGCGAAAGGGAGTCTGATTGGTACCAGGGGACCGCCGATGCGGTGCGGAGAAATATTGATTTTATTGCACACAATCCGGCAGATGAGGTGGTAATTCTCTCCGGTGATCATATTTATCACATGGATTTTGACGCCATGATTGAATACCACAGGTCGAAAAAGGCTGATGTGACGGTGGCGATGATGGCAGTGCCAAAGAGCCAGATCCATCAGTTTGGCGCCGGGATCGTTGATCGCAATGACCGGATTATCGGCTGGGAAGAAAAGCCGAAGGAACCGAAGACCAATTTGGCTTCCATGGGAATCTATGTATTTGATTACCAATATCTGCTGAAAACCTTGTCCCAAGATAAAGATGAACACGATTTTGGTATGCACATCTTGCCCCGGGCAATTGCCAAAGACGATGTCTTCGCTTACCCCTTTTACGGATATTGGCGCGATGTTGGGACGATCCAGGCATATTGGGAGGCCAATATGGATGTCCTGAGGAAAAATAGCGGCATTTCACCCCAGAAGTGGCAGATACGAACAAATATCGACACTGAAGGTCGGGCTGCCGACCGTGCCCCGGCTCGCTTTGGCACCGGCTGCCAGTTGAGAAACAGTATGATCTCCGCCGGTAGTCATATCCAGGGTACGGTGATTAATTCGGTGTTGGCACCCGGGGTCGTTGTCGAGGAAGGGGCAGTGGTGAAGGATTCCATCCTTTTTGAAGACTGTATCGTCGGAAGAGGTGCAAAGGTTGATCTGGCCATTTTGGACAAACGGGTCCAGGTGGGTGTGCAGGCGATTGTCGGCTGTGGAGACAACCATGCTTGTGCCAATAGGCGAAAGCCAAGTCATCTCTATACAGGGATAACCCTTGTCGGTAAGGGAGCAAGAATCCCCGCCGAACAGAAAATAGGGAGGAATTGCGTAATCGACAGTGGTGTGTCGGAGGGTCTTTTTTCAGGAAATGTTCTTGCAGACGGTGAATCGTTGTTAAACCGAGACGAGTCGTAGCGGTCAATTGATCGATTATGTCGTGCACGGGTCAGGGATTTGCCCCGAGACGTATGTGAAAATGGTTGCGCTTTGAAAAAACTTAGGTTTTATTTGGAACAATTTGACCTTGACGGGCACAATTCAAGCACAGTAATCCAAAAGGGATCAGTCGGGTAATGACTGGTCCTTTTTTTTGTCAAATCATCTTCTATTAGCCCTTTTTTGCCAATCATTTTCAAAGTCTTCTGTATGTGCATGTGTTCGTGTTCTACTCCGCCGAATATGGCACCAGCGGAAATCATGCGAAGGATAAAGGACAGAACTCAGAATTGCCTCGAAGTAGTTTGAAGAATTTCTCCATATTAACCTGAAAATCGGATAAAGCACACACTTTAAGCCAAAAAAACAACCCCATAAGCATGGTTTAGTTGAAAAACCGTGCTTTTTTCTTGCCTTTTTCGCGTGCACGTATTACATTTATACGTACATTTTAAAGGGGAGTTTATT
>CAIQWD010000105.1 GCA_903875445.1 uncultured delta proteobacterium | reverse complement strand
CCCCGGCTGTGAAGAGGGGGTTCTGCGGGTCGGTCTTGCCGGAAATGACCAGACCGCAGGTACATTCAAGTTTAACCTTGCCATTTTTATCCCGGCATGCCCCGCCATCTGCCGATCGCTCCAGCAGGCTGTTTTCCAGCAACAAGAAATCCCTGGAAAAGCCTTCGTGGGCTTGATATGGATAGTCTTCGCCTTCCTGCAGGCGAATGCCCACCGCATCAAGCCCGATTTCACTCTTTAAGATGGCAAGGACGCGCTGCATGCAATCCTGCATATCTCCAGAGTTGTTGAGTATTTGGAGAATTGTCCCGGCCATTTCTCGAAATTCTTCTTCTTGCCTGACTTCAGTTATATCGTTGGAAAAACTGGCTACTCGAAAGACCTTGCCAAAATTATCCAAGACGGGGAAGAGGCGAATAAAATAGTGCTTTCCGTCACGGGTCTCCTGATACTGCACCGGCTTCCCTAGGTCAATGACCTGGGAAACAGCTTTTTCCCGCCTCGCTGCCGCCTCGGGAGGTAGAAAATCAAACAGATTCTTGCCGAGCATAGTGCCGATGTCGACATTGCGGCGCCGCGCCGTGTGCTCGTTCAGATCGAGAATCTTGCCGTGGGAATCGATTAATATCATCGAGTCGGAGGTGGCACCAAAGAGCACCTTAAGCCGGGCGATGCTTTCTCTGAGATCTTCCTCTGTTTGTTTACGTTCGGTGATGTCGCGACAAATACTTATCACGGCCGGCTGACCATCCCATGTTATCCGACAGGAACTCACCTCAGTCGGGACAGACAAACCATCCTTGCGCTTATGGACTGTCTCAAAAACCATTCGACCGAACTCCAACAACCTGGCACCCCGATCCGGCAAATGCGCTGCTTCATCAGGGGTATCCACCTGGTCAACCATCATCGACGTCAATTCGCCGTAAGTATACCCGAGCCGTGCGCAGGCCAAGGTGTTAACCTCGAGTATTCTTCTTTGCTCATCGTGAATAATGATCACATCATTGACATTATCAAACAGAAGTCGGTATTTTTTCTCACTCTCTCTGAGCGCCTCTTCCGCCAACCTTCGGGCCGTCCGCGCCCTCACCTCGCCGAGTGCCCGCTCTACCGCTAGGGGCAACTTGTCGAGTTGGGCCTTGGTGACATAATCAGTGGCACCCTGCCTGAGGATTTCGACGGCCTTGTCTTCACCGATAGCACCCGAGACACAAATAAACGGTACATCTGGAGCGAGCGTTTGGGCGATTTTCAGCGCCTCCAGGGCGTCGAAACCAGGCAGCTGGTAGTCGGCAAGGATGATGTCGTATTGGCTGCCGTGCAAAAAAGCCGAGAATTCCTGTTCGCCGGCGGCCCAGTCCAACTGCATGGAAAATCCGGCGTCGATCAGCCGTTCGCGGATTATCTCGGCATCGCGGGGAGAATCTTCGACATGCAGAATCCTCTGTTGTTTCTTGTTGTTAATGGCATTATCCACGGCTGCCCTCTCGCTCAGGCGGTCGTTCATTCAGGATAGCCCAGAAAACTCCAAGGTGCTTTACAGCCTCAATAAATTCGCTAAACTTCACCGGCTTGACCACATAGGCATTGATTCCCAGCTCATAGCTCCGAATCAGGTCCTGCTCCTCCCGTGACGAGGTCAGCATCACCACCGGGAGCATCTTCAGGACGGGGTCGGAGCGAATGGCTCGCAATACCTCAATGCCGTCCATACGCGGCATCTTGATATCGAGAATAGCCACCGCTGGGTTGCCCGGCTGGCGCAGGTTGTATTTGCCCTCGCGACGAAGATACTCCATGGCCTCCACCCCATCCCTGACAACCTCCACCAGGTTGGCCAGGTTGTTGTCGGCCAGGGCCTCAAGGGTGAGTTCGACATCTTTTGGGTTATCTTCGGCAAGCAGGATCTGTCGCAATTCAGGCATAATGGTTTTCCTGTTGTTTGGGTAAAGTAAAAAAGAATTTTGCACCCTGGTTCAATTCAGCCTCGGCCCAGACCCGGCCACCATGGCGGGCAATAATGCGATGTACGGTGGCCAGTCCGATACCTGTGCCCTCGAATTCTTCCGTACGATGCAGGCGCTGAAAAACGCCAAAAAGTTTGTCGACGTACTGCATCTCAAAACCTACCCCATTGTCGGCCACAACAAAGATGATTTCCCCGTTGTCGTCACGGGTGCTGACTGTTATCCGGGCGACCTCTCTTGTACTGGTGTATTTAAGAGCATTGCTCAGTAGGTTGACCCACACCTGACGGAGCAAAGTGCAATCACCTGGCACGGACGGCAGCTTACCGATATCCCATTCGATGGTCCGCCCGGCGTAGCTGTCTTGTAAAATGGCCAGAGCTTCCTCGACGGTTCTATTCATCGCCATCACTTCTCGGTTCATTTCCGCCCGCCCAGTTCGTGAGAACTGCAACAGGTCGTCGATCAATTTCCCCATCTGACGGGCCGAATCGGCAATGGTGGCAACATAGTGCAAGCCCTTTTCGCTCAAACCATCGCGGCAGCGCGACACCAGTAAATCGACATAGCCATCGATATGTCGCAAAGGCGCCCGCAGATCGTGCGATACCGAGTAACAAAATGCCTCCAGTTCCTTGTTGGCCGCCTCCAATTGGGCGGTGCGTCTGCTTACCCTCTGTTCCAGTTCGGCGTTCAACTGGTGGATTTGCGCCTCGACCTTCTTACGATTGGTTATATTCTGAATGACGCCAATGACTTTCAGCGGAATGCCCTCTGTATTTCGAATGCATTTTGCAATGGAATGGACGACTTCGGGTGGTTTGCCGTTTGCAGGTTGCACTTCTATTTCGATATTATAGGGTATGTCTTTCTCGATCAAGACTATCAGTGCCTGGTGCACCTTTTCTCTTTCTGCAACACAGGCTTCCACTTCAGCAATATCCATGATGTTACCAGTGGAAGGCTTCAGTCCATACATCGCAAAAGACTGATCGGAAGCCCAGATTGTCCCTGCTGAGGGATCAAATTCCCAGTTACCGACATCTGCCATCTTCTGGGCTTCCAGGAGCCTTGTCTCACTAATTTGCAAGGCCTTTTCATTAGCCTTTCTCTTGTCTATTTCCGCGGCAAGACTCCTTGTCTTTACGTTTACCTGTTGCTTTAGAAGAAAATTCCAAACTGCAAAAACAACCAGGCAGAGTACCAGTACCGCCCCGATGCGCATGGCCCATCGCCAATCAATCTGCGGGTTTTCGAGAGTTCCAAACCACTTGAGATAAATAGCGTCATATTCGCCGGTATGTTTAATAATATTCATACCTTGATTCAATTTCTCAAGTAATTGCTGGTTACCGTTTTTGACGGCGAAACTGAAAGGGCGATTATAGCCGTCGATGAGATGCGCAGAGTGGTCGACGTTTGTCAGATTGAGGCGTTTTGCAGTGACCATCCCTACCAGTTTCGGCATAATCGCCGCGTCGAACTGACCTGAGGAAATAAACCGCAGGGCCTCGGGCAAGGTGTCGACCAGTTGGATATGCAGGGTTTCACTGAGGCCACTCGACAACAGGTAGCTGTGAGCCACATCCTTGTTCATCACGACGACGTTTTTTCCTGCAAGATCCTTGACAGAACTGATATCTGCACGCCCTGTCTTAAAAAAAATTGTATCATAGGCGATGGTATGAGGAACAGAAAAATCGAACAGTTTGTCCCGTTCGAGAGAGTATGCCATCATCGGCAGAAGATCTATTGTGCCCTGCTCCAGTTCCTTCATGGCCTGCTGCCAGGTATCGGCGCGGATCTTCAGATCGATATCCATCACCTTACTTACGGCTTTAACAATATCGACACTGAATCCATCGGCCTCGCCCTTTTCGTTCTGAAAGGTATACGGCTGGTAGTTGTCAACTATGATGGTCTGCAACTGTTGTCCGGCAGCGGCAAAGCGGGCAAGGAAAACGGCAAAGAAGACTATCTGCACACCGACACCGGCCCTGATTGCTGCATGCGGCAATTGACGGCTTTTGCTTATGGTGCGCACAAGGGTGGTGCCGGCGAGATTGTATGATTTGGTCATTTTCTTCTTCCGTTAAGTACCTCCCGGATAAGTACTGCAATACTTTTTCTCTCCAGCGGTTTCATGGCAAATCCTTTAATTAAGTAAATCAGCTATCCATATTTTTTAATACTTGTCGGACCTTGGCAGCTAACTCTTTCCTGGAGAAGGGTTTTTGAATGAAATTCATCCCTTCACTCAGGACACCCTGGTTTGTAATGATGTTGGCTGTGTAGCCGGACATGAAGAGACATTTCATTGTCGGATAGTCCTTCAGGAGCCGGTCAGCAAGGTCACGGCCGTTCATCCCGGGCATAACCACGTCAGTTATAAGCATATGGACTTCACCCGCAAACTCAACAACTTGGCGCATTGCCGCATCGGGGGAATTGGCAGCCAGAACTGTATAGCCTAGGCGTTCGAGCATCCTCACGGTCATACCCAAAATAGTGGACTCGTCTTCGACAAGTAAAATGGTTTCATGGCCATGAGCAGCAGGTTCCATATCCAATGCGATTTTCCTCTGCTGAGTATTGCCCAGATAACGGGGCAAATGGATTGCAAAGCTGGTTCCCTGTCCTGGTTCGCTGTAGACATTAATGATACCGTTGTTCTGTTTGACGGCACCGAACACCGTCGCCAAGCCAAGGCCTGTTCCCTCGCCAACACCCTTGGTGGTAAAGAACGGTTCAAAAATGTGAGCGAGAGTCATTTTGTTCATACCACAACCGCTGTCGCTCACTGTCATCCGTACGTACTCGCCTGGAATACAATCCGCATGAGTGGTAGAGTAGTACTCATCCAATGTACGGTTTTCAGTCATAACGGTAATTTTCCCGACACCAGCTATTGCAGCCCGAGCATTGATGCAGAGATTGGCGAGGATCTGATCGATCTGCGACGGGTCAACTTTGACCTGCCACAGACCAGATCCTGGCATCCAGACGAGATCAATATCCTCGCCAATCAGCCGCCTCAACATTTTGAGCATTCCCTCGATGATTTCGTTCAGATCGAGGACTTGAGGTGCGATTGTCTGTTTACGGGCAAAGGCCAAAAGTTGTCTTGTAATATCTGCTGAGCGCCTTGCTGCTTTAAGAATTTCGTTCAGGTCGGTATAGAGCGGTTGGGCCGGATCAAGCAGTTCCATGGCCATTTCCGCATGGCCTTGGATAACCCCCAACATGTTATTGTAATCATGGGCTACTCCGCCTGCAAGCTGGCCTATGGCTTTCATTTTTTGAGTTTGGATCAATTGTGTTTGCAGTTCCTTTTTTTCTGCATCATCCAGTTTATGTTCAGTGATATCCATGACAATACCCATGTAACGCACAATTTCACCATGAATATTTTTTAAAGGCCGTCCCCGCGACATGAGCCATCGGTCAGTTCCATCATGGAGATTTACTCGCCACTCGGTATCGTAAACAACGCCATGGAGAACTGCTTCTTTAAGTATGTGCTCTGTTTCTGACCGATCGTCAGGGTGAACAATCTTTCGCCATTCTTCATACGAAGGTTTGCAACTATATGGCTCTAATCCGTACAGTAGCCATAATTCATTCGACCAAATATTTTCATTGGTTTGCAAGTCCCACTCCCATGTGCCTACTTTAGCCGCTTCCAATGCCAAGCTGCGTCGTTGCTCGCTCTGGACAAGTGCTTCTTGGGCCTGCTTGCGCTCGGTTATGTCTATGGTATATCCAGCCAGCAGGATTTTATCTCCCAGGATTAGTGGGAACTTGATTGTGGTGTACGAACGTTCATTCAATTCCTCATCAATTTTCAACACTTCGCCTTTGGAAACAACTCCTTGGTCGTGGGCGTTGATCTTCGTTGCAAACTCTGCCGGGAACAATTCCGTCATCATCTTGCCCGTCATTTTTGAACCCGGTATGCCGATCATCTCCACGAAATTGTCACTGGCTTGCAGTACGCGAGAGCCGGTGGGCGTTATCTCTTTGATGTAGGTATAGATAGGCGAATTCTTAACAAAGATGGCAAACAGTTCTTTTGTTTCCGTTAACACCGCCTCCCGTTGCTTCAGGTTTTCCAGTAGGCAATTGAACCCCCTGACAAGATTCCCGATTTCGTCTTTAGTCGTGACGGCCAAGGGTTGCGGAAACCGATTAGTATCCGAAGCAGAGGTTAACATTTCTGTGGCAGTGAGAATCGGCGAAAGATGGCGTCGCAGCATCTTCAATGTCATCCACCATGTCAAGCCACCTGCCAGTATGGTCAAGAGGCTCGCGATTATTAACATGCGCTGTTGCATTGCACGAACTGGGGCAAAGGCTTCTTCCGTCGGTAAAATGGCGCCCAGAAACCAACCCGCTACAGGAATGTTTTTGATGGAGCCAAGTACCTCGACACCAAGTGGATTGATGTAAACAGAAGACTCCTCATAACCCTGAAGAAAACGATCTATTGCGGGAACAACCCCGGGGGCAGGGAACTGCTGCATGACACGTGTTTTATCAGAGGCAGTGACTATCAGCCGATACTGCGACGCCACCAGGAAATAGCCACCAGTCTTGCCGTATCGGTTATCAGTAATCTTGTCCATGAAATTTGGCTTGCTCAAATCGGTCGTCCCAGCCAAGGCGCCGATCACTTTATCATCGTTATCTCGAATGGGGACTGCCATGATGATTTTTGGAGTCGGCGTTATTTTTCCTTTGACTGGTCTATCTATGCTTGCCTTCCCTTCTTTAAGCGCTGCGGAAATACAATCTCTTTCCAAAAAATTGATGCCGATCCGTTCTACCGAGCCAGAAATACTGGCTATTGTCATTCCATCAATCCCTGTAGCAAAGATCCCATTATTAAAGAGACTCTGCAAAAACCGATGCTGTTCCAACGATGTCTGTAAATCAGTCGGATTGGCCATAATGGTTGAGCTAATTTGTTCGGACGTACTTTTTAGGGATTTCAAGCGGTTTTCCAGCTCTTCATTGACCTGTGCGGCCAGTAAAGAGACTGTTGCAAATTGGTGATCGGCTAATATGTGTTGCATATCCTTACGCAACATCTTGCTTGAATAGAACTCGAGCGACCAGATGCCTATCAGAAAAATGGCCAGCGTGAACAGGGTCATTCTCGTCTTGAAAGACTGCCAAGGAATGATATTAAAGTTCATGGGTTGATTCGCTCCCATTCATCTCATCATGACGCCGGCAGATTTTTGGTTTCGTTGTCGTATGGCATTTACTATGATCTCTTCAGAAATGCGGAGTGTACTCATCAATTCCTTGGTTTTTAATGAGATATTAGATCATTTCCCATATCATCCTATGCAAAAGAGCCACCTATTCCTCATCATTATAGTCTGGATAGAACTGAATAAGACACTTTTCGCAAATACTATGACTGAATTGTGCCTTCAACGCTAATCAAAATTGAACCACCTCTGCTAACGAAAACTGAGCCACCTGCGCCATCTCTTTTTTTCTGAAATCCTGCATTCCCCTCCTTTTTATTTTCCCATCTGATTGCT
>CAIQWD010000104.1 GCA_903875445.1 uncultured delta proteobacterium | reverse complement strand
CTGGTTGATTACCCGGAACTGCTCTCCTATGTGCCCTCTCTGCATGAGAACCTGGTGGTGCTCGGTGGCGTGGCTTTCTGTGGTCTGTGTTTTCTCATGGGCGAAAAGCTCTTTCGTGGACATGTCTCGGAACATCATTAACCATTCAATAGACCAGATTATTTTACCGACAACACGCTATGCCCAACTTGCATAAATATTTGCAGGGGGTCAGACGAAATTTAAGAGGTTTCTGTATGAAAATCGATGATTTGGAGAAAATAACAAGCGAAGACCTGGGCGGGTTGCCTTCGGTTGAGCGACGAAATTTTTTGAAGCTTGGTCTGGTCGTTACCGGCATGTATCTGGGAGGAAGTGTCCTGTCGCTGACCTCCGTGAGAAATGTCTATGGCGCCGGAGTTGTTCCCGAGGTTGGCAAATATCCTTACAACCCTCATTATAGTATGGTAATCCGGGAGAAACTGTGCGTCGATTGTGAGCGATGTAAAGAGGCCTGTGTCAAGACCAACCATGTGCCGGCATACGGCTTCAGGACAACAATTCTCGAGAAGCGTCGGTCGCTCGGCGGCGAAAAGTTCGAAACGACCTTTATGCCGGTGCTCTGTAATCACTGCAACAGACCGCCTTGTGTCAGGGTCTGTCCGACCACCGCGACGTGGAAAGATGAGAAAACCGGGATTGTGACCATGAATCCAGACCGTTGCATTGGTTGCAAGACCTGTATGACCGCGTGTCCCTATAATGCCCGGTATTTCAAAGAAGAAACCCGATCTGTAGACAAGTGTGATTTTTGTTTTGAGTCACGGCTTTCCAAAGGACAAACCACCACTGCCTGTGTTGAGGCATGCCCGGCTGATGTCCGGGTGTTCGGCAATTTGGCTGACCTGAAAAGCAGAGTTTTCAAGTTGGTTCATGCCCCGGAGACCATGATTTGGGTACTGCGTCCGGAAACCGGAGCAAATCCCAATGTTTTCTATATTAATTCTTAAGCAGCCGGGTTCGCCCCTTTCCAGCCCGATTGCTGGGGAGCGATGCTGATACGTAGGAGATGAATATGAAGAAGATGTTGTTAGTGTCGGTTCTCGGCGCCGGTCTTTTTTCCGGCGTTCTCCTTTTTGCCGCGAGTAATGCGCAGGAAAAAACGGAATACGATGAAGATACCTATGGCCCGAAAGCGCCCATAGTTTGGGTCAAGCCAGTGAAATCGGTGGTCTTTGAGCACAAGATCCACACCATGGATGCCGGTCTTGGTTGTGATTCCTGTCATGATAGCCTGTTTGAGATGGAAAGTGGTGCTGCCGAAAAAAAGGATGATTTTACCATGGCCACGCTCTATAAGGGCGGATATTGCGGGTCCTGTCATGACGGCTCTACCGCCTTTGCCTCAAAGACTCGCTGTACCTCCTGTCACATAGGGGTGCGTGGGCATGCCAGGTTAAATGGCGAAGGCGGAACTGCCGTGAAAAGCCACTGATCGATAGTTGCATACCTGCTCGCTCTTTCCTCCGTTGTCCAGAACAGGACCGTTTTTATGATCCGGTCCTGTTTTGGTCCTCTCTTTGTCTCTCTCCCGTTGTATGCAGCACAATGCGTCGGCCATTTCCATAATTACTTTGCTTGTGGGCGCAATTTGCGCCCAGCATTCATCTTGTTTGATTAACCATCTGAAATAAAAAAACATAATTTTGTTTCCTCCGCTTTACCTCCCCGCACTTTCTGGTAGCAGTTGCTGCCCATAGCTGAAATAATCAGTTTAAATTAAATAATATCAATATCATACCTATATTCTGGGGAGGACGTATTATGCGTCCTCTGAGAATCCGGGAAAAGACGCAAAACGCGCCATTCAGGGAACCTTGTGGGGCGAAATTAATCTGCCGATGTTCGTTATGCATTTATAAAACATAATAAAAATAATAGGATAATAGATATTGCCAGTATCCTTTCCAACCTTTCGCGACTATGGCATTACTCTTGCTATTTAAGAAGCAGCTTAATAAGCGGTTCGATGAAAACTCTAGGTGAGGAGGATGTCATGGCAACAACACTACAGAATCGGAATAACGAGAGTCCGATGAATGTTTCCTCTAAGGGACTGAGGACATGGACAGAGCGGGTGAGTGATTGTTTCTGGTTTCTGTTCTCACTTGTTCTTTTTGTAGTGCTCGGTCCATTTAGCGGGCCGGTAGCGCTCATCGTTCTCTGTAAGTTGGGGTTGGAAGAGAGCGTACACGCGGAGCCGGAGTCCATTGTTATGAGGAATTAAGATTGGAAGACGTTCTATTCACTACAAAGACATATACGTAAAAGGAGACTAGAAAAATGGAAGGGAGTACTGCAGTCAATGCGCGGGTGGTAAAGATAAGCCTGCCGGCCAATAAATTGATGTGGCTCAGCCTTTTGATGATTGTGGTTGGTGTGGCCGGTGCTGTTTATGCTCAGATGGTCGGCCATCATCACACCTTTGCCAATACCCGGGAAATGCCGTGGGGGATGCTGATCGGCGTCTATGCCTACTTTGCGATAATCTCAACCGGCCTGTGTATTCTTGCCGTGTTCAGCCACGTTTTCGGCGGCAACCAGATGTCACAGCTGGCGAACAGGATGGTTTGGCTTTCAATAATCATGCTGTTCGGAGCCTTTACTGTGATTGGTCTGGAGATTGAAAATCCGTGGAGAATGCCGCTCGGCGTAATTCTTCACCCGAATGTCACTTCAAATATCTGGTGGATGGGCACTCTCTACGGTCTGGCCGTCGGCGTGATGATTCTCGAACTCTATCTGATTCTTTCCAAACGGCTGCGAGCGGCAGTTATCCTTGGGGTGATCGGCGCCATTGCCGAGGCGTTTGCCAATAGCAATCTGGGCTCGGTATTTGCGTCACTCAATGCCCGACCTTTCTGGTACGGTTCCCAACTGCCGATATTTTTCCTCGCCTGTGCGGTTCTTTCGGGGGCGGCGGCAATAATAATGTTTACCCATTATAGCCATGTCTTGCAACGTCGACAGATATCAGACAGCACCTTCCTGGCTCTGCAGACTGGAGGGAAGGTCATGGTCCTTATGACCTTTATGGTCTTGCTTGCCACTGCCTGGAAATTTGCCAACGCCTATTGTGGTACCGAGGAAATGAGTATGGCTGCCGACTCTTTGGTGAAGGGGCCGCTGGCCACGAATTTCTGGGTATTTGAAATCACTGTAGGTCTGGTTCTGCCCTGTGTCCTTCTGGTCGCCAGTCGGTTGAACTCGATTCATGCCTTGTCCGCCGCATCTCTGATGGTTCTCGTCGGGCAATTTTTCTCCCGCTATAATCTGGTGGTTTCCGGCCAGATTGTCCCGAATGATTATGGCTTGATTGGTATCCCGCAATATCTGACATATATCCCCACGACTGCGGAGTATCTCTTGGTGATTGCCGGGATCGGGGTGGTGGGATTCGGATTCATAGTTGGTGAGCGTTTTCTCGACAGCACCTTCGTCAAGGGAAATGTCCATTGAACCACGAACGGTCGAGGCAGTTGTGCAAAGCTTTGGAACGGGGCCATCCCCGTTCCATCGGGAGGCAGGAAAATGAATGAAGACAAAGCCCTTTTTACCATTGGAATGGCTGCTGAAATGCTCGATATTCACCCTCGGACCCTAAGAAACTATGAAGAAGCCGGTCTTATCAGCCCTCGGCGCAAGGGCGCCTGGCGATACTTTACTCTGCACGATATCCAGTGGATCGAATGTATTCGAGAGATGGTCCATGAACACGGGGTGAGTATCAATGGCGTAAAGAAACTCCTTAAATTTACTCCATGCTGGAATATTATCGATTGCCCGTTTGAGAAAAGAAAGCGTTGTTCGGCCTTCTTCTCAAACACCCTGGTGCCAAAAAAGATCTGCAGAATTGCCCCCCCGCCATCTCTCAATGACGATCTGGCCGCGTGAGAGCGGCCCGGACTTCTTCTCTCGCCCCTTAGCTCTGCCTCTTGTCTTCTGCTGATTCTTTACCTCGGCGCAAAGTGCCGATTCCACCTGTTGTGCTCACACCTATCTGATCAGCCTTCTTTTCTGCCCGATTAACTCCTTTGTTTTTCTCATATCTGTTCCCCGAATAGCGATTGTTTTTTTGTGGCACTCCGTTTATCGGCATCGTTTGTCGATGCAGAGGGCGCAAAATACGTCCCGCATAAAACAGGAAGCAAAATGCGGCCCAACTTCAGTACCTTCATAATGTTTCATCGGGTTGTAAAAATTTAGTAAAATATAATAAATACAGTTAGATAAATAGTTGTTTAGATTTTTTACAAAAGTTTGCTTGGAAATATTAGAGAAAAAATATGTGCAATTAATTGACAATTGTAATTGTAAGGTTTAGATACAGTATATGTGTCGATTAGCTCCGGGCCAAGGCGAACCGGAGTGAATAAAAATGAGTTTGAGGTTGTGAAGGAGGAAGTATGGAAGGGATCTATTTTTTAATAATCTGGATTGTTAGTGCGGTCTTGCACACGTTGTATGAACTGAAGGTGAGACCCTATCTTCACAATATGCGGCGAAAATCCAATACCGGCCGATCTTTTGAAGAATGAATTTTTAAGACAAACCATAAATTATAGGAGAAATTACCAATGAACAATCTATTGGCAGGAATACTTCCGCAGGCAGGAGGGTTGGAGGCAAGCGGATCGGGGAAATACAGTGCAGCCATGGGCCTGTTGGCGCTGCTGAGTGTCCTGGGTGTGGCGGCTGG
>CAIQWD010000103.1 GCA_903875445.1 uncultured delta proteobacterium | reverse complement strand
CTGGTTGATTACCCGGAACTGCTCTCCTATGTGCCCTCTCTGCATGAGAACCTGGTGGTGCTCGGTGGCGTGGCTTTCTGTGGTCTGTGTTTTCTCATGGGCGAAAAGCTCTTTCGTGGACATGTCTCGGAACATCATTAAGAAGCGGCCTCGGCGGTTGTTTTCTTTCTCGTTGTGCGCGGTGAAATCGGGTATTGTGGCTGGAATTTTATAGCTGAGTTGAGCAGCTTGCCTGCTCAAACGAAACTTATACCCTTGCGGTATATGGAGAAGGAGATTACCCGCATGGTGAGAAAGAAACCGTCGATAGAGCCTATCAAAAAAAATTTGCCGATCTATCCCATTGGCGTGGCGGCCAGATTGCTGGATGTTCATCCCCGTACTCTGCGGATATACGAGGATGAAGGGTTGATTAATCCAACCAGGGTCGGGAATAGAAGATTGTATTCGGCGAACGATCTCACCTGGATCGGCTGTTTGCGCCGTCTCATTCATGATGAGGGCATCTCCATCCCGGGGATTAAAAAACTTCTGCGTTACGCCACCTGTTACGAAATTACCGAGTGTCCGAGCGCCATCCACTGCACCTGCGATGCCGTTGTCGACCGGGCAATTCCACGGAGTTTAAGACTTGCCGGCGATGCGCCGGCGGAGCGAAAAGCTAAGGAACAGGATATCGCTGCCAGACAACAAATGCTTGAAAAGAATACGGATAAAGAGGCGAAAGATCGTAAAGTTTGCTGAGGACGATGTGTTTACAAGGGAGTTGGGAGGGATATCCGGTATTTCTCGATTTTCCGGCGTAAGGTATCTTTGTTGATTCCCAGTTCCTTGCAGGTCAGCATTCTACGCCATTTGTTACGTTTCAAGGAGGCTTCGATAGCCCTTTTTTTCAATCTCTTCAAGGGCCAATCCTTCGGATGTCAAGAGCGGCTGGACATCCGGCAGTTCTTCCCGTTTGGCAAAGGAGTCGGGCAGGTGTTCAAGCTGGATAAAGCCGCCGGGACAAAGGATGAAGCCGTATTCGATGATATTTTCCAGCTCGCGAATATTGCCGGGATAGGTGTATTTCATCAACAGAGTGATGACCTCATCGCTGATACCGACAATGTCTTTTTGTTTTTCGGCACGAAATTTTGTCACAAAATGGTCAACCAGCATGGGGATATCCTCAATTCTTTCCCTGAGCGGCGGCAACAGGATGTTGACGACATTGAGCCGGTAAAAGAGATCATCCCTGAACTGGCCCTGTTTGACGAGTTCAAAAAGATCCTTATTGGTGGCGGCAATGATCCGGACATCAGCCTTGACCGGGGTATTCGAGCCCAGCGGTGCGTAGACTTTTTGCTGGAGAACGCGGAGCAGCTTGACCTGGAGGGATTGGGGGATGTCGCCGATCTCGTCAAGGAAGATGGTTCCGCCCTCGGCGGTGGCAAAGCGGCCGATTTTATCTTTTTTTGCGTCGGTAAAGGCCCCGGCCTTATAGCCGAAAAGCTCGGATTCCAGCAAGGTGTCCGGCAGTGCGCCGCAATTAACGACGACGAAAGGCTGATCATTGCGACCGGAGGCATGGAAGATCGCATTGGCCACCAGCTCCTTCCCGGTGCCGCTCTCGCCGAGAATCAGCACGTTGCTTTCGCTTCTCGCAATATCCGGCATGATCTGAAAAATTCGCTGCATCGAAGAGCTCTTACTGATAATTTCTTCGAAGGTGTATTTTTTTGTCAGTTGCTGGCGAAGTATCGTTTCCACACTGAGGTCGCGAAAGGTTTCAACCCCACCGAGAACATTGCCCTCAAGGTCAACCAGAGGAGCGGCACTGATGCTTACCGAAACCGTCTTGCCGGTGCGGGTCTTGATGGTGATCGATCGGTTGGAAACGCCATGACCGGTATACAGACTTTCAGCAACAGCACAGTTTTTGCCGCAGATCGAGGAGCAGAAGATGTCGCTGCAGTACCGACCGATCGCTGCTTCGCGGCGCCAACCGGTGATTATTTCGGCGGAGAGGTTGAAGGAGGTTATCCGCCATTCCCGGTCGACGGTAAAAACGCCGTCTGCCACCGAATCGAGAATCAGCGCTTTTTGCAGTCTGTTGGTGTTGTTGCGAAATGACTGCACCCCGCCGAGAATCTCACCGTTATGACCGACAAAGGGGGCAACGCTGACACTGACGGGGATAGAGAAACCGTCTTTGCCGATGATAAACAGCTCCTTGTCGACGATGGAAACTTTATCCTTCATGCAGGTGCTGAGAGGACAGCTCTGCGAGTTTTTGCTCGAGAACAGGACCTCGGAACAGACCTTGCCGAGAACTTCGGCCTCCCGAAAACCGGTAATCTGTTCGGCAGCCTTGTTGAAGGAAGTTACTTTGCCCTCGGGGTCGACGGTAAAGACGCCGTCGGCGAGCGCGGCGAGAATCAACTCATATTGGAAAGTGGCTGTGCTATCGACGAAAGTTTCCACTCCGCCGATCACATTGCCATGCATGTCGAGGAGAGGGGCAGCACTCAGTTTGGCCGGGATAGACCGTCCATCCTTGCCGACGATAAAGGCCTTGCGCTCTGAAACCACTGTTTTTTGTTGGATGGATTCGGCGATGGCGCAGGTGGAATTGCAGATGTTGGCCTTAAAGATCGACCGGCAACAGTGTCCCAGGACCTCATCTTCCTGCCACCCGGTAATCTTTTCCGCTGCCGTATTGAAACTCGTGATATGCCAGTTCTTGTCAACGGTAAAGACACCTTCGGCAATGCTGTTCAGGGCCAGTCTGCTGGCGGCCAGCGATTCGGTAAGATCGGCAAAGCCGATAATCGCCCCGACAGTCGCGCCGCTTTTGCCGGGGATGGCAACGATGCGTATGCGCACCGCATTCTTTTCGCCGGTTACCGGGTTGCCAAGGGTCAATTCGACATTATGACTGCCCTTTTTTTTTGTGAGTGGCGCTAGATGGGCGCAGATGGAGCTGAAACGCGGGTCGTTGCAGAAAATTTCTCGACAGTGTTTGCCGACGATATCCTGACCCGCAAGCCCGAGAATGAGAGAGGCTTTTTCGTTGCAGGCAGTAACGATCCAATTCTGGTCGACGGTGACAAAGCCGCTGGCCAGATGTTCCGACTCGAGGGCATTGTTGGGCGACAATCGTGTCTCCTGAGTAAAAATTCAGAGGGCGGTACAATGTGCAGATTTTATTATATGGTTAAATGACTTTTCCAGCAAGTCCTACGCTGTGTCTGTTGAACCAACCGAACCGACCGGTGACGTAATCTTCCGTTTTCTTATTGTCGGGGTTTAAGAAGATTTTACTTGTAACCCCGAATTCCACCAGTTTGCCCATATACATATAGGCCGTGTAGTCGGACACTCCGGCCGCTTGTTGAAAAAGTCCCAGTTGATGGCGGAAAAGCTTCCAGGCAACATCGCCCAAGATCCAGGTCAGCATAAACAGTCCGGCAACCGCGGCAAGACTCGATAGGGTCAGGACCATGTGATGTGAGAATTGTTTGTAAATGATTAGGGAAATATTAATATTCAATTAAATTGCTGGGAGGGGATTGCGGTCAGGTGAAAAATGGTACACGATACAGGCGGAGTACACAAAGTACGCTGTATCTCACAGCAGCCCCGGAAATAACCGGTTGGAACGGCAAACACCTCCTGATAATCTGCAATGGCAAAAATTAATGTGTTAGTAGTTGAGGACGAGGCGGAAATCCAGCAGCTGGTCAGCTACAATCTGATCAAGGCCGGTCTCAATGTCACCTGCGCCGATTCGGGCGAGGAAGCCCTGGAGCGGTTGCGGGCGGAAAAAATCGATTGTGTCCTTCTTGATCTGATGTTGCCGGGAATCAGCGGTATCGAGGTATGCAAGGCAATGCGGAGAGGCGAAGGGAACGTAAATCGAGGGATTCCGGTGATCATGCTTACCGCCAAAGGCGAGGAAGAGGATATTGTCGCCGGGCTCGATTGCGGCGCCGACGACTATATCACCAAGCCGTTCAGCCCGAAGGTTCTCATTGCCAGGATAAAGGCGGTGGTCAAACGAGTGATAGCCGATCGCAAAACCTCCGAGGAATCACGCCAGACCGTCATCGTCATTGACGGTCTGGCAATCGACAAGGGTCGGCATGAGGTGCATTTACACGGTGCCGAGATTCTCCTTACCACCACCGAATTCAGTATTCTCTCCCTGCTCGCCGAAAAAACCGGCTGGGTCTTCACCCGCCAGCAGATAATCGACTATGTGCGCGGATATGATTTTCTTATCACCCCGCGAGCAGTCGATGTGCAGATTTTCGGGTTACGAAAAAAACTCGGCGAATACGGTCGGGTGATCGAAACCGTACGCGGCATCGGCTATCGCTTTCGCTCGACCTTGGATGAGGCATAATCCCATGATCACCCCGAAAAAACTTATCTGGCAGATTTTTCCGGCCAACGTCCTGACTATTCTTCTTGTTATCATTACGGTCAGTTGGTATGGCGTCGTCACTCTGCAGGAGTTCTCTCTTCAGGATACCGAGACGGGTTTGGAGTCTCGGGCGCATTTAATCAGTTCCAAGGTCACGGAATATCTGCGCGACCAAAGAACAGGGGAGTTGAGGGAATACTGTGCCCAGGCCGGCAGGAGTTCCGGGACTCGGATAACCGTCATTTCATCCGAAGGAAAAGTCCTTGCCGAATCAAACGAAGATCCCGATACCATGGAAAACCATGGCCAGCGTGTCGAGATTGCCGCGGCAATGAAAGGACAAGTGGGGATATCTCGGCGATACAGTAGAACCCTCCAGGAGAATCTCATTTATGTGGCGATTCCGCTGACCAATATCGCAGACGGTATCCAGGATAACCCTGGGAAGAGGGTCGATGCGGTGCTGCGGACCTCGGTTTCGGTCGCCGCCCTCGATAGCACCTTGAGGGGCATCAAGATACGGATAATGCTGGGTTCTCTCGCCGTACTGCTCCTCGCCGGGGCGGTGACCTTACTTATCTCCCGGAATATCAGCAGGCCGCTCGAGCAGATGACCAAGAGTGCCGAGCGATTTGCCGGCGGCGATTTCAGCCTGCGCATGTTGCCGGTGGTGAAAAAAACCGCATCTCTTGAGGTGGCCACCCTTGCCGCCTCCATGGATCGCATGGCCGAGTTGCTGGATGAAAAAATAGAGGCAATCGTCACCCAACGGAACCAGCTGGAAACCGTCTTTTCCAGCATGGTTGAAGCGGTAATTGCCATCGATAGCGAAGAAAGGGTACTCAGCATCAACGATGCCGCAGCCGAGTTGTTCGGGGTGGAGAGGAAGGCTGCAACCGGCAAGATTGTCCAGCAGATTGTCCGTAATGTGCAGTTGCAGCAGCATATCAGCCGGACTCTCGCGGCCAAGGAGTCGGTCATTGATGAAATTGTCCTTCAGGGTGAGAGTGGCGACAGGTTTTTGCAAACTAACGTGGTTATACTCGGCAACGGCGCCGGAGAATGTGCCGGGGTACTGGTGGTGATGAACGATGTGACGAAAATCAGGCGACTGGAAAACGTCCGCCGGGACTTTGTCGCCAACGTCTCCCATGAACTGCGA
Source organism: uncultured delta proteobacterium (assembly GCA_903875445.1). Classification (GTDB taxonomy): domain Bacteria; phylum Desulfobacterota; class Desulfobulbia; order Desulfobulbales; family Desulfocapsaceae; genus Desulforhopalus_A. Next base: position 2,437 of record CAIQWD010000103.1, on the reverse strand, counting down.
ACACCCATCACCTCTATTCGTGGGTATGTGGAAACACTGCTCGACGGGGCGCTCGACATTCGCGAGGATGCGGTGCGCTTTCTCACGATCGTCCTGCACCAGTCGGAGCGGTTGGCCACCATTATCGATGACTTATTGGCCTTGTCGAAAATCGAAGAGGAGGCAAAGCGAGGTGCAATACCTCTCTCTCCCGGACCCCTTCGCCCGGTCCTTGAAGCTGCGGTGCAAACCTGCCAGCTGCAGGCAGACCAAGCCGGAATTGCCGTAGTAATTGATTGCCCCGAACAGGTAATGGCGGCGATGAATGCCACTCTTCTCGAACAGGCGGTGGTGAATCTCCTGGTCAATGCCATTACCTATAGCCGACAGGGCGGTGAGGTGACCGTTGCGGTGGTGGTCGGTGAGGCCGAGCAGGCCGGCAAGGTGCGCATTGTCGTTCGCGATAATGGCATCGGCATTGCCACGAAACACCTGCCGCGGCTCTTTGAACGTTTCTATCGCAGCGATAAGGCCAGGAGCCGTGCCCACGGCGGCAGCGGCCTGGGCTTGGCCATTGTCAAACATATCGCCGAAGCCCACGACGGTGCGGTAGAGGTGAAAAGTGTCGAAGGAAAAGGTTCGCAGTTTGCATTGGTTGTAAGCGGTGGATTGGCTGGCTGAGCCACGAAAAGCCTTTGACAAATGCGCCATGGGCTTTTATAGTGACCAAGTTCTGAGCGGGATTAACTCAGTGGTAGAGTGTTAGCTTCCCAAGCTGAAAGTCGCGCGTTCGAATCGCGTATCCCGCTCCACGCAAATTCAGGCACTTATCGAATTTTTCGATAAGTGCCTTTTTGTTTCTCCCACACTTCATAGCTTACCATCGACTAAAGATCTGCCGACTTCTCAGTATAAACAGGGTAAAGCGAGCGATGACGGGAAAGAGGCCGGTAAAACCACGCAACCTGTCCCCAACCGTTTCATGTGGTATCATCGGGGTATCGGCCAGTGCCGTGTTGAATTCAAACTGTCTGGCAGCCAGCCGAAATTCTTCTATGTTCCCGATAGGTAAGCTGCCAAGAGAGGCTAACAGCGACGGCATGGAACAGGCCGGCAATTCATGACGTTTCCAGCCACCCGGGAGTTTCATGAAAAAATGAATCCCACTGCGTTGCACCCTGTTTCCCATCACTACTTTTTGAGGAATAGCTTCCGGGTGAATCTGTGGTCGAGAGAAATCAATTATGGTTGCTGTTTCCGGAATTCGCCGGTGCAGGTGGCACTCCATAAAGTCCTTACCCCGAGGGAGAAGATTGATGACGAAATCCACCTTCTCCAGCTGACGCTCCGCTTCATTTTCATCGGTCAACCTGACATCCCCACTTCTGGTATATCTGACATCAACCATAGCCATGTGGTAGCCATCGTTACCAAGATACTGTACCAGCTGTTCGCCAAGCTCTCCGCCACCAAGAATGGCTACCGACACCTTCCAAGGTTTTTTCTTTGAAGTGTTTACCAGATGATTGACTGCCTTCTGTATACTGAAAATATTACCATAGGTACTGCTGTAAAAAGGCGGCACCATTGGTATCCCGTGGCGTTTCTCGAATATCGGTCCGAGTTGTCCGGCAAGGCCGATTGCTCGGGCTCCGGAGAGCTTCTGGATCCAAAGCATACGCCTGATAATTGCCTCGACCATGGGACGATTTTTCGCTCGCATCAATTCCAGGGCTGGATTAGGAATCAAAAGATATATTCCGATTGGTCGCCATCCTTCCATGATCAGACCGGCCGGTGTAGGGCGGCCTGAAAAAAAGTCTCTCAACCATTTAATATCAGGAGAAAAATCAAGACATTCAGATCTGTCTACCGGATAGATGAGAAAAAGGGTTTTTAGAATGCCACTCCGACCGACAATCCAGATCAGCAGCCAGATCGGCCATCGCAGTATAAGAGCATATACCAAAAAAATCAGCTGACGCAGGTACTTGTCCATTGCTTCCTCCTTTTTGTGATTTTCTAAGCGAATTACGCTTACTGGCCAGGTGGGGTGAAAAAACCATGAATCATTATCTATCGGCAAATCCGGCGGTTTTGATTATGGTTTTGTGAAACTCATCACGTTGCAACGACTCGTATGTTGTTTGAGTTCTCCTGCCGTTAGCAACTCACTGGAACAAAAAAAGGCCGCGTTATCAAGAGATAACGCGGCCTGAAAAGGAAAAAATGAAAATTTATAATTACAGTTACTCGGCAAGCCGTCGTTCAAAATTAAGTCACCCGTTTCTATGTCACGAACGGCATAAGGGGCCGTAAAGAAATGGTTGAGATGGCAGTAGTTATTTCTTAACGGCCCCTAAGCTCTGTATGGATGACTGAGGCTATCTTTTCCAGGGTATACGGTTTCTTAAGATAGCTGCGCACACCAAGTTCCATAGCTTTTTTTATCCTTTCG
>CAIQWD010000102.1 GCA_903875445.1 uncultured delta proteobacterium | reverse complement strand
GGACGTAGGCCACTCAGCAAATCTCATCTCACCTGACCCACCCGTATCGCTCTTTCCTCTCCCTCAAGACACTCCCTGCTGCGCACTCACTGGCTCAGTTTTCATTAGCAAAAGTGGCTCAATTCCTGTTAGCGCCGAAGTATTCACAATTTGGAGGGTTTTGTTTTTTTATCTGGTATATCTAAAATAGACCCGTTGGGTATGATTTTATCAGTAGTTTCCGACCCCCTGGTATAGATATGATCCATATTACGGCCGGACCTTCTTGTCTCTGCCCTTGCTTATGAAACTTTTGGAGACTAAACCTCCTCTGAAGAGGTTGCCAGGTTTACTGTAAAATCGTTGTGCAGAGGCTACGCGTTGTGTGTACGGATGTGAGTATTTTTCCTGGTGCAATTTTTTGTTCGTTCCTAAGATATTGATTAAACAAATTAATATATAGCGGTTCGAGTCCGACTCTGCCAGTAAAATCAAGCGATTGAGAAGAAAATAGAAATTCTTCTCAATCGCTTTTTTTGTGGGTATTTAACACAATTTTCGGCGAAAGATATTCGCCGTTTACCTGGGCTAAGGAGCAACAATAACCTTAAGCGTCCCTGTAGGTTCAGCCGCCGTCTTAAACGCCGCGCCTATCTCGGTAAGAGGGTACCGATGGGTGATCATGTCGTCAATCACTACCGCACCTGCCCGCAACAATTCCATGGCCTGGCGGTTGTCAAGCGGGGCCGCGCCGTAACAGGTTTTGAAGCTGATGTCGTTGCGCCAGTAAGGATTGAAGTCGACGGCAATGGTTTCGCCCGGTTTGCCGACGGCAAAAAAGAGCAGGGCACCGCCGCGGTCAACACTTCTGAGCGCCGCTTCTGCTGCGGCGATTGCCCCGGTGCAGATGATTGCCCGGTCGGCAAGACGGCCGTTGTGCTTTGCCACAAATGCCGGAACATCCTCAATGGCGGAGACAACAAAATCGGCACCGGCCTTTTTTGCCATCGCAAGACGATAGTCGTTTATATCGCAGACAATAACCGTTCCAGCACCAAGTGCCTTTGCAAGCTTAATAAACAAAATACCGGCCAGTCCGCTGCCGTAGATGACGACGCTCTGGCCAGGGGTGAGACCTATGGTGCGATAGGCGCGTACCACCGTGGCCAAGGGCTCGATAAAGGTGCCGGTTTCGTAGCTCATGCTGTCGGGCAGTTTCAGGATGCCGGTGGCAACACTGCGGCCGGTGACCCGGAGATACTCGGCAAAACCGCCAGGTGTAAAGTTATTTTTCTCCTGGAAAACCACGCAGGCGGTGGTGTGCCCGGAGAGGCAGTAGAGGCACTCGTCACAGGGGACGTGGTGGGTGGCAAAGACGCGATCGCCTTTCTTCCACTGTGTAACGTTTTTGCCGGTTTCAACAATTTCGCCGGTGAGTTCGTGCCCCAGCACCAGAGGAGCACGCTTGATACGGTACCATTCCATGAGGTCACTGCCGCAGATGCCGCCTGCAACAACCTTTATGAGGACGTCGCCATCGCCAACGGTCGGCACCGGCTGCTGTTCGAGACGGACGTCGCTGTTGCTGTAATACATGCCGACATTCATCGGTTTTTCAGCTCCGTGTAGAGTTCAAACGCTTGAACGGCGCTCATGTTTTCGTGAACAACCTTGCGAACGGCAGTAATCATCGCCTCGGGCGCGTCCGACTGGAAGATATTGCGTCCCATGTCAACCCCGGAGGCGCCGGCATCGATCGCCCTGCGGGCCATTGTGAGAGCGTCGAATTCCCCGAGTTTTTTGCCTCCGGCAATGATGATCGGCACCGGACAGGCGGCAACCACCTTCTCAAAGTCGTCACAGTAGTAGGTCTTGATGATTGCCGCACCGAGTTCAGCCAGCATGCGCGAGGCAAGAGCAATGTAACGGGAGTCGCGGGCAAGATCCTTGCCAACAGCGGTAACCCCGAGGACCGGCACACCGTAACGCATCCCCTCATCAACCAGCTTGGTCATGTTGTTGATGGTCTGGGTTTCGCACTCGCCGCCGACAAAAACCTGTACAGCAACCGCACTGACATTCATGCGCAGAGCGTCTTCCATATTGACAGCGATGTGCTCGTTGGAGAGATCCTTGAGAATGCTCGGTCCACCGCTGGCACGCATCACCACGGGGTTGCCCGATTCGGGATTGATGACCGAGCGGAGGATGCCGCGGGTGCACATGAGGGCGTCGGCGAAGGGAACCAGGGGCTTGATGGTGACGTCGATACGCTCAAGGCCGGTGGTCGGGCCTTGAAAGTAGCCATGGTCGATGGCGAGCATCACGGTTTTGCCGCTCTTGGGATTGAATATCCGGGCAAGACGGTTGCGGAAACCCCAGTCGTAGCCGCTGGAACCCTTCAAGAAGAAGGTATCGTTTTTTTGAGGAAAATCGAGGAAATACTCTTTGCGTTTTTCGGACAGATCATGTTCGGCCATGGTGGCTCCCGGTGGATAAGAGGTTTATGAGTTATTGATGACCAAAGCAGAATACAAAACGATTTTCTTCGAAGCAAGCTAAATGGCATGGAGATCAACCCTATCAATATCCCAATAAATCTATCAAGTTGCCAGGTTCAACACCTTTAAGAGATTTTTTAACACCCGCGCATTTTAATTTTCCCGAAAGCCAGTTCCGAACCTATTAATATAATATGAATAAATGCGACATCCGTATAAATACCCAGGCAATTTGTGTATTCTCGCCCATTTACTCTTCCATCGCTTTTCTCTATAGTTGCAAAATTAAATTTTTCGCGAGGGATAGGTTGGCATGGCAGATGAAACTGACACCAGGTGAGATATGAAGAAAGTATTGTTACATGCACAGGAGCATGAGAAGAAGCTGAAAAAGAAACCAAAACCACCAATAAATGAGAAACTTTGCTTTGTGATTACTCAAAACAAAAGCAATTCCTGGGCCGATGACCTCTACGCCTGCGGTCGTATTGCTGAGCTCAATCGAGTCTATCACTAAAACCACCTGCTCTCGGCAATTCACCGAGAGCAGGCAAACACCCCAGCTGACCCCAGTTACAAGTCCGAAGTAGTGAAGACCTTTTTGCCGACATCAGTCTCAGGGGTGTTAAAAAATCTTACGTTCTGCCATTCTTTTAAAAGCCGAAAGCATAACCTCGCCTCTTTCCTTCAATCTACTGGCCCAAAGCATCCGTAGTGGGGATCAGGGTGGCAATCCAAGGTTCGAAGCGGCTGCCATAGACCAGTTCGATCGTGTATCGGGATCCTGTAAAATCGGGGTTAGTGGCTTGTTTTTTAGTTGTGGCGGCCTCAAATGATGCTCGATGTTCCAGAGGGACATGAATATTTTCGGTGAGCAGCATTGTTATCCGGCCACACACTTCCTTTTTGCTCTGCGAACCATGGTTTGTCACCTCGACCACACCCTTGACGATAATGCACTTCGAACGATCGGGATGCCTTTCCCTAAGAATCTTCGCATCAAGACCGGCATCGATGGCAAAAAGCCGGGATGATCGCAGACGTTCGTCCTCCAGTCGCTTCGCCGCCGCTTTGAGCTTCTCCTTTCGGGAAATTTCTTCGCTTTTCGATTGGTCGGTCGGAGTCATTTCCTGCAGTTCCTTCTCCTTCGCTAGTGCCTTCTCCGCCTGTGCCTGCGCCCGCCGGTATGGCTCGCCATCTAGCTCCAAAACGACATAAACCTCCTTTGGTACTGGTTTCTTCGCTCGGGTGTCATCGTTACCAGAACCGGCATTGCCGTAGGTATCCAGTCCCAACTCGGCAATTTTTGCTGCATTAAACCAGGCTGGAAATTGCCAATAACGGTATCCGTTTGCCTCGTCGTCCTCGCCTAACACTCTCCAGACAAGACGAAGACTCAGGCCGCTGTTTTCTTTCCTGGTGGAATACGGCGGCTGCAATTCACGCTCCGAGAGGACAAGCCGAGCCTCCGGCTCCCCCGACCTGTTGGCGGCCACCCCGCCGAGCACGACAATGTTGGTCGCCGCAAGGAGCAAAAATCCCCAGCCTAGAAACCTGCGAAAGATGCCTGTAAATGACTGCTTCATACCCTGCCCTCCTTTGCTGTATCGTCACTCACCCCGTTTCGCAAGCGTTTGAAGACGAACAGCATGAGGATTGCCGTAAGACCAATCACCAGGAAAAATAGATACTTCGGCATCCATTCCCACCACCACTGATACAACTTGGTGTACAGGAAGATGACAAAGAAGACATTGCCGGTATTGACCACCTCCGGCCAACCCCTTACGATCCCTAGCCAGATAGCAAGAGCACTGAACAGAAAACCGGCAAGCTGATAACTGACCTCAATGGAATCGTTGGTCAGGTGGAGGTAGCTGCCCATCCCCCAGTTGGCAAGAACAAGGATGGGCAAAAACAGCAAAAGAAGGGCAAAGACGCGGTATATAACGGCAAAACCGGAAAACCGCCGAGGCGAGAAAAATGATGCGGAAAACAGAATGGCCGCCGCCGGAAAGAAGTTCTCCGGTCGTTCGCCGAAATGCAGCCAATAGCACCCGGCCCATGTCCCGGCCCTGGCGGAGATGAAGGCGGCGAGACTAATAATCCCCGCGGCCAGAAGCAGGCGGGCGTCGGCAGCATAGGCAAGAATCAGGGCAAAAACCGCCCAGATCAGAAAGGCATTGGGCGACGGATTGATATTGAAGATCTGGCCCAGCATCACCAGATTCAAAACAAAGCAAGAAAGACAGACCATACCGAGAAGTTTAGCGAAATAGCCGGTCTTCTCGCGGCAGGCGACGTAACCGGCGGCAAACAGGACAAGTCCAGGCGCCCCAACCAACAGAACGACCTGGATAGCGGTCGGAATCTTGCCCCAGAATTGGTAGAAGAGGAAGAAGACGCTTGCCGCAAGACCTAATGCACCGAGAAATGATGCGATCTTCATACCGAGACTGAGCTGGGCGTCTCGTCTGTCCACATCGATATCATAGGAAGCCGACAGCCCGGCCAGGAGCCTTTCATGGTATCCGGCGATGGCGGCATGCTGATCGTCGCTGAGGTTGACAATCCTTGCGCTCAGTAACACCGCCAATTCATCCCGAAATGCCATGATCCGGTCGGCCCTGCCCTGGGCATCGGTCTTTGATTGTATCTCCATAATTCTTTTGGTTTCCCTGATCATACACGAAACGGCCATCGGGATTCCTTGATAGGCTATCCCAGCTTCTTATTATTGCCCGACAACACGGCCAACACCAAGAATTACCATATGGTCAAAAAGAGCACAATTGAGAGTAACAAAGAGCAACCGGTACTCATCGTTTTTGCGTAGTTTCAGCCATATAAAAAAAATCCCTGGTAAACAGAGGGCATTAACGACAACCCCGTATCGCGCCGCATTCGCTATCGGATATGGCAGACTTGCAAACATCAGCATAATCAAGGCAAGTGCTCCGATCCAGGTAATGAATATCCGTTTGAGGGTATTTTCTCGAAACTGATTGAGGAGATTCGGCAAGCTGCCGGCCACATAATCCTCCTGATAATTGAGAAGAATGAGCCAAAAATGCGGTATCTGCCAAAGAACAAAGAGGGCAAAAAGTAGGAGAGCGATAAAGCCGACACCTTCCCCTCCACCGGCAAGCCAGCCGATATAGGCAGGCATTGCACCGCATATCGTGCCGGGAATAATGGCCAGAACAGTGATTTTTTTAAGTGGCGTATATAGGCCATTGTATAGGACAACCGCAAAGGCGGTCATGACAGCCGGGACCATATCTGCAGTTTTTATCGTCAACAGAAGCAATCCGCCAAGGATTAGAATGAAAGACTGAACGCCTGCCTGCCTTGGAGTCAGTTGCCCGGCTGGCAAGGGTCGATCCTTGGTCCGCTCCATCTTGCCGTCAAGGCCACGCTCCTGCAGGGAATTGAGGCTTGCCGCGCCGGTCGCAACAAAAAAAACTCCGCCGACAACGAGCAGGGTTCGAAGGGAAATATCGGGATCAGCAAGGATCGCGCCGAAAAGAACGGCACTGCCGATGAGAAGACAAAGCCATATCTTGGCGAGCCGTAGCCTGGCAATCACAAGGTATTGCTCCTTGAAATCGACAGGGACGCAATCAGGGCTCCATCAATCACTCTCCTTAGCAAGCCAAGCATCGAACTCCTCCTGCGGCACGATTCTCAATTTGGCAACCATCGCCGAATGGTTGACGCCGCAATATTGCGAGCATTGTATAGAGTATTCCCCAACTCTGTCGGCAAAAAACCAGGCATAGTTAGTCATCCCCCTCACCGCATCAACCTTGATCCGAAATGCCGGCAGATAAAAACCGTGTATCACATCAATGGATTTGATGTTGAGCTTGATGGCTTTGCCGACGGGCACTACCAGTTCATTTTCGCTTTCTTTTTCGTTCGCATAGATAAAAATCCAGGAGTACATCTGCGCCGATACCTCTATCTGCATGGCATCTTTCGGAACCGTGCGCAGGCCCAGATAGGACTGCCAACCGACGTAAAACATCGACAGGGCAATGAGCGTTGGAATAATAGTCCAGACAATTTCCAGCTTGTAGTTATCACGAATATCGGACGGAACGGGATTTTTGCTCCGCCGGTATTTCACAACAAAACAAACCATCATCACAGTGATGCCAAATAAGAGGATAATGGATATTCCGAGAATATACCAGAATGTCCGATCTACGCCTTGTACCGGGGTCATAAAAATCTCCGCCTATTAGGGGCCGTTAAGAAATAACTCATACTATTTTCACCATTTCTTTACGGCCCCTTATGCCGTTCCAGGCATGCCTTCGGCCATGTTATTTTTTTACAACGGCTTATTGTTGAACGACGGCTTACCTGAAAGCTACATCCCAAAATGTGAAGCCGATCATAATCATAAGGAAGCTTACCGTGCCGATTAAAGACAGGACAATGACCGGACCTTCATACTTGAGATGCATAAAAAAAAGTAATACAAAGCTCACCTTGAGGCAGGCGATGGCAAGGGCTATAGGGACGTTAAGAAATCCCATATGGACATAGGAAACTCCGACGGTGACTCCGGTCAGTGCCAGCAAAATTATTAAAACGCCGGCGAGCTGGGAATAGCTCAGAACATGCGGTTTATCTTGATTGTCCACTCTCAATTTCTCCAAGACCTAGCTTTTTCTCGCCTCATAACACCAGATAGAACAAAGGAAAGACAAATATCCAAATAAGATCAACCAGATGCCAGTAAAGCCCGGAGTTATCGAGCATTGAAAACCTGGAACCATCAATTTTACCGGCAAGTACCAAGGCAAGGCTTATGGAAAGCAGCACCATACCGATAATGATATGCAGGCCATGCAGGCCGGTGATCACATAATAGAGTCCAAAAAATATATTCAACCCCGGTTCGCCGTTCACCAGGGTTTCGGAGTTGGGATAGATGCCGTGGTGGATTTTGGCGCCCCATTCGAAATACTTGTTCACCAGAAAGATGAACCCGCAAAAAATCGAAAAAATAAGAAATCCAATGGTCAGTTTTCGGGAGCCTTTCTGGATGGCAGTAATGGAAGCGGCGACGGTAAAACTGGAAAGCAGCAGTACTACGGTATTCAGCGCCCCGATAACCCGGTTCAACTCCTTGCCACCGACAGCAAACGACGCGGGATGCTTGTGAAAATAAGCGGCGTAGAGAACAAATAAGCCACCAAAAAGGATTATCTCCGAATAGAGAAACAACCACATGCCGATCTTCAGCCCGACTCTGTCTATCTCAGAACGCATAGTCCCCCTCACCGACCATTTTTTTGCGATTGTTCGCCGACCCCTTTAAAATCGTAGGGAAAATCCATAATCTGCGGTTTGTCGATGAAATTATGCACCGGAGGTGGAGAGGGTACCTTCCATTCGAGAGTCGTCCCGCCCCAGGGGTCGGCGGGAGCAGGGACACCTTTTCGAAAACTCATTAGCAAATTGACAAACATAATAATAATCCCGAAAACCATTATATAGGCACCAAAACCGGCCAAGAAATTACCGGTCTCGTATTGCGGAAGATAATCGTAGTAACGCCGTGGCATTCCTTGCAACCCGAGTATCAGCATGGGAACATAATGAAACATAAAGCCGATGGCAGCCAGCACAGCTCCCCAATACGCCGCTCTGAAGGTATACATGACCCCGAACATCTTCGGCCACCAATAATGAAGAGCTGCAAAAAAGGCGAAGCCGGTGCCGCCAAACATAACAAAATGAAAGTGGGCTACGACAAAATGGGTGTCATGGACATGGATATCGGTGCCGGCCGCGCCCAGCACAAGCCCTGTCAGACCACCGACACTGAAAAGATAGATAAACATCAGCGCCAGCAAGAATGGTGGCGTCATTTCAATCGACCCTTTATACATGGTGGCAATCCAGGAAAAAACCTTGACCGCGGAAGGCACAGCCACCAGAAAGGTCAAGAGGGAGAAAACGAACACCGAGACATCGCTCATGCCGCTGGTATACATATGATGCGCCCAGACCAGGGAACCGGCGATGGCGATGGCCATCGACGACCAGACAATGGCCTTATAGCCGAAAATCGATTTGCGGGAAAAGACCGGGATGATCTCGGAGATTACCCCCATGCCGGGCAGGATCATGATATACACCGCCGGATGGGAATACATCCAAAAGAGGTGCTGATACAACAGGGGATCGCCACCTTTGTCGGGATCAAACAAACCGATGGAGAGAAGTCTCTCAAGCACTACAAGGATAAAGGTTATGCCGATAACAGGGGTGGCGAGGATCTGCACCCAGGCGGTAGAATAGAGCGACCAGGTAAAAAGCGGGATCTGCATCAAGCCCATTCTTTTATCGCGCATGCGGTGAAAGGTGGTGACGAAATTGAGCCCGGTGAGCATCGACGACATCCCGAGGATAAAGGCCGCAGTGACGGTGAGTCCGACATTTTTGCTGTTCTGGATACTGAAAGGCACATAGAAGGTCCACCCGGTATCGGGAAAACCATCTCCGACAAAAAGCGAAACGATGGCTAACAGACCACCGATCATGAACAGATACCAGCTGAAAAGGTTGAGGCGCGGGAAAAAAACGTCGTCGGTCCCCAGCTGGATAGGCAGGAAAAAATTGCCGAAGATGGCCGGAATGGCCGGAATGGCAAAAAGGAATACCATTATCACCCCATGAAGAGTGAAAAACGAGTTATAAAGCCCCGGCCCCATTATCGTCCTGCCCTGGCTCATCAACTCGGTCCTGAGCAGCAGGCCGAGAACCATAGCGATGGTAAACCAGAAGAGTACAGCGCCAAGATACATCAATCCCAGCCGCTTATGGTCGTGGGTGAGGAGCCAGGCCTTTATACCGGTAAGACCGGGCGGAGCGGATTGATGATAAAAGGATGGTGTCGAAGTCATATTGTCGTACCCTATCTAGTGCTGCCTTCGGTCTCCAAAGCCTTTTTGGCCTGTCGATCTTTTCGTTTGAAATAGAGAATAAAAAGAAGCATCGTCACGCCGAAGACCAGCAGTACGGTAACTTTCACCACCTGAAACACCGAGGATGTCCCGTACGGATCATAGTTAAAACAAAAGCCGAGCAATCTCTTCACCGACATGGTCGGCGTACCGCTTGCCGCAGCCGACAAAGCAAGATCTATGTCGCCGGCAAGAAAGGACCCGTACACATAACGAATGATTTTGCCATCTGCGGCTATGACCATCAACGCCGCAGGATGGATAAACGTTCCATCATCGACTTTTTGAAAACGAAACCCCACGGCATCGGTTGCGGCCTTGATTGCATCGCTGCCACCTGTGAGAAACCGCCACTCGCCGGCGGGAAAATCGTCAGGCAAAAGCTTCAGATAGTTAATTTTAGCGTCAGCCGCAATTTTATAGTTTTCAGCCTCATTAAAACTGAGGGCGATCACTCGGTAATCCTTGCCGGGCCGAGCACTCAGGCTATTTAATGCAACGGTTAAATTGGCAAGATTTTTACTGCAGATATTCGGACAAATAAAGTAGATAGGCAGAAGAATCGTCGGTCGGTCGATAATGTCACCCAGGCGAACGGTCAGTCCCGCCTCATCGACAAACTGCAGATCAAGAGGCAGGTACTGGCCTGTTTTCTCGGTTATCCAGAGAGCAGCATCATCATCATTTTCCTTGCCGCTTGGAACCTGCTTGGTCGCTTCCAACAATCCCGGCCCTTCGTTATGCGCCCGAGTCGGGCTCATCGCCCCCATCGCCATAAGCACAAGAAGGAAGATGGCAAATGCTTTGGCCAAAGAAGTCACTGCGAATCTCCGATCAGTTGGCCTTTTGCGAGGCGCCTGTGCCGAGATTAACTTTCAGAGCGGTTCTATAGGTGTGCTTTGTTTTGAAACTGTCCCGGCTGGCGTAAGCAAGCAAAACGACGGTGTCGCCATTGACATTTATTGCCATATTCTTGTCGGTTGATTTCAGCGGTATGGTAAATTCAACGGTGGTTACGCCGCCTACCTCGGTTCCGCCTACCAGTGCCACATCAGTGGTACCTCCATTTTTTTTGTCTGGGGAATGGGAAGTTTCGGAATCGCCGATTTCGTTGATGATCTTCGTTTCACCGTCTTTGACGTAGGCGATGATGAAATCGGCATCCTTCATTTCCTTACTCGGATTAAAACCGATTCCCACCCAGCCTTCCGTCTCCGCAGTCAGTTTTACCGCCAGCCTGTCACCATCGACCTTCCAGGCAAAAGAGATTTTTTTATCTTTCACCTCATAATCATACTGGCCTGCCTGAAGAGCCGTCACCATTCCACACAGCAGCAACCCAACACCCACCACCACTTTCACAAGATTTTTCATCTTCTTTCTGTCTCCTCGGTTTACAGTCTTCAATCTTTCTTCCCCGGCAGTTCGGTATCGCCATTCTGCTGTGCCAGGGAAATTTCCCATTTATCCGGAAAGAGTAGCACACTCTTCCCCCTAAGAGAAGGATCTTCGTAACCTTTCCAGGGCTTAGTAAAGGTAAATGAGAATTTTTCTCTTTATTATGCTTAAAAAAATTGCAGCCATTGGCATACATGATTAATTTACGTCGGGTGAAGTCAAGCAAGGCAACAGAAAACCAACCTAATACCTGGAGGAAAACGAATGGCGAAAAAAATGGCAGTTTATAAGTGTGATATTTGTGGAAACATTGCCGAGGTTCTTACTGCCGGTGGCGCCGACATGATGTGCTGCGGCCAGACAATGACCATGCAAGCCGAAAATACCACGGATGCCGCCGTGGAAAAACACGTACCGGCACTCACCAGGAAAGACGGTGGCTGGCAGGTTAACGTCGGAACCGTCGATCATCCGATGACCGCCGCTCACTTCATCGAATGGATTGAACTCATTGCCGGCGATGCAGTATATCGTCAGTTCCTCACCCCTTCCGACAAACCTGCGGCTTTTTTCCCGGTTGCCGCCGACGGAGTCACCGCCCGCGCCTACTGTAATCTGCACGGTCTTTGGAAGAAATAGCTCTTCCCGCCCTGTTGACCTGCTTGCCGTCCGGTCAACAGGGTAAAGCCCTGCCCCGCCCTTCTTTTCTTTTTTGCGGAAAACAAGAAACCGGAGGTTTAGCCCATGCCCGAAACCCAATACCGAACAGAAAGAGACAGCATGGGCGAGATAGAGGTGCCGTTGCAAGCTCTATACGGCGCTCAGACCGAACGTGCCATCCGCAATTTTACCATCTCTCTGCAACCGCTGCCCTGGGCATTTATTGAATCGATATTGCTGATAAAAGTAGCCGCAGCCATAACCAATGGCAAACTCGGTCTTTTGCCCGGCGATTATGCCAGGCTGATTGAAGATGCAGTCCAGGAACTGCTGACAACCCGCCCGCTTGACCAGTTCCCGGTGTCCATCTACCAGACCGGCTCCGGAACCAGCAGCAATATGAATGTCAATGAGGTTATTGTCGGTCTTGTCAGGCAAAAAGGCGTCATACTCTCGGCCAACGATCATGTCAACCTCAGTCAGAGCAGCAACGACGTCATTCCTACCGCCATGCATATGTCGGCCACCATGGCAGCTACCGGTTCACTCCTCCCGGCCCTGAGAGAACTGGCACAAATAATCCGTACCTTCGGAGCGGCCCATGCTGAAGTGGTGAAGACCGGAAGAACCCACCTCATGGATGCCCTGCCGATTCGCTTGCAGGCAGAGATGGAGGGGTGGGCTGCCCAACTTGACGAATGTGTCGAAAGAATCGAAACCGCCCTGCCGCGGTTGCAACGCCTGGCCCTCGGGGGCACGGCGGTTGGCTCGGGGGTCAACTGCCATCCGCAATTTGCGGCCATGGCCATTGCTCAGCTGAACAAGGCGACGGGCCTAACCTTTACCCAGGCCCCCTCTCTCTACAAGGGCCTCAGCAGCCTCGATACCATAGTGGAGTTTTCCGGTCATCTGAAAACCGCTGCCATTGCCTTAACGAAAATTGCCGGCGACCTCCGCTGGATGAACTCCGGGCCCTTAACAGGACTTGGAGAGATCTGCCTGCCCAGCCTGCAGCCGGGATCAAGCATCATGCCCGCCAAGGTCAATCCGGTCATCCCGGAGGCGGTGTGCATGGCTTGCGCCCAGGTAATCGGCAACGATACGACAATCAACCTGGCCGGCATGGGCGGCAACTTCCAACTCAATACCATGCTGCCGGTGGCCGCCGCAAAAATTCTTGAATCCCTTGAATTACTCGCCGGAAGCGCCCGATCTTTGGGAGAAAAAGCCATTAAAAATATGACGCTCAACCAGGAGGTCTACACCCGGGCACTGGCCCTCAATCCGATCCTGGTGACCTCCCTCAATCCCCGTATCGGCTATCTACGGGCAGCGGAAATAGCAAAAATCGCGCAAAGGGAGAAGAGGTCCATTCTCGAGGTGGCACTCGAACACACAGATATCCCCCGGCAAGAGTTGGAACTCCTTCTCGACCCGAAAAACCTTGCCGACAGCGGCGGCAAGAAAAAATCAAACTGACTCCTGCTCGGTTTCCCACTTTCGCCCGAGCACCTCATTTCTTGCACCACCTCTTCGTCAGTCGCCGAATGGTAAGATCAAGGAGCTGCTGCAGATATTCGAAAGCAACCCGACGATCCATCTTCGATTCGCCATAATTGCGGTTTCTGAATTCAATGGGGATCTCCTTTACCCGCATATCCCCGCCATATTCGGCAAGAACAGCCAAACCGATCTTGAATCCCGGAACGGTACCAGGCAACTCGACAAGACGGCGGCGCTCAAGCGCGAAAAATCCGGCCAGAGGGTCCCGCACATCGCAAAAAAAGAGTGCCAGGAAGGTTGCCAGACATGATGAGAGCTTTCTCGAAAGCGGCCAATCCGGCAGTGAGCCGCCGGCAACATACCTGCTGCCGATAACCATATCATCGGTTCCGGCAAGCAACGGTTGCAGGAGACCTGGGATGGCCTCCGGGGGATGGCTGAGATCGGCATCCATAACCACCACAAATGCGGCATCGGTTACCCGAGCACCGGCAAGTACCGCACCGGCAAGACCGAGGTTGACATCCTGTCGCAATAATCGTACCGGTTCCCGGTCCTGCCAGGCACGCACTCGCTCGCAGGTACGATCTTTCGAGCCCGAATCGACGAAAAGGACATCAAACTCCAGATGAGAGGAACGGCTAACCCGAAAGATCCGTTCCAACAGGAGATCGATATTCGCCTCTTCATTGAGGGTGGGGACTATGATGGTGATTTTCGACAATTCTGGGTCCTCATCCGGCAAAGATTCCCACTTGTTACCCATCAAGGGTGGGTCAACCTCGATTGTACCCCTGCAAGACAGACACTCTGCCCCGAGAAAAGTCATGACGATATTCTTTGCAAGCCGAGATCATGCAAAGGCAAAATGAGAGCACCAAGATCCTTCACCCTCTGGATCGAATCCCAGGCGGCCATGGCATCAAGATGTACGCCGGGACAAACAGCAGGACCATTCGCCGGGAAATTTTCTCGGTTGCAACAAAAACCGGTGATGACCGCCGGTCCCTCCCCTGTCGCAACCTGCACCGATAGACCGCCGGGACTGTGGCCGGGCGAATGCAATACTTTTATACCGGGGACAATCTCTCGTCCATCCTCAACCGTCACGAAATCGATTCCCTCAATAAAGTAAGGGTCATACCGATGATCGATGGGGTGCGGGGAATGACAGAACTCGATTTCCAGCCGATGGGTGTAAAAAATTGCCTTGGAGAACAGAGCATTGTTGCCGCAGTGGTCGTCGTGCAGGTGGGTATTGATGACGATATCGATATCCTCGGCACCGAGATCCCACTTGGCAAGACAATCGAGGATCGACTGAGGTTTCAACCAGGTCTCTTCGAAAAATCCTGCCGGAGTAATCAGTTCATTTTCATCAAGCCCGGTGTCAACCAGGATATTATGACCGTTTCCCTGTACCAGAAAAGCCCAGATCGGTAACCAGATCCTTTTCCCATAACCTTTTTGATAGGTCATGATTCCCTGATCGGGGTTACGAACCCCGGTGAGTAACGGTGTTATGGAATATGATGGCATGTGCCTTTTCCCTTTTCTTTTCGTCTACTCTGTTGTTGCCTGCTCCCGAGATACGGGACAAAAAACCTTCTCTTCTTTTGGTATCAGAGAACCCTCGGTAAAGCAAGGGCAGCAGTTGGAAAAAGCTTAAACTATCAGAACCTTAAGAAAACCTGTTTTTTGCTGTGAAGATATGACCGACTCGGCACTTTCCAAACAATACAGAATTTATTCACCTATTTTATAATATTACAGAATATCATTCTTGACTCTGGCCAATTTCAAGAATATATTTACCGATAACCAAGGAGAATAAAAATGCTCGACACCATCAGCCTGGATATCCTGAAGATCCTTCAGGAGAAAGCGCGCATCCCAAATATCGAGGTATCCCGACAGGTTGGCTTAGCCCCATCGGCGGTCCTTGAACGGATCCGCAAAATGGAAAAGCAGGGCATCATCGACGGTTATGAGGTCCGCCTCAACCCGGAACGATTTCACCGCGCCCAGGTGGCCTTTGTTCATGTGCAGACGACCACCGCCGCCAGCAGTGAGGTCGGTCGGCAACTTGCCGCCATCCCTGAAGTCCAGGAGGTGCACTTTGTCGCCGGCAACGACTGTTACCTGGTAAAAGTACGAACCGCCGACACCCTCTCCCTCAGCCTGCTGCTGCAGGACCGGATTGCCGCCATAGGGGGAGTCCTCTCCACTAAAACCGAAACAGTCCTCTCGACCATCAAAGAAACCAGCCGGATACCATTACCGGAAGCTCTGTAAGGAAGTACGACCATGCCGATGTCACATGCCTTCAAAGAACGCCTTTTCCCCGTCCTGCCAAGCATCACCAGCCACTACGGAACACCTTTTCATATCTACGATGAAACCGGCATACGGCAGACCGGTGCCGCCGTTAAAACGGCCTTTGCCGGGATCGAGCGGTTCCGGGAATATTACGCCGTCAAAGCCCTGCCCAACCCCCGCATTCTTTCGATCATGGGCGAGATGGGTTTCGGTTTTGACTGCAGTTCCATCGCCGAACTGCGCCTTAGCCGCCAGGTCGGGGGTCGGGATGAGGACATCATGTACACCTCCAACAACACCAGTCTTGAGGAATTTCTCGAAGCGGCCGGAGATGGGGGTGCCATTCTCAATCTCGACGATATCTCCCTTCTCAGCAAGGTGCCAGTGCTGCCTGAACTCATCTGTTTTCGCTATAATCCCGGCGAACGGCGCACCGGCAACGACATAATCGGCACGCCGAGCGAGGCCAAATACGGCGTCAGTCACGAACAGATTGTAGAGGCCTACCGCCAGGCCAAGGAACTTGGCGCCAAACGCTTCGGCATCCACACCATGCTCGCCTCGAACGAGCTCAACTACCAGTACATGGTGCAGACCGCGGCCATGCTGCTCGATCTTATCGCCGAAATCACGACCGAACTGGCCATCACCTTTGAATTCATCAATATCGGCGGCGGGCTCGGCATCCCCTACAAGCCGGGGATTGCCGCCTTGGATCTTTCGGCCATGGGCCGGGAAATCACTGCACTCTTCAAGGCTTTTCGCCGGGCGCACGGCTATGAGCCGGCTCTCTACATGGAGAGCGGCCGTTTTATGACCGGACCACACGGGGTGCTGGTGACCACCGCCATCAACCGCAAAGAAATTTATCGGACCTACGTCGGGGTCGATGCCTCCATGAGTTCCCTGATGCGCCCCGGCATCTACGGGGCCTACCATCACATCGACGTCCTCGGCAAGGAAGGCCACGAAGACAGCGAAACCGTCGATGTCGTCGGCTCGCTCTGTGAAAATAACGACAAGTTCGCCATTCAACGCACCCTGCCGAAGATCGCCGACGGCGATATCCTCATCATCCAGGACACCGGAGCGCACGGGAGCGCCATGGGTTTCAACTATAACGGTAACCTGCGACCGAAGGAACTACTCCTCGGAGCAAACGGCAAGGTCGAGCTTATCCGCCGCGCCGAACTGGTGGAAGACTACTTCGCCACCTTAAGTTTTACGCCGGACGTCCTTTCCCTATAATTTGCCTGGCGAGGCGCCCCGGCGCCTACCGTAAACCAC
Organism: uncultured delta proteobacterium; assembly: GCA_903875445.1. Lineage (GTDB taxonomy): Bacteria > Desulfobacterota > Desulfobulbia > Desulfobulbales > Desulfocapsaceae > Desulforhopalus_A. The sequence continues at coordinate 12,538 of CAIQWD010000102.1, read as the reverse complement.
CATTGGGGTGTGCCAATGAGCATCGATATTGATTGGTTTCTTACCACCGTCGCGGGCATCGTCAAAGACAAACAGGTGCCGGTGGTCGATCTCATCGCCGTGCAGACCGAGGACCCCTTTAAGGTTCTGGTAGCCACCATCCTCTCGGCCAGGACCAAGGACGAAACCACCGCCGCCGCCTCGGAACGCCTCTTTAGATACGCCCCGGACGGTGCTTCTCTTGCCCTGCTTTCCGAAGAGCGCATCGCTCAACTCATCTACCCGGTCGGATTTTACAAAACCAAGGCGAGGCATCTCACCCTTCTGCCGGACGCCCTGCAGGCCTTCGGCAGCCAGGTTCCGGACAGCATTGAAGAGCTCGTCACCCTGCCCGGAGTTGGCCGCAAGACCGCCAATTTGGTGGTGAGCGTCGCCTTTAAAAAACCGGCCATCTGCGTTGACACCCATGTCCACAGGATTATTAATATCTGGGAGTATGTCACAACGGAGACGCCGCTGCAGACGGAGATGGCCCTGCGGGCGAAGCTGCCGGAAAAACACTGGATCCCTATCAATTCTCTGCTCGTCGCCTTCGGTCAGTTCGTCTGCCGCCCGGTCGGCCCACACTGTGATGCCTGTCCCCTGCAGGCAAAGTGCCCGCAAAAAGGTGTGCATCCCCGCAAGAAACCAGGAGCAAAAATGGCTAAGAATAATGTCCTTAAATGTATAAGCTGGAATGTCAACGGCATTCGCGCCGTGGAAAAGAAAGGGTTTATCGACCAGTTGCTGAGCTTTGATGCCGATGCAATCGCCATCCAAGAGACCAAGGCGCAGGCCGACCAGTTGTCCGATACCCTGAAAAACATCCCCGGTTACACCTCCTACTGGCACAGCGCAGAACGGAAAGGCTACTCCGGGGTAGCGATCTATACCCGTATCCCGCCGCTTGCCGTCCACTACGGCCTTGGCGATCCGGAATTCGACTGCGAAGGACGGGTGTTGACCTTGGAGTTCGCCCATTGCTATCTCATCAATATCTACTTTCCCAACAGCGGTGATGAGCTGAAGAGGCTCGACTTTAAGCTGCGTTTCAACGATCGGCTGCTGGCTTACGCTAAAGGATTGGAACGGCAGAAACCGGTGATTCTCTGCGGCGACTTTAACGTCGCCCATAAAGAGATAGATCTGAAAAACCCCAAGACCAACGTCAAAAATGCCGGTTTCACCCCGGAGGAACGGGCCTGGATGGACAGCTTTGTCGCGGCCGGTTTTGTCGATACCTTCCGGATCTTCAATCAGGAGCCGGGCCAATATACCTGGTGGAGCTACCGCTTCAGCGCCCGGGCCAAGAACATCGGGTGGCGTATTGATTATTTTTGTGTAAGCGGCGGCGCGAAGGATAAGGTGAAGGGCGCGACCATCCGTCCAGAGGTGATTGGTTCCGATCACTGCCCGGTTGCCTTGGAATTTTTGCTCGAAGGTTAGGGCCTCGGCGATTCAAAAAGGCTGGGAGAAGTTGCTTTGATATATTTGAGAATTTTTCGCGGCCCGGCTGGAAAGGCGTAGCTTCCTAGATCTGCCGGGACTACCCAGCGAGAATCGACGGCTGAGCGGAGAGTCGTCTGAGTATTCCGGCCGATCAGTTCGCAGAGAAAAGAATGAAGGACTATTTTGTAGCGGGTGTAATGATGGATGACCGTCGTCACCGGTAGAACAACCCGTACCACAAGGCTGGTCTCCGTCAGAATTTGCCGAACGACCTCTTCCTCTGCCGTTCCATCCTGCAGTTCACCGCCGGGAAATTCCCAAAGTCCACCCCAGACCGCCTCCAGCGCCCGCTGCTGAATAAAAATTCGATCCCCATGGCGGATGATCCCCGCCACCTTTTCAACTGTGATAATCTTTTTCCCCGGCCCGAGCACCGGCCTTTCAGCAACTGTCCCGACCTGCCTCGCCTTGCAAAAAGAGGCCAGAGGGCAAACTTCGCAGGAAGGGTTTCTCGGCAGACACACCAGACCGCCTAAATCCATCAGTGCCTGATTGTAGAGTCGCGCTCTGCCCCGTGGCAACAGCTCCCGGGCCATGTCGGAAATACGTTTTTTGGTGAGGCTTTCCCCCGCCGGCGTATCGATATCAAAGAGCCGGGCGTATACCCGTGTGACATTGGCGTCGATTACCGCCACATCCTGATTGCCGGCGACACTGGCAATCGCCGCCGCCGTATAGGGACCGATCCCCGGCAGGGTAAGCAGCAGCTGGTAATTGCAAGGAACCTGGCCATCCAACTCGTCGGCAATGACCTTCGCCGCCTTATGCAGGTTTCTCGCCCTGGCGTAATAGCCAAGGCCTTCCCAGTATTTGAGAATTTCCTGTAAATCTGCCTCGGCCACCGCCCGGACAGTGGGAAAGCGACCAATCCAACGATTAAAATAGACTACCCCACGATCCATCTGGGTTTGCTGCAGCATAATCTCGGAAATCCACACATGATAGGGATCATAGGTACTTCGCCATGGCAGGTCGCGGGCAGCTCTGCGAAACCACAGGAGGAGCGGCTCGACTATGTGGCAATTCTTAGAATTCGATAAAAGTTCTCGCATTGCCTGTTACAGTCCGACACCCATATATCTGCCCAAGGCCACCAAACCCATACCGACAACGACCGTGGCAAAGAGGCTTTTCGACTTCCAGGCAACGGGAAAGGCGACAAGGGCCGCCCAGAAAAAGAGATTGTCGATTGCCAGATCGACGTACCCCTCCCGGACCAAGAGCGACGGCACCAGCATGGCGGCCAAAACCGCCGGCGGAACAAGACGCAACCAGGCGACAATGATCGGGCGCAGGTGGCGACCACTGAGAAAAAGCGTCGGTAAGAGCCGTGGCAGATAGGTCACCACCGCCATTCCGGCAATAGTCCAGAAGATCAGTCCTTGGTCCACTGCTCCACCCCAAGACCAAACGTCGCCCCGGCAACGGTGGCGGCAATTATATGAAACTGATGCCAACCGGCGAGATATAAAAGGGTGGCAATACCCCCGGAAAAAATAGCGGTTGCCACCCGCACCCGGTTTTCACATTGGCCGACCAGAAGGGCGATAAACATCGCCGCCAGGGCATAATCGAGGCCCATCGGCTTGATATCGCCAATCAATCCGGAGGCGACGATGCCAATCACAGTACCCGCCACCCAAGAGGCCTGGGCGGTCATATTGAGCGACAAGGCCTCCAACCGGCAGTCGCCTAGCCGGCTTGCCGCCGCCGAATGGAGGGCGAAACTTTCATCGGTTAGTTCAAAGGAGAAAAAAGCCAGATGGCGCTTTTTCCAACCGGCAAGATAGGGGCTGAGCGAGGCGGCCATGAGCATATGCCGCAGATTGACGACAAAGGTGGTGAGGATGACCGCCGCAGGGCCGGTTCCGGATGCAAAGAGACCAATGGCAATAAACTGCGAGGAACCGGCGAACACGATGAGCGACATTAAAAGGGTGTTGGCGTCCGACAGCCCGCTTTTCCCGGCCAGCACCCCGTAAGCAAAACCGATGGGGACGTAACCGAGAACAATGGGCAAGGCTCTCTTCATGCCGATACCAATGGCCGTCAAAGCCTGCTTTTTGGAATTATCCATGTACCAACGCTGACAACTTTACATCCGCTTAAATAAACCGAGGCACCGCTCGCGGCTCATCAGCTTCTGCCAGTCCGGGCCGAGACAATTCTCCCAAAGCGGCACAAGGTTCAGAGCTGTGGTCACCATCAACTGCAGGGCCTCGTCGCTCATATTTGCAGTCAGCTTGCGCGGCAGGGTGATCCGGTGTTTGTCCATCATCATGCGAAATTCCCGCACCCCTTGCGGATAGATTTCCTCAAGATAATCAAAGGCGATGCAGCAGCCGATGCCGTGGTGAATCCCCAGCACATAGGACAGCCCATAAGAAAGGGCGTGGCAGGCTCCGACCTGGGAATAAGCGATGGACATGCCGCCGAAATAGGAGGCCATCATCAATTTATCATCCTTGTCCGGATGATCCTCCAGGAAAACCTGGCGGCAAAGGTCCAGCGACTTTTCCCCGTAGGACTTGCTGAACTCGTTGATGTAGGTGCCGTGCAGGGATTCGATATCATGGATATAGCAGTCCATTCCGGTATAAAACCACTGGTCGGTCGGCACGCCGGCGAGGAGTTCGGGATCAAGGACAATCTGGTTGAACAGGGTATAGTCGGAGTTGATACCAAGCTTTTTCACCGGCCCGGTGAGGATGGCGGTGCGGGATATTTCCGCCCCGGTCCCGGCCAAAGTCGGCACGGCGACATGGTAGACGGAGGGATTCTTGATCAGATCCCAGCCCTGGTAGTCAGCCGATGAGCCGGGGTTGGTGAGCATCAGAGAAATGGCCTTGGCGATATCCATGGCGCTGCCGCCACCAATACCGACGATGCCGTCCGGGACAACCGAGCTATACTCACGAATTTTTAGCACCAGACTATCGATATAGCTGGTTTTCGGTTCGTCAGCGACATTCACCGGCAGGAGCAGATCCTTGCCATGCATGGGGAGCCGGCTCTGCAGGGGCTTGCCGAGGAATACATCGTCGAGGACAAAGACAAAAAAGGAATCAGCATGTATCCGTCTTTCACCAATTACCTCTCCAAGCTGATTAAAAGATCCCCTGCCGAACATGATTTTCGGGACTATGCTAAAATTTCTATACATACCTATTCCATTGATGGATGAAAAAAAGAAAATACTGCAGATCGTGCAGTGCCGTGATGTCATGTTTCCGTAACAAAATTTTCGCTAAAACTCAAGGGGGATTTCCATGCCTGAGAGTCGTACTGCAAGCCCCTTTTTCCGGTATCTTTTAAGCTGGATATCTTCACAATTAACGGTAAGATGTTTACATACATGAGCAAAAAAGAGCATACACCCTTTCAATACACTTTCGCACGGAGCAAAAATGTCAGTAATTACCGAAGACAGTGTTTTCACTTCCCTGCAGCAGCATGGGCCGCTGGCGGTGGAAGACAAGATCGATCTCTCCCGCCCTTTCGCCAAAAAAACCAGGCAGTGGGTGAAAAATCTCTGCGAACAGCGCATCAACAGCACCAAGTATCGGGCCTTGCGCAGCCAGGTCTTCGAGTTCCTGGGGATCACCAGCTTCGCCCAGCTATCCGAGCTGCTGAAGAATCCCCGGCATCAAGAGGAACGCAGCCATCGCGCCTGTGCTCTCCTCGGCAATATGTTCGGCCTTAATGGCACCGTCCGGGAAATCGAGGCCAGGGTCGATGAATATGCCCGCACCGCCGACGCCGTGGTCAACTCGCTGAGCGGCAAGATGCTCAAGCCCTACGCCTCTTCCATTGCCACCACCAACGAAATCGAAGTGGCCAATGACCCGGTTACCCTGCTCCTCATCATGTTCAACGACCGGTACCATAAAAAAGCCCGCTTCGAGGCACGGCGCAAACTGGTACTGATGAATCTGGCCGGCAGTATCGACCAGCGCGAGCGGGAAACGGAGATCGAGCAGAAGTTTTCCGACTTCCTGCACTTTCTCAACGACTATGTGTGGAGCGCCAATCTGAAAATCGGCGAACATGACATTGTCTACCTGCACTCCCAGCACACCGAGGAGGATTTTCGTTGCATTGAGGTGAAAGTCCTCTCCGCGGAAGAGGCCATGGCGACACAGCTCGTCCGCGGCAGTAAACTCACCCTCTTGAAACGCCGGCGTTTTACCGCCGGTAATCGGGATATCCCCATCTACGTCTCGATCCGCAAAAAACCTCCAGAGGCCAAAGTCTTGAAACTGTTGCGTAAAAATGAAAAAAACCCGGCGGTGGCGGTCGACGACGAACTGGGTCTGATGGCGGTGCTCGACTCGGTAGCCGACATCAAGACCTTTCAGAACCACCTGACCCGCAGCGCCTCTAAGGCCGACAGCTTCATGGTCCTTGAAGACATTTCCGACACCCTCACCGGCAGCAGCCTCTACAAGGCCACCGCCATCGGTTCCAGTCCGCAGACCGAAATGCTCAAATTCTTCGCCCGCTTGGGTGGGATGCGCGTCGAATTTATCATCCACACCAACCGTTCCTGGCTCAATTACATGTACCAGAAGGATGTCGCCCACGACGAATACGAGATTAAACGCATCTTCGACGCCGGAGTCATGGAGCTGCTGTTCCCGAGGGATATCTTCCAGCTCGACCACGACAAGATCCGCGACGATATGATCCGCCGCTCGCGGCGGCGAATTGAGGAATAGAGGCGGAGGAAGATAGGAGTTACTCGCTCGCTCCTCGATAGGCACGATAGGCATCCGCCAAACCCTCGGCAAAACTGAGCGCTGGCCGCCATCCCAGGCTGCCTATCCGCCCGGTATGCAGGAGTTTTCGCGGGGTGCCGTCCGGCTGCGCGCTGTTGTAAACGGTCAGGCCGCCAAAACCAACCAGATCGGCGATGAGCGCCGCAGCGTCGCGGATGGTGATATCCTCACCGGTGCCGACATTGACAAAGGACGGATGCGGCGCCTGAAATTCCGCCTGCGGCAACTGCATAACATGGATGCAGGCGGCGGCCATATCATCCACATGAAGAAACTCCCGCCTGGGAGAGCCGGTTCCCCAAAGCACCACCTGCGGAGGCTGACTGGCATCCAGCCTGTCCTGGTCCGGCCGGTAACCGATGGCCCGGCAGATATCCGGCGGAATTACTCCGTAGCGTTTTTCATCGGCGCGAATGGCTGCCCTGTCGCCGGCCATCGCCAGTTTCGCCAGATGATATTTCCGGATCATGGCGGGGATGACATGGCTGTTCTCCAGGTGATAATTATCGCCCGGCCCGAAGAGATTGGTCGGCATGACCGAACGGTATCTGGTTCCGTACTGGCGGTTATAGGCCTCGCACATCTTGATCCCGGCGATCTTGGCCACCGCATAGGGTTCGTTGGTCGGTTCGAGAATGCCGGTGAGCAGCTGACCTTCATCCATGGGCTGTTTGGCGAATTTCGGATAGATACATGAGCTGCCGAGAAAGAGCAAATCCTGCACCCCGGCCCGAAATGCCTCGTGAATGACACTGGCCTCGATCATCATATTGACATAGATGAATTCCGCCGGATAGATATTGTTGGCGTGGATGCCGCCGACCTTGGCGGCGGCCAGCACCACCCGGTCAATCTTTTCGACCGCAAAAAATTGCCGCACCGCCGCCTGGCTGGTGAGATCCAATTCGGCATGCGACCGGGTGATAATGTTATTGCAGCCCAGCTTCAGCAACTGCCGAACAATGGCCGCACCGACCATGCCACGATGTCCGGCAACGAAGATGCGTTCGTTGAGGGTTAATGGTGAGGGCTTACTCATGGTGATTAAGCACGGTAAACCCTTCGCTCTTGCACAACTCATCGCGCCTGGCGCCTTCCAGATCGGCGCGCATCATCTCGGCGACCAGTTCGGCAAAGGTGGTTTTCGGCACCCAGCCGAGTTGCTCGCGGGCCTTGGTAGGATCACCCAGCAGGGTTTCGACCTCGGTCGGGCGGAAATAGCGCGCATCAACTCGGACGATGGTATCTCCCTCTTTCATGCCGTTTTGATTGGCGCCCGGCGGCAGGCCGGCAACAATACCAACCTCGTCCCCGCCCTTGCCTTCCCAGCGCAGGGTTACCGCCAGTTCCTTCGCTGCGGCATTGACAAAATCGCGCACCGAATGCTGCTTACCGGTGGCAATGACATAATCCTCCGGCCTTTCCTGCTGCAGCATCAGCCACTGCATCTGCACGTAGTCGCGGGCATGGCCCCAATCGCGCTTGGCATCGAGGTTGCCGAGATACAGACAATCCTGCAGACCAAGGAAAATGCGCGCCAAAGCCCTAGTGATTTTCCGGGTAACGAAGGTCTCGCCGCGAAGCGGTGACTCGTGGTTGAAAAGGATGCCGTTGCAGGCAAAAATTCCATAGGCCTCGCGGTAGTTGACGACAATCCAGTAGGCGTACATCTTCGCCACCGCATAGGGCGAACGGGGATAGAACGGCGTCTTTTCGGTTTGCGGAATCTCCTGTACCTTGCCGTACAATTCCGAGGTTGAGGCCTGGTAAAAACGGGTTTTTTCAGTCAACCCGAGGATGCGGATGGCCTCGAGAACCCGAAGCGTTCCCAGGGCGTCGGAGTTGGCGGTATATTCCGGTTCCTCAAAAGAAACGGCAACATGGGACTGGGCCGCCAGGTTGTAGATCTCATCCGGCCGGACCTTACCGATGATATGGATGAGGCTCGAAGAGTCGGTCAGGTCGCCATGATGGAGAATAAACTTGCGATTGCCGACATGGGGGTCCTGATACAGGTGGTCGATCCGGTCGGTGTTGAACAACGAGGCACGCCGTTTGATGCCGTGCACCTCATAGCCCTTTTTCAGTAAAAATTCCGCCAGATATGCCCCGTCCTGCCCGGTAACTCCGGTGATTAATGCCTTTTTCATCCGCTATTCTCTTTATTTTCTTGGCTCTGTTTCAGCCGTTTATTTTAATCGAGCGTCCCCGGCCGATACCGTAATAGGCCAGGCCCATTGCTTCTACCCGAGCAGGATCGTAAAGATTGCGACCGTCGAAGATGACCTTGTCCCGCAACTCAGCCCGCAAGGCCTTAAAATCCGGCACCCGGAAACTCTTCCACTCGGTGACGATAACCAGGGCATCGGCACCGCGCAGGGCGGTCTCCTTAGTCCCCATCAAGGTAAAATCGTCGCGGGAACCGTACAGTCGCTGGGCCTCTTCCATGGCCTCCGGGTCGAAGGCCTGTACTCTTGCTCCGGCTCCCCACAGGGCCTCGATCAGCACGCGGCTCGAAGCCTCCCGCATATCATCGGTATTGGGCTTGAAGGAGAGCCCCCAAACGGCAAAGGTCTTACCGGCGAGTCCCTGCGGATAGTAGGAGCAGATGTGGGCATAGAGCTTTTCCTTCTGCCGGTAATTGACACTCTCGACCGCCCTGAGAATCTGCGCCTCATAACCGATCTCCCGGGCCGATCGCTCAAGCGCCTGAACATCTTTGGGAAAACAGGAACCTCCATACCCGCAGCCGGGATAGATGAACTGGTAGCCGATCCGCGAATCGGAACCGATCCCCCGCCGCACCATCTCGATATCCACCCCCAATCGTTCGGCCAGATTGGACATCTCGTTCATAAAGGAAATCTTGGTGGCTAGGAGGCAGTTCGCCGCATATTTGGTGAACTCGGCACTGCGCACGTCCATGACCATGATCTTGTCGTGGTTGCGGCTGAAGGGTTCATATAGCTCCCGCAACTTCTCTTCCACCTCGTCACAGTCGGTGCCGATGATGATTCGTTCCGGGCGCATGCAATCATCCAGGGCCGAACCTTCTTTCAGAAATTCGGGATTGGAGGCCACATGCAGCGGCAGTTCAAGGTTTCTCTCCCGCAGTATGACAGTCATATGCGCCCGAACCTTATCGGCGGTACCCACCGGGACGGTCGATTTGTCGATGACAATCTTGCCTTCATCCATAAGTCTCGCTATCGAACCGGCCACCGCCAGGACATACTGCAGGTCGGCACTGCCGTCATCGTCCGGCGGAGTACCGACGGCGATGAAGAGGAGTTCGGCATGGTGCACGCCTTTTTGCGCATCGATGGTAAACTCCAGCCGACTTTTCTCATAATTGGTCCGCACCAACTCCTTCAGTCCGGGTTCAAAAATGGGGATGACTCCGTTTTTCAAGCCCTCTATTTTCTTTGCATCCACATCTACACAACAGACATTATGGCCGACATCGGCGAGTACCGCAGCCTGCACCAGGCCGACATAACCGACCCCAAACACCGTTACATTCATGACATTCTCAATATAGAAATTTTACTAACAAAACATGATCGAAGAAAACAGCCAGCATAATAGCCACATGTCCAAAACTAATCAACCTTGACAGCCATTTTTGATACGCGATCGGTAGAATATTTGTAAGGTGGGTGCGCATCGGCAGAAAAAAAGAGAACCAAGAGTATTGTCGAACGGATGTAAAAAGAGTAAGAAACAACAGTTTCAAGCTGATGATCTTCGTTCGCCGGAAAAGCCGGCAATTGCCTTTGTGCAGCACAATTATTCTCCGAATGCATGACGTGGAGGTTCTTTGAGCGGGAAAATGCATATCCAGACAGTTGGCCTGAAAGGGCTCAAGACCCCGATCAGAGTCAAGGAAAAAGGCGGCAAACTGCAGAGCACCATTGCCACTATTTCCATGCAGGCCCGTCTTCAGGACGGCAGCAAGGATAACTGTGTCGAAACCTTTACCTCCATTCTCAACAACTATCTGGGCGAGCTTTCCGTTACCAGCTTCTCAACCATTCTCACCAGACTGAAAGAAGGGTTGCAGGCGAAAAGCGTGCGCCTGGAGATGACCTTTCCCTATTTTCTCGACAAGAAGGCCCCGGTCAGCGATACCCACAGCCTCATGGAATACACCTGCACCTTTTCCGGCGGCATCGGTACCGACGAAGGCTTTATCCTCACCGTTGGCGTTCCGGTGACCACCCTCTGTCCGTGTTCGAAGGAGATCAGTGCGGGCGGTGCCCATAACCAGCGGGCAGAGGTCACCCTCAATGTGAAATTCAAGAACTTCATCTGGGTTGAGGACTTGATTGCGATGATCGAGAGATCGGCGTCCTGTGAGCTGTACGCCCTGCTGAAGCGTCCGGACGAGAAATTCGTGACGGAAAAAGCCTTCAACAACCCAATGTTCGTCGAAGACGTAGTAAGAAAGGTGGCGGTCTCGGCTCTCGCCGATCCGAACATCATCTGGTTCTCCGCCGGGGTGGAAAGCTTCGAGTCAATCCATAAGCATAGTGCCTATGCCTATGTCGATAGCGACGAGCTGCGATAAAGCTGCCAAATTGCGTTAGGCATTCCAGCCGCCGAACCCTGAAAATCGCTTGCGAAACTCCCCCGATTCCTTCTCACCATCGAGCATCTTGCGAAGCATAAGCATTTCTTTTTCCGCCGCCCGAAGTTCCTGGCCGAGTTTCTCGACCGCACCCTGCCCACCGGCTTCAATGGCCTTTTGCAGCTCGGCCACCTTCTTTTGCGCCCGATACAACTCAAGCGCCAGCAATCTTATTGACATTATATCTCCAATGGTTGGTTATCTGTTTTTTGCTGGTCATGCCGCACTATAACAAAAAGCTCTCTCCTGTCAAACCGAAGAGCAAAAACGATTGCGAGAAAGAGTGGCAACTTATGAAGAGATTAAATAGTGTTACTCCATTTGCATCAATATTGATTGCAGAAATCATTATAATAGCGTAACCAATTCAGATAGAAACGATGTTGAATGTTTTCTGCCATTTGCTGTGAGGAAATGAGTGTAATAAACGTCAAGACGAGTTGGAAAATCGGTCATGAGATCGATAGCAGGCTTCTCGATATCACTCAAAATATGCGGGCTAACCAGTTAGAAACTACCTGAATAAGTAACTTTTCCTTGTCAAAACATGTGGACAGCCGGTGATAGCTCGAAAACTAGACAATAACTTGTTATCGTCGTCAGGTGTTGTTGAGGTAAAAATGTCAATTTTTGAACTGTTTTCTAAAAGACAGAAAAAACTGAGGGGAGATATTCCTGACGTATATCAATATGAAAATATTGATCAAAGTTTCCGCGTACAGGTAGTCCATATCGTGCGAGATACGATTGGCGTTGAGCAGATTTACAATGACACCACCAATCTAGTTTACCAAGATATTCACAAAATTCTTTGCAAAGAATATGGCGTATTCACTCTAAATAAAAATACAAACTCCAATTTTTCAGCGGTGTTCGATTATTTTCTAAATGAAGAAAGTTACGAAAAGTGCCTCGATATTATAGAGCTGACTTTTAGGATAATTGACACCTATGTGCGCGATCAAGAATGGAACTTTCGTGGTGCAACTGGAGTATCGCAAAAACCTGATGATGCAATTCAAGAACTGAACTTTAGATTTAAAGAATCAGGAATTGGCTACCAATTTGAATCTGGGGAGCTATTGAGAGTTGACTCGCAGTATGTTCATTCTGAGATTGTAAAGCCAGTTCTCCACCTCTTGGGAACAGATAAAAAATATGTCGGAGCAAACGATGAGTTTTTATCAGCACATGAACACTATCGCCATAAACGGTACAAAGAATGCCTTAATGATTGTCTTAAGTCTTTCGAGAGCTTGATGAAAGCAATACATGAAAAGCATTCATGGTCTTATTATCAAAATGATACAGCGAAAAAATTAATAAATAGCTGTCTTGCCAATAAACTTGTACCCGAATATCTTCAAAATCAATTTTCGTCTGTTAGGGCTTTGCTGGAAAGCGGTATTCCAACTGTCAGAAATAAGGAAGGTGGTCACGGGCAAGGGACAGAAATCACTTCAGTACCAGAGCACCTAGCCAGCCAGGGTGAATTCACCCAATCTTTTTCTTGATACAATTCAAACCACTTACGATTAAAACTGGACAATCTTTCTCAAGTTTGCTACAATCCCCGAAATTGTATCTTATGAGAGAGGACCGT
>CAIQWD010000101.1 GCA_903875445.1 uncultured delta proteobacterium | reverse complement strand
ACCCTGACTAACAGCGATATCATTGCCGAGGACAAGCTTTTCGCCACCCTCGATCCGACCAGCAGAAGGTTGCGTTTTCCCACCGACCTCGAGGTGATAATCACCGATACGGTCGGTTTTATCGACCATCTGCCGGCCGACCTTCTCCAGGCCTTCATGGCGACCCTGGAAGAATTGCAGGAGGCCGACCTCCTCATCCATGTAGTTGATGTTTCCACCCCCTCGTATCGCGAGAAGATGGCGGTGGTGGAGCGACTGTTGAACGAATTGGAATTGGGGACTTTACCGAGGATGACGCTGTTCAATAAGATCGATCTGCTGGATCTGGAAGGACGCCATCAGGTGCTGCAGAATATAGGCAATGAGGGATTTGCCATCAGTGCCATAGATGCCGAAACTCTGAGGGGATTTCTTTATCATGCGGAGCAGACGATCGGCAAGGTACTTGACCCAGTCTTACGGCCGCAGGTAGAACCCTAATTCCTTTTCAAAGGCCCGGTCTTCGACGAATTCGCAGCCGATGCGGTTGCCGTTGACCGCTCTAATAAAGATATTTTTAGTGAGTACCGTTTCCTTTCGATTATCCAGGGTGAAGATGAGAACGCCTTTCTGGCCGATTTTCAGGTCATGAATGCCGCGTAGCTCAAAGCATGCACCGCTGAGAGAAAGATTGATTACCTTGGCCTTGCCTCCGCCGATAGCCGGAGGAAGCGGATCGTAGGTACCCAGGAGATCCGTTTCTTTTCGATAATGGCGACGGAATTCGAGCTGCACTTTGAAGTCGTAACCGCATCGGCATTTTACTTTCAACATATGCAGACGCTGGCGGAACTGGCGAACAGCAATAATCTTGGCGCTATTGCACTGCGGGCAGACTATCGTCGCTTCGTCGCCGGATTTAACAAAGGATTTTTGCGAATTCGGTTGATTTGGCATGCGTTATTATACACGTGATCAATGATTAACTCAAACGACTAATTTCTTATGCTATCTTTAGGAAAAAGGTTGGAAAAAAGCCGAACCGGGAAGCGGGTGCCTTCCTGGTTCTCAATCATAGATGATGGCGGTATAACGTTCGAGAATTTCTTCGGTTTCGCGGTCGAGTTCTCCGGCTACTTCATGAATCTGGTATTCCTGGCCGCAGGCGGTGCAGCGCATGCGTACCCGTCGGCACTGGCGATGGACTTCAAGTTTGCCTGAACATTTCTTGCACTTCATAGGGGATTACTGAAGAAGTTGTTGACGGGTGAAGAGCGCTTCGAGCGTGTAGCCCGCCTTTGCCAGGGCCTCGGTGCCACCCTCCTGTCGTTCGACTATGGTTGCCACCAGGCCTACCTTAAAGCCTGCCGCCTCGACTCGGTCGATAACTTTCAAGAGGGTGCCGCCGGTGGTTACCACATCTTCGAGGAGGGCAACGGTGCAGCCTGTCGGCATATTCTTCAACCCTTCTATATAGTTGCCTGTTCCGTGCCCTTTGGCTTCCTTGCGGACGATGAAGGCGGGAATCGGCTGACCGGCCAAGTAACTGGCAATGGAGACGGCGGTGACCAGCGGATCTGCCCCAAGAGTCATGCCGCCGACGGCATGGATGGGAGTGGGTGATTTTTGCAACAGTTCGAACAGCAGTTTCCCACAAAGATAGGCCCCTTCGGCGGCGAGAGTGGTCTGTTTGCCGTCGATATAGAAGTCGGAGGTCTTGCCGGAGGTAAGCGTAAAGGTACCCTGTCGGTAGGATTTTTCCAGAAGGATGTCCTTCAGTCGTTGTCTATCGTTCATATGGGTCTGTATGTATTTTTTAAGAAAAGTCAGGAAAAATGGATGTCGTAGCTGAATTGCAAGCGATACTACCTTTTTTTTTGCCAGGTTGAAAGAAAAAACTGGCAATGGCAAGAAAAGCGATGTTAGGGTGTCCCATCGTTGCCGGGGGAGTTCTGTTGCTTACACGGAACGATTCTTGCTCTCAATCTCCTGGTTTAGTACCTAATCGAAAAGAACTTTCTCATAAGAGGTGTATTATGTGTGGTATTGTGGGTTATTGCGGGTCACGGCGGGTGGTTCCGGTCATACTTGAAGGGTTGCGTCGGCTGGAATATCGAGGCTACGATTCGGCCGGTATCGTCTATCTGCAAGACGGTAAGCTGATCAAACATCGGTCGGAAGGGAAGTTGTCGCGGCTTGAGGCAATTATTGGAGATGCGATTATTGCCCCGGCTCATATCGGCCTCGGTCATACCCGCTGGGCCACCCACGGCGCCCCGACCACCGCCAATGCCCACCCACACAGCGATTGCAGCGGCAATCTGGTGGTTATTCATAACGGCATTATCGAAAACTACCATTCCCTGCGGGAAGAACTGAAGGACAAAGGCCACATTTTCACCTCCCAGACGGACACCGAGGTTCTCGCCCATTTGATCGAGGAGTATCTAGAAAACGACCTGGTGGCGGCGGTGAAAAAGGCCATAGCCAGAGTGGAGGGATCGTATGCCCTCGGCGTGTTATGGGCGGGCATGCCGGATGCCCTGGTGGCCGTCCGCAATCAGAGCCCCCTGGTACTCGGGGTCAGCGAACATGAAGGCACTTTCCTGGCTTCCGATATCCCGGCTCTCCTGCCGTATACCAAGGAGGTTATCTTCATGGATGACATGGAGTTGGCCATCTTGAAAGCCGACGGTCACCAGATCTTTTCTCTTGTCACCGGCTTGCCCGTCGAAAAAAAGGTGACGACCATCGATTGGAACCCGGCCATGGCCGAAAAGGCCGGCTTTAAACATTTTATGCTGAAAGAGATCTTCGAGGAACCGCAGGCGATCACCAATACCGTCAGCGGGCGGATCAACCCGGAGACCGGGGAGGTGGTTTTGCCGGAGATAGGTCTTACCGCCGCCGATCTGGCGGACATCGACCGCATTTTTTTGGTGGCTTGTGGAACGTCCTGGCATGCGGCACTCGTTGCCAAATACTGGATCGAGAAATATGCCAATATACCGGTGGAGGTGGATATCGCCTCGGAATTCAGATATCGGCATCTGCTCATCAACAAGCGGGTGCTGACCATCTCCATCTCGCAATCGGGGGAAACCGCCGATACCCTGGCAGGAATTCGCATTGCCAAGGAGATGGGGGCGAAAATCATCACCATCTGCAATGTGGTCGGCTCGACCATGACCCGCGAGGCGCATGGTACGGTCTATACCCATGCGGGTCCGGAGATTGGGGTTGCCTCCACCAAGGCCTTTGTCTCCCAGCTGGCGGCCCTTTTTCTCTTTACTTTGTACCTTGCCCAAAAGAAACAGACGATCAGTCGGGAATTGGGCCTGGAACTCGGCCAGGAATTGATCGGCATCGCCGGGGTGGTCGAACGGGAGTTGCCGCGTCTCCAGAAGGAAATTGAGCATCTCATTGAGAGTTACTACGACTGCCGGGATTTCCTCTTTGTCGGTCGCAGCCTCAATTACCCCATCGCCCTGGAAGGGGCACTGAAACTGAAGGAAATATCCTATATCCATGCCGAAGGCTATGCCTCCGGGGAATTAAAGCATGGCCCCATCGCCCTGATCGACAAGGACATGCCGGTGCTTGCCCTGGTGCCGCAGGACGAGGTGTATCAGAAATCAATTTCCAACGTCGAGGAAATCAAGGCGCGTCAGGGTCGTATTATCCTCATCGGTACGGAAGGGGACAGCCATCTGCGGACCATCACCGACGATGTGATCTACCTGCCAAAGGTGCATTCCGCTATGAATCCCATCCTTTATACGATTCCGGCCCAGTTGCTGGCCTATGCGATCGCCACCAAACGCGGCTGTGATGTTGATCAACCGCGCAATCTGGCAAAGAGTGTGACGGTCGAGTAGGCTGGAGTTTTGCGGTGAATGACCAGTCGGGCGACAGGGGAAACGGTCTCATGCTACTCGGCTTTGTTAGGGAGCCTTATTGTAGCCGGTCGATTTCCCTGGCAACCGAGTTCTCGGCAACCTCCGGGACAAGAATAACCTCCCGTCGATGCTCATCCTCAATGTATACCAGGATGTCCTGTCTGGTTATTTCCATGGCGAAGACGGTTCCACCGCCGAGGCTTTTGTCCTTCCAGCGTTCGAGGAACCAGGCGGCCTCCTCTCGGCTGACGGTCCAGCTCAAGCCTTTGGGATTATCGGTCACCGAACCGCGGAAGGCGGTCGTCTTGGCGAAAGGAACAGGCTTGCCCTCTGCGTAGAGGCGGGCAGGATCACACTCTGCCAGGAGGGATTTCCACTCGGTATAGTCGCCGACGGCGGCAAAGGGGGTGTTTTTGCGATAGTAAAGCTGCAACACGGTCTTTTCCAGGCAGCCCGCCTGTCTGAATTTTTCCAGGTTATTGTGCAGGAACTGCAGATGGTCGAGCGGGTGGAGACCTCGCATCGCTTCCAGAGGGTTATCCCGGCTTTCCAGGTGTTCAAGAATCACCTTGATTTTTTGGTCCTGGTTGGCCTTGTGCCGCTCCTGCATCTTGGCGTTGGCAAAGGTGCCGGTGAAGTCGTCGGGGGGGTAGAGAAAACGGATCTGGTCTAATTTCCATTGGATGTTTTTGTCGATTTTATAGATGGTCATTGGCGTCTCTTTTGTATGGCTTGTCGTTTGGCCTCTTGAAAAAACCTGGGGAAGTTCCGGGTTTTTTCCCTTCTCTCACATCCTGTCTTGACCTTTTCAAACGGGGTCATGTCGATACCATAATACGTTCCTTAGGCCAGGGAAAGCCAGTGATTGGCAACATCCAGCATTCGGTTGGCGAACCCCCATTCGTTATCAAACCAGCAGAGCATCTTGATCAGCCTCCCGCGCGAGACCCTGGTCTGCGTGCCATCGACAACCACCGACCTTGGGTCGGTATTGAAATCGACGGAGGCATGCGGCTCCTCCGTGTATCCGAGAAGGCCCTTTAACCGACCGCGGGACTGGTCGGCCATGATGGCGTTGATTTCGCCAATGTCGGTAGCCTTTTCCACGTTTATCGACAGATCCATAAGCGAGACGTTGATGGTCGGCACTCGCACATGGAGGCATTCAAAACGATTCGCCAGGTGCGGCATCAAGCGGTTGATTCCTTTGGCCAGGCCGGTATCGACGGGGATGATCGAATGCAGGGCGCTGCGGGTAAGGCGCAGATTGGTGTGGTGGTAGCTGTCGATTACCGGCTGGTCGTTCATCGCCGAATGGATGGTGGTGGTGACTCCATTGATGATGCCGAATTCCCGGTGCAGGATATCGAGCACCGGGACGATACAGTTAGTCGTACAGGAGGCATTGGAAACGATGCGGTGGCTGCTCTGCAACACGTGGTGGTTATAGCCGTAAACGATGGTTGCATCGATCCGCGGGATGGCCGGGTGCGACAGGAGCAAACGCCTGGCACCGGAGGCGAGATGCAACTCGGCGGGTGCCAGGTCGAAAAAGGAGCCGGAGCACTCAAAGAGCAGATCGAGGTTCAGGTCGCGCCAGGGCAGTTTTGCCGGATTTGGTTCGTTGGTGATGCGAATCGGGTCATTACCGATATACAGGTGATCGCCGTCAAACCGCAGGGGATAGGGGAAACGACCGTGGGTGGTGTCGTAGCGGGTGAGATAGGTCAGGGTCTCGATATCGGCCAGTTCATTGATAGCGACGATTTTGAATTTCGACCTGAACGGCGTCGAATAGATCGCCCGCAGCACGCTCTGGCCAATCCGTCCGTATCCATTGATGGCAACTTGATACATCATCCTTCTCCGATCCCTCATTAGTACATTAGAAATTTGCCAAGGCGTGGACTCTATCAATACCTCGGTTTAGAGGAGATAACAACCGGATTATTTATCGAAAAACCTTGTCCTGCCGGATAATCCCAAGGCAGGAGGAAGGAGGGTGGAAAGCTGCGGACACATTTTTTTCAAAAATATTTCTCCAATCTGCCAAATGTAAGAAAAAAGTAAGATCGGCCGGATAAATAGTCATGAATACGCTTCGTCTTTTCTTGGAATTTGGGGGAAATTATGAGAATGCAGAAAAATGTCTTTGATGCCCGGGTTCAGTGGTGTCTCGTTTTTGCCCAGCCGTTGTCGCAGCTAACCATTGACGATTCGACACCCTGTACCCTGCACGGCGCCATCGTGCGGCAGAAACTCAACGCTTTTCTTGGAGAGGATGTTCATTATTTTGAGAGGAATCTGGTAATTTCTTCATTTGACGAAGATTCTTCAGTGGTCTGCGACGGTATCCCCTGCACCCTTGGTGAGTTGCAACAAGGCAAGGTGGAGGCTCGGTTGATTCTCGAATTTTCCCCAGAAAACCAGGAAGATAACTCATCAAAGGTGTTGCGTGATGCCTCATGGAAGGATATCGCCCGGACTGCGCTTATCCCGTGGTTGATAACCATTCAGAAGCAAATCCGAGAGAAAAAGCGGGATGATGGTAAAAGTATAAATCTGGACGGATTAGTAAAGAAATCCGGCTACATTGGTGAGCGGAGTCTGAAGTATAAGGCGGCACTTGCAGCTGCCCGTGGGGTATCCCTGCATGAGATTCCTTCCTCCCATGTTAGTCAGGCCCTTGTCCGCGAACTCGTCGATAAAAAAGAGTATATTCGCCATGGCAGCACCGCAACGGTGGCCCTTTACAACGGACGGGGAGAGATCGTCGGCAGCAGCACATTGAAGGTCGACTAAAGCTTCGCACCAAGCGATAGAGTAGCTATTCCTTCTCTCGCGGTACTCTCATCGTTCCTCCGCATACCTGTTACAAAAATCTCCCTTGATACTTGACCGAACGCTCAGTCTTATTTTGTTTTCGGAATATTCTATGGTATTGTTGTGACAATTTTTTCTATGAAGTTTGCAGAGTTTTACAGGAAAAATGTTTCTGTATTGCTCAGGCAGGCAAGGTTTGATGACGATAGCGAGGAGTTTTTATGACTGATCGTGGCAGAATTATTGTAATTACCGGCAATGGCAAGGGCAAAACGACTGCGGCTCTTGGCACCGCCTTTCGAGCACTCGGGCATGGACAGAAGGTTTGTGTCATTCAGTTTCTCAAGGGGCAGGGCAAATATGGGGAACGGATCATGGCCGGCAAAGTGGAGAATCTTGATTGGTTCATCTGCGGCAAGGGTTTTGTCTTCAATAAGGAAAATATCGATGAGGATCGGGAGGTCGCGCGACTTGGTTTTGCCCTGGCGCAAGAGAAAATTGTAAGTGATCTTTATGACTTGGTTATTCTCGATGAAATCACCTACCTGCCGCACTACGATTTCCTGGCGGTGGAGCGCATCGTTGAGTTGCTGCACAGCAAACCGAAACGCCTGTCGGTCATTATGACCGGCAGGGATGCCGACCCGAAGCTGATGGAGCTTGCCGATACCGTTTCCGTTATCGAATCGCTGAAACACGCCTACGAACAAGGTATCAAGGCGCAAAAAGGTATAGAGTTCTAAGAGGAGACAGCATGCAACAGCAAGGTGCGTTAAGCGGCATACGGGTTCTTGATCTGTCGCGGATGCTTCCCGGTCCCTATTGTTCGATGATTCTTGCCGATCACGGTGCCCAGGTTATTGCCATCGAAGATAAGAAATTTCAGGAGGATGGTCTTTTTTTCAGCGACCTGAACCGCAATAAGCGCCATATGTCGCTAAATTTGAAAAGTCCGGAGGGCTTGGCGATTTTTTTTCGTCTGGCGGAAAAGGCCGATGTCATCCTCGAAGGCTTTCGTCCCGGGGTGGTGGGGCGGTTGGGGGTAGACTACCAGGCGGTGCAGAAAATAAATCCCAGGATAATCTACTGCTCCATCAGCGGCTACGGTCAGACCGGGCCCTTGCGCGACCGGGCCGGGCATGATGTGAATTATCTCAGTACCGCCGGCATCCTTGGCCTGATCGGGGAAAAAGACCGGCCTCCGACCATCCCCGGGGTGCAGGTAGCCGATATCGCCGGTGGCAGCATGAACGCGGCGGTAGGCATCCTCTTGGCCCTTATTGCCCGGGAAAAAACAGGTCAGGGCCAGTATGTCGATATCTCGATGACCGACGGCATGGTCGGCTTTCTCTCCCTGCCGTATTTCTTTGCTGAACGCAACGGCCGGCAGCCAAAACCCGCCGATAGCCTTTTGTCGCATAGATATGGCTGTTATAACACCTATGTAACCGCCGATGGACGGTATCTCGCCCTCGGTGCGGTGGAAAACCGTTTCTGGCGCGGTCTCTGCGAGCATCTCAAGCGTCCGGAATTTATTGCCCTGCAATATGACGAGGAGCGGCGGGAGGAGATTATCGGTTTTCTCCGGCAGCAGTTTTTAACCAAGACTCTGGCCGCCTGGGAAAGTGACTTGGCGCATCTGGACATTTGTTGCAGCGGGGTGAAAACCCTGGCCGAGGTGTTGACCGATCCGCTCTTTAAAGCAAGAGAGATGGTGCATTCCTATACCGATATGCACGGGGTGGAACGCCAGGGTTTCGGTATTCCGGTGAAAATGAGTCATACGCCGGGGAGCATCAGAACATCGCCAGGTCCCTTTGGCGAGGGAACCCGGGATATTCTGGTGGAAGCGGGGTACTCGGATGCCCAGATAGAAGCCTTTATTGCCGCCGGTGCCGTGTAAAAATGGCCTTGTTTTTCTAACTTTTTCTTATTTCTTCCTCCGCATCGGCGGCGAAATCGTGAGTTTCTGCGCCGCCGAAGTGTTCGAAAAATTTCGGATAGGTGGCGCCGTAGACTGCGAAGATTCGGGCAAAGGGCAGGTCGGCAAAATGTCCGTGATCGCGCACATATTCCATATGTTTCTGACCGTGTGCGTCGTAGGCATGGAAAACCGAGTCGCAGGTGCCGTCAAATTCAAGGGGCAAAACGCCAAATTTTGCGCAGAGTGAAAGGTTGAAGGCGGGTGTTGCCTTGACCCATCTGTCGTTTAGGTACATTTCCGTGTACCCGTGATAGACAAACAGATCGGTGCCCATCATTGCCCGTAATCGGGCGGTGGAAAGATGGTTGGTGACATCGGCGAAACCAAGGCGACAGGGGATGCCCTGATGTCGTCCGACCGCGGCCAAGAGGACGGCCTTGGCAACACAGTAGCCCGACTGTTTCTTGAGCACTGCGCTGGCCTTCATCGCTGTTTGCGAATATTGCAGGTCATAAGGATCGTACCTGATCCGGTCGCGAACCGCATAATAGAGGGCAACGGCTTTTTCCATCGCCGTCATCTTACCTCTGCAAACGTCGCCGGCAAAAGCGGCCACCTCGGCGTTGTCGAAATCGAGGAAAAAGGTGGGTAGCAGGTATTGGTTGAAGTCTTCGCACATCGTTTTCAAGTTCCCGTGAATTGTGGTTTACGCTTTTCGGCAAAGGCGGTGATCGCCTCCAGCAGATCTTTCGAGGGGATGATGTTGGCGCTGATGGAGGCCACATATTTCAAGCCGTCGTCCACCGACTTGCCGACACAGTAGTTGAGGACGTCTTTTGAGGCCTGGACGGCAAGCGGTGAGTTATCGGCAATTTCCCCAGCAAGTTCCAGCGCTTTGGTAATGAGGGATGGGAGATCGGGGCAGACCTCGCTCACCAGAAGAATCTCTTTTGCCCTGGCGGCGGTAATGGTCTTAGCAGTAAAGGCCATCTCCCGGGCATGACCCTGGCCGATGATTAAGGGGAGGCGCTGGAGAACCCCGACATCGGCGACAAAGCCGACCGCCGCCTCCTTCAGGCAGAACTGGGCATCTGCCGAGCAGATACGGATATCGCAGGCGGTGGCCATATCGAGACCGGCCCCCAGACAATGGCCGTGAATCGCCGCGATGACCGGCTTGCGACACCTCTCGATGGCCGAAATACCGTCTTGAAGTTGCTTGATCTTCGGCAGAAATCGCCACTTGGTGGCGCCGCTCTGGTTCTTTTCCATGAGCTCCGGCAGGTGCGGCACCATGCCCTGGAGGTCGATACCGGCCGAAAAACAGGCACCTTTGCCGGCGATAATAACCACTCGGATTTCTGGGTCATTATCCAAATCGGAAAAGATTTCAATCGGCTCAAGCCAGGCCGCAGGCCCCATGGCGTTTTTCTTTTCCGGACGATTAAGAAACACCCAGGCCAGAGGTGGTTGTTTCTCAACGAAATAAAAGGCGTGTTGTTGCATATGAGTCTCCGGATGTCGACAATTTATTTCAGGGAACACTAGCACAGATTAGCCCCTTAGAAAAAATATTTGCATGTTTTTTGTAAAGATTTTTTGGTAAAGGGACTTATCCCGTTTATCGGGGTTTGTTAAATGGCAAAGTTCTCTGTTATTTCCGTGGGATAAATAATGAGAGTGGGGACACTGTGTTGATAATTGCGTATCCGTCAAGTGTCCTTACTATAGTGAAACCTATGATTGATCTTACTTGCACCCCGGAACTTCGACGGCTCATTACCAATAATATGGCCGGTTACCAAAGGATATCCCTGCCCGTTGCAAAACTGCATCGGGCGGCAGTGGCCATCTGCATCGTTGATTACCGAGGGGAAGGTGGCCTGGACGGACTAGGTCCGGTACCAGGTGAGAATGCGGCGCTGATTCTTACCAGAAGATCAAAACAAATGACAAATCATCCCGGCCAGTGGGCCTTGCCGGGCGGGCGGATGGAGGCAGGTGAAAGTCCGACGGAAGCGGCTCTCCGCGAACTCAGTGAAGAGGTGGGTTTGACGCTCACAGCCGATCGGGTGTTCGGCTGTCTCGACGATTTTATCACAAGGTCCGGGTTTATAATTACTCCAGTGGTTGTCTGGGGTGGGACGGGGCTGGAACTCATAAAAAATGACCGGGAGGTATCGTCGGTGCACCGCATTCCCTGTTCCGAGTTCCTGCGACGCGATGCGCCACTCCTTGAATCCTCAGGCAGCGGTGACAATCCGGTCCTCTTTATGCCGGTCGGCGACACCTGGATAGCCGCCCCGACCGCAGCCATGCTTCTCCAATTCCGCGAGGTTGCGCTGCTTGGCCGGGAAGTCAGGGTCGGTCATTACGAACAACCCTCTTTTGCCTGGCGGTAATGTGTGGAAAGGGATCTGTCAAGAAGGCGATACCTCCCCCATGGTTGGTTGAATACCATTCTTCTATCGTGGTATGTTCAGGAAATTCAACTGGTTTCCCTCTCAAGTTTCATCGGCTGATTTTCCGTCGTCGAGGATCCGGCGGATTAGCCCGGCTATTTCCTTTTGGGCCATAGGTTTCATGGCGAAGCCTTTGATTCCTAGAGACTTCACTTGCTCTTCGGAAATGAGGCTGCTGTGTCCGGTACAGAGAATGATCGGCATCTCCGGTCGCATCTGCAGGATGCGCCGGGCAAGATCGATGCCCGTCATCCCAGGCATGGTTTGATCGGTAATCACCATGTCGAAGGAATTCGACTGCTTCTCGAATGTAGAGAGAGCCTCAAGGCTGTTCATTCTCGCGGTCACGCGGTAGCCCAGGCGTTCCAGCATTGCCGTGCCCATCTCAACGAGGGTTTCTTCGTCGTCAACAAGGAGAATATGCTCCTTGCCGAGCGGGAGCTGTTCTGCAGTTTCGCTTTCCCGCAAAGCGTCTTCCTCAATAATCGGGAGCAGGATATGGAATACGGTGCCTTCTTTCGGCAAACACTCACAAACGATGGAGCCGCCGTAGCTTTGGACGATACCATGGACAATGGCAAGCCCCATGCCGGTCCCTTTACCGACTTCCTTGGTGGTAAAATAGGGCTCGAATATCTTCTCCTTGATCTCCGGGGCAATCCCTGTCCCGGTATCCCTAAATGACAATTGTACAAAATTCCCCGGCTGCATATGCAGCTCGGTGCCGAGATCGTCCAGGGTAAGGACTTTCTTCTTCAAAGAAATGGTGAGGGTGCCGCCGACTATCTCCATGGCATGGAAGGCATTGGTACAAAGGTTCATTACTATCTGATGAATTTGGCTCGGATTGGCGAGAATGACACCGGCTTCGGAGTCGATTTCCTGTTGGATGGAAATGGTTGTCGGTAGTGAAGATCGCAGCATTTTGATGGCTTCTTTAACGATGGTTGCCGGCTGCATCGGAATATTATTGGCTTCGACCTGGCGGCTGAAGGCCAGTATCTGTTTTACAAGTTCTTTGGCCCTGTGGCCGGCCTTGAGCACCTGGTTTATATCTTTAACACCTGTTGAGCCTGTGGGAAAGTCATCGCGGATCATTTCCGCATACCCGAGGATGGCGCCGAGGATATTGTTGAAGTCATGGGCTATTCCTCCGGCCAGGATGCCGATTGCCTCCATCTTCTGGGCATGCTGCAGCTGAGCTGCTAGATTTCTCTTTTCTTTTTCAGCTTGTTTGTGTTCGGTGATGTCTTTTACAACAATGCGATGGACGGTGGTCCCGTCGGATTCGTGTCCCTCGATGGCGGTTAGATTGGACCAGATGACCATGTCGTCCTTTCGCACCATCCGCAATTCACACGACTGGAGCTTGGCCGTCTCGATCAGTTGTTTTCGCAAATGGTAGTAGATATCCTGATCCTCTTTGAGGATGAATCTGGAGATTGACTGCCCGACAATTTCGCTCCGGTTCATTCGCAGAAGAATGGCGCCGGTAAGGTTGATTTCCAAGATAAGCCCCTGGTCGCTCACCGTGCAATAGCCGATCGGCGCCAAATCATAGAGATCGAAATACCGCACTTTTGCAGCGTCCAGCTCTGTTTGTGTTCTGAGCAGTTCTTCATTTTGCATCTCAAGTTCGATTTGATGCACCCGCAGTTCGTGGAGCATCCTCCGGATTTCTTCGGGCGACTGTTCAGCAGGTGTCGTCTCCCCCATGTCCCGGACCTTGTCTTCAGCCTGCTTTCGCAACGCCCTCGCATTACCGGCATGGGGTCGTTCCGTGATCATTGCGAGGCTCCTTCCTTTGTCGTGCGACCGGTGATATCAATCACCACGCCGAGATAGCGGATGACCGCGCCCTGTTCGCCACGTTCCGGCCGTGCGCGCGACAACAAACGGCGCTCCGGACCATCAGGGTTGTTGACGCGCCACTCGACCATCAGATCGTCGCCATGCAGCGCGGCATTGGTCACCAGGGCTGCGACTTCCCGGCGATCGTCGGGATGAACGGATTGCAACCAGTTATCATAGGAGGGTAGGCAACTGTTCAGTGTCAGGCCGTAAAGTCGCCACACTTGATCGGACCAGCGGTTTTCATTGCTCCGCAGATCCCACTCCCAGGTTCCGGCCCCGGCGGCCTCAAGGGCCAGCCTTAACCGCACTTGATCGTCGCCCAGCGCCTCCTCGATTTTTTTCGACCGGGTAATGTCGACGAAGGTGATCACCGCTCCCTCGATGACATTTTCCAGGGTGCGGTAGGGGAGGATGCGCATGGTATACCACTTGCTCTCGGCGGTCTGTACGGTGATCTCTTTTGGTACAAGAGTGTCAAGCACGGTCTGCACATCGGTGGGCAGGCGATCGTAACCTATCAGGTTGCAGACGATATGGCTCACCGGCCGCCCCACGTCGGAAAGGATGAGGTTGATGATGCGGGTGGCAGCGGGGGTAAAGCGCAAGATGCGCAGTGCGTGGTCGACGAAGACGGTGGCAATGCCCGTACCGGCCAGCAGATTGTTCATATCGTTGTTGGCCCGCGACAGGTCGGCCACCTTGGTTTGCAGCTCGGCGTTGACCGTGGCCAGTTCCTCGTTGACCGATTGCAGTTCTTCTTTGGAGGTTTCGAGTTCCTCATTGGTGGATTGCAGTTCTTCGTTTACCGACTGCATCTCTTCGTTGGAGGATTTGAGTTCTTCGTTGGAAGTTTCCAACTCCTCGTTGGCGGTCTGGAGATATTCCTCCTTGGCCCGCAGTTCCTGTTTCAGTCCGGCGATACGTGTGTCGGAGTCCATGGCCGAGTCGTTCGAATCGGCAACGGTTGGGGAAGTGAGGCCGCCGGGGGAAGAAACGGGCTCGACCGGCGGTGCGTCCTGGAGGATGACCAGGAACAGGGGTGTCTCCGTTGCCATGACGGGCTTACCCTGGGTCAGGGCCACCAGTGCCGGGACAATGGGGCGGACGGTCAGGTTGACTGCGGTGAAGTCGCCGTTGGTCTTGACCCGCAGACCGGGACAGCAGACGATTTCCCTGGTTCCGGCGGCCTTGTGCAGGGCCATGGTCAGGTCGCGTTTCAGCCCTTCACGGGCCATCTTGAGGATATTGCTCACCCCGGCCTCGCCCGGGGGCGGTTCCAGGTACATGCCGGTGCGACCGTGCAGATAGAGGATATCGCCCTGGGCGTTGACCAGCGCGCCGACCGGCGCAACCTGTTGCAGCAGCGCCGCTTCGGTCAGCTCCCGCAGGGGCAGTTTAATTGGGGCGTTTTTCCCGGTGCTATAAGGGGGCGCATGATCGGTCGCCGTCATCGGCGGGAGGAACCTGGCTGTAGCCATTCGCTGAGCACTGTGGAACTCGTCTTTGCGCTGATAGAGCTTGGCTTTTCGATCGAGCACGGAAAAAAGGTCCATGGCCTCGCCAACGGTCTCGGAGGTGCCTAAAAAGAGAAATCCGCCCGGATTTAACGCATAGTGGAAGAGGGGGATGAGTTTTTTCTGCAACTCGCCCCCCATGTAGATGAGCAGGTTACGGCAAGAGATGAGGTCGAGTTTGGAAAACGGCGGGTCTTTGATGACGGCCTGTTCGGAGAAAATCAGCATGTCACGGATATTTTTATGGATGCGGTAGGCGCCCGGGGGTTCGTTGGTGCTACCGGGTTCGGGTGCGAAGAAGCGCGCCAGCCGCTCCGGTGTCAGGTCGGAGGCGATGCTGGCCGAATAAAGGCCGATGCGGGCCGCGGCGATGGCTCGACCGTCTATGTCGGTGGCAAAGACCTGCACCTTGAAGTTCTGTTTCATCGCCTCCTGCCGTTCAGCGAGCAGGATGGCCAGGGAATAGGCCTCCTCGCCGGTGGCGCAACCGGGCACCCAGACACGGATTACTTGGCTTGCCGACTTACCGGTGAAGAGCTTTGGGAGGATCTCCTCCTCAAGAACCTTGAAGGCCTCCGGGTCGCGGAAAAAACTGGTAACGCCTATCAAGAGATCGCGGAACAGTGCCTCCACCTCGGCCGGTGTCTGTTGCAGGTACCTGACGTATCCGTCCATGGTCTCGATCTGGTGGACGGCCATGCGCCGTTCGATGCGGCGGTGGATGGTGGATGGCTTGTAGCCGGAAAAGTCCTGGCCTACCTGGCTGCGGAGGAGAACGAAGATCTTCTTGAGCGCGCTCTCCACCTTCGGCGTCGGAACGGTAGCGCTGCGTGGGGGTTTGCCGAAGGCAAGAGCCACATAGGAAATGAGTTGGGCCGGCATCTCTGCCGGGGGCAGTTCAAAGTCGACGAGACCGGTGGCGATGGCGTTGCGCGGCATGCCGTCGTACTCGGTCGATTCGGGGTTCTGGGCCATGACCATGCCGCCCTCGCCCTTGATGGCACGAACGCCCAGGGTGCCGTCGCTGCCGGTGCCCGAGAGCACTATGCCGATGGCCCGTTCGCGTTGGTCGTGGGCCAGCGAGCGGAAGAAGAAATCGATGGGCAGGCGCTGTCCTCGTGGGGCGGAGGGCTCCAGCAGTTGCAGCGTGCCGTTCAAGAAAGCCATATCGCGGTTCGGTGGGATGATGTAGGCGCAGTTGGGCAGCACCTGTACTCCGTCCTCGACCTCGAAGACCTGCATGCGGGTGTAGCGGCGGATGAGGTCGGTGAGGATGCTTTTATGGTCCGGGGCCAGGTGCTGTACGAGGATAAAGGCCATGCCCGGATCGGCTTCGGCCGGCATGCCGGAAAAAAATGCCTCGAAAGCTGCCAGCCCTCCGGCCGAAGCGCCGATACCGACGATGGGGAATGAGGCGGGGGGAATTGCCGGCGCTTCCGGCGCTTCCACGACTTTGCCGGCGATCTCCGGAGATAGGGGAGATGCGGCTTCCGGAGCCGGTTTTCTTTTTTGTGCCTTAGCCTTTTTGGGTGTTGCCATAACTGGCTCCAGTTGTTGGAAATGCAGCGGCTTTTGGGGAAAATCGAGGGGAAATGCCTTTAAAAAAGCATGATAGCATAATATACGAATGATAGGTAAAAAAACAGGTTAGGAAAAAAACATCGATTGAAAATCGGTGGGAAGCTGGTGACGAACGAAGATCCGGCGTTGACGGTTATCCGCAAGCCGAGGGAAGAAGTGGGCGTTATTTAAAGGAAAGAGGCAGGGGGTGCGAGATGGCTACCGAGCCCTGAAAGGGATCTGGCAGTAGGAGATACCCTTGGTCGGTTGGATACCGCTCTTTGAAAGAAACATTGCCAGTGAGTTCATCGAGATAGTAATATTTGGTGTAGGACCGAGAAACAGATGCTCAAGACCAATGGTCGAATTGTTTTCGGCGAGAAGATTAAACTGGATAAAGGGCACGAGCATCGATGTCCCTTCCCGGAACTGAACCGGAGCTTTGACGAAGTCGGTGACTACCGGGGAGATGATCCTCCATTCCTCTTCCTCGCGAAAGGAAGGATGTTTGAGGATTGCGGCGATGCGTAGAAGGTCGCTTTCGATCAACTGAAAAACCGTCTGGTAGGATTTATCGCCGGACAAGGGCACTTCCTGGGTTTTCAGGTCATGTTCTTTGGCAAGAACTTCAACCGCATCGACAACTTGGCGGATCAGCTGCTCCTGGTGATCGCAATTGTAGATGCACTTGCCGATCTGGAAGGATTGGCGGGTGGCGCAGCGGAGAATATAGTCCGGATTGAAGCCAAGGCTCACGCCTTTGCCGAGTCTGCTGTAGCCTCGCCACTGGCTCAAAAGGTTGCCGTTCGAGCGAAAGGACGAGGCAAACAGCATATGACCGTTGGTGATGCGGTGGGTGACCCAGTCTAAGAATTGGTTGAGCAGGTCGGGCCGTGGATGGCCTGCGTCGATGCGCCGCGTGATTTCGACCCGAATGAGATCGGCCGTATGTTTCAGCTCGGCCGAATCGTTCATATACCTGATATCACTGGCCCACAGCGCCCTGCTGTCAACGATGCCAAGCAGACCGGTGAAGCTGGTGTAATGGTAGAGTCGTTCCCGCGGAGTGTCGGAATACAGTTTTGCAGTAATATCGTGTATCATCAGGTTGTTATCAAATGGTAGCGGAGTCCGGGTAAAGCCGCTTGCTGTTCAATGGGCCTCCGGGAATCCTGGAATTCTCCCACAAGCCTATGCTAACTCGCCGGATTTTTCAAGGAATTGCTATCGTTGATGAGCTGGCAGACAAGAACGAAAGGCCGGGTGGGTGGTTTGTTGCCCCGGCCTTTCGTGTTACTGCGGGATGGTTGAAATCTTACATATTGCGCCGATACTTCCCGCCGACTGCGTACAGGGCATTGGAGATTTGCCCCAGGCTGCAATATTTCACCGTATCTAGCAACTCGGCAAAGATATTGCCACCGGCAAGCGCAACCGCCTGCAACTTGTGCAGGGCGGCCGAGCAGTCACTGTTATGGCGCTCATGGAAGGCGGCAAGACGTTTGATCTGTTCGTCTTTCTCATCATCGGTCGAGCGAGCCAATTCAATGGTGGCATTTTGGGCATCAAAATCGGCATCGGGATTGCGGAAGGTGTTGACGCCGATGATCGGCAATTCCCCTGAATGCTTCTGTCGTTCGTAATACATCGATTCTTCCTGGATCTTGCTGCGCTGGTAGCCGGTCTCCATGGCGCCCAGGACGCCGCCGCGTTCGGTGAGCCGGTCGAATTCTGCCATTACCGCCTCCTCGACGAGATCGGTGAGTTCCTCGACAATAAAACTGCCCTGGTTCGGGTTTTCATTTTTCGCCAGGCCCCATTCGCGATTGATGATCAATTGAATAGCCAGGGCCCGACGGACCGATTCCGAGGACGGGGTGGTGATCGCTTCGTCGTAGGCATTGGTGTGCAGGCTGTTGCAGTTGTCGTAGATGGCACAGAGGGCCTGCAGGGTGGTTCGCGTATCGTTGAACTGAATATCCTGGCTGTGCAGCGATCGGCCTGAGGTCTGGATATGGTATTTGAGTCGCTGCGAGGTGGTCGAGGCACCGTATTTTTCCCGCATGGCGATGGCCCAGATGCGCCTGGCCACCCGGCCGATAACGGTATATTCGGGATCCATGCCGTTTGAGAAAAAGAACGACAGATTCGGGGCGATTTCGTCGATCGCCATGCCGCGGGCCAGGTAGTATTCGACGTAGGTGAAGCCGTTCGAGAGGGTGAGAGCCAGCTGCGTTAGGGGATTGGCTCCGGCCTCGGCGATATGGTAACCGGAGACCGATACTGAATAGAAGTTTTTCACCTTCTGGGCGATGAAGTATTCCTGGATATCGCCCATCATCTTCAAGGCGAATTCGATGGAGAAGATGCAGGTGTTCTGGCCCTGGTCTTCCTTGAGGATATCGGCCTGGACGGTGCCGCGGACATTGGTGAGGACGACCGTCTTGATCTCTTCATATTCGGCGCTGTCCGGTCCGCGATTGTTGTCGGCAACGAATTTCTCGACCTGTTGATCGATGGCGGTATTCATGAACATCGCCAGGATAATCGGCGCCGGACCATTGATGGTCATGGACACCGAGGTGGTTGGCGAGCAGAGATCAAAGCCGCTGTACAGCAGTTTGAGGTCATCGAGGGTGCAGATGCTTACCCCGGAAGTGCCTATTTTTCCATAGATATCCGGGCGAATAGCCGGGTCCCAGCCGTACAGGGTGACTGAGTCAAAGGCGGTGGACAATCTCTTGGCCGGATAATTTTCCGACAAAAGCTTGAAACGCCTGTTGGTCTGGGCCGGGCCGCCTTCTCCGGCAAACATCCGGGTAGGATCTTCGCCGGTCCGTTTCATCGGAAAGACGCCGCCGGTATAGGGGAAGTAGCCGGGGAGGTTTTCCTTGCGCAGCCAAGTATAGACGTCCGCCGGATCGGTGAATTTCGGCAAAGCCACCTTGCGGATTTTCGAATGCGACAGAGAGGTGGTGAAGAGGGGGAGGCAAATCTGCCGATCCCGTACTTCATACATCAGTTCATCTCCGGAATAGTCGGTCTTGGTCTTTTTCCAGCCCTGCAGGAGACCTACGGTTTCGTGGCTTACCGCCTCGGCAAGTGCTGCAGCTTTGTCTTTTAGTTGCTCGACTACCTTGGCGAATTCGGTCTTTTCGTCGGCATGCAGCAGTTCCATGGTATGTTGGAGGTGGTGGTGATTACGCACCGCCTTGGCCTGCTGCCTGGTCTTATGGTGGTAATCCCGGACGGTGGCCGAGATCTCCGAGAGATAGCGCATTCGTGGTGACGGGATGACAATGGTCTTCGACGAGGACATTTTTTCCGCCGGTTTGGGCAGGTTGGGATGGAGGACGAGGTTAGTCTTCTTTTTCAGTTCCTCGATAATTCCATGGTAGAGGGCAGTGATACCGTCATCGTTGAATTTCGAGGCGATGGTGCCGTACACCGGAAAGTCACCCGGTGCAACATCCCACTGTTTGCGGTTTCTCTGGACTTGCTTGCGAATATCGCGGATGGCGTCGTCGCTGCCTTTTTTTTCGAATTTGTTGACGACGATGATATCGGCATAATCGAGCATATCGATTTTTTCCAGCTGCGACGGCGCTCCGTATTCGGAGGTCATGACATAGATGGAGATATCGGCGATCTCGGTGATCTTCGAGTCGCCTTGACCGATGCCGGCGGTTTCGGCGATGATCAGGTCAAAGCCTGCCGCCTTGGCCACCTGGATGGCCTCGGGCAGTGCCTCGGAAATTTCGCTGGCCGAATCCCGGGTGGCCAGACTGCGCATGAAAATGTTGTCCGACTGACCGAGTGAATTCATGCGGATGCGGTCACCGAGCAGAGCGCCGCCGGTTTTTTTCCGGGACGGATCGCAGCAGATGACGGCAATGCGAATGTCCTGAATATCATGGAGAAATCTGGTGATAATCTCGTCGGTGAGCGACGATTTCCCAGCGCCGCCGGTGCCGGTGATGCCGATGACCGGCGGATTGTTTTTCTTGGCAAGCGGGGCGATCAGCGCCATTAACTCGACCAGATTGCCGTTACTGCCGGCTTTCGCCTGCTGGGCGGCGGTGATAAAACCGGCAATGGTTTTCGGGTTGTTCCAGGTCAGCTGCTCCGGGCGAAGATCATGGCAGGGCAGGGTGGGGAAATCGAGCAGTTCAACCATGTGGTTGATCATTCCCTGCAGGCCCATGGAGGCACCGTCTTCGGGCGAATAGATTTTTGCCACACCGTACTGTTCCAGTTCTTTAATCTCGTCGGCGACAATAACCCCGCCACCACCTCCGAATACCTTGATATGGCTAGCGTTTTTCTCCCTCAACAGATCGATCATATATTTGAAGGCTTCCATATGCCCGCCTTGGTAGCTGGACATGGCGATGCCCTGGGCGTCCTCGGCGATGGCGGTGTCCACCAGCTCCTGGACCGAGCGATTGTGGGCCAGATGGATGACTTCTACCCCCGAATCCTGCATGATCCGGCGCATGATATTGGTCGAGGCATCATGGCCATCGAAAAGGGAGGTGGCGGTGATAACTCTTACTACGTTTTTGGGTCGGTAGACTGCGACATCCGCGTGCATGGTTTCTCCTTCTGTCGTTCTCAAGGGGCTGGGGATGAAAGGATCGTTATTAATGGCTGGCACACGGAAGTCGCGGAGGTTTCAAATAGAAGGTGAAGGTGGAGGCTGGTGACCTTCACTCTTTGTTTCCTCAAGAAAGCTCATGATAAATTCCGTCTGCTTTTCAATATATTGTTCTATGGTGAAATGTTTGCCGAAATACCAGCGCCTGAAGGCCCAGGTATGTCCGAGTACCGAGATGTTATGGCCAATGAGGTTGATCGTGTCGTCTTCGAGCATCGGCAGTTTACCGATTGCCCGCAGCTCCCGCATGGCTTCAATGAAAAGGTTGGTGATGCGCAGTTCCGCCTCCAGCACCTTTTCCTGCCACTTGAGCGGCAGAAAATGGGTGACCTGGTACATAAGGAGTACGTGGTCGCTCATTCTGTTGCAGGCGAGAAAATATTCACGGATCACCTCCGCCAGGGCCGCTTTGCCGATGGTCGGCCGGGCCAGGGCATCCTTTACCCCTTGTTCAACCTCCGAGTGGATGGCGATACACACCAGATAGAGGACGTCATCCTTCGTTGACACATATTCGTAGAGGGAGCCGATGGATAGCCCGGTTTCCTTTGCCAGGGCGCGGGTTGTCGTTTTATGGTAACCGTGTTTGATAAAGAGCTTCACCGCGCCGTCGGCAATCTGCCGTCTTCGCTCTTTCACCAATTCCTGGTTTTTAATATTGGTCGTGACCTCGCCTGCGTCGGTATTGGTATCCATCTTTTCGTCCCCGAGATTGTCTTTTCTTTCGTTTTTCGATAGTTGTCGGTACTGCGAGTAAAAACGTAAACAAAAAAACAGCAGAACAAAAGGAAAATCTATACCACAAACAAGGTGCCAATAATTCGCCCTAAAGCGATCGGATTTTTTCGGTCAGGGCCGGGATGAACTGCTTGAGATCGGCAACCACCAAAACATCGGCAATCTCGCCGATCGGTGCATCCCGGTCGGTATTGACGGCAACGATAAATTCCGATTTTTTCATTCCCGCCAAATGCTGGATGGCCCCGGAAATGCCACAGGCGACATAAAGTTTCGGGGTAACGCTCTGACCGGTGGTGCCGACCTGGCGATTATGCTCCACCCACTGGGCATCGACCACCGGTCGACTGGCACCGTATTCGCCGCCAAGGGCTG
Organism: uncultured delta proteobacterium; assembly: GCA_903875445.1. Classification (GTDB taxonomy): domain Bacteria; phylum Desulfobacterota; class Desulfobulbia; order Desulfobulbales; family Desulfocapsaceae; genus Desulforhopalus_A. The sequence goes on along the minus strand of CAIQWD010000101.1, from coordinate 86,333 downwards.
CGGCCAGAGCGGCAATAATCGCCACGTTTTCGGGCTTGCCGATGCCTCTGCCGGCACTGACGATGACCCCGGCTTTAGTCAGATCAACGCCGCCTTCTGCTGCCGCTTCATAGCCCTGAAAGCGGACAAGAGGCGCGGCATCGGTGTCGATGGGCACTACCGTCGGCGGAGTATCGCTGTTGTCGGCTGCCGGAAAGGCGCCAACCTGCAGGGTCAGGACTGTCCCCTTTGTCAGGCTTTTCACCTGGCGGCGGAGCTTGGCATTACAGGCCGGGACGATGAAACCGCCACCCTCAACGGCCACCACCTCGGATATCTGCGAAGCACCAAGGGCGAAGGCGAGGCGGGGCGCCAGGTCCCAGCCGTAGGAGGAGTGGGAAAAGACGATCAGGTCCGGCTCTTCCTTTTCAACCGCTTGGAGCAGCAGGGCTTTATGGCCATCGGGATTGTATTCGAGGTGTTTTTCGACCTCGGCTAGATACAAGCGCCCTGCAAATTTTGGCAGGGTGTCGTCTTTGCCGACAAGAAAAACAGCAACCTCAGCCGCCATCCCGGCGGCAAAACCGAGCAGTTCGTTGATGCTTCCGAGCAGTTTGCCATCCCGGTATTCGGCTACCAGCAGCATTTTCATGGTAGGGTCTCCTCTATGCCAAAACAGACGTTTTGTCTTTAAGTATTGCGATCAATTGGTCGGCAAGTGCGCCAATCTCCCCTTCGAGCACCAGCCCGCCACCTTTTTTTTCCGGAAAGAAGATGCGGGTGGTTTCCTGCTGTCCGGCAAGTTTTTGCAACTCAGCAACGGGGACGGTCAACAGCTCTTTTTTCTTGGCCTTCATGATATTCGGCAGGGTCGGATAGCGGGGAGTGTTGAGCCCAAGCTGACAGGTGAAAACCGCCGGACCCTTAACCTTGACAATCGCCCGGACGCCGCCTTCCAGTTCGCGTTTGACAAGATACTCGCCGGCGTTATAGGCAAAATCGACGATGGTGGTGACGCAGGGCAGGCCGAGCATCTCGGCGAGCAATGGGCCGACCTGGCCGCTGCCGCGATCCTGCGACTGCATGCCGGTAAAGATGCAGGAGAAGTCCCGGCTGCGGGCATATTCGGCGATAATCCCGGCAATGGCCAGGGGATCCTTGGCCATTGCCGCGTCGTCCGCGACCTGGACGCCACGATCACAGCCCATGGCCAGGGCCTTCTTCATGGTTTCCTTGATCCGGTCGGGGCCGATCGACAGTACGGTGATATCCCCGCTGCCGACCTGTTCTTTCAAGCGAACCGCCTGTTCAACCGCATATTCGTCGTATTCGTTCATCCGCCAGGCGAGGTCGGCGGTGTCATACCAAAGGGCGCCGGGCGAGAGCTTGAATTTCGATTCCATATCCGGAACCTGCTTCATACATACCAGAATCTTCATTTCCCTATCCTGTTTCTTAGTATTTCATGCCTGCGGTTATTTGGTCAACGCAGTACCGATTACCAACCGCTGTACCTCACTGGTGCCTTCGTAGATCTCGGTGATCTTGGCGTCGCGCATCATCCGCTCAACCGGGAATTCCCGGGTATAGCCATAGCCGCCGAGAACCTGGACCGCCTGGGTGGTTACCCGCATGGCGGTTTCGCTGGCCATGAGTTTGGCCATGGCCGAGGCCTGCGAGTAGGAAATGCCGTGGCTGGCCTTGTAGGCGGCGCTGTATACCAAGAGCCGGGCCGCTTCAATCTGGGTGGCCATGTCGGCCAGCTGAAACTGGATGCCCTGGAATCTGGCGATCGGGGTATCGAACTGCTTGCGTTCCTTGGCGTAGTTGACCGCCGCCTCCATGGCGCCTTGGGCAATGCCTAAGGCCTGGGAGGCAATGCCGATACGGCCGCCATCAAGGGTTTTCATGGCGACTTTGAAGCCCATGCCCTCTTCGCCGAGGAGCTGGGAGGCCGGAATCCGGCAATTGTCGAACACCAGTTCCATGGTAGGCGAGCTGCGGATGCCCATCTTCTGTTCTTTTTTGCCGAAGGTGAAGCCCGGGGTGTTTTTTTCGACGATAAAGGCGCTTATGCCGTGATGTTTTTGCGCGGCTTTATCGGTTCTGGCGAACACGACATAGGTTTCTGCTTCTCCGGCATTGGTGATGAAAATTTTGGTGCCATTGAGGATATAGCTATCGCCATCCTTGACGGCGGTAGTCCGCGTACCACCGGCATCGGTGCCGGCGGACGGTTCGGTGAGACCGAAGGCACCCATCTTTTCGCCGCGCGCCAGGGGGGCGAGAAATTGCTGTTTCTGTTCTTCATTGCCGAAAAGGTAGATAGGATTGGCACAGAGCGACAGATGCGCGGAAAGCGTTACGCCGGTTGATGCGCAGACCCGGGACAGCTCCTCGACGGCGATGGCATAGCTGATGTAGTCGGCACCGGCACCGCCGTATTCTTCCGGAAAGACAATGCCGGTGAGACCGAGTTCGGCGAGGCGGTCAAACATCAGGGCGCGATCAAAGCGTTCTTCCTCGTCGCGGATTCTCGCAGTCGGAGCAACTTCGGTCTCGGCGAATTCCCGAACCATGTCGCGGATGAGGTTCTGTTCTTCAGTCAATTCAAAATTCATCGGTTTGTCTCCTGCAAAAAATGCGGCGGGGCTTGTTAGATTCGTTTTAAAACCGGGAAGAAGCAGGGGAACTTCTTCCCGGCGGGGCATAAAAGTTACTTTTTCTTGGAACTCAGTTCAGGGAAATCCTCGTAGAAATATTCTTGTTTGCCACCTTTAATATTTTTATCCTGACGATCAGTTTCCTGCTGGCGCAGCTCAACCCTGCGGATTTTACCGCTCAGGGTCTTGGGAACAGCCGGCACAAATTCGATGATCCGGGGAATTTTGAACTTTGCCAGGATTTTAATAGAATGCTGGAACAGCTCAAGCGCCAGCTCTCTCGACGGTTTGTAGCCTTGTTTCAAGATAATGAAGGCCTTGACCAGTTGATGCCGTTTCGGATCGGGGACGCCGACAATGGCCGATTCGGCAACGGATGGGTGCTCGATCAGGGCGCTTTCCACCTCGAAGGGGCCGATGCGGTAATCGGAGGATTTGATAACGTCGTCGGCGCGCCCGACAAACCACCAGTAGCCATTTTCATCAAAGGTCGCCCGATCGCCGGTGTAGTAGGCGTTGTTGATAAAGACGCCGGCCATTTTCTCGGGATTACCGATGTATTCGGTAAAGAGACCGATTGCCCGCCACTTATCGAGTTTGACGGCGATGTGGCCGGGTTCGTTAGGTACGGTGATCTCCTTGCCGTCGTCGTCCATCAGGGCGACATCGTACATGAATGAAGGTTGGCCGAAAGAACCGGCGCGCATTTTACCGTTCATCCACGGATGATTGCCGATCATAGCAGTCGATTCGGTCTGGCCGTAGAAGTCGCGGATCTCGGTGCCGGTGAGCTTTTTCCATTTGGAAATGACTTCCGGATTGAGCGGTTCGCCGGCGCCGATCGATTGCCGCAGGGCGGAGAAATCGAACTTCGAGGTGTCGAGGTTGATGAACATCCGCCAGGCAGTCGGAGGTGCACAGAAAACGGAAATTTTATGGGTGGTAAGGGTTGTCAGGTACTTATTGCCGTCCAGGACGGTAAAGTTGAAACCGGTGGCGGTGGCGCCGACATTGAGGGGGCCAAAAAAACTCGACCATGCCCACTTTGCCCAGCCAGGTGCGCTCAGGTTGTGATGAATGTCGCTGGGACGAATCCCGGTCATGACCGAGGTTGAAAGGTGGCCAAGCGGATAGGAGGTGGCGGTATGGCCGACCCGTTTCGGCAAGCCGGTGGTTCCGGATGTGAAGAAGCAGAAGAGAAGATCGCTGGAGCGGGTTTTTGCCGCTTCGGCCTCAACCGCCTCGCTTGCGAGATCGGTATAACTGGTCCAGCCTTCTTTCTGGCCGAGAACCAGTTTCACTTTCGGGGTCATCTTGGTGGTCTTCAGCGCCAGATCGATGATATCGGTATAGATGGCATCGGCAATAATAACTTTTGGCGGATAGGCTTCAAACCGGAACTCCAGCTCGCGTTGGGTCATCGTCGTGGCGGTCGGTACGGCAACCAGACCACCCTTGATACAGGCGTAGCTGGCAAACCAGGTTTCCGGGACGATCGGCACCATCTGGTACATATTGTCGCCCTTCTCCACTCCGGCCTTGCGCAGCCTGTTCAGGCATTGATTGCCGCGGAAGGCAAATTCCTGATAGGTGAAGGTTTTACTTTCAGCTGTGGCTATATCTGCCCAGATCAGGGCGTTTTTGCTGCCTCTTTCCTTGACATGGAGTCCTTCAAAAATTTCCGCTGCCCAGTTGAAATATTCCGGCAGTTTCATGAAGTTGAGTTTTTCGAAGAAGGCCCTCGCTGCATCTTTCTTGAGGTCATTATCATCCATCATGTTAAGGTTCATTACTTGTCTGTACAGATCTTCCATACCCATCGGTGACTCCTTACAGTTAGATTTGTAGATGATTGTCCCGGCTGCTGACAAGGACTCCTTTCCATTCTTCCGGTAACACAACTGAGCGCTCGGTCGGATTTCTTGGTGAACTAGATAATAATTAATCATGTTTGTCAAAGTATTTTTTTGTTCTTGCCTGATAATTGGCAAATTGGCATGAATATTTGAGGAGTTCAGGTGAGAATGAGATGGCAATAGGGGTGGATTGGGGCGCATTTTCCCTACAGCCCGTTCGACGCTGATGGCGCTTTTATGAATTTTTCAATAATGCTTGAGGAGTTTTATCCCTGTATCAAGATACTATATTGAAATCTTCGACCGTGATCGCCGTTTTGTTCAAAAATCAGGGTTAGAGAAAAATAATTTTCAAATTTACTCTGACCCTAATTACGCGCGTGCGAATTACATGATAGTGAAAACAGGAAAAACAGCTCTGGCAGCGGATAGTTGGCCAGAGCTGCTGTAAGAAAAAATATCTTTCCCGCTCACTGCGGTTATAAATTCAACTCTACTCGGCGGTTTTTCTGACGACCTTCCCTTGTGCTATTTGGGGCTATGGGCTGGCTCTTACCAAAACCTTTGGCAGTGAGCCTGTCGGGACTAATGCCTTTGGCAACCAGGTAGTTGACCACGGACTGGGCTCTTTTTTCAGAGAGGGTCTGGTTGTAGGCGGCTGGACCTGTACTATCGGTATGCCCAAAGATATGTGCTGTCACCAGCGGATTACTTTTAAAATACTCAACCCATTGATCCAGTACGGGGAAAAAGGGAGTTTTGATGACCCATTTATCAAAATCAAAGAGGACGTCTGAAACCTCGATAACCATTGGTAAATCTTTTGCCAGCTGCTCCTGAGTCGGTTGAAATTGTGATTTATGTTGGCTTGTGGCCCTCATGACCGGCGATTGGGGTACATTCCCGCCGTCCATTGAGATGTAATAAGCAGTCGCATCTTCATATTGACCACTTGTGGAGGTGACTCCCTCGGTAGAACTGTAATAACGCTTGGTTTGAGCATCATAGGGTCCCGAGGTGGACTGAACCCCATCTTGAGGACTGGTATAACTTATGGTATTTGTGTCATATCGTATTTCTCTAGGAAAAACGGAACATCCACCTACGAGCAAAAGGGTGAGAAGAAGAGCTGGAGCAACAATAGTTTTATTCATCATAACAATCCCCTTTAGATGTGCTTGGTGACAGATGGTGATCATTCTAAGCCTTTTGGTAAGATATGGGAACACTTTTCCTATTTTCCAAGAAGAGCATAGTAAAAAGATTGACAAATGTGTTTGGTTGGGTCAGGATAAAAAAACGATTGAGCGCTTGGTCGGATTTTTAATTTCGAACCATTGTGCAGGCATATCCAGGCCGTTTTAAATAGTAGCATGTCCGGAAGAATGCTCGGAACGGCTTCTAAGTCTAATACCCACTGTGTGGCGAATATTTTCTCGACAAAAAGCATTAAAAATGTCGCAAGGATTACCAGCCACCGGAAATTTGAGGAATGAAATGAAAACAGCGGTGATTGTCAGTGCGGTAAGGACTCCTTTCGGGAGTTTTGGCGGGACCCTCAGTAAAATAGGTGCCACCGACCTCGGTGCCATGGTTATCAAAGAGGCGGTAATCCGTGCCGGGATAGATAAGGCACAGGTTAACGAGTGTATTATGGGCATGGTGCTTCCCTGTGGTTATGGCCAGAATCCGGCCAAACAGGCGGCCATCAAGGCCGAGCTGCCGCAGGAGGTGGAGGCGATAACCGTCAATAAGGTGTGCGGTTCGTCGCTGAAAGCAGTCATGCTTGCCGCCCAGGCAATTCAGTGCGGCGATGCCGATGTGATCGTCGCCGGCGGCATGGAAAACATGAGTATGGCCCCGTATTACCTTGAAAAAGCCCGATGGGGCCACCGCATGGGACCGGGCAAGATCGAAGATCATATGGTCCACGACGGCCTTTGGGACATCGTCAACGACTTTCATATGGGGATGTCCAATGAACTCATCTGTGAAAAATGGCAGGTCAATAGAGTCGATCAGGATCGTTTCGCCGCCCAATCCTACAGTCGGGCGGTTCGCGCCGTTCGCGACGGCGTATTCAAAGACGAGATACTGCCGGTGCCCATTCCCCAGAAAAATGGCGAGATAAAGCTGTTTGCCGATGACGAATGTCCGGCCGAGACAAGCTATGAGAGCCTGCAGAAGATGCGTCCGGCCTTTAAAAAAGATGGGGTGGGAACGGCCGGCAATGCCTCGATCATCAGCGACGGGGCGGCGGCCCTGGTGCTGATGAGCCGGGAAAAAGCGGAAGAACTGGGTTGCCGGATCATGGCTGAAGTCGGTGCCCAGGCCTCGGCGGGGATTGAATTACGCTACGTCCTTATGGCACCCATCCTGGCGGTGCCGAAAGTTTTGCAAAAAGAAGGGATATCTCTTGCCGACATCGACCTTTTTGAGATAAATGAAGCGTTCAGCGGGACATCCGTGGCCATAAACCGGGTTCTGGAGCTCGATTCCACCAGGGTTAACGTCAACGGCGGCAGTGTTGCCATCGGTCATCCTATTGGCGCCAGCGGTGCCCGGCTGTTGACCACGCTTTTGCATGAGATGGCCAGAAGGGATGCGAAACGGGGACTTGTTTCACTTTGTCTCGGCGGTGGAGAGGCGGTGGCCTTGGTTGTCAAACGATAATGGTGCGAAAAGGAAAAGAACATGACAATGGCAATGGAAATAAAGAAATTCGGGGTGATCGGGGCTGGGCAGATGGGTGCAGGAATCGTTCAGGTTGCGGCGACCAGTGGACTCAAGGTGTTAATGAGCGATATCAAAGAGGAATTCACCCAAAAAGGTTTGGCGGGCATCGCTAAAAATCTTGCCAGAAGCGTTGAAAAAGAAAAAATCACTGCCGCCGAGTGCGATGCGATCCTCGGGCGGATCAGCACCACCACGAGCCTTGCCGATATGGCCGGGGTCGATTTTGTCGTCGAGGCGGCGGTCGAGCGGGAAGATCTGAAATTCAAAATTTTTCGGGACCTCGACAGCTTCTGTCCGGCGCACACCATTCTCGCCACCAACACCTCATCCATCCCCATCGGCCGGATAGCCGCACAGACCAAGCGGCCGGACAAGGTCATCGGCATGCATTTCATGAATCCGGTGCCGGTGATGAAGCTGGTTGAGGTTATCAAGGCGCTGGCAACCAGCAAAGAGACCTTTGACATCACCTGGGAGCTTTGCAAGAAATTTTCTAAGACTCCGGCAGAAGCCAATGATTTTCCGGGATTTATTGCCAACAGAATTCTCCTGCCGATGATCAACGAGGCGATCTTCTGTCTCTATCACGGGGTTGGCAAGGTCGAGGATATCGATACGGTCATGAAACTCGGCATGAATCATCCAATGGGACCGCTGGCCCTGGCCGACCTGATCGGTCTCGATACCTGCCTGGCGATCATGGAGACCCTCTATGACGGTTTTAAGGATTCCAAGTATCGTCCCTGTCCGCTATTACGTAAATACGTCGAGGCCGGTTGGCTGGGACGGAAAACCGGGAAGGGTTTTTATCAGTACTGATTGTCAAGAGTTTGTAAATTGATTCCTCGGTTGGGTGCACAGATCGCACCCTGCCGAAAATATCGGTGGGGGAAATATGCAATTTTTTTATAAAAACGTCCCATCTCACGAGCTTGCAGCAAGGATTGCAAAACTGCAGCAGGCCCTTGCCGGCAACGACCAGGACGGTGCCCTGATTGTTCAGAAGACCGATCTTTTTTATTTTTCCGGCACTTCCCAGCAGGGTTGGTTGTATGTGCCCGTCCAGGGCAAGCCGATTCTCATGATCTTTAAGGAGTTCGAGCGGGCTCTTGCAGAATCGGCACTTGAAGAGATTGTATCGCTTGTCGGCATTAAAAAAATACCCGAGATACTTAGCTCTTACGGGTATCCGTCGCCCGCCGTCCTCGGCATGGAGCTGGATGTTCTGCCGACCAACCTCTATTTTCTATACCAGAAGGTTTTCGATAAGGCGAAAATCAGCGATATTTCGGGTGAAATACGGCTGATCCGGGCGGTAAAGTCGGAATTCGAGATCGGCAAACTGCGGGCCTCGGCGGCATTGTCCGACAAGGTGGCGGCACGGGTGCCGGAACTGCTGACGGCAGGCAAGACCGAGGTGACCCTGTCGGGAGAATTGGAAGGTTATGCCCGCAGCCTCGGCCATCAAGGTATTGTCCGCATGCGCATGTGGGGCAACGAACTCTTTTATGGCCACCTGATGGCAGGCGATGCGGCTGCGGTCCCCAGCTATATCGCCTCTCCGACCGGGGGGGCGGGGGTCAGCGGAATCATTGGCCAGGGTGCAGGTTTCAGGAAAATAGGGGTGAGGGAGCCGGTTCTCGTCGATTATGTCTTTGCCCTCGACGGCTATATCTCCGACCATACGAGGATTTTTTCCATCGGCTCGGTGGCAGGCGAATTGCAAAGAGCCCATGCGGCGATGCTTGAAATCCAGGAAGAGGTCAAAATACAGGCAAAACCGGGAGTGGTCACCGGGGAACTCTACGAGATGATGATTGCTCTCGCCGCCCAAAAAGGCTACCAGGAAAACTTCATGGGCGTTGGGGATAGAAAGATTCGCTTTACCGGCCACGGTGTTGGTCTGGAACTCGACGAATTTCCCTTTATCGCCAAGGGACAGCAGCTGGCCCTGCAGGTGGGGATGGTCATCGCCCTTGAACCGAAGACGATTTTTCCGGGCCTTGGCGTGGTCGGTATCGAAAACACCCATCTGGTCACCGACCACGGGCTGGAACCGCTGAGCAAATTCCCGGATGAGATAACCGTCCTGCCTGAAGTGCAGGGTTCTTAATAATGACGGAGACCGACATGCCAGAATACGCTAACAAGGCGAGTGAATTGAAGCACCAGGACACTGCGCGCTTCATCGTTGATATGTTCCAACGTACAATTATCCATCATGGCCTGTGGTTTGCGGAGGTGAAGCACCAAATGGGAATGGAACAGGCCTTACCTCTTCTTACGGCGGTCGCCGACAAGAGTATAGCCATCCAATTGCGGCACCTGGCAGAGCTTTTCGGGTTTACCATGGTCGATGGCGTGCCTTCTTTTCTTCTGGAGATGGAGCCGGAAAAACTCCAGGTACTAAAAGACCGGATGGCGAAAAACTGGCTGGCCAACGACGGCATATGGTTCCAGACCGTAGAAAAGGCAGGTGGGATGAATGAGGCCAAGCGCTGTAACGATTCCTGCTGGGGCCAGTTTTCTCCCGTCGAGGCCAACTTTATACGCGAGTTTCTCGGATTATCAGCCAGTCCCGGTTTGGATGGTTTGAAAAAGGCGCTGGGATTTCGGATTTATGAGAGCATCAACGTCCAGTCGATTGTTGAAGAAACCGCTACGAGCTTTGTTTTTCAGATGAACCGGTGCCGCGTCCAGGATGCCAGGAAGCGCAAAGGGCTTGAAGATTACCCCTGCAAATCGGGGGGACTTGTTGAGTACTCGTATTTTGCCAGGGCAATAGATAAAAGAATACACACGGAATGCCTGGGGTGTCCGCCGGACAGTCATCCCGAAGAATGGTACTGCGCCTGGAAATTTTCCTTGGAGTGTGCCGGAGAAAGTGAATAATACAGCTGAAATAACCTGGAGGAAGGAAATGGAGTTCAAAAATTTATTGGTTGTCAAAGAAGAGGCCATCGCCACGGTGACGGTCAACCGGCCGAAAGCCCTGAACGCCTTGAACCTTGAGACCTTACTGGAGATGCGAGAGTGCTTCAAGGATCTGGGCGAAGACCGGATGATACGGGTGGTCATCCTCACCGGGGCGGGCGAAAAAGCCTTTGTTGCCGGTGCCGATATCTCATTTATGCAGGGGCTCGAACCGGCGGCCGGCAAGGCTTTCGGTAAACTTGGCCATGAAGTTCTACGGACCATCGAGAACTTACCGCAACCGGTCATTGCCGCAGTCAACGGTTTTGCCCTCGGCGGCGGCTGCGAACTGGCTCTTGCCTGTGATATCAGAATGGCCGCCGGCAACGCCAAGTTCGGCCAACCCGAGGTTAATCTCGGTATTATCCCCGGATTCGGCGGCACCCAGCGGTTACCACGGATTGTCGGTAAAGGAATGGCCAATGAGCTGATTTTTTCCGGCAATATTATCGATGCCGAGGAGGCCTGCCGCATCGGTCTCGTCAACCGGGTCTTCGCCCCGGAAAACCTGATGATCGAATGTCGCGCCCTGGCCATGAAAATCGCCACCCGCGGACCGGGAGCGGTGCGACTGTGCAAGGAAGCGGTGAATAATGGCCTGGAGATGGACTTGAATCGGGCCTGTGTCTATGAGGCTGATCTCTTTGCCCAGTGTTTCAGCAGCGCCGACCAGAAAGAGGGGATGAGCGCCTTTCTGGAAAAAAGAGCACCGAATTTCCAGGATAAATAGCAGGAGAGCTGGGAGATATCTATGAATTTTGATCTAACCGAGGAACAGAGACTGATACAGGAAACCGCCCGAGAGTTCGCCATCGCCGAACTGGAGCCGGCCGCGGCGGGGCTTGATCGTGGTGAAGACGACCGGATTTTTTATACGAATCTGGCAAAGCTTGCCGAACTCGGCTTCATGGGGCTCAATATCCACGATGCCTATGGTGGCTCGGAAGCCGGAGTTGTCGCCTTCAGCGTCGCCATGACCGAGATAGCCAGGGCCTGTGCCTCAACGGCGGTAACGGTTTCCGTCAATAACATGGTCGGCGAGGTTATTCAGGCGCTCGGCAATGAAGAACAGAAGAAAAGATACATTAGCCGGATCTGCAGCGGTGAATATCCGGCAGGAGCCTTTGCCCTCACCGAACCGGGGGCTGGCTCCGACCCGGCTGGGATGACCACCACGGCCGTACGCGATGGCGAGGAATGGGTGCTTAACGGCTCGAAGATCTTCATCACCAGCGGCTCCTTTGCCGGGGTCTTCGTGGTCTGGGCGGTGACCGACCAGACGGCGCCCAAGGGCAAGGGCATCAGCCTCTTTTTGGTTGAGGCGGGCACCAAGGGGCTGATCATCGGTAGAAAAGAGGACAAAATGGGCCAGCACGCCTCGCCCACCAACGAGATACTCTTTCAGGATTGCCGTATTCCGGCATCCGCCATGATGGGCAGAGAGAACGACGGCTTCCGGGGAGCGGTAGGCGAGCTTGCCGGTGGGCGCATCGGTATCGGCTCGCTGGCGCTTGGCATCGGTCTTGCGGCCATGGACAAAGCCACCGCTTATTCTCTCGAACGGGCGCAATTCGGCAGAAAAATCAGCCAATTTCAAGGAATCCAGTGGAAAATTGCCGACATGTACACCGATCTTGAGGCGGCTCGTCTCTTGCTCATGCATGCAGCTTTTAAGAAAGAGCAGGGGCGGCCCTTTGCCAAAGCCGCCTCGATGGCCAAACTCTTCGCCACCGAGGCGGCAAACAGGGCCTGTTATGAGGCGATGCAGATCTTCGGCGGCTACGGCTACACCCGCGAATTTCCCATCGAGCGTTATGCCCGCGATGCCCGGGTTACCTCGATCTACGAGGGAACGAGTGAGATCCAGAGGTTAATTATCGCAAGAGAAATCTTAAACGAATTTTCCTGAGCGAGCCCGGCAGGAAATGGGAGAGTTATATGGATGATATTATTAAAAAACGCAGAAGTATCCGGCGCTTTCAAGAGCGGCCGGTTGCCGCTGAGACCCTTGCAGAACTCTTTGAAACGGCAAAATATTCCCCCTCCTGGGGCAATCTGCAATGCTGGGAGCTTGTCGTGGTGCGGGCTGCGGAGGATAAAAAGAAACTGGCCGAGCTGCTTTCGCCTAAAAATCCCGCCGGCAAATGCACCGAGACCGCGCCTATACTCCTCGGGATCTGCGGCGATCCGCAAAAATCAGGGTTCTACAAAGGGGTGCAGGTCACCAGATACCAGCACTGGTTTCTTTTTGATCTCGGGATCATCAGCCAGACCCTGTGTCTCAAGGCTTGGGAGCTGGGACTGGGCTCGGTGATCATCGGCTCCTTCGACCACAAGGCCGCCGAGGCGGTGCTTGGCGTACCGCCCGGCTGCGAACTGGTGGCGATCATCGCCCTCGGCTATCCGGACCATGAGCCACCCGCTCCGAAACGCCGGGAGGTTGAGGAATTTGTCCACTATGATCGTTTTCCGGGAGCTTGAGAAAGAGGGGTAAATCCCTTGATCCCTTAGTTGCCACACCAAATCCGCCGGAATTATCTTACGGAGATAATTCCGGCTTTCCGCCATTCCCGCCATCTACATTTTGACATTTTGTGCTTCCGCCATTAAGATGGGCCTGCGTTGACCATTTGTTTTTTTCATGTATTTTTGCTGCGGATCACTATGTTAAAGATCGGACTTGAGGCTTTTCTCGACAATGCACAGCCTTCTCTCCTCGGAAAAAGGCTCGGCTATCTCTCCAACCAGGCCTCTACCGTCCGAGGTTTGGTGCATGGCAGAATTCTCCTGCAAAAGAAATTCGGTCGGCAGTTGACCTGTCTGTTCTCTCCGCAGCATGGCTTTTTTTCAGAAAAGCAGGATAACATGGTCGAGTCGGACCATGTACTCGATACTGTTACCGGCTTGCCGATTTTCAGTCTCTACGGCGAGCACCGGCGTCCGACCGCCGAGATGTTTAGTCGGCTCGATGTGCTGCTAATCGATCTGTGCGACGTCGGCACCCGGGTCTACACTTTCATGTATACTATGGCCTATTGCCTGGAACTTGCGGCCGAACTCGGCAAAGAGGTGATTGTTCTTGATCGACCCAATCCGCTAGGTGGTGAAAAGATAGAAGGTAATCTGCTCCATCCCGACTGCAGTTCTTTTGTCGGTTTGTATCCGTTGCCCATGCGGCATGGCCTGACTTTTGGCGAACTGGCCATTCTTATTAATAATGAATTTGAAATCTGGGCCGAGGTGACGGTAGTAAAGATGCAGGGCTGGCGACGCAACATGCTCTTTCGCGACACCGGTTTTCCCTGGGTGGCGCCGTCCCCCAATATGCCCACCCCGGAAACTGCCCTGGTCTATCCGGGGCAGGTGATCTGGGAAGGGACCAATGTTTCCGAGGGCAGGGGCACGACGCTTCCCTTCGAATTCGTCGGGGCACCCTATTGGCGGCATGAGGCGATGCTGGCCCGGCTCGAAGGCACCGAACTTCCAGGATGTTTTCTCCGGCCGATCGTCTTTCAACCGACCTCCGGAAAATGGGCGGAGGAATCCTGTCACGGTTTCCAGATTCATGTGACCGACCCGGGTAGCTATCGTCCCTATAGAACCAGTCTGGCGCTCCTGCAGGCGACCATGCATCTGTATCCCGAACATTTCCGCTATAAGGAACCACCCTATGAATACGAGTTTGAGCGCCTGCCGCTCGATTTGATTTTAGGCGATCGGGCGGTACGTGAGCAACTCATGCAGGGACAAGGAATTCCGGCGATGGAAGATGGTTGGCAGCAAGAGCTGCGAGCCTTTGATGACGCCAGAAGAAACTATTTTCTCTACTGATTTTTGAAAAGTATGATTGCAAAAGAATTATCTTTGGAAACCCTCGCCCTTATGGTGCAGGGAATAGTAATAGGAGACAAAACGCTTTGTGTTCGCGGTTTTGCCCCGCTCGACACCGCCGGCCCGACCGACATCTCCTTTCTGGCCAAGGCGAAACAGGCGGAACTCCTGCAGACCACCGGAGCGGGCGCGGTAATCGTTCCATTAGGAGTTACCGGTAACGGCCATCAGCCGATGATTCAGGTTCGCGACCCCTATCTGGCCGTAGCCATCATTCATAGCCATTTCCTCGCCGAACCCTTCGTTGCCGAAGGCATCCATGCACGCGCCTATGTCGGCGAGGAATGTATTCTTGGCCAGGCCATCTCCATTGCCCCTCTGGTGGTTCTCGGCAAGCGGGTGCGCATAGGGGAAAGAGTCGCAATCGACGCGGGGACGGTTATCGGCGACGATGTGACTATCGGCGACGACTCGACCATCAAGGCCAATGTCACCGTCTATAAGGGTTCAGTGATCGGCAAGCGGGTAACGATTCACTCCGGCACGGTCATCGGTGCCGACGGCTACGGTTATGCGGCCAACGAACGCGGGGAACATATCAAACGGCCGCAGGTCGGCATCGTCAGGATAGACGACGACGTCGAGATCGGTGCCAACAGCTGTATCGACCGGGCGACCTTCGGTATCACCTGGATCAAGGCCGGGGCGAAAATAGACAATTTGGTCCAGGTTGCTCATAATGTCGTTATCGGTGAAAATACTCTCTTGGTGGCACAGGTGGGCATCGCCGGTTCGACCACCCTGGGACGGAATGTGGTTATGGGCGGGCAATCAGCCACTGCCGGCCATCTGGTCATCGGCGATCAGGTGATGGTTGCGGCCCGGGGCGGTATCCACAACGACCAGCCGAAAGGGGCGGTACTCGGCGGGGCGCCGGCCATCCCCATCCGCCAATGGGCAAAATGCGCCGCGGTGTATGCAAAACTGCCGGAATTGCAGAGTCAAGTGAGAAGTAATAGCAAAGCCATTGCCGAATTGACCGGCCGGGCCGAGCGTGAAGAATAGCCAAGGAGACTATCATGAGTGAGTTTGTAATACCTGAGAAAATCGATATTCTGGAAATCCTGAAAGTGTTGCCGCACCGATATCCTTTCGTGATGGTGGACAGAATTGTTTCGCTCGACCTGGGCAAGGAGATCATCGGACTGAAAAATGTGACGATCAACGAACCGTTTTTTCAAGGTCACTTTCCGGCAAGACCTGTCATGCCGGGGGTGTTGATCCTCGAAGGTATGGCCCAGGTAGGTGGAATCATGGCTTTTTACAGCCATCCCGAAACAATCGGCAAAAAGTTGCTGTTTTTTGCCGGGATAGATAAGGCGAGGTTCAGAAGACCGGTGGTACCGGGCGATCAGCTGATTTTCACCCTGCAGCTTTTAAAGGAAAAACGGTCTGTCATGGTGATGGGGGCGACAGCTACCGTTGACGACCAGCTTGTCGCCGAGGCCGAACTCATGGCATCCTTTTCATAACTGGTGTAGGATAGCAATGCTTACGGCGATGTCGCTGCTCTTCTCTTTTGGGAAGGGGAAATCCGAAATCTCTTGCAATAGTCGTCAAGAGCAGGTAAGGAAAGCAGCTTTCGTAGCCATGACAGCCATTGCCTCGCGCTGGTAGAGAATTCTCCTCCCTAACAAAAAGAAAAAAATGTCCATACATCCAACCGCAGTAGTAGATCCCAAGGCCGAGCTTCATTCCTCCGTTTCCGTAGGACCCTACGCCGTAATCGGGGCACAGGTTTATATCGGAGCGGACAGTATTGTGGAGGCTCATGCCGTGATTGCCGGTCCGACGAAGATCGGTGAGAGAAATTTGATAGGTTCTTTCTCGGTGGTCGGCGGCGCACCGCAGGATCTCAGCTATAAAGGCGAACCGACCGAACTGATAATCGGCTCCGACAACCAAATCCGTGAATTTGCCTCGATCCATCGAGGCACCCCGCATGGCCATAAGAAAACGGTTATTGGTAACAATAATCTGCTCATGGCCTACACCCATGTGGCGCACGACTGCGTGATTGGCGACCATGTGATCATGGCCAATGTCGCAACCCTCGCCGGTCATGTAGAAGTCGGTGATCGGGCCTCCATCGGCGGCCTGGTGGCCATTCATCAATTCTGTCGTATCGGCACCTTCAGCTATATCGGAGGGGTGTCCGGGATCGGTCTTGATGTGCCGCCCTATGTTATTATTGCCGGCACGAGAAACCGCACTCGAATTTCCGGGATCAACAAGGTCGGTTTGAAGCGTAATGGTTTCAGCCGTGAGACCATAAAAAACCTCGACGAGGCTTTCCGCATAATTTTCAGAACCCCGCATCTGCTGATGAAGGATGCCATAGAGGTGGCCAAAAACGAGTATCCTGATTGCCCGGAAGTCCAGACGCTGGTCAAGTTCTTCCTGGATTCCAAGCGCGGTGTCGTCAAGCAGACGGATGAAGACTAACGGTCTGGTTGATGACAAAAGATTCTCATACAATCGGCATTATCGCCGGCGGTGGACAATTCCCCCTGCTGTTTATCGAGGCGGCGCATAAAGAGGGGCGACGGGTAGTCGTTGTCGCCCACAAGGGGGAGACCGAGGAACAGGTTGCGGCCGCGGCCGATGCCGTCGTTTGGGTAAAGCTTGGGCAACTCGGACGCGTGATCTCTTTTTTACAAAAGGAAGGCGCAGGAGAGACGGTCTTTCTCGGCACCATCACCAAGACCCAGATTTTTCGTGATGTCCTGCCGGATTTCAAGGCCCTCACCCTCTGGAACAAAATCGACCGAAAGCAGGACGACGCCATTCTCCGGGCCTTTGCCACCGCCCTTGAGAAAGAGGGCATCAAAGTTCTTGAATCGACCATTTACCTAAAGCACCTGCTCTTTCCGACCGGTGTCCTGACCAAAAAGAAACTTTCCGGGACGCAGCGGCAGGACATCGTTTTTGGCTGGCACAACGCCCGGGCTATCGGCAAACTCGATATTGGCCAGTGCGTCGTGGTTCGTGACTGTACCGTCCTGGCGGTCGAGGCGATTGAGGGAACGGATGCGGCCATCCTCCGCGGCGGCATGCTTGCCAAGGAGAAGGCGGTTGTTGTCAAAGTGAAAAAACCCGGACAGGATTTTCGTTTCGATCTACCGGCAACCGGGCTTAACACGATCCATACCCTGCAGCAGGTGAAGGGTGCGGTGCTGGCGGTTGAAGCCGGGCAATCGCTGCTCTTTGACCGGGAAAAAATGATTGAAGAGGCGAATAAATCGGGGATCGTCGTCGTCGGCGTAACGGAATGCGAGGACGGTTCCCTGCTCATGGAATAGCACAGGTCGCAGGCTCTTGCCTCGTTTATCGGGATCAGGATAATCTCAACTCGTCAGAAGAGAGTGCATGCAAGCAATGATACTGGCGGCGGGTTTTGGCACCAGACTGTTGCCACATACCCTGATTCGCCCCAAGCCTCTTTTTCCCATTCTCAACCAGCCACTGCTGCTTCTCACCATCAAACGTTTGCAGAATCTGGGATTTGATCATATCGTGGTGAACTGTCACCACCTGCGGCAGCAGATTGTTGCCGCCGTGCACGGGCTGGCTGGGGTCGTGGTTCAGGAGGAAGAGATCATTCTCGGCACCGGGGGAGGACTTCGTCGGGCACTCGGGTTGTTGCGGGATGAACCACTCCTGGTGAGTAACGGGGATATATATCACAATGTCGATTTTCTTCAGTTATACCGCCACCATAAAAAGAGTGGTCAGCCGGTGACCCTGGCAATGCATGACTATCCCCGCTTTAATTCGGTAACAGTTAAAGACGGAAAAGTTGCCGGGTTTTCCAATGTTGTGGACGCCGCCGGCCTGGCGTTCACCGGTCTGCATGTTATAGATCCGGCGATTCTCGGCGAAATTGCCGATAACGATTATTCCTGCATAATCGACCACTACCGGAAACTCCTTGAGAAAGGGGTTGAAATTAATTGCTATCGTACCGATGGTTGCTACTGGACGGATATGGGGACTCCCGAGGATTATCTCACCCTGCATGCGGGTCTGCTGACCGGGACCATCCCCTGCTGGCAGGAAATCGGCCAGGTGGACCGGCCCTATTGTATTTCTCAAAGAGCGGACCTCGGAGCACAGGTTGAAATGAACGGCTGGGCCTCCGTCGGCAATGCCCGTATCGGTGCCGGCAGCCATCTGGAAAGGGTGGTGGTTTGGGATGATGTACGCGTGCCGGCCGGGAGTCGATTGATCGACTGCATTGTTTCCAGCAACTCCATCGGTTATCCATGAACGAACTGTCTGATCGTGCAATCCTGCAATGTGCCGGGGAGTTGCTGGTTGCCTGCGGGCTGTTGTCGGCCGGTGAAGCCCAACAGCTCCTGACGGCAGATCATTGTCGGAAAATATGCAGCGACGGATCGACGAGAAGGTTCTGGCGGGTCGGCAGGGTGGGTAAAGCCCTGTGTGTTATCGCCGCACCGGCCGGCAGCAGCATGGCCGAACTGGCGGAATCCGGATCCGCCTGGAAAATCGGCAGGCATCTGCGAGAAAAAGGTGTGCCGGTGCCGGAGTTGTACGGTTGGAACGAGGCTGCCGGGGTGCTTCTCTTTGAGGATCTGGGGGATGTGCGGCTGCATGATTTTATTGCCCGGCCGGAAGATATTCTCCGTCGGGATGAGGGAGCGGTGCTCAACTTTTACCATGCCGCCCTCGAACAGCTGGCCAATATGCAGCTGACCGGACCTGACGGATTTGATCCGACCTGGTGTTGGGACGGCTCGCGCTACGATGTGCCGCTGATGCTCGAAAGAGAATCGGGCTATTTCCTTCGCGCCTTCTGGCAGGGGTTGCTCGGTCAGGAAGAAACCGGCGGGGTCGAGGAGGAGTTTCGCCACATCGCCGAAGTTGCCGGTAAGGCGCCGACCGATTTTTTCCTGCACCGTGATTTTCAGTCGCGAAACATCATGGTCAAAGACGGCAGAGTTCGTTTCATCGACTTTCAGGCAGGGCGTCTCGGGCCTCTCGGCTATGATGTGGCATCATTGTTGATCGATCCCTATGCCGCCCTGACGCCGCAGCTTCAAGAAGAATTGCTGGGCTTTTATGGCGCAGTCATTGCCGCCCATCGTCCCGGCTGCGAAGAACATTTTTTCAAATACTACAAATTCCTGGCACTGCAGAGAAACCTGCAGATTGTCGGAGCCTTTGCCTTTCTGTCGAAAGTGCGGGGCAAAGATTTTTTTACCGCTTTTATTCACCCGGCTCTTCTTTCCCTGCGGGATCGACTGGCGGACAACAGTTTTGCCGAATATCACCGGGTCCGCGCTCTTGTCAACCGGGGACTGGCGTCGCTTAAAATAGCCTGATTCGGCTGTCGGCTCTGTTGTATCGCTCTCGACCGAGAGCATTATTCGTAATAATACCTGCCACGTCCGAAGCAGGATCAGTTGCAAAAGGCTAAAACCATGTCATCTACCACGCATTCTCCCATCGTTGCTCTTATCGGCCGTCCCAATGTGGGGAAATCGACCTTGTTCAACAGGATCACCAGGTCGCGCAAGGCTATTGTCGATCCAACCCCCGGAGTGACCCGCGACCGCCATTATGATCGGGTGGTCTGGGAGAATAAGGGCTTTATTCTCGTCGATACCGGCGGCATCGACGATAACCCCGAAGATGCCATGGTTCAGCATATTCGCGATCAGGCGATGCTCGCCATCGAGGAGGCGGATATTATCCTCTTTCTTTTGGATGGCAAACAGGGAATAACTCCTGCCGATTGGGATGTTATCGATATTCTCCGGCGCTCGAAGAAGACCATTTTTCATGTGGTCAACAAGATAGATGGGCCGGATAAGGAAGTGCAGCTGCTGGCACCGTTTTATGAGATGGGGGTGGAGGAGTTGTGGCCGGTTTCGGCGGAACACACCTACGGCTTTGCGGCACTGATGGACGGCCTGTGCGCGGCTATTCCAAGCGTTGAGGGTGATGATATCACCCTGCTGGAGGGGACGGTCAAGGTAGCCTTTTTCGGTCGGCCGAATGTCGGAAAATCGTTGATGATCAACACCATCCTCGGCGAAGATCGGATGGTGGTATCCGATGTCTCGGGAACCACCAGGGATTCCGTCGATTCCCTGGTCACCCACGGTAAATACAGCTACCTGTTCATCGATACGGCCGGCATCCGCCGCAAGGGCAAGACCACGGAAAAGCTGGAAAAATTCAGTATTCTCAAGTCCCTCGCGGCGATGAGCAGATGCGATGTGGCGGCGGTTCTCATCGATGCCGAAGAGGGCATTACCGAGCAGGATACCAAGGTTATCGGCTATATTCTCGACGAGGGTAGAGGGCTCATCGTTCTCGTCAATAAATGGGACCTCGTCGAAAAGGATAAAAAACGCCAGGAAGAGGTCATGGCCGAGGTTGGCAGGGCTCTGCCCTTTGTCGGCTATGCCCCGGTGCTGAATGTCTCGGCCCTCACCGGTTACGGTATTAAAAGGTTTTTCCCGGTTATCGGCTCGGTGTTTCGCCAGTATACCGCCAACTTCCCGACCGCCGCCCTGAACCGATTGTTACAGGATGCGGTTGATGCCCATTCGCCGCCTATCTACAAGAACAAACGGCTGAAGTTCTATTATACCTCGCAGATAGGCACGCGACCGCCGAAATTTGTGGTTATGACCAATAGTTCGAAAGGGGTACATTTCTCCTACGAACGCTATCTGGTCAATAAATTTCGTGAGGGACTTGGCCTTGATAAGGTTCCCATCAAATTGATTTTTAAAGATAAAACTGAACAGCGCGCGAAGTCTGGTGGTGGCGGGAGGTGAGGGGTGAAGCGTTAAGGGTTAGGGGTGTGGGGAGGCTGGGGCCTCCCCTTTTTTGTGGGTCAGTCTCTACATTGCACTTGCCTTGGCAAAAGCCCGTTTAAACCCTTCCGCCGAGTGGGCGATAACCTCATCGGCGGTGCAGAAGGCGATGCGCATATGGCCGGGGGAACCGAAACCGACACCGGGGACGGTGAGGATCTTTTCTTCCTGAAGCAGCGCGACAAATTGCACATCATCGGCAAGGGGAGTCTTGGGAAAGACATAGAATGCCCCTTTGGGGGGAGTGAAGGTGAATCCGGCACCGCTAAGTATCGTGCAGATCATTTCCTTGCGTCTGGCGTAGATGGAAGTATCGACACTGACATCCTGAAGTTCCGCCACCACTCGCTGCATGAGCGCTGGGGCATTGACAAATCCGAGAATCCTGTTGGCGAGTGTCAGGGCGTCGAGAAGACTGGGTTTTTCTTCAATATGCGGATGCACCGCCAGGTAGCCGATCCTTTCTCCCGGCAAAGAAAGATCCTTCGAATAGGAAGAAACAACGATACTATTTTTGTAGGCGGTGAAAATACTCGGCACTTGGTGGCCATCAAAGACTATCTTCCGATACGGTTCGTCGGCAATGAGGTAGATGGTGCTATCAAACCGATCTCCGGTGAGGGTAAGCAGTTCGCCGAGTGCCCATAGGGCATCAGCTGAGTAAATCTGCCCACAGGGGTTGTTTGGAGAATTGATGATAATCGCTTTGGTCTTTTCCGAAATGGCGGCCTCAATCGCTTGCAGATCGAGGTTGAACTCCTCATCGGTGTTGACAACCTTACTGACGCCGCCATGGTTGTCGATATAAAAACCATACTCAACAAAATAGGGCGCAAGAATGATGACCTCATCTCCGGGGTTAAGGATCGCCTTCAGGACGATGTTTAAGCCCCCGGCGGCGCCACAGGTCATGAGCATGTCGCCATGGCTGACAGCCATCTCTTGCTCGGCTGACATCCGGCCGGCGATTGCCTCCCTTACCCAGGGATAGCCGCCGTTAGGCATATAGGCATGAATTCCGGGGCTTGTATCTCGGACAATTTCCTGAATGACCTCGTTGTATTGCGGCGGGGGTGGAGCATCAGGATTACCAAGACTGAAGTCGCACACATTGGCGGCCCCATGGGTCGCTTTCATTTTCGCACCTTCTTCGAACATTTTCCGTATCCAGGAAGATTTTGTGGCGAAGAGTTGCATCTTTTCCGAAACAGCCATTGTTCTTCTCCTTATTTTATGATGATCCGGGCATCGATAGCCAGGAGGCAATCACCAAACCCCTTCACCGGGTTGAGATCGATCTCGCCGATCTCCGGGAAATCGGCGACCAGGCGACCTAGGCGGACGAGGAAGTCGACCAGCACTGCCGTATCCATGCCTTCTGCTCCGCGGACGCCGTCCAGCAATGCTCGACCGCGGATCCCGTCGATCAACCGTTTAGCCTCCACTCCGCTGAGAGGCGCCAGGGCAAACCGGACATCCTTTAATACCTCGATGTGGATGCCGCCGAGGCCGAACATCACCAGATGGCCGAAATCATCCTCGCGACTGGCACCGAGGATGACCTCAAGGCCGTCGATCATCGGCTGGAGGAGGACTCCCCGTGCCTCCGGGATGGCCATGAGCGCCTCCCAGGCGGCAATGGCTTCCTCCGGGTTCTTGATGCCGAGGCGAACGCCGCCGACATCGGTTTTATGCAGGGGACCGATGACCTTCATCGCCAAGGGAAAGCCCAGGCACCGGCAACCCTCGGCCAGATGGTTTTCATCTTGTATCACCAGTTCCTCCGGCAACCGGAAACCAGCGGCGAGCAAAATTCGGCGCACCGTTTGCGGATCGAGGGTGCCGTGGTGTCCGGCGAGGGCCTGGCCAATATTTTCCTTATCATAGCCGGGGTGGCTGGCCTGGATAACGCTCTGGTCTTCTGCGGGCGGAGCATGGCGGGCAACAAGGCCCAAAGCCCGGCCCAGTGCCACCTCGTCTGGGAAGAAGACCTTGCCGCCTCGGGTGAAGTCGTCGATTTTTCCCCGGCAAGAGGTGAGCGAGCTAAACATCGGCAGGACGGGGATGGGGCTCTTGTCAATAGCCTCACCGATAACCCGGTAGATGGCGGCGTTGTCCGACAAACCTGAATCGCCGGTGAGGACGGCAATGGTGTCGAGTCGGCCTTTCTCGAATTCGCCTAAGATCCGGAGGATCGTCTCGATCTGCTCGGCGGTCCGTGACGGCAGGGCGTCGATGGGGTTGGCAAGCGAACTTTCCGGCGGCAGGATTCTCGCCAGTTCCAGGCGGGTCTTCTCGGCAAGTGGCGGCAATTCCAGCCCGCCCCGAGCCAGTTCATCGGCGAGCATCACCCCCGGGCCGCCGGCGTCGGTGACGATTGCCAGGCGTTTGCCGGTAAGCCGCCCCCTTGCCGCCCGGAGGATGCAGGCGACGTCGATCAAAGCCTCGCGGCCGGTCACCCGGATGATCCCAGCTTTTTCGAACAGAGCCTGAACCGCCGTGTCACTGGTGGCCATGGCCCCGGTATGACTGGCGGCAGCCCGCGAGCCGGCGGCGGTGGCCCCGGACTTGATGCCGACCAGGACGCAGCCTTTATTCGCCAGACTTTTCGCGTGGTGGAGGAGGAGGCGAGGTTTCTTTATCGCCTCCATATACAGAAGGAGGATGCGGGCGCAGTCGGGGCCGTAGTTGTCATCGTACAGCTGCACCAGGTCCTCGACCCCCATCTGGGCGGAATTACCGAGGTTGATAACCGTGCCGAACGACAGGCCCCGGCCCTCGGCGCACTCCATGACGTAGTCGACCGTCGCCCCCGAGCCGCTGATGAAATCGACCGCGCCGCCGGGCAGTTTCGGGATCATACCGGCGAACTTGCCCTTGTAGGCAGCGGTGAGAAAACCCGAGCAGTTCGGGCCGATCAGGGCCATGCCGGCGGCGTCGGCGATACCCTTCATCTTCTCCTCGATCTCTTTGCCCGCAGCGTCCTTTTCGCCAAAGCCCGAGGTGAGGATGATGGTCGCCCCGGTGCCGCGATCGGCCAGTTCGGTCACTGCTGCCGGCACCATGGTGGCAGGAATGGCGACAATGGCCAAATCCGGGGTCTCGGGCAGGGCGGCAATCGACGAACAGACCGGGATGCCGAGGATCTCGGCGGCCTTCCGGTTCACCGGCCGGAGAATGCCGCTGTAGCCGTTCTCCAGGATATTCTTTAAGACCCGACCGCCGGGTTTCAAGGGGTCGCCGCTCGCCCCGACAACCGCGATGCTTAGCGGCCTGAAAAGGCATTGATAAATACGTTGTGATCGTTCTTCGGACGAAACCGCCATTTGCTTACGCATAGTCACAAAAAGGGAGTTACTGTTTTTTGAAATAATCGTAAGCCTGGTTGATTTCCTTCATCTTTTCCTCGGCTACCGCTCGGAATTCATCGCCCAGATGCCGCACCTTGTCGGGATGATACTGCATGCTGAGTTTGCGATAGGCCTTCTTTACCTCTTCCATATCGGCCCCTTTTGCAAGGCCTAGGGTGGCATAATGCTGTTCGGCCATATCCCGACCGGTTGCCCCCGGTTGATGTCCGCGATAGCGGTATTTGGCCTCCATAGTCCGCTGATCGTAGAGAGGAATGTCGAGAAAGGCGGCGATCCGTCGGGCAATCTCCAATTCGTTTTCCGGGACGCTTGCCTTGGTGAAGAGCACCTGATAAACCAGTTCCAGAAGGATGATGCGCGGTTCATAGGCAAAGGTCGATTTAAACTCCAGCAATAAAGTTTCAAGGGACTGCCGGGAGTTGGTCGCCTCTTTGATCAGCTCCTTCACCCAGAGCATCTGGGTTTGGTTGTAGTGCAGGTTATACTGGAAGAAACGGTGAATGGTCTGGATCTCCTCGCGGCTGATCCGTCCGTCGATTTTGGCGATATGAATCAAAATTTGCACGAGAAGCGAGACAAAGCGATTATGGCTGTCGGTTTGTGACTGTTCGTAGGTGGCGACTTTTCTTTGAATCCAGAAAGTGAAACCCCAGAACAAAGCGATAAACAGCAGGACGCCGGCCAGCCCGCTGTAAATGAGGGTGCCGAGAAAAGAAATCAGGGCTGGCGCACCTCCGGAAATAAAGACGAAGAGAAGGACGAGAAGAAGACAACCGCCACAGCCGGGTTGTTGACGACGTTGATATTGCATTACATGCTCCGCGAGGTTAGGAGCCGTCAGGAAATAACTTGAACATTCTTACCATTTCCTTACGGCTCCTTATGCCGTTTCCGGCCGTGAAATGACCAAGTTATTCATGGACGACGGCTTACAGAGATTCTTACTTTTTTTGTTCTTTGCGGCTCTGGAAGAGAGCGTCGGCAAATTCCCCGGCGTCAAAATCACGGAGATCGTCGATATGTTCGCCGATACCGATGAAACGGATGGGGATCTGCATACCGCGGCAGATGTTGACTACGATACCGCCCTTGGACGTCCCGTCCAGTTTGGTAAGGGTCAAGCCGGTTACCCCGATTGCCTCATTAAAAAGCTTGGCCTGCGATATGCCGTTTTGGCCGGTTGTGGCATCAATGACCAGCAGCACCTCATGGGGGGCACCGGCCATTTTTTTATCCATAACCCGTTTGATTTTTTTCAATTCTTCCATGAGATTGCTGTTGGTATGCAGGCGACCGGCGGTATCGACAAGAACGATATCGATCTTTTTCGATTGGGCGATGCCGAGGGCGTCGAAAACCACCGACGACGGGTCGGCGCCTTCCTTGTGGGCGACCACCTGTACCTTGTTTCTTTCTCCCCAGATCTGCAGTTGGGCAACGGCCGCCGCCCGAAAGGTGTCGGCGGCAACGAGGAGGATAGAGTTGCCGGCCTGTTGGAATTTGTGGGCGATTTTGCCGATGGTGGTGGTTTTGCCGACGCCGTTGACGCCGATGACCATGATAACAAAGGGGCCATCGTCGGGCATAACCAGAGAGGCATCCCTGTCGTTTTCAGTTATGAAAGACTTGATCTTTTCCTTGAGCACCTCTTTCAGGGAATTCGGATCGGACAACTCGTGGCGCTTGACCTTGCGGCGGACGTGTTCCAGGAGTTCCATAGTGGTTTCCACACCGAGATCGGCGGTTATGAGGATTTCCTCGAGATTGTCGAGCATTTCGCCATCGATCTCTTTCTTGCCGAGGAACAGGGCATCTATCTGGTAGGTAAAGGATTCCCGGGTCTTACTGAGTTTTTCGGCCAGCCGGGAAACCAGCGATTTTTTCTTTTTTTCTTTTATCGCCGGCAGCTCCGATTCAGGGGTA
Organism: uncultured delta proteobacterium; assembly: GCA_903875445.1. Taxonomy (GTDB): domain Bacteria; phylum Desulfobacterota; class Desulfobulbia; order Desulfobulbales; family Desulfocapsaceae; genus Desulforhopalus_A. Next base: position 60,090 of record CAIQWD010000101.1, on the reverse strand, counting down.
TCAGTGCTCAGTTCAGCAATCGGTGTTTCCTGCCGGGGAGGGGCATCATCTTGTTTTTTAAATTTTTTCTTAAACCATCCTAGCATTGTATGTCCCTGGAGTTTTATGCGATTTTTTACAAGATAAGGCAAACAGTGGTATCGAACCTTTCATCTTACGTAGAGATGGATAAGAAAGCAATAAAAAGTCACGAGCTTTACCGTGCCCTCGTAAGAGCCAATTGTTTGCGGACTGTTCTGTCTCCGCTCCTGCTTCAGGAAAGTGATTGCAATTCCGGGCAACGGCATTACTGTAGTGGGTGTCGTTTTCGGACAGTATAAATACACGACTGGTCAACAGTCTGTTCGAAGAGTAATAGGTATATTTTGGTGAAATTAAGGAGGATTGAAAATGGCCGGATCATCATGTGGTGGATCCTGTGGAACAACAACCAAGGAATCGCAGCAGGCTGCTGCTGCCCAGAAAGAACTTGCGATAAACAGGTCTCTTGGAAAGATTAAGAATAAAATTTTGGTGATGAGCGGCAAAGGTGGGGTAGGCAAGTCCACCGTTTCCGTCAACCTGGCCCTCGGCCTTGCCCAGAAAGGGTATCAGGTCGGCCTTATGGATGTGGACCTCCATGGCCCCGATGTGGTGCGCATGCTCAACATGACCGGAACCCTTGAGCCTCCGGATTCACCGGACGCCCTGGTTCCTCCCCTCAAATATAACGATAACCTGAAAGTCGTCTCCCTTGAGTATATGATGCGCGACAGGGATGAAGCGATTATTTGGCGCGGTCCTCTGAAAATCCAGGCAATCAGGCAGTTTGTTTCCGACATGGATTGGGGCGAGCTGGATTATCTGATAATAGATGCACCTCCGGGTACCGGCGATGAACCCTTGTCCGTGGCGCAGACCATTCCCCACGTCAAGGCCATTGTCGTGACGACACCCCAGAAGGTGGCGCTCGCCGATGTCCGCAAATCGATCAACTTCTGTAAGACCCTCAAGGTGGAAATTGCCGGAGTTATTGAAAATATGTCGGGATTTGTGTGTCCACATTGCAAAGAAACCGTCGATATTTTTAGAGCCGGGGGCGGAGAAGCCCTGGCCCGCGAGCTGGATTTACCCTTTCTCGGGAAAATCCCCATGGATCCGAAAGTTGTCATGGCCGGAGACGAGGGTGCACCCTATCTGACCACCAATAATGAGAGCCCGGCCAGCCTTGCTTTTGCCAAGGTGGTCAATGCTATTGAGATGCGCTTGCCGGCGGTTGCCGCTGCACCCGTATCTCTGAAAGTGGTGGCACCAAGCGACGGTGGCTGCGCCTGTGGCGGCAGTTGTCCGTCCCATGTGAAAGGATAAACATCTGCGTTTTTCCGGTGAGATAAAAGTAATTACTAAGAAAAAACGTGCGAAAAAAGTCTGTTGTTTTAGCGTATGAAGCACAAGGGGGTTGCCGGCACAGGCTGGTCAACCCCCTTTCAATAAAGAGAAAAAGGCTATGATAATAAAACAGATAATAGTCGGGTCCATGGCAGTTTGCTGCTACATCGTCGCCTGTGAAAAAACAGGCAAGGCCGCTGTTGTCGATCCGGGTGGCGACGAAAAGAAGATCCTTGCCGAGATCAAGGACAAGGGTTATGCGGTCGAGTACATCATTGCCACCCATGGCCATCCCGATCATGTCTGCGGTAACCGCATCATCCAGGAGGCGACCGGAGCGAAGATCGTCATGCACAGGTTGGACTCGCTCTTTTTCAATAAACCGGAGGTGCACAACTATTTCTCTATGCTTGGCCTCGAAGCGTCGCCGCCAACAGACCGGGAGGTGGAGGAGGGGGACAGCATCGACATCGGTACCGTCTCTCTTAAGGTGATCCATACCCCTGGGCATACACCGGGAGGCATGTGTCTGTACAATGCCCCCGACCTGATCACCGGCGACACCCTTTTTGTCGGCGGGTTGGGGCGTACCGATTTTCCCGGCGGTTCCCACGAAGAACTCCTGCGGTCGATAGAAACTAAGCTACTGGTCTTGCCTGCCGAAACGGTGGTTTGGCCCGGCCATGGATATGGCGGCAGTCGCTCGACCATCGGTGAGGAAAAACAATCAAATCCATATTTTTAGATTAACCTATGCGCGAAATTGTTCTTGGTACCGCCGGACATGTTGACCATGGCAAAACCAGTTTTATCCGTGCCCTGACAGGTTTTGAGACCGATCGCCTGAAGGAGGAGATTCAGCGCGGCATTACCATTGAACTCGGCTTTGCCTACCTCGATCTGCCCTGCGGCCACCGCATCGGCATTGTCGATGTGCCGGGCCATGAAAAGTTTGTGAAAACCATGGTGTCGGGTGTCTCCGGCATCGATATCCTTGCCTTTATCGTCGCCGCCGACGAAGGAATAATGCCCCAGACCATCGAACATTTCGAGATCTGTCGCCTGATGGGGGTGAAGCAGGGGGTGGTGATAGTTACCAAAAAGGATCTGGTGGAACCCGAATGGCTGGAGATGGTGACTGAGGAGATTGCCGAGTTTTGTGCCGGCAGTTTTCTTGAAGGGGCGCCGATCATCCATGTCTCTTCCACTACCGGCGAAGGGATCGATCTGGTGCGCGCAACCCTCGACGGCATCGTCAAAAAGCATGACTTCCATGAGGTTTTCGGGCCGTTCAGGCTATCGGTCGACCGGGTTTTTGCAATGAAGGGATTCGGGGCCGTCGTTACCGGCACCTCGATCTCCGGGCGAACCGCGGTTGGTGAGGATCTGCGCATCTATCCGACGGAACAGGTGGCGAAGATCCGCGGCATTCAGGTGCATTCCCAGGCGGTAACCGAGGTTGAAGCCGGACACCGGACGGCAATCAATCTTCAGGGCGTTGATCTGGCCGACATCGAACGGGGCATGGTCCTCGCCCCGCCGGGCTCCCTGCAGGCACACTATATCCTCGATTGTCAATTTCTCTACCTGGCGGCAAACGCCAAGCCACTGAAACACCGAACCAGGATTCGTGTCCATCTGGGTACCTCGGAGATACTCGGTCGGGTGTCGCTGCTCGACCGGGACGAGTTGCAGCCCGGCGACGAGGCTGCCGTCCAATTGCTTCTCGAAAATACCGCCTCGGTCTGGCCCGGCGACCGCTATGTGGTGCGCAGCTATTCGCCGGTGGCAACCATCGGCGGCGGCATGGTGCTTGGCAATGTCTCGCCGCGCAAACGCAAGCGATTGTTGGAACATGATCGGGAGTATAACCGGAAGATACTGTCCATCCTCAAGGATGGCACGGTAGAGGACAAAGTGCTCTTTTTCCTTCGCGAGAGTGGAGAACAGGGACTCACCGCCGATGACCTGGCGATTCGCCTCGGCTTGTTCGGAAAGCACCTGAAAAAAGCTCTTAGCGACCCTCTATCTACGAAGAAGATGGTGGTTGTCGATTCGGCTTCCCAGCGCTATGTTTCTCTTGCAATTGCCGAAAAAATGAAAGAAATGCTGGTGGCACATCTAACTGCCTACCATAAAAACAACCCCTTGCAGCAGGGCATAGCCAAAGAAGAGTTGCGCACCGGCCTTGGCAGGAAAGTCGATCCGAAGGTGTTTGGCTACTGTCTCAATGAACTGCTTCGCAAGGTGGTCGTGGTGCAGGAGGAATCCGTCGTCCGATTGGCGGCACATCAAGTTGCCCTGAAGGCCGATGAAGAGAAGCTCCGTAGTGATCTCGGCCAGTGGTACCGCTCGAAAGGTCTCTCGACGCCGACCATAAGGGAGACGATGGAGCAATTTGCCGAGTATCCGCCGCAGCTGGTCAAGGAGGTGCTCGATCTGCAGCTGCGTGACGGCCGGTTGTTCAAAATCAGTGAGACGCTTTATTATGACAGGGAACTCATCGAGCCGCTCATTGCTTCGGTTTTGCAATATATGGAGAAAAACGGCGAGATTGACGCCCCTGCCTTCAAGGATTTGATCGGGTTGACCCGGAAATTCTCCATACCTATTCTTGAGTATCTCGATCGGGTAAAAATCACCATGCGCATCGGCGATAGAAGGATTCTCAGGAAAAGAAGTTAGGTTATATCAGAATTACCCTGTCAAAAAATCCCTTCAGTCTTGTTTCTCCCTCCAGATGATTTCCAGGACAGTGACAGTTTCCTCGGTAATCCGGTACGCATGGTCGATTTGCAGCCCGGGCAAGGCAAGGATTTCCGTTCCTGACACGAGAACAGGCCAGGATGGCCTGTTTTTGGCCGGGATTTTCCGCTCGTTCAAAAACCGGCTGATCTTTTTCCGCCCCGGCCCGTTGCAGGGGTGAAACAGTTCGCCCGGCAGTGCTGTGCGCAGCAGGAGTGGGAAAATAACCTTTTCCCGTGTAAGAAAAAGCTGATTTTCATTCTTTTTGCGGTATGAGGAAACAGGCACTTCTTTGAGGACCAAGTCCCTTCCTGCCTCGGGCACGGAATAACAACCGGGGCCGGGAATGGGGAGATAAATGTCTTGGCCTGACGCCCTTGAGCCGCGAATCCGACCCTTTTCCAGTGGTCGCGAAAGGAGCAGGTGCGGACCGCGCTTTTCTGCCCGCACCCCGTCTGCCAGATGGATTTCCCCGCCATTTTCTCCTTCCTGCAAAAAATCAAGCAATGTACAGATCTGCTGATAGGTCGGAGGTATTGCCATGTACCAGAAACACTTCTCCATCACCCGGCGACGAATTGCCGGCTGACACTCGACAAGGGTCATGTCGATTGCCAGCTGTGGTCGTTGCGACCCATCAACCACCTGTTCCCCGGGCATAACACACCTGGAAAAGGCGGCAACCGTCAGGTCGTCGAGCAAACTCTCTTCTTCTCCGAGAATATCCATGGTCTTGAGGACCGTATGCCGGATGGCCGGGTTGAAATCCTGTTCCAAGAAGGGCAAAAGGTCAAGGCGCACGCGGTTACGGAGAAATTGTCGCTGAAGATTGGAGGAGTCCTGACACCAGGCAATGGCAAGAGACTTAAGGTAATCCATGAGGCTTGCCTTGTTTTCTTTCAGCAGGGGGCGAACGATCCGGTCACAGTGCAACTGCATGCCCGACAAGCCTTTTCTGCTGCTGCCGCGGATGAGGCGGAGAAAAAATTCTTCAACCTGATCATCGGCGGTGTGGCCAAGGGCGATAATTTTGGCCCCGTGCTCCAGACGGATTTCTTCCAGGGCGGCATATCGAAGAATTCGTGCGGCCTCTTCCGGCGAACGTTTTTCCAGGGCGACCAGTTGCTGCACATTGACGGCTCGGACCATAAATGGAACTCCGAGGGACTTACAACACAATTCGATTAGCCTTTGCTCATGCGGGGTTTCCAAGGGGCGCAGGCCATGGTCGATATAGACCGCCAGGAGGTGCAGTTGCAGGTCAACTGCCTGGAGGAGGTGGAGGAGAGCCAGGGAATCGGCTCCGCCGGAAACGGCAACGACCACTTTGTCTCCACGCATGACCAGGTTATAGTCGTGAAGAAGAAAGGAGACGCGGCCAAGAAGCGACGTATCTGCTGAATAAGAATGACCTTTATATTTTACCGTCATAGTTTTCATTTAATTCTTGGATTTGCATTATTATTTGATTAAATACTACCATAAAGAGGGATATCCGGCACGCCTCTATTCCGGGGAGTTTGCAGCGCATGACCAAGAAATTGAAATTTCTTATTGTCGAAGACGAGTTTATCAGCAGAACCCTGCTGAAAGAGATGCTCGCCCCCTTCGGCGACTGCCACACGGCGACGAATGGTGACGATGCCGTCAATGTGTTGCGGCACTCCTATGACGAACCGAACGGCAGATACGATCTTGTTTGCCTGGATATCATGATGCCGGGGAAAAACGGTCATGAGGTTCTCAAGGAACTTCGGCAGATAGAGATAAGTAAAGGCATCCAGGGTGCGGATACAACCAAAGTGTTTATGATAACCGCCCTGGACGATGCGAAGAATATCATGGAAGCGCTGGTCGTCGGTCGTTGTGAGGCATATTTAACCAAACCGGTGAGCCGGACGAGACTTGAAGAACAGCTCCGCGACTTGCAATTGATCGAGCAGGGGGCTGAGGATGTATGAATCGGTGGACAAACCTATGATCGGCAAGAGTGTCAATCAGAAAAAGAGCATTGAGAGTATCAGACTGCATCTCACTCAACAGTTCAATCTGCCCTTGGAGCAGATTGATATGTTACTGCCGACATTCATTGCAACCCTCGGGACGCATATGGGCAATCTGGAGAAGGCGTTGGCGGAAAACAATCCGGTTCTCCTTGGCAAGGTCGGGCATACCATAAAAGGCGCCTTTCTTAACCTCGGACTGCCGGATTGCGCGCAGATCGCTCTGACGATTGAGGAAAAGGGACGGCAGGGCGGCAGCCTAACAGATTTCAAAAAACTTGTCGAAGACCTGCGTTTGCTGATCAAGCCGGTTCTTGAATAAAAGGCATCTTTCGCATTGCATCTCAGGCAAGCGTCTTGATCTGTTCCAGCAGGCGGACGTGAATATTGTCAAAACCCCCGTTGGAAAGAATAGCCACTACATCCCCAGGACGAAGGATGGCACCGAGTCTCGCCAGGATGCTGTCGGTATCGGCCAGGGCCTCCGCTACAAGATTCCGCTCCTGCACCAAATCTTTTGCTAAACGAACGGATGAAAAAAGTTCTTCGCTCGGCAGTCCGTCAAGGGGAAGGGGCTCCCGTAAGAGAATAATGTCGGCTGCATCGAAGGCGACCACATAGTCTCTCTGAAATACCGCCCGTCTCGATGAATTGGTGCGTGGTTCAAAAACGGCAATGAGTCGACGGTTCGGATAGGCCTGTTTCAGTCCGGCCAGGGTCTCTTTCACCGCCGTTGGATGATGGGCAAAATCATCGATCACGGTGATCCCTTTCTCGATTCCCCGGACCTCTTGTCGCCGTTTTACTCCCTGAAAACTGCCGAGTCCCTTGTCGATTGTTGCCGGACTTACTCCCAGATGATGCAGTACCGCACAAACCGCCAGGCTATTGAGACAGTTGTGGCGACCGGAAAGCTTTACCGTCATGGTGGACCAGGGGTTGCCGTTTTTCAGGACCGAAAAACGGGTGGCCTCCCCTGCGGTTCGGAAATCGGCAAGAGCCCAAACATTTGCGGGATTCAAGCCGTAGCCCTGGACGGCGCATGGTGCTTCGGCAGCAACCTCGGCAACATTCGGATCGTCGAGATTGGCAATCAACAGACCGTCTTGCGGCAGGAGCGCTACGAATTTTTTAAAAGATCTTTTTATCGCCTCCAGATCGGCAAAGATATCGGCATGATCGAATTCTAAGGAGGTGATGACTGCGACATGCGGCCGGTAGTGAAGGAACTTTGATCCCTTGTCGAAGAAGGCGGTATCGTATTCATCACCCTCGGCAACGAAGTACTTGCCACCACCAAGACGGAAATTGCTGTTGAACTGGCGAACAATGCCGCCGATCATAAAAGAAGGATCGAGTCGAGCTGTATACAGGGCGGTTGCAAGCAACGAACAGGTTGTGGTTTTGCCGTGGGTCCCGGCGACGACCAAGGAGGTCCGCGAGCGGATGAAAAAATGGTCCAGGGCCTGGGGAAAGGAGAGATAGGGGATTTTCAGTTCGGCCAGGGCCTCTGCCTCGGGATTTTTGCGGGTGATGACATTGCCAACGATCACCAGATCCGGAGCCGGTTTGAGGTTGCCCCCAGCATAACCGTTGTGCACGGGGATGTTAAGAGAATCGAGAAACAGCGACATCGGCGGATAAACATGGTTGTCGCTGCCGGTGACTGTATAGCCGGATTGTTGCAACATACCGGCAAGGGCCGCCATGCCGGTGCCGCAGATCCCCATCAGGTGCACATGTTTGATTTCTGCCGGAGGGTAATTGCGGTCCGCCTCAAGAACCGTCATGATTTGTTGCCTCGGACTGCTTTATCGATGGTGCTGTAGATGCCGGCAAAAGCCGAAGCAAAGGTCGTTGGGGTTATCCTGCCGACCTCTATGAATTTGACCGTAATCTCTTTGGCGATTTTCAGAATTGTTTCGTCGCTCATCTTTTCCGGGCTGTCTGCTACCCGCGATGTTTTATCCTGTCCGACCATTATGTGTCCTTTGATTCAGCTAAAAGAAAGACGCCTCCGTCGCATGAAGAAGGCCAATTCGTCATAGAAGCGGCGGAGGCGCGGGTTGAGATCAAGAATAACCGGTTAAGCCATCCTTGCTGCAGCAACACTAATACGGCAAATGGAGTTTTTTTTCCAGAAAATGTTATCGGAAGGTTACGGCGAAAACATAATTTGCCGGAATTATTTTGGCTATATTGCCGGAATCTTGACTGAGGTCAAGGCGCATTAACAGGGCATTGTTATATATAAAGAAGCGTTAGGAGCCACCAACTCCCGCCGCTTCTTGAAGCAAAAGTAAGCCTGACTCTTTTTTTCTTAACCAGGATGGAGGCACTATGAAACTGCTTGATCTCAATACAACCAGGGAATTTACCGAAGGCGCAATGAAACGTTTTTTTCTCGTGGAAGATTCCGAGTTCTTTAAAATCATCAATTTCAACCTGCGCGCCGGGGTCACCTTCCCCGTCCATTCCCACGATCTTGACGGCGAACTGTCGATCCAAGTGATTGAGGGGGAAGGTTTTTTCCTCGGGGCGAATGGAGCGCAAATGCCGGCGAAAACCGGCAATATCCTCATCTCGGAGATCAGAGAACCGCACGGGGTTCGAGCGACCACCGATATGCGCATTGTGGTAACGATCGCTCCGCCGATTTGAAGGATGCCTGGATCTTTGCCGGATTGTATTGTTTTTATGTGGTAGGGAATTGCTCCGGAGTCTATATTGTAACCTTTAAGCCAGAGACGATCCGCAAAAACACGACACTCCACCTAAGGCAATGGCCCGTCATCTTGAGCATATAACCGCTCCACTGCTTGACCATCTGGCCGACAGAAAGCGCATCAGACTCCCCACCAGCGCCGGCGGGCAACTGCTGCCGCCACTGGAGGTGGCGAGGCGTTGCGGCGAAGCCTATTTGTTGTTGAAATTTTTCGATATGATGGAGAAACTGGGCCACACCGATCACGGGCGTCAACTTGAATTGTGGGAGCAATTGGTCGAAAAAGGTGGCTACGTTCTTGATCTCGCCCAAAGAATCGGCCTTTTTCAATGGCTTGTTCTTCCTGTTGGGACCGAGCCGGAGCGCTGGGCTTATACCGCCTATTGCATCTTGCTGCACAGTCTGCACGGCGAACCAAACAAACAACTCTTCGAGCTTGCAACATACAGATTTCTGTATCATCACTATCTCGGTCTGTATCCTAAAAGTTCGGTATCGAGGTTCGCGCCACCCGAGCAACTGCGCCAGAGGGCTCAGGTGCGATTAAATAAAAGATGGGGGCTTGGCACGGAACTGAAGGAATCCTTTAAGACCGATGAACAAGAAAGGGTGTTCTTCTCTCTGCGCATCAAACCCCCTGGGAAGGCGTGGATTACCCTGCTCAGCGAAGAAGGAGAACGGCTCAAGCCCACCCGCATTGCAACCTATCAACGTTTGCTGGAGGAGTTGAGCCAAGGGAAGCATCTACCGGAAAACACCCCTAATAATTCCGATGAGCTTTCAAATTGACGCTTTTCGTAGGGTGCACTCTGTGCACCATCCTGGTTTTGTTGGTGCACAGAGTGCACCCTACGAAAAACAAATCTCATCTTGAGCGCAAATATGAATACAACGCGGACATAGTGTAATGGCAACACGCAGGCCTTCAGAGCCTGGTAGGGGGCGCCACCCCCGTATTGCGGGTTCGAATCCCGTTGTCCGCTCCATTTTCTATTGACATCAATGGAGAAAAATGCTTTTCATCAAGATGATTTTAATCGTTAATCGGCAAACGGAATAAACGTTTGCCCACGGCGGAAGGGAAATGTAACCTTCATCCGTATTTCACCCTCCTGTCCGTAACGGTACCGGTTCATTTCCGGGTTTCCGTTATGGGGAGAGCAGATCCCGGTAAGGTTGGACTGGCAAATGATACCGCAGACGAGATCTGCGCAGGTAGTGGACGAAAGTTGGTGCCCTGGAAACGGGGATGGACACCCTCAAATAAGCCCTGCAAGCGTAGGTCCTCAATGGCTGGGGTATTCAGAAGGCGCAACCGGATGGGGCAGTCGATGGAGGCTCTGAAGTCATGGAAAGGTAAAAAAAGACTCGACCGACCCGGAACCAAGGGAAAGCCAAAATGCACTGAACCGGTAGTAATCAGAATTCATTAGTTAACATATCCAAAAACTATCAAGTAGAAAAATCGATATTTGTTAGATTTAAACAAATAGGGAACGCTGTTTGTTTACTTACAACTCTTATAATTGGTATTCAATCTGCTCAAGCAGGGGATTTGTCGAACTCTTCACAAAATTCAAACAACCCCAGTATCGAGAAAAACAACGCAAAGCAGCTTCCTCAAGAAATTGAGAGGTCTAAAGAATCAATAATAATGTCTCAAGATGAAATAACAAAAATCCTAGAAAAAGCTTTTAGTTCTTCAAAAAGAGGTCAAAAATATCTAAATGATACTATTAATACCTTTAAATTATTACCTGAAAATTTTAAAGAACTTGCACAAGAATATTATAACACTTGAAAAAAGTGAACTTTTGATGAAAAAGAATTATCATGAGGATTAGCAGCTTATATATCGTTTTTAAATAATATATATTCATCCATTGTTATAGTAAAAACTGCTTGAGCAGATACTTCAAATCTACAATGATCAATTATGGCATATATTGACTGAGTAAATAGCTGATTTCCATGAGCTTCAGATTATATAAAATGACTTGTAATAACAAATGAAGAATGACTTCCTGAAAATATTATTGAAGTAGGAAAAAGACTTGATTGAGATGTTACTATAACTTTTGCAAACAGAGAAAAAATAAATACTGAGACTCTTACTCAAAAAACTGAGACTCTTGCTCAAAAAACTGAGACTCTTACTCAAAAAACTGAGACTCTTGCTCAATTAAGAGAATTAAATAAAGTATTGCAAGAGACTGTGGATGCTGGAAATGATATGAACAAAGTGATATGAGATATTAAAAAACAACTCCCAAAGAACAATTAGATTCACATAATATTAGTTGAACTAAACCGCTACGCGGAAAAAGCCACCCTCCGTGCCCTCTTGAACAAACGCATCGTCCCTCACCCATTATTTCAGCAGTCCCCCAATCTGACCAAGAAAACCGAGCATCTTCTTCAGTACAATATCTCATCAACGGTCGCCATCATGGCAACCGGTAACTAGGAATAACAAAGGACACTCCCCATATTTAGGAAGCAGTGACTGGATATGATGGCTAAATATTGGAGAGAGGGTCAGGCTTAGAAGATGACAAGATTTTTCGGTTTTGACGTTTACCCTGAGCGGCTACCAGGTACTTTCTTGTTTAGGCTTTCATTCAAAATGTATAAAAGAAATAAGGGGGTAGAGGGAAATGCGGTCAACCTTCTGCCGGTGAAGCCTTCAATTGTGTCGGTGAATGTCTCGTCTCGGCAAGGTTGCCCGGTCTTTGTGCTTTGTTGTTTTCTCCAAGCGGAATATCATCAATTTGTCAGGCGTTGGTTGATAATGGCTAGAATTTCGCCGCAACTGCTCGCAGCCCTGGCGGCTATGTCGTCTGCTTCCCGGCGTATTGCATCAGAATATCCTTGGTCATCAATGCCGCGAAGATTGATCAGGACATTCTGCCAGGCACCCCAAATACCGGTCTCCATGGCTCGCACCCCCACCTGCACATCGGAGGCGGAAGCGGGATTGCCGTGACGGGCGACAAGGGTAAGCGCCTCCCAGGCTGAATCGCCCAGGCGCATGGTGGTTAGAGGTACTTCAACGGCGGTTTTCAGGCCCGTCTGCATGGCTGCCCGGCGGATGGTTTTCTCTTCTGCCGTATTTTTCGGCAGCTGCAGGGCCAGCATATATTCTTTGAAAGCTGAGGTGTCGGCATCGATCATGGGAATCAGCTGCCGACTGAGGGCATCGAGGACCGGCAAGGCCTGCTGCATCTGCGGTCCCACCTGTTCGAACTTGCGCACCCCGTAGGTCAGCTGCGCCACCATCGCTCCCAGGGCGGCGCCGACCGCCGCCAGCATGGCGGACACCGAGCCGCCTCCGGGGGCCGAGCTGCGAGCCGCCACCTCTTCAATAAAGCCGCGCACCGAAAGCGAGGCAAGCGGTTCCGCCGGCGGCTCGGTAACCAGATACTCAATAACTCTTTTTTGCGGAAGAAAAGGAGTGATAGAATTCAGGCCCAGCCGTTCGACGGCTAAGCGGATCTTCTGCTCTTCCCGGTAAAGAAAGATCTTTTCCCGCTTGAGGTAGTAATCAGCCGCCGCCAGCAAGGCCTCGCGCGGCACCAGGCCGACGATTTCCGAGCCGGCGACCCCGATGCCGAGGGCTGCCGCCTCCTTTTTTACTTCCTCGTAGAGGACATGGAGCGGCGTTGTTTTATAATCGGTGAGATTGACCGTGACCTGGGCCATTTGGTATTCGTTCACATACCAGCCCATCCCTTGAACCGCCGGCAGACGTCCCGGTTGCCCCTCGCCCCGACCGCTTTCCCGCAGATTGAGGGCGATGCGGTGCGCCTGGTTGGCGGTGCCGAGGATATTGACATTATAGGCAATGAGAAACCTCCGCGCCCCGGTGACGGTAGCGCCCCACTCGGGGACAAATGCGGCAGGACCAAAATCCGGTAACCAGCGGGGATCAGTCAGTTTTTTGGCAAGGCCCTCGTATTCGCCCTCGCGGATATCGGCTAGATGCCTGCGAAAGTCCTGCCGGCCCGCCTCTTCATAGAGATAAACTGGAACTTGCAGTTCTTTTGCCAGGCGCATGGCAAATTCTCCGGCAATGGCAACACATTCCGCCATGCTCACCCCGGCAACCGGGATAAAGGGACAGACATCGAGTGCTCCCATGCGCGGGTGTTCGCCGTGGTGCCGGCGCATATCGATGCGCCGGCGCGCTGTCCGGGCCGCAGCCAAGGCGCCTTCGACAATCGCCTGCGGATCACCGACAAAGGTATAGACCGTGCGATGAGTGGACTGGCCGGCATCGACATCGAGGAGGCTACAGCCGCTGGTTTCGCGAATGGCAGTGGCAATGGCCTCTATGACCTGTTGATCCTGACCTTCGGAAAAATTAGGGACGCATTCGACTATTTTTTTCATAGCTCCACACTCACTGAGATCAGAAGATTTTTTCGCCACGCTTGTAGACGGCGCAAACGGGCGAGACGCCGGCATGAAAGGCAAGAATCGCCGGGCTTTCACCATCGAGCAGGAGAAAATCGGCCTGTTTGCCGACCTGGAGACTGCCGACTTTCTCCGCCATGCCAATGGCATAGGCGGCATTGAGGGTGGCGGCGGTCAGCGCTTCGGCCGGTGTCAAGCCCATATTCAAAACCGCCAGACCGATGACGAAGGGCATGGATTCGCATAAACACGAGCCGGGATTGCAATCGGTGGCAAGAGCCAGGGCAACTCCGTGGGCCAGCATGTCTTTCGCCCTGGCATAGGGCTTTCTCAGACTGTAGGCGGTAGCCGGCAGGAGAGTTGCCACTATGCCTGCGGCGGCCATCCGGGCAAGGCCGACATCGCTTGCCGCCAGCAGATGATCGGCGGAAAGGGCCTGCAGTTCGGCGGCAAGACCGGCACCACCGAGATCATTGACCTCATCGGCATGGATTTTCACATGGAATCCGATATCTCTTGCGGCGGTCAACAGCCTGCGGCTTTGTTCGAGGGAAAACACCCCATTCTCGCAAAAAATATCGCACTGTTCGGCAAGTTCTTCGGCCTTGATTCGCGGCAGCATTTCTTCGATAAGGAGGTCGAGATAGGCATCTTCCCGGCCGGCATAGGCGGGGGGGACGGCATGCGCGCCGAGAAAGGTGGGCACCACATCAAGGGGCGTGCTGCGCCCGACTCTTTTGATAACGCGCAGCATCTTCATCTCGTTTTCGGTGTCAAGGCCGTAGCCGCTCTTGATTTCAAGCGTCGTACTGCCGAAAGACAGGGCTTGCAGCGCCCGCTCACGGGTCAGCCGATAGAGTTCTTCTTCGGAAGTTTGCCGAATAGCCGCAACCGAGGCAAGAATGCCCCCACCTTGCTGCAGGATGTCGAGATAGGCAACTCCCCGCAAACGCCGGGTAAATTCGGCTTCGCGGGGACTGACAAAACAGAGATGGGTGTGCGGATCGACAAAGCCGGGGACCATGCACGAACCGGCGGCATCGATCTCTTCGTCAATCGGCGCATCTTGCAAAGTCGGCAACACCTCATCTTCCGCGCCAAGGCTAGCGATCAGGCCATTTTCAATGAGGATCGCCGCACGGGGAAGATGCAGCAGCTCTCCCTGCTGCCGGCCGGCCGCCGGACGACCGCCGTCAAGCGGTGTGAACAGGGAGGCGTTGCGCACCAGTTTTCGTATCACGGCTTGGCCCCCTCTTTGGCGAAGAGTGTGTCAAGAGCTGATGCCAGCCGGCCATCATCGACCAGAAAGGGCAGGGTGATCTGATCGCCATTGGTATTGTCCCGGTTATAGCCGGCAGCCACCTCCACCGCATTGGCATTTCTCGCCCAGTTGCGGCGGGCGACCCCACCCATCACATCCCAGCTCATGGCGCTACGGATAATGGCATCGACTCGTTTACTGCCGTCCAGGACCAGGCCGAAGCCGCCGTTGATCGCCTTGCCGATGCCGGTGCCGCCGCCATTGTGCAGGGCCACCATGGTCATGCCACGGGCGGCATTGCCGGCAAAGCAGTGGGTCGCCATATCGGCGCAGACGTTGGAGCCATCGAGAATATTGGCGGTTTCCCGGAAGGGTGAATCGGTGCCGCCGGGGTCATGATGATCGCGACCGAGCATAATCGGTCCGACCTCGCCGTTGCGGACCATTGCATTAAAGCGGAAGGCAATCTTGACCCGTCCCCCGGCATCCTGATAGAGGATACGCGCCTGGCTGCCGACCACCAAGTTATTGCGTTCGGCATCCTTGATCCACAGGTAGTTGTCGCGATCTTCACAGCGTCGCTCGGGATCGATGCAGGATAGAGCCGCCAGGTCGGTGCGGTGCAGATCTTCCGCCAAACCGCTCAGGCAAACCCAGCGAAAAGGGCCATAGCCGTAGTCAAAGATCGGCCCCATGATATCTTCGCAATAGGAGGGGAAGATAAAGCCATCCTTGGCATCGACGCCGTTGCGCGCCACCTCCCGTACTCCGGCATCGAATACCGCCTTGAGAAAGGCGTTGCCGTAATCGAAAAAGAAGGTGCCCTGGGCGGTGATTTCCTTGATGGCGAGGTAGTGCCGTTTTAAACTGATATCCACCAGCTGGGTGAAGTTCAGGCGATCACTGGCCAGCATCCGGGTGCGCTCGGCAAAACTGAGACCCTGCGGACAATAGCCGCCGTCATACACCACATGGCAGGAGGTCTGGTCGGACAATAGGTCGACCTTCACCCTTTGCGCAACCAGATATTCGATAAGATCAACGATATTGCCGTGAAAGGCGATGGAGCTTGCTTTTTTTTTCTGCCGTGCCGCCTCGGCAAGGGCGACCGCTCCTGCAGGATTGTCGGTCACCAGATCGACCCAACCCTGCTTTTGGCGGGTGGTAATTCTTGAAAGAT
This sequence comes from uncultured delta proteobacterium, assembly GCA_903875445.1. Taxonomy (GTDB): domain Bacteria; phylum Desulfobacterota; class Desulfobulbia; order Desulfobulbales; family Desulfocapsaceae; genus Desulforhopalus_A. The sequence continues at coordinate 44,392 of CAIQWD010000101.1, read as the reverse complement.
CGACCTCCGCGGTTATCGATACCAGCCCGGCTATTTTCGCCGCCTTGGGCTGGGCGCCACTCATGCCGCCCAAACCGGAAGATACAAAGAGCAGTCCGCGCAAATCGGCACAGGCGCCGACGCCGCACATTTTTCGCCCGGCATTGAGCAGGGTGTTGTAGGTGCCATGGACGATGCCTTGAGGACCGATATACATCCAGCCGCCGGCGGTCATCTGGCCGTAGGAGGAGACGCCCATCTGCGCGGCGATTTCCCAGTCGCTCGGATTATCGTAAAGGCCGACCATCAGGCCGTTGGTGATGATGACTCGGGGATTGTCGGGAGATGAAGCAAATAAGCCGAGAGGATGACCGGATTGCATGACCAAGGTCTGGTTGTCCGTCAGCACCTGCAGGTATTTTTTGATCAGCCGGTACTGCATCCAGTTCTGACAGACACTGCCGGTTTCCCCGTAGGTCACCAGTTCGTAGGGGTAGAGGGCAATCTCGAAATCGAGATTGTTGTCGATCATCAGCTGGAAGGCCTTACCTGCCAGGCACTTACCCTGATATTCCTGCACCGGCCGAGCCATAATTCTGCCCTCCGGTCGAAAGCGATAACCGTAAATCCGTCCGCGACTGCGTAATTCTTTTAGAAATTCAGGGAGCAACAGGGCGTGATGACGTTCGGGGATGTAGCGGAGGGCGTTGCGCAGGGCGGTTGCCGTCTGCTGGCGATTAAGGCGAAAGCCGCGATCGGGGGCTCTTCTGATATCTTCCTGGAAGACCGGTGGTTGCGGGAGGTCCTCACCCAGATATATCTTCATCGCCTGGGCGATTTCAACATTATTGAGCATAGTTTCTCCTGGGGGCGGTGACGGCACGCCGGTTCTTGTTGTATATACAAGTAAGTATAGCATAGGTGCTTTTTCCTGCCAACGAAAAACTAAGCCGTCGTTCAACAATAAGTAATCCGTTTCAATGTCGTGAACGGCATAAGGGGCCGTAAAGAAATGGTGAAAATAGTAGGAGTTATTTCTTAACGGCCCTAAATATAGCTTGGAATTTCCTTTTCTCGTTGCAGGTAGGCGAGATACAATTGTATAAATATTTAACGCTACATATCTATACAACAGAAGCGGTATTTACCACCCCGGATCAACAGCAAAACTATGACGACAGAGAAGAAACAGCAGTCACAACCACTTTACCAGCAGGTGAAAGAGCGTATCAGCAAGAGAATCAGCTCCGGAGAATTACAGCCGGGGATGCGCATTGATTCGGAAAATGAACTGGTGCAGGCTTTGGGGGTGTCGCGGATGACCGTCAATAGGGCGCTGCGGGAACTCACCGGCGAAGGCAGTCTCCTTCGTCAGCAAGGCGTCGGCACCTTCGTGGCCGGCCGTAAGCCGCAATCGGCGATGTTTGAGATTATTCCCATCAATGAAGAAATCGAGCAACGAGGTGGACAACACAGCTGTGAGGTCCTTCTGCTGCGGCAAGAACGGGCGCAGCCCAATTTGGCGGTTGAACTGGAACTTGCCGCTTACGCCCCGGTCTACCATGCCCTGCTGTTGCACAAAGAGAACGGTAAACCGATCCAACTGGCCGACCGTTACATCAACCCTCTGGTCGCCGGAGATTTTCTGCAGCAGGATTTTCAGAGTATCACTCCCAGCGCCTATCTGCTTAGCCTGTTTCCGGTTTCCCAGGTTGAACATGTCATTGAAGCCATCATCCCGGAGCACTGGGTAAGAAAGCATCTTGCCATCAATGAGGCCGAACCCTGCCTGGTTTTGCACCGTCGGACCTGGGTGGGAGAGAACATTGCGACCCAGAGCACCTTCTATTATCCCGGTTCGCGGCATAGTATCGGCGGCAGATTCAAGCCGGACGCGGCGAAAACCATCCGCATTGCCTGATTTTAACAAAATAAAAAAGCACCTACCGAATAATCGATAAGTGCTTGAATTTATATGGCTGGGGGACGAGGGCTCGAACCTCGATAAGCGGAGTCAGAGTCCGCCGCCTTACCATTAGACCATCCCCCAATTCGCTAGAAGCGTGGCGAGTTTATAAAAGATTTACAGAGCACTGTCAAGCAAATTTCAGTCGATAACGACCCCGGCATAGCCGACCACCTGTCCTGTATCTCCAGATACATAGCCTGAGTCGGTATAACCGACCAGACGGCTCCTTTTGCCGCCTTGGGCTTTGGCCGCAAGGATGGCAATGACCACGGGAATCACTCCGCACATGGATATTCGCTTGTCTCTTACCGTGAGGTAAAGAGCATGAGGGTCGATCTGTTCTATACATTGCAGTGCCAGCAGGTCTTTTTGCTCGGCAGTCTTGCGAGGTTCGTAGTGGCTCATATCGCTTGAGGCGACAATGAGAATGTTCTTGGCGGTGACGCGGATCGCCTCGGCAAGAGCATTGGCAACCTCTTCACAAAGCGGGTAGGAAATTCGGGAAACTACCAAGGGAACTATGCTGAGTTTTTTTTGCAGTATCTGCAGGAAGGGTATCTGAACCTCCAGCGAGTGCTCATATTTGTGAGCCAGTTCATCAACCTTTATGTTCGTGGAATGGGTAAGAATGAGGTCGCAGATCTCCTGGTCTACCGGAACCTTGCCAAGGGGCATGTTCCAGGTGATCGTTGACAGAGCAACAGGTGCTCCCTGGCCATGGTGGTTTGGACCGATAATAATGACGGTCTCGGGAATCTCGACACTACTGAGGGTCTGGGCGGCGAGGGCGCCCGAATAGATATAACCGGCATGCGGCGAGACAACGGCCAAAGCTTTTTGTTTGCCGGTGCTGAGGCCGGTCGGCATGAGTTCATTTACCGCAAGGGCGAGTGCCTCAGGCGATCCGGGATAGAAGCGGTCGGCAACCGCAGGTTGTCTCATTGTCATCCACCTCCATTCGCACAAAGATCAAAATACGTTCGGGGTAAAGCTGAAACCGGCAATGGTTAAGCTTTTTTAATTACCTTTTACCAACCATGTCGTGCCATCGGGTCCATCCATGAGTTCGATGTTTTTTTCCAGGAGTTGGTCGCGGATGGCATCGCTTCTCACCCAGTTTTTCGCCCGACGGCACTGGTACCGTTCGGCGATGAGGGACTCGATACTTGCAATATCGATATCGCCTTCAGAGACCAGTTTATTTTTTTTAGCGGTCAGAAACTGTCCTGCATCCTCTCGCAGTAAGCCCATGATATTTGCCAGTTTCTTAAGGATTTCTATGCTGCTTTTCAGAAGGTAAAGATCATCGGTTGCAGGTACGGCTGGCAACTTACCGCGAATTCGGTTTATCGCTTTGACTGAATCAAAGAAGATACCCTGTGCCTGAGCGGTATTAAAGTCATTGTCCATCGCCTGTTGAAAGCGAGTCTCGAGTCCTTCGAGTTGCTGAATATCTTTGTCGGTGCACACACTTGCAGTATCCGCCACACTTGTTAGAGGTTGCAGTGCATCAATGGCCGCAATACATTCATAGAGCCGTTCCAGTCCGGCGGTGGCATCCTGCATCGCCGTTTCGGAAAAATCCAGAGGGTTGCGATAGTGAGTGGAAAAGATAAAGAAGCGCAGTATCTCCGGATGATAGTGGTCAAGAATGTCTCGGATGGTGAGAAAATTGCCGAGTGACTTAGACATCTTTTCATCGCGAATAGTGACAAAGCCGTGATGGATCCAATAATTGGCGAAGGGTTTGTGGTTGGCACCTTCACTCTGGGCTATCTCATTTTCGTGATGGGGAAAGATGAGGTCCTGCCCGCCGCCATGGATATCGAAGTTCTCGCCAAGATATTTTCGGCTCATCGCCGAGCATTCGATATGCCAGCCGGGACGGCCGGGCCCCCAAGGACTGTCCCAGGTAGGTTCACCGGGCTTGGAGCCCTTCCACAGGACAAAATCCATGGGATGGCGTTTTTGCTCGTTCACGGAAATGCGGGCGCCGGCCTGCATGTCATCGAGATTTCTTTTCGATAGTTTGCCGTACTCGGGGAAACTGTCGACGATATAATAAACGTCACCACCCGATGGATAGGCCTTGCCCTGGTCGATAAGTTCGCCGATGAGGGTGATCATTTCGTCTATATGCTTGGTAGCCTTGGGCTCGATATCCGGGCGATCAATCCCAAGTTTATCCATGTCTGTATAAAATTCTACAATAAACCGGTTGGCGAGTTCCTCCGAGGTGGTTTGCTGCTCCTTGGCTCTGGTAATGATTTTGTCATCGATGTCGGTAAAATTTCGTACATAGGTGACCTTGAAGCCTCGGTATTTCAGATAGCGGACGATCATGTCAAAAGCGAGTGCCGAGCGGGCATGGCCAATGTGGCAATAATCATAGGACGTGATGCCGCAGACGTAGAGCTTGACTTGACCCTTTTCGATGGGCAGCAAGGCTTCTTTCTTTCCGGATAAGGTGTTGTGGATTTGTATAGTCATCTTCAGTGGAACTGGATGTAGACAGTTCGGAAATCATGTATTAAGTACTGCTCGGGCAATGAAATTGTTTCGAGATTGCGTTTTGTATTTAATAAAATAGCATAATCTTCTTATGAGGAAAAGACAACAATGAGCCGAGAAGGGTCGGAAATACGATCCTGGAGCGACAGTTTCAGGACTTGGATGCAACCCAAAGCCATTGCCATGCTTTTTCTTGGGTTTTCTGCGGGGATACCTCTTCTGTTGATTTTCTCAACTTTGTCCGTATGGTTGCGGGAAGCGGGGGTGGACAGGGCGGCGGTAACCTTTTTCAGTTGGGCAGCACTCGCCTATTCCTTTAAATTCCTATGGGCACCAATAATTGATATGTTGCCGTTGCCCTTTCTCACCCGCAGGCTCGGGCGTCGGCGGGCGTGGTTGATAATCGCCCAGTGTTGTATAATTATAGCAATATTGTGGATGGCCTCGATCGATCCGGCGAAAAACCCAAAGGACCTGACCCTCATGGCCATGGCGGCTGTATTGCTTGGTTTTTCATCGGCCAGCCAGGATGTCGTCATAGACGCCTATCGGATTGAAAGTGCCGAACTGAGTCTGCAGGCCCTGCTCTCCTCCATGTATATCGCCGGGTACCGTATGGGCATGCTGGTGGCAGGTGCCGGATCGCTGTTTCTCGCTGATTTTATTGGTGGTAACAGTGGCTACAGTTATCATGCCTGGCAGATAACCTACATGGCAATGGCCGCGATAATGGGTTGCGGGCTTATCACCACCCTGTGTGTCGCCGAGCCCGACGATTCGAGATATCTCAACAGGCATAGCTATTCTGCAAGGGAATATCTGCGATTTGTAATGGTATTTATTTTTGTTATGCTGGCTTTTGCTTTGACCTTCTTTAAGGCAGGTTCCGGGGTTGCGGAATTGAGTAAAAATTTCCCACTCTTTTTTCTCGCCGAGGGTAAAATTGGCGCATTTTTCATTGAAATATTGCGATTCGGCCTGGCTGTTACCGTAGGTTTTTTGGTTGCTTGCGGCTTTGTCAAGATCGGCCTTGTGGACAAAGAAATGGTCACGCGGGCCTATTATGCGCCAATACGGGATTTCTTTATCCGCTATAGCGGAAAAACTGCCGGCCTTATATTGGTGCTGATTGGTTGTTATCGGCTTTCTGACATTGTTCTCGGGGTTGTATCCAATGTTTTTTATCTGGATATGGGCTACAGTAAAACCGTTATTGCCGGCATTACCAAGTCCTTTGGCCTGGGCATGACTCTCGCGGGTGGTTTTCTGGGCGGATTGTTGACAATCCGTTTCGGGCTGCAAAAAATCTTGTTTTTAGGAGCCTCTCTTTCAGTGGCGACGCATCTTCTCTTTATGTTGCTTGCTGCTGCCGGAAAGAATATCACACTTCTGACCCTGGTAATTGGCGCCGATAATCTGAGTGCGGGAATTGCCACCACCGCTTTTGTCGCTTTCCTGTCAAGTCTTACCAGTGTTTCTTTTACGGCTGTGCAATATGCGATCTTCAGTTCGATGATGACCCTTCTCCCTAAAATGGTCGGTGGTTATTCCGGCACAATGGTTTCAGGGTTGGGATATGAGAAGTTTTTTCTGATGACTGCCTTGCTGGGGATTCCGGTTCTTTTCCTGATACTTGTGGTGCAAAGGCTTTTAGGAGCCGTTAGGAAATAATGTCGTGATGATGTAAGCCGAGGTAGAGGCCCATAGCCTCGATTGTCTGGTCATCCTGAAACGATATTCCTGCCTGATAACCAGGGGCATCGATCTCTTTGTTGCACCAGGCCACCTGACCGTTGCCTTCCTGCAGGCTTTCCGGGAAGGGTTGGCCAAAGGAAAACTGCACTACGGAGTCATTAATAAGGGGTTTGTCGGTCGTCAGACGCATGCCGCCGCTACTGAGGTCAAGGGTCCTGGCCAAGGTGGAAAAATGGGATACAACCGCACCCGAGTGAATAAGCCTAACCAAGGTTATTTTGTAACAGGCTTCGACGCGAGCAAATTTTCTTCGGTTTTTGTTGCACTCAGCCCTTGCAACAATTTCCAGCTGCTTTTCCGGATGAAGTGCGTATTGCAAACATTGGGGGTAATCAAGGGTTTTGCAATACACCTCAACGTGGTCATCCAAAGGTATGAAGAGACCACCCTTACACATTCGACATTTCATCGACAGTTCTGACCAGAACGGGCAGTTTTCTATAAATTTAGGATCCTTGGTGGCCATATCACGCTCTTTTCATTGAACAAGAAATGTCTTGCTTCGGTACCACTCTTGTCTATTAGTATGCAAAAAACGCGCCTATGGTGAATTTCATTTATTTGAGGGCCTTCGGCGAGATGCTGTGGCGCTTCATTTTATCATAGAAGGCAGTTTTCCCGATTTCGAGTTGTTTCACTGTCTGGGGGACATTACCATGGTTTTTTTCCAGGGCATAGAGAATGATATCTTTTTCAAAATCGGCAACCATGTCTTTCAGTGTTCGTCCGTCAATCCGCTGTAAATAGTTTTTTTGCGGGGTCTGTTTTTTGTTGCCCGGCGGGCTGTCGAAAAACAGTTCGTTCTCGGTTATGATATTGTTTTTTGCCATGAGAACGGCTCGTTGAATAACATTTTCCAACTCTCGGACATTACCCGGCCAGTCATGGAGGAGGAGGCGATCAAGGATCGACTGGGGCAGAAAATTTATTTCCTTTTTGAAGGCCTGACGATATTTTCTGACAAAATGGGTTGTGAGATCGACTATATCTTCCTTGCGTTCTCGCAAGGGAGGAATGGAAATATTGATGATATTCAACCGATAATAAAGATCAAGTCGGAAAGTGCCGTTCTGCACCATTGAAGCGAGATCCAAGTTGGTTGCGGCGATAACTCTGACATCTACTTTTGTCGGCGAATTTCCGCCAACCCGAATTATATCTCCGTCTTGCAGAACTCGGAGCAAGGCTGCCTGCATTCTCGGGCTGATGTCGCCAATTTCATCGAGAAAAATGGTGCCGCCATCGACTACCTCAAACTTGCCTTTTCTCTTGCTATCCGCTCCGGTAAAGGCGCCTTTTTCATGGCCGAAAAGATCACTTTCCAAAAGAGAGTCATTGATGGTGTTGCAGTTGATTTTGAGGAAGGGTTTATTATTCCGGTTGCTGCTTTTTTCCCTGATCAGGTTGGCCACCAGTTCCTTGCCTGTTCCCGATTCACCGGTTATGAGAATTGTAGCATCCGATTTTGCCACCTGAAAAACCATGTCGCGTAATTCAGTCAGTGCCCGGCTCGAACCTATCATTTTCCCCTCTGCCGGTTGTTCTTTGAGGTGTTCTTTCAAGGAATTCAACTCACTGGCAAGTTTTTGTCGTGTGCGCTCGCTTTCCTTTAATTCGCTGATCTTGTGTGACAGAATGGTCTCGATACTGTTATGGAAGCGGGAGAGTTCCTCCAGCTGCTTTTTATAATCGGTGAGATCCCTGATAAAAAACCAAAAGAGGGAATCCCCTTTATAGCCCTTGAAGGGGGCCAGGGTATATTCAAGGTGCGATTGACCAAATGTTGTCTCAAGGGTGTCGCCGACATGCTTGTCGTGAATTGTTTGCGCAACGATTTGCAGGAGGGCGGAGGCGGTACTTTGTCTTTCCGGAGCGCCATTCAAGCCCTGGGGACAAAGGTCGCCAAAGAAATGTTTGGCGCTTGGGTTCATATATTCCACCCAATGACTATCCTTGACCAGAAGAACCATTTCCGGAATGGTTTCAAGGAGGCTCCTCTGGTTGGAGACTACCCTTTCTATGTCTTGAAGTGTTCCTTCCATAAAATCGCAACGTGTGAAATCTTGGGGGAAGTGATTTTGCCAAACCATCCCGTTGATGGAGCTAATTTCGTGGTATTATATAATGTGTGAAAAGAAAAGGATAGTTTTTTCCTGAAATACGAAAAAATTCTCTTTTCTGAACTTTTTCCGGGTGAGGTCTCTTTGAAAATTATTAAATACAATTATATTCAGTTAGTTATATTTGCCATTTTGCTTTCCGTAATAGGGGACTCAAAGGCAGTCTACGGTCTGACAAAAGAGGAAATTCTTGTAGTGGCAAACACAAGAATGGCGGAAAGTGTTGCAATAGCCCGTTACTATATGGATAAAAGAGAAATTCCCGCAACCCATCTGGTCTCGGTTGCTCTCACTTTGAATGAGACCATGTCTCGGGATGAATATGACAATGTATTGAAAGTCGCAATTCTTCATGCCCTCGACAGACTATCTTCCCAGCGTATCGCCGCGATAGTTCTCATCTATGGAATTCCTCTGAAGGTTGATCCTCCGGAGTTGTCTTGGGAGGAAAGCGAACTGCTTCGGCAAGATAAGAGTCGGCTCGACAGCATGGCTGCCGATTCGCTGGGAAAGAATGAGGAGATCGAAAGGAAAAAAAATGAATTGCTTCAGAACATTGACAAATTGCTGAAAACTGACCAAAGGGCTGCTGTGGATTCCGAACTCACCCTTGTTAAGAAGGGGCAGTATAACTTGCAGGGATGGATTAAGAACCCCTATTTTCTTGGTTTTCAGGGGATGCCATCGGAAATAAGTAAAGATCAGGTACTCTTGGTCAGTCGTCTGGATGGCCCCGATGCCGCGACGGTATACAGAATTATCAACGATACCCTGCAGGTCGAAAAAGAAGGGCTGCAAGGCAAGGCATATTTCGATGCTCGCTGGCCGCGTCCCGAGGGGGTTGGGGTCTTAGGAGGTTACCAGCGATATGATCTTTCATTGCACTTGGCGGCCGATGCTGTAGCAACGCGGATGGAAACTGTTGTCGACCAGAGGGAAGAACTCTTTGCCGAGAAGTGCTGTTCCGAAGCGGCCCTGTACTGCGGCTGGTATTCTCTGGGGAAATATATTGACAGTTTTGTTTGGCAGAGAGGTTCCATTGGCTATCACCTTGCCAGTGCCGAATGTACGACTCTCAGGGACAAGAACAGTTCTGTCTGGTGTTTGAAGATGCTCGAAAAAGGTGTTGCTGCCACCATTGGGCCGGTATATGAACCGTATATCCAGGGTTTCCCTCTACCCGAGTTGTTTTTTTCTCAATTGATTGAAGGAAATATGAGTCTTGGCGAGGCATATCTTACTTCTTTGCCATATTTGTCCTGGCAGATGGTTTTGGTCGGAGACCCCATGTATCAACCCTTTAAGCCGGCACAAGAGAAGCCCTGACGAGAGCCGGATAGGGGAAGGCAAGAGAAGTCCATCATTTGATCGCTGTAAGCGTTATCTTCACTCCTCTTACTGCCTGACCCGGTTGAGTATTGGAAAGTCGTTTTAATGGAGAAATGGTGAGGCGTCCGGTTTCGACTGCCAGTTGTTCGGTCAGATACTGAGAGAGCCATTGGCTACGCTTTTTAGCCAGTTCGAGAAGCATGCCGTCGTTGATGACGACCTGTTTCGGTTGCACCGGGATGTAATCCTTCAACACAGCGAGTGGGATGTTGTTTTCAATTATTTTTCCTTTTACGGCTTGTTTCTTCTGTTGCTCTGCCACCTTTTCGTCAAATATTGCCTTTTCCTGTTGCCAGGCTGCCAGGCGTTTTTGGTTCTCCGCCTCAACCCGTTTCTGTTCCAGCGCCTCAAGTTGTTCTTTCATGGCGGGAGCATCGACATCCCTGTCGATATCGCCGGAGAGTTCCAAACCGAGCTGGGGATGGGTGGTGAGCAATGAGGCATAGCGGGAAAGAACCTCTGTGCCTTTTTCCGTAAGAGTCGATTGTCCCGGTTCGAATTCGGCAAATTCATTGCCGATGAGATCGGTAAAATCCCCGGATGCGAGAAGCAGGGGAGATACGGCGGCTTTAACCACTTTAGTTTGGAAAAAACTGAGAATCTCTTCGAGAAAAATCGTTTTGCCGAGAGGGGCTGTTCGGGCAAAATCAAAATCGAGTCGGAACTTATTATCCGGATCGGTGAGGAGTGCCAGAGTAAGTGCTGAATCGGATTTTTCGGAAATCGGTTTTATCTTGGAGAACAAGAGGGAGCCAGTGTTGAGGAATTGGCCGTCTTTTACCGAAGAGTCGAGCCGCAGGTCGAAAAAGCCACTGTTGCTGTCGACATCGGTCAAGGGGGCCAGTTGTTGGTGAAAAGATACCAGGGGGTAGCCATCAAGGGTTAAGTGGAATAGGCCATTCGCTTCCTTGGCGAAGACATCCAGCGCACCGGTAAGGGTGAACGGGACATCTTGAAGCTTGCCGCTAAAAGAGAATTCACTGTTGCCGGCTGAAGCTGCACAATGAATATCTTTCATATTTCCGGCAAATTCCGTGACATCACCCTTCCATTTTGGTTTCAATCGATTGTCCTGAATGAGGATGTTACCCTGCTGTATTTGAATTTCTTCTATATCAACCGGAGAAAGAGCGATTTTCGTTTTCTCTCCTGTCGGTTTTTCATATTCAACTGTTGGAAAATGCTGCTGGAAAAAAGAAGCCAGCTGCTGCATCGGACCAGGATCATTTTCTTTTATCTGCCAGGAAAACTGCGGTTGCTTAATGATTGTTGCGGCGATTCCCATATGAAACGGTTCGGAGGTGTAGTTTACTCCCTGCAACAGCATGTCATTCCATGAAATAATTGAGTCCGGTGCTCTACGGACGTTGGCCTTGGTGAGTTGCAGGTCTCCGGCAAAACTCGTCTTCGGTAAACTGAGGGAGCCTTTTCCGGCAACGATCCCGGTAAGGCTGTTCAGCAGTGAAGAATGGGTTATGATCGGAAAGACCTCTGTGGCGACCAGGCCTTTGAATTCGGTGTTGAAGGTGAGGGAGAAGGGTGAAATCCGTACATCGCCGTTACCTTCAATGACTCCTCCGCTTGCAGTTTTCGCCGAAAGAGAAAAATTGTCTTTGGCCTTTTCCGGGGATGTAAGATCTTTGGCTTTCAAAGAAATATCGGAATAGGTGGTCTTATGTTTGCCTTTTTCGTCGGAAATCAAAGTTATTTGACCCGTAAAATCGATATCTTGGATGAGATATTTGGCGGCGGTAAATTGTTTGAAAATATCAGGTATATGACTGGCAGTCAGAAGCACAGATCCGTTTTCCAGGGTTACATTGCCAAAATTGATAGTTTTATAGGCCGTACCGAGAGAAGTAATTTTTAAGGAGGGGGCGGAGAGAACGGTCAATTTGTCATCTATGAGCTGGAAGTTCTGTACCATGAGTTCGGCATCGGCAAGCTTGTAGGCAATGGTTGAAGCGGAATCTTGCGGCAGGGAGAGGGTAAGCTGCCCTTTAAGGCCGGCAAGTCCTTTGACTCCAAGGCTCTGATCGGCACCGAGAGAAAGCAAGAGTTCCTTAAAATCCATATTGCTAATGGTTAATGTGCCACTGGGATTTTCGACCGAAGTCATGTCCCCCTGCCAGGAAAATGGAGAGGCGGTTCCAACTTTTTCACCGCTTAGAAGAAACGTTCCGGGATCTTTTTTACTCTCCGCAGGCTCGGTTGAAGAATAGTTATTAACGTTCAATTGCAACGCTTTCCAAGAGGCTTCCGGCTGTTTTGCCCCTTTCTCTTTCCAGAGATGGAAGGCACCGTCTTTAATGAGCAGATCGTCAATGGTGAGTGAAAAAGGAGTACCTGAAGCCGTCGCTGGTCCTGGAATCGTACCGATTGGGGGAGCCTTTTTTTCTTTTTTGAACAGGGTTTCAAGACTTGCAAGAAGAGAGCTGCCAACCGATTGCAAGACCGGCTCTTTGGTTGAAATTGTAGAAAAAACAATGGTTTTGGCAACCGGTTTCAATTTTCCTTTAACCTCTGTCGCCGGTGCGGTGATAAAAACCGTTTCGTCGGCGGTTTGCAGCTCGGTATCGGTAAGCTGCAGTTCAAAATCAATAGAGAGCTTGTCCTCTTGCAGGGATGCGGGATCGAAGAGCAGGTTTATTTTTCCATCCGCTTTGCCGCCGGTCAAGAGGAGCGGAAGGTTTAAGGGGAGATACTCGGCATAGATCGGAAGATCGAGGGCGTGGAGATTACAGGTGAGAGTGGTGGCTTCGGAAGCAGAGTCACCCATCTGCGCTTGCCCGGTAAGTTCAACAGGACTGCCGTTGATCACCGCCGAAAAGCTCGGGTGCAGATACTGATTGGTTTGGAAGGGAATGTTGGAAAAGGTCGGCAACTCCAGATGAATTTTCTCCATGGTATGAGTTTTGCCGGTGGGCGCGTCGAGGAAAAGTATCTTACCGTCCTTTATGGCAATATTGTTGAGGGAGAACAAGAAGGGGAGGTCGCTGAAATTCAAGATTTCCGAGGGCTTACCGTCTTGTTTTTGGCGAAGCAGTTTAGCAAAATTATAGGTCCCGTCCTTTTCCCTGGTAATATTAAGAGTAAGCTCGGAGAGAGTTACCGTGTTGCACACCAGATCCAGGCGCAAGAGAGAAAATGGGGCAAGATCGGCGGATAGGGATCGGAGGGTCGCCAGAGATGTTCCGCTTTCTGATAATATCTTTGCATTGTCGGTGGCAAAATGAAAGGTAAAGGGATTGAAGGAAATGTGCCCTGGATCAAAGACCATTCCGGTCTTTTTGTTGAAATTAGCAGGCAAGGCACTGGTCAAATAGTAGGGGATACCGAGGAACCCGAGGGCATTGTACAATCCAAAGATCGCTGCAATAGCGCCCAGCCAGATGAAGGCGACGTTTTTTTTCCGAGAAGAAGATCGTTTTTTTATCTTTGGCGCTTTCGGAGGTGGTGGCGGGAGAGGCTTTTTCACTTCTTCAACGACAGGGGTGCCGGGAACGACGTGTGGGATGGATATTTTTCCGAAACGATCAGGCATATCAGTTGAAACCAAATAGCGGAAGATGTTCTTTAGTCCCTGAGAAAAAATATTCACACGGCAATAATAAAAAAAATACGTGTGGGGACTTATCCCGTTTATCGGGGTTATTTACAGAGGAGCAAGGCAATCCTGGTATGGACCTCAGGAAAATTTGGGCTAGCATATTTATCGCATTGGTACGAATCTGTAAATTGAAGATATGCACTGACTGCTCATATTTTTCAAGAGTCAAAAGCTTTAAAACATAAAAAATATCTATCAAAGCAGACCGGAAAACACTCTTCATAATGAAAACAGCTGTGCTATTTTTTTTCCGTCCTGCCTCTAGATCAGCCGCTGTCGCACCTGTATGCGGCAAAATTATGCAATTGTGTGGCTTGCAATAGCGTTTTTCTAAAAAAATATCTTTAAATATCTTGTCATTATTCGTACATATAAAGTGTAGGAACAATGTCTGCCGGATGCGAAGTCACAGCGCCCGGATTTCATGGGTGCAAGACGAGACACAAACTATAAGAAATAACTGAAACCCCATGCTCGATTTTCTCAGCTATCTGCGCTGGCAGGATTTTGTCGATATTCTGGTGGTGGCTTTTGTCATCCACCAGCTTATCTCCATTATCAGGGGTACGCGTTCTGTGCAAATGGTGCTGGGTCTCGGGATTCTCACCATTGTCTACTTCCTGGCCGGTGCCCTCGACCTGGCGGCCTTGAAGTGGGTCATGCAGACGTTTCTCAGTTCTATCCTGTTGATTGTCATCATCGTTTTTCAGCATGATATCCGCAGGGCTCTCACTCAGGTGGGCAAATCCCCTTTTTTGAAACATACCGATGTTGCCGAAAAGGATCTTGAAGAAATTATTCGCACCCTGTTTTATCTTGCCAAAAGGCGTATCGGTGCCCTTATAGTCATTGAACGGGAAACAAATCTCGGAGATTTTATCGACTCCGGCTTTAAACTCGATGCTCGTCTTTCAAAGGAACTGCTTATTTCCATCTTTATGCCGGTCTCCCCCCTCCACGATGGGGCGGTGATTGTCAGTAAAGGTCGAATACAGCACGCCGGTTGTATTCTCCCCCTCACCCAAAACCCCTATATCAATAAACGTTATGGAACACGGCACAGAGCCGCTATCGGTTTGACGGAAGAAACCGATGCCGTCGTCATGGTTGTCTCGGAGGAGACCCAGGAAATATCCATAGTTCGGCATGGGGCATTGACAACAATAGAGGATGAAATCAGCTTAACCAACAGCCTGAGAGCAATATTTATAGTTAATAACGGGCTGTCGCATTCCTGGAAAAATTTGCTGAGTAGACGATGAAAGAGATTTTTACCAAACTCTTCGAGAAGAAGAAACTGACCCGACTTATGTCGAAGGACTGGCTCCTGAAGTTTATCTCACTGGTCTTGGCGGTTATTCTCTGGTACTTTGTCGGCGGCGAGGACAGGATAGATAAAAACGTCATGGTGCCGATTGAAATTATCAATCTTCCCCGCGATCTGGTTATTTCCAATCAGTTTAAAAAGGAGATAGAGGTAACGGTCAGTGGCCCTCGGTCGTTGATCGTCGAAATGGCCAATCGCGCAGTGACTCGTCAGGTCGATTTGTCGACCGCGTCTCCAGGAACACTGGTTATTGAAAACGATAACAAGCACATCCCGGTTCTGCGCGGCATTACCGTTCAGCGGGTGCAGCCTTCTTCGATAATTCTTTCGCTCGACAAGCTCATTCAGAAACAGTTTCCGGTCGAAGCGCGAACCATTGGTCGAGTCACCCATGGCTATTATGTAAAGGGCCTGAAGACCGATCCCGAGATCATTACCATCACCGGACCGTACACCACCCTTTCGCAGGTCGATCATTTCTTCACTAAAGTGATCAACCTGGACGGTGTCAAACAATCGATGCAGTTGCAAGTGCCGCTGGAATTGGAGCCGGCGATAGTCGAATTAATCGGTGAAACTTCGGTAACGGCAGAGCTTACAATCGGCCTGGAGACGGTGGCCGTAAATATTGATGGGCTTAAGGTGAATGCCGCAGGGGATGGGCCAAAAAGAGAAATTCAACCTGATCAGGTCAAGATCGTTGCCAATGTTCCTAAGCTGCTTCTTGATAAAAAAGTCGACCTTAAAGGCCTTCTCTCGGCAGTGGCAATCAAAAAAGAAGGTGAAGCCAATCTGAAAGTAAAAATTGTTCCAAATGCCGGTCTTGATATGCCGATTGAGATTGTTTCCTTGGTACCCGATACGGTGCGGGTAGTGGGGGATGGCGGCGCAACCGTGCAAAACATTGGCGAGACGGGAACAGAGCAGCTTGACGACACACAAGTTACCTCCGATTCTCTTGTCGTACCGCCGAAGACGGCAGAGGAAAGGAGTGCAAGACAGGTGGATGTGGGCAGGATAACACCGGTTAAAAGTATTAAAAGAAATAAAGAGAAGGTTTACAAACTCAATTAGTCAGAAAAACTGTCAAAGATAACACACTAAATCAATGAGAAAACTTTTCGGAACCGACGGAATACGTGGCGTAGCCAATGTCTACCCAATGACCATAGAAATCGCCATGCAGGTGGGGCGGGCAATTGCCTTTATTGTCAAAGATAAGGTCAAAGGGCACAGAATTGTTATCGGCAAGGACACACGACAGTCCTGCTACATGCTCGAAAACGCCCTTGCTGCCGGCATCTGCTCGATGGGTGTAGACGTTCTTCTGGTCGGTCCCTTGCCGACACCCGGCATTGCCTTCATCACCACCTCGATGCGCGCCGATGCCGGCGTGGTAATTTCCGCCTCCCATAATCCCTTTCAGGATAACGGCATCAAAATTTTTTCAAGCGACGGTTTTAAACTGCCGGATGAGGTGGAACTGGACATTGAAGACCTGATATTTTCCCAGAAAATGGCGGCTCTCCGGCCGGTCGCCGAAGAAG
Organism: uncultured delta proteobacterium; assembly: GCA_903875445.1. Lineage (GTDB taxonomy): Bacteria > Desulfobacterota > Desulfobulbia > Desulfobulbales > Desulfocapsaceae > Desulforhopalus_A. Next base: position 28,185 of record CAIQWD010000101.1, on the reverse strand, counting down.
TTGGCAAGGCCACTCGGATCGAAGATGCCAAGGGGCGATATATTGTTTTCTTAAAAAACACCTTCCCAAAACAATACACCCTGGATGGTTTTCATATCGTCCTCGACTGTGCCAATGGCGCAACCTATGGGGTGGCGCCCCATGTTTTTCAAGAGCTGGGAGCCAAAGTTACCAAGCTGGGGATCGAACCGGACGGCAGAAACATCAACCAGGATTGCGGCGCTTTACACCCCGAGGTCATGGCTAAAAAAGTGAAGGAAGTTGGGGCCAACATCGGTCTTGCCTTGGATGGTGACGGCGACCGGCTGATTGTCTGCGACGAACATGGCAAGATCGTCGATGGTGACCATATCATGGCGATCTGCGCCGAAGAACTGATGCATCAAAGGCGATTGAAAAAGAAGACCCTGGTCGCTACGGTCATGTCCAATATTGGGCTGGAGCTAGCGATGGAACGCATGGGTGGGACCCTGGTCCGTACGGGTGTCGGCGACCGCTATGTGGTCGAATGCATGCGGCGCAAGGGGTATTCGTTCGGTGGTGAACAATCGGGACATCTAGTGTTTCTCGAACATATCACCACCGGTGACGGGATACTCGCCGCGCTGCAACTGCTGGCGATCATGAAAAAGCGGAAAAAGCCCCTGTCGGAACTTGCCACTTTGATGGAGAGTTTTCCGCAGATCCTGAAAAATGTCCGGATGTCCAGCAAAATACCGGTGGAAACCATCGCCGATTTCCCCGAGACGGTGAAAAAACTTGAGCAAAAACTTGGCAAAGGTGGTCGTATACTTGTCCGTGCCTCCGGCACCGAACCGGTTATCCGGGTGATGGTCGAGGGACAGGACCAGGGTGAGATAACCGCCATGGCCGATGAACTCTGCGAGGTGATCCGCAAGGGGGATCGGGGATAGAGATGTTCCTATGACAAAAGATGACCTTATTGCATACTGGGTGGAATCATCGGAATTGAACCACGAATCCATGCAAAATATGTACGCCAACAAGGAATATGTGTGGGCATTGTTTGTAGGACATCTCTGTATAGAGAAACTACTGAAAGCCTGTTATGTTAAAGAGATTGATTCCGTAGCTCCAAGGGTCCACGATCTTTATAAACTCGCTATGAGGTGCAACCTTGAAATGTCTGAGGATCAGATGGATGCTCTGCAGTATGTTACCTTGTTTAACATCGAAGCGCGATACGAAGAATATAAGCGAGAATTCCACAAGAAGTGTACCAAAGATTTTACAGAACATAACATCACGAAGATAAAAGGGCTGCGAGAATGGCTGCTGGAAAAAATAAAAAACTAATACTTAGGAAAGTGCTACAGTATATTTCGCTCTTAGAAGATAAAAACATTCATATTCTTCAGGCACATCTTTTTGGCTCATATGTCAAAGGAACTGCAGATCAATGGAGTGATATAGATTTGGCACTTGTCACCAATGAGTTTATTGGAGATAGCTTCGATTTCCGCTTCATGCTGACAAAACTGGCAAGAAATATTGACTCGGATATAGAACCGCATCCATATCTGATTTCCCAATTCAATGAGAGTAATCCAGTTGCCGGCGAGATATTGAAATATGGTGAAAGAATTTTCTAACCATCAGCCATCCACACCGGCGGAAAAAAATTCTTTGAAGCTGGAGTTGACCAGAAAGAACCAATAAAAAAAACTCTTCCTGAAATCCTTAAGGCGGATAAAAACATCGACTTCGCTTATTTTTGGAAACTTCACTTATGAAACCGATAGGTTGTAGAGCAATAAAGGAGTCGTTTTTACCATGAGTCTTAATCATGATTTGATACGTAATCGTTGCCGGGAACTAACTGATTCTCTGCGTAAGTATTGTGAAGGTGTGGTTGGTACTCTGTAAGACCGAGGCTTTTATGACGGATCGATATCTTGATTGGCTACGACAAGCAGAAAATGATACAAGCAGAAAATGATCTAACATGGGCACGGCATTCCCTTAGCGGTGGTTTCTACTCGCAAACCTGTTTCATTTCCCAGCAAGCAGGAGTAAAAGCTCTAAAAGCGCTTTGCTATCGCAAAGGTTTTGATATAATTAAAACACATTCACAGGTCCAGATTATCCGAGCACTTGGTGTCAATGGAGAAAGGGAAAAGATCGCTAAGGAGTTGGATCTCTATTATATCAGTGGCAGATATCCCGATGCTTTTCCGGCAGGAGCTCCTTTCGAAATGTTTACTATTGAACAGGCGGAACGAGCACTTGCCGCAGCAGAAAGATTGTGTGTGCTGGTAAATGGTCTGATTCATGCCATATAAACAATCAGCTCAGGGGGTTCTTTTTAACAGCCGACCGAATACTTCCATTCTTGATTTTGATCGACAGAGTCTCATTGATCGTATTCTGCAGAAACTTGAAAATAAAAATGTTGATGCTGCCTATATTTTTGGTTCATTTGCTACCGAGACATCCCATGTGTGGTCGGATATCGATCTCATCATCGTAAAGGCCTGCGATAAAGTGTTTGTCGAAAGACCCCGGGACTTTTTCGATCTCTTCGATCTTAATATTCCTATAGATATCCTGGTTTATACTTCTGATGAATTTGCTATCCTTCTACAGGAAAAAACAGGATTCTGGCACCATGTGCGGCAGAGTATGGTGAGAATTTTGTAACTTATTAAGATCACATTACATTGAATGTGTTTTTGAGCAGGTTTTGGGCCAAGTAATCTTCATTCCTGAGGAGATAAAAGCTATAAACTAATCACACACACCCTGCAAACCTTTCCAAACCATTGCATTAATTTGCTTCAAAATTGAAAGATGCGGAAGAACTATCATGAAAGAAAACACCAAACAAGTTCCAGTCACCATTTTGCTGCCCGCTTACAATGAAGAACAGAGCATCGGCAACACCATAGCAAGAATAAAGGAACTCTATCCGGATTTTGAAGTTCTGGTAGTTGATGACGGTTCAACGGACAATACTCTTCGTGTGGCCATGGATGCCGGGGCCAATGTGTGGCCGCATCCTTATAATATCGGCAATGGTGCGGCGATAAAATCGGGATTGCGGATAGCCAAGGGCGAATGGGTTATCATGATGGACGCGGACAACCAGCATAACCCCGAAGATATTGCCAGGATGCTGGAATTTAAAGACACATACGATATGGTGGTGGGAGCGAGGAGCAGTTCATCGGAGACAGCTCTCCACAGGAATATCGCCAATTTGGTTTATAATTGGTTTGCTTCCTATGTAACACAATTTAGAGTTGAGGATCTTACCTCCGGCTTTAGAATGTTACGCATAAACACAGCTAGACAATTCATTTATTTGTTGCCCAATACATTTTCCTACCCATCGACTTTGACCATGGCGTACCTGCGTAGTGGCCGAAGTGTCAAATATATTCCTATTGAGACAAAAAAACGCCTGGGCAAGAGCAAAATTAAACTCATACAGGACGGCACCAGATTTTTTCTTATTATCACTAAGGTTGCAACTCTTTTCTCTCCATTTCGGATTTTTCTCCCCATCAGTCTATTGTTCTTTCTTACCGGTCTCTTTTATTATTTTTACACCTTTGTTACCGCCAGCCGCTTCACTAATATGTCGGCTATGCTCCTGTCGATATCTGTGATCATTTTCATGATTGGGTTGGTTTCTGAACAGATATCACAAATGCGATATGATCGGGTCCGTGAATAATAAAATTACATAGTTACCTGATGAGAGTTCTTTTGTTAACTACATCCTTTCCTGTAAAGGAAGGATCTTCCAGTGGGGTGTTTGTTGAGCGCTTGGCTCAACGTTTAGGGCGTAATTGCCAACTCACAGTTCTTGCACCCGCATCTGATATTCCTTTTAAAAAATCGAACAACAAGCCCTATGTTCTGTTTGCCTTTAAGTATGCACCAATGAAATGGCAGATACTTGCTCATAAGGGGGGAGGAATTCCGGCAACGCTTGCAGCTTATCCTTTCACCCTGTTGTTGCTGCCTTTTTTTCTCGTTTCAATGTTTGTAAATTGCCTCAGGCATGCTGGCAAGGCTGATATTATTTTTGCAAATTGGTCTATTTGCGGTGTGATAGCCGGTTTCGTCGGTTGTGTCCTTGGGCGACCAGTAATAACGACAATCCGGGGGGAAGATGGTAATCGTACTCAAGTATCGCGGGTACACCGTACCCTAATTAATCTTTGTTTTCGGTTGAATGAACGTGTCGTTACAGTGAGCGATGATATTGCCACCGGCTTATTAAAAGTATTTCCCACTATGGCAAGCAAGATTGTGATGATTCCTAATGGAGTTGATTTCATTCCAAAGATGGAAAAACATGAAAAATCAAATGAAGATGGAAAAATTCGATTGCTTATTGTCGGTAGTCTGATCTCCAGAAAATCCGTATCGACAGCTCTGCACGCTTTGAGTCTTCTCCCTCCAAAATTTGCGTTAACCATCATAGGTGACGGGCCTGAAAGAGCTAATTTACAATCACTCGTTACTGATCTTAGTCTCGAGGGCAGAATTGATTTCGAAGGACATGTCCCTCCCGACGAGGTTTCACTCTGGTTTGCTCAAGCTGATGTACTGTTGATTACCAGTAAGAGCGAAGGACGTCCTAATGTTGTGCTCGAAGCCTTCGCTGCAGGGGTTCCCGTGGTAGGGACTGACATTCCTGGTCTTCGCGAATTGGTTATTCCAGACGCAAGCGGTATGCTTTTCCCTTTTGGGAATTATGAGGCTCTTGCTGCCTGCTTGCTTATGCTAGCTAACCGGGAAATGCGGCTTCGCCTTGGAGATGGTGGACGTCAATTTATTATAGAGCATGGTCTAACCTGGGAAAACACGGCTGATAGATATATGCGGGAATTCCGACAATTCTGCAATAACGAGAAAGCTTGAGATGTGCGGAATAGCCTTTCTTTACGCCCCCAGGCGCCATTCAGAGGAGCGCCGGCTCTCTATGAATCGAGCGCTCGAATGCATGGCGCATCGAGGTCCGGATGATTCACGCCTGATCATGGAAGGTCCGGCCATCTGTGGACATCGTCGCCTGTCTATCATTGATCTCGCTGCCAGTCACCAACCGATGCGTTCTCCAGACGGGCGTTACCTACTTACCTTTAACGGAGAAATATATACATACCGGGAAATTCGATCATCACTCGCAGGACGCTGGAATTTTCTTACCAACGGGGATACAGAGGTGTTGCTCGCCGGGCTAATGTTGGAAGGCGTCGATTTCATTTCACAACTGGAAGGTATGTGGTCCTTTGCCCTATGGGATACACTCGACGAAACATTATTGCTTTGTCGCGATAGGATGGGTAAGAAACCGCTTTATTATGCTAGCCATGAAGATGAGTTTTGTTGTGCTTCGGAACTGCCTGCGTTGCGCCTCCTGAGCGACAAACCGTGGCATGAAGATGAACATAGTACTGCCGATTATCTGCGCTATGGCTATTGCCTGCCCGGTTTTACAGTTTATGAGAACATTCGAGAAGTTTTACCGGGACATTACCTTAAATGGTCAGCAAAGTACGGAGAAATCAAAGAACGTCCTTACTGGAGCCTTTCTCCCGAGAAGTTTACCGGGACTCCGAAACAGGCTACCGAAAAATTGCGCGAAACATTCATTACTGCTGTTAAACGAAGATTAGTTGCGGATGTGGAAGTCGGTGCTTTCCTTTCCGGTGGCGTAGACTCCTCGTTGGTTGTTGGGGTTGTGCGGCAGGAAATTGGTTCTGCTCTCAAAACGTTTACTATTGGTTTCGAAGAGCAATCCTATGATGAACGTAAATATGCCCGTATAGTCGCTGATATCTTCGGCACAGATCATTACGAAGAGATATTGGGCCAATGGAATGAAAATGATCTGGAAAAATTGATTCTCGGTCATTTAGGCCAGCCTTTTGCCGATGCCTCTCTTCTTCCCACGGCACTTGTTTCGTGTGTCGCCTCGCGGTACGTCAAAGTGGTTCTATCCGGGGATGGAGGCGACGAACTCTTTAGTGGGTATCAGCGCTATCAAGCTCGGATGATGTTGCGTTGGTATACACGACTCCCCAAATTTCTACGCAATAATGTGGCTCGTCTTATCCGCTCACTCCCTGAACCGATGGATCATCATAGTCGCAGCTTGCTCAAAAAAGCCCATCTGTTTGCAGATGTAGCAGATAGGTTGGTTGCCGAGACGCCATATTTTGCTCCGCTTATGTTTAGCCCTGCCTGGTTGCAGGAGCTGGCTCCCGATACAGTCGGACTTGGTCATCAGCCGCCGAATATTCCTGAGGCTACAACCCCTGATGACCTGCAACGTATGATGCTGGCAGATACCTGTATTTATCTGCCTCAGGATATTCTAGTAAAGGTTGACCGAGCCAGTATGGCCCAGTCTCTTGAGACAAGAGCGCCATTTCTGGATCGTGAAGTCGTCGAATTGGCCTTTAGTTTGCCAAGCCAGTGGCACCGGAATGGTTTCGAAGGAAAACGTATGCTGCACAATACGTTCAACACATTGTTGCCATCCTCGATATGGCGTCGCCGCAAACAGGGTTTTGGGGTGCCTTTACATGAATGGTTCCGTGGTTCACTGGGGACAAAACTTAGCGAGTTACTAGCTAATGATCCTGGTCCTCTGCAACCTGGCTTTGTTCGCAGTTTGCAAAAATCTCATGAATCCAGGAATCGAGATCACGGTTATCGGTTGTGGCTGATCTATGTGTATTTGTTATGGCGGCAAACGTATAGTGTTAGATAATTCTCGAATCAACAGTAGGTTTCATTGGACACCCCAACCCGATTTGCTGAAAGGTTTAATAAAGATATGGGAATGGTTTCGTTCACATCAAGCATAAATGAAACAATTGCACCACTATGTTCAGTCTGCATTGCTAATTACAATGGAGAACGATTTATCGAAAAATGTATCGAATCGATACTAAAACAGGAAAACGTTACTGGGGCGGTTGAAATTATAGTTCATGATGATGCCTCTAAAGACGATTCAGTTGCTTTAATCCGAAGCAGATACCCGGAAATTCTGTTGCTCGAAAGTAAAGAAAACCTTGGGTTTTGTATAAGCAACAATAGAATGGTAGCTATGGCAAAAGGTAAATTTATTTTACTGCTGAATAATGATGCTACACTCCATGCGGATGCTTTAAGAACTTTATACGAGGCGTCTGTCGCACACGGTGATGGAATTTACGGATTGCCGCAATATGATGCCTCAACTGGAGAATTAATAGACATTGGCAGTGTTTTTGACCCGTTTCTCAACCCTATTCCAAATAAAAATTTAGATAGAACTGATGTTGGAATGATAATAGGTGCGTGCTTATTCTTGCCGAAACATCTGTGGGAAACTCTTGGAGGGTTTCCTGAATGGTTTGGCTCGTTGTCTGAGGATTTGTATCTCTGCTCTTATGCTCGATTGAGAGGGTTTCCCGTAAAGGCTATTGCAACTTCTGGGTTTTATCATTGGGTCGGTCAAAGTTTTGGTGGGGGGAGAATTCTTAGTAATAAAAAACTCTCTACTAAATTATCGAGAAGATCGTTGAGTGAGCGTAATAAAACCTTTGTTATGCTCATTTGTTATCCATCGTTATTGGTTTATCTGCTCATTCCTTTGCATTTGGTTTTACTCATTTTTGAGGGGCTATTGCTTACGGTAATAAAGCAGGATAAGCGTGTTTGGTTGCAGATTTACTGGTTCTGTCTGAGAGAAGTTTGGAAAAAACGTATGTTGTGGGTGGAGCAGAGGCGTGTTGTTCAACATGATCGTCGGTGCAGTACATCTCTATTTCTATCGACTTTCACTTTCTTTCCACACAAAATGAGAATGTTGTTTATTTATGGAATGCCGAATTTGCGGTGATTTTGAGTACAATCGGTGGAATTAAAGACATTGAACAATCGCGTAGTGGCAACACATAGCCAACCACTAGTCAGCATTATTACAGTAGTACTTAATGGGGCTAAAACTCTGGAGAAGGCTATAAAGAGTGTCATTCATCAAAAATTTAAAAATTACGAGTATATCATTGTTGATGGAAATTCGGTAGATGGAAGTATCGAAATAATAAAGAAATACGAATCAAAATTGGCCTGTTGGATTAGTGAACCTGATAAAGGTATATACGATGCAATGAACAAAGCAGTGCCACTTTCTCGTGGAAAGTGGATTTATTTTTTGGGAGCAGACGATCATTTACTAGAGGGATTTGCAACGGCAGTAGATTATCTAAAAAATGAAAAGACTCTCTACTATGGTAATGTTTATCGCCCCATCATTAACAGAATCTATGATGGAAAATTTTCAGCTTATAAATTAGCATGCAGAAATATATGCCATCAAGGCATATTTTATCCGAGGCATATATGGGAAAAATATTCTTACAATTTGAAGTATCCGATTCTTGCTGATTATGAATTGAATTTGCGATGTTTTGCCGATTCTGACATAAAATTTGAGTATGTACCGGTGTCAATTGCTATCTTCTGGGATGAAGGTGGCGTCAGCCCAACACAAGTAGATACTGTGTTTGAAAAAGACAAATTAGCCCTGATAAAGAATAAATTCCCTCTTTGGATATATCTACTAATTGTTATCCGATTATTTCTCTTAACGACTTTAAATAAATTAAGATTTGAGAAAGTTGCTGTTACGATTTATCATTATTTGTTAAGAATTAAATCAAATCACTCAAAAGAAAAAAGCACGATCAATAAAAATTAACAGCTTTACGACAATTGCGATATTTTTTCCTAGAATTTTGTAGTCGTCATATGCCATTGATTTACTTGTTGTGGATCAGATTGCGAAATAATGGTTGAAGAATATGTCTTTTTTGGGGATATATTGCACAACTTTGTTAGAAAAAGAATTGTCGAGGGCAATCTTATGTTATTCCAGAGAGTAGAAAGATCATTTTTTCTAGTCCAATGAGATAGTAGGCGAATTTCTTCAAGGGACTGTTCTGCTTCACGAATATATTTATTTATTTGAAGGCTGCGATTTTCGCTATGACTACGAAAGCCGCCTATTGGGTGATCCACACCATACAAACCTTCATGATTATAAAATCGCGCCCATAGATCGAAGTCACCGGCGAGATTGAATTCCGTCCTTATCCCCCCAACTTTCTCCCACAATTCACGTCTCCAAAAAGTCGATTCTTGCTGTATAAAACCGAGTCCGGAGAATTTGCGAGTAAAGTAACACCCATCAAGGAAAGCTTCTTTAGAATAACCAGGGATAGTCTTTATTAACTTGCAATGACCATGTCTATCCCAAACTAATTGTTTTAAGGTCGTAAGCCACGCTAATTTCGGAAAATGAGAAAAGATGGTTCCCACAGTTGTGAAGGCATTCGGGCAATACATGTCGTCACTGTTAAGCCACGCAAAAATGTCACCACTAGCTTTTATAAATCCTTTGTTAACGGCAGAGTAATGACCATTATCAGCTTCACTACACCAAAAGTGTAAGTGTCGAGAATATTTTTTAATTATTTCTAGTGAATTATCAGTAGATCCCCCGTCAATAATAATATATTCCAGGTTTGGGTATCCTTGAGAAAGGATCGATCGTATAGCTGCTTCAAGATATTGCCCTTGGTTAAATGATGGTGTCACTACACTGATTTTTGGCCATTTAATAACACTCATTATTTTCCCGTCTGAAAGGAAACCACAATAGGTTCCACTTATTTGTAATGAGGGTATTTAAAAATATTTTCGTCATTCCTGCAAAAAAACAAATCCATTTGCCACAAGGATTTATCATATTCCCTGAGCATAAGATCAGCAATGTCATAGCAGCGGAAACCCAAGCACTCCAAATAAGCACATATCTCGTGAAAGCGAAGAGAGTTGTCAGAAACTTGGTAATTATAGGCTTCAATTATTAATACTGACGTTTTATTAAGAGTATGTCTTGCACCTTTAAGAATAGGCAACTCATAACCATGGGTATCAAATTTCAATAAAAATGTTCCGTCCATGCTTCTCTCTGAAACAATTGCATCAATCGTTTTTACTGGAACTTGCCTTAACTCTCCACCACACCCATTAATTGTACTGCCATCCAAGTCGTCTGAAATGTTGAGCATGGCTGTTTCGCCGTTAGTCTCTCCAGCGACACATAATTCAAAAGAAAAATTTGTAAATCTTTGTGCAAGGTTACGAAGAGATTTTTCTCTTTCTACGAGGGGTTCAATGGCAACAAAAGACGCAAAAGGGAAGATCTTCATTGCATTAATACTCCAAATCCCATTTGAACCGCCAATATCAATAACGTTGTTAATTAAAATACCATGATCATGTATGCGTTTAATTGCTGAACACATATCAAAATTGTCTTTACTTCGACCTATAATCTTAGCGCCAACAGGTTTCAAAAGGTAATTAAGAATTCTGATGGTTCTCGAAATAATTGAATTCATATAATTGTTTATTTAGTACAACTTCGAAAAATTTGGTTTTTGCGGTAGTAACATTTTCAAACAACATAGTCCTATTCATTTATAAAAAAAATCAGTTTACGCGCAAATAAATCCCGGACAAATAATCCCAGTGCTATGATTTGCAAGGCTTTTCTTTTGAGCAGCGAAAGCCTTCTTCTTTGGTCTTCCATACCAATTCTGACATTATAGTCCAGATCAATACAATCTATTGCCAATATTTGGCGATTGGCATAAGACAATGATCGCAGATAAGGCGAATAGATTGTTCTACGCAACACATTTGATGTATTGATGCCGTATTCTCCCCAACTAGGGTTGTATAACCAATCTCTGATTTTTTTTAGACCATGGAAGTGGAAGAAGATTAACGGCTCTTCATCTACCATTACCTCATTCCAATTCAGAGATCGAAGGTTATAGTTGCATAGGTTCCATGGGGCCAGATTGGCCCCTTTATGCTCCAAGATAGCTACATCCTTAAAACGGCTCGGCCAGTCGTCCAGATATTTCTGGTCTGCAAATCGACCATCTTCTTCGCGATCATAGCACCATTCAATACATTGGTGTCGCCACCATTTGAGACAATCGAGGCCATTGTCATCGCGCCTAAAGGATAGCCAGCCGACATTATAAATGCCGTATCTCTCTCTCCCTTGTAGGTGTGGAGGAAAACGGTGGCCGATAATAGCGATTGATTTCTTCCCAAACTCATCAAATAGTGGTAACGGAGAGGCGAAAAAGAAAAGATCCGCATCAAGATACGTGATTAGACCAACTTCAGGCCAGTTGTTGAGGATAAATAACGGCAGGGAAGGAGTACATGTGAAATAGTATTCGATTTTGGAACGATTTTGTTTCGCGGTTAACAACAATTTATCATCCTGTTCGAATTTCTCCAGCGAGATCGGATTTACCATAGGAAGAGCGAGCTTTTCCAGTATCTCGAAGGATGCATGATCCATGCACAGCACCCAGAGCGTAAATTCATGGCAGTGCTCTTGGAGCGAGTAATACAGAGCTAGACCGCGGGGCAAATAATTTTTATCAAAGTATGTGCAAAAATAGTACATCAGGTTTTTACCATGCCATCTTTGTAGAAAAAGTTAATACATTCAACTATGTGTTGAATTTGGTCAGTATTGAGTTGAGGAAAAATGGGTAGGCTGAGTACTTGTTGAGTTGTCTGTTCTGTCCAAGGCAGTGCCGCCACAGTCAGACGGCCTTGATAGGCTGGTTGCAAATGGACAGGTACGGGATAGTGGATAAGTGTGCCAATCCCAACCTGCCGCAAATAGTTTCGAAGTGCGTCGCGTCGAGGAGGGCGTATAACATATTGGTGGTAAACATGGCTCACCCCTGAACGGGTTTCCGGCAGGGTCATTTCCAAATCTCGCAGAAGTGCGTTGTATGTCTGTGCCAGTTTTTGACGCTGTTTGTTCTCTTTATCAAGGTTTCTTAGTTTTACGCGGAGGATAGCTGCTTGAATTTCATCCAATCGTGAATTGCCGCCAGGGATTTCGCTGATGTACCGTTCTCGCCAGCCATATTGCTGCAAGAGTCGCACTCGTTCAGCAAGCAGAGGTCTATTAGTCACAACCATACCACCATCACCCAGTGCACCCAAGTTTTTGGTTGGGTAGAAACTGAAAGCCGCTATGTCGCCCCAAGTCCCTGTCCTACGACTTCCGATGGCTGCACCGTGAGACTGAGCGCAATCTTCAATCACAGATAATCCATGACAATTAGCTAGTTCGAGAATCGAAGACATGTCGGCAGGATGTCCATAGAGATGCACGGGGATAATGGCCTTTGGCGTGCCCGCCGGTGGATGGGCTAATGCATCCTCCAGGCATTGTGGATCCATTGTAAAGCTAGCTGGATCAATGTCCACCAGCACGGGGGTTGCACCGGCTAACTCAATTGCTGCTACAGTCGCTACGGCTGTATGGGAAACAGTGAACACCAAGTCACCGGATCCAACATCACAAGCCCGTAAAGATAATTCTAAGGCATCGGTACCATTTGCCACACCGATAGCATGATTGACCCCAATGTAGGTTGCGAATTCCTGTTCGAACAATTCCACTTCTTTTCCAAGGAGGTACCAACCGCTATTCAGCACCCTCTGAATTGCCGAATCGATGTCAGCCTGATGGGCCAGATAGCCTGCCTTGGGGTTGGACTGTGGCACTTCAATCGGTTGATCCATGCTCAGATGTAGTCCTGCAAATAATGCCGGTAGAATTCCAATGAGTGGATCAACCCTTCTTCCAATTTCACTTTGGGCGTCCATCCCAATTCTGAATGTATTTGACTGTTGTCCGCGTAATAGTCTCCTATGTCAATGCGTTTGCGATCATCTGGAAACTCGCGCACCTCAAATTCACCTGTACTATTCACTTTTACAAGCAATTTCGCCAACTCCCTGAGGCTGATCACCTCACTACCACCCAAGTTGTAGATCTGGCCATTAGCTTTCTCTTTAATTGCAGCCAGTAGTAAGGCGTCGACGGCATCTTCTACATACGTGAAATCCCGTAACTGCTCCCCACCCCACACTTCAAAAGGCTTTCCCTCAACAAGCAGCTTGATCCAGATCCCCAAAAAGGTCTGGCGGGCATCCTTGACACGCATTCGTGGGCCGTAGGTATTCGTCAGGCGCAGGGCGCAGGCCCGAATCCCGTAGACGTTATTATAAAGGATATGATACCACTCACCCGCCATCTTATTTACACCATTGACATCTGTGGGGCGCAACAGATGTTTCTCGTCTACCGGGAGATAGTCCGGCTTGCCATAGATTTGACGGGTACTGGCGAAGACGATCTTGATTTTTGGGTTGTAATGACGACAAGTTTCCAAAATTGAGAGTTGAGCTCGGCAATTAATCTCAAGATCAGTATATGGATTCTGCATGGAATCCATATGACTGGTTTGCCCAGCAAGATTAAAGAGGTAGTCCTGCCCCTGCACGAGATACCGCATGCTGTGTTCATCTCGCACATCGGAGACATTGATTCGAACCCTGTTCTCGATGCCCGCAATGTTAAAAAGGTTGCCGCCGTATTCAGGAATCAAACTATCCACCAGAGTGACATTTGCCCCTAACTCCACCAACCGCCGGGCAAGATTAGAGCCGATGAAACCAAGTCCGCCGGTGATAATCACTTTTTTTTCGGAAAAAAAATTTTCCATGTATGTTCCTACCAACGATGAATTGCAGCCTTCGACCAACTAGGACTAAATGGCAATATCCCATCCGTGGCCCAAAAATACAGGTTGTGTCGCTCAGGATATTCAGTCTCGAACACCATCACATTCCTGAAATGAGGAGTGAGAAAGCGTAGAAGATCCTCCTTGCTCTTAAATTCATATTCATGATGAGATAACGATTTTTCACGATCAGCCCTTTCTACAATAGTGTAACCGCTCAATATGCCATCATCAGTTAGCCTTGATTTTATATCATCCAGGATCTTCATAATTTCATCAGGAGTGAAGTGTTCAATCGCTGCGTCCCAAATGACGTTTTCAAATTTCCCCCCTGGCATCTCTGTTCGAATATCTGCCAGTAGATATTCAATGTTGGATGCACCGTTCTTTCCTCGTGCAGTTTTTATTGCTTTGGGGTCGAAATCACAGGCGATGATATGTTCAGAACGTAAGCTGTAAAAATTCCGCGCATTGAAACCATCGCCGCAGGCTAATTCCAAGACGCGTCTCTCCCTTAGTGCAAGGCTGCCGAACACACCTCTTTCCAGCCATAAAGAATTTCTTTTGGCGAGCCAAAGATAAAAGAGATCAATATTGTGATCAAAAAATTCCGGTTGTGGTGGTAAAGACCACTGAATAGCCATCAAGCGGCGGTGTGCACTTGACACCCATCGTCTTGCTATTGCGCATTCCGCCTCTGACAATGTTTCATAAAGGCACTTCGGGACCATCTTGCCTATATATTTCTTGATTTTGTGTAATATCCTTATCATTGATAGCTCAATCTTTTAATTTGACTCTAAATGATTTTGTTGATTTTATATCAGGATGGTATCAATACCTATATCAACAGGCCACCTGGCTCTATATATTAGATCTGATGAAGTCATCTCGCGGGTGATAAGGATATTCATTACAGCCAGACCAGGATTTTCAATCATAGCTGAGATCTTCTGGCTTAATGGCTTCAATAAAAAACAAATCTGGTTTTATGGCCTGCCCATCAGGCAATGTGTCGAGGTGAAAATCTGTCCAATTGGAAATTGAGCTGCTATGTGCTTCATGTAATTGAGGATCTCTGAATCCTGTTAGGCTCAACAATCGTGCAAGCGAGTAACGATCATACATCCAATGATGTACCTCGCCAGCCAAACGGAAACGACCAATCTCAAGTGCTCGCTTATCCTCCGTCCCCAACATCCAAAAAAGTATGCGACTTTTTACTAAACACGGAAGGGTGCGGAATCCCCTCCGGAGCTTGTAGAGTAATAAAGGAAGTAGTTGCCGCTTCCTCCCTAACTGGCTGGAACTACAGCGCAACTCCTTTACCAATTCTCGCCCTTCTTCTCCCGTTCGTTCATAGACGAATATTTCGTTAGGCAGCGATTCCTGACGAAGATAATCTAGCATACCGCCACCGCTTTTTTCACGTACGATTTGGTCGAATAGCTCAAGCATAATCCAGTCGTAGTCATGAGCAGCCGATTTGTCATCATTCAAAACTGCAGTCAGTTTAGCTAAGTAGAGCCTGCAGATTTTTTCGAGATCGGGAACACCCACCCGTACAATTCCACCAGGTCTTAACACTCGATAGCATTCACCCATAAACAATGCAGCGTCTGAACGTCGGAGATGTTCAAGCACCGCTGCATGATATACGACCTCACAACTTGTATCGGGAAATGGTATTCCACGGCTAAGGTCATTACAAATGACTCCCGGTCCCTGCGGGGCGATGTCAATATTGATCCAATCAGGGTGATAGCGACTACCACAGCCGAGATTAAGATACATAATTGTTCCTGGCGATGATTACTCCTTGATACGCAAAATCGACTGGTCCAGCCAACTTGTCTGAATTGTCAAATGTCACTATGATATGCCAGTCATCAGGTATGTTGGAATGAAACCGAGACCGAGAAAAAATCCAGCTGGGATAGCTGCCTGGGTAGATACTGGGCGGTACGGTTTGCACGCATAGACGGTCGGTTGGACCTGCCCAATATGGCGTGCGGTCGATGATAATATAGCCACAGGGAAGTTTCAGCATCTGATTGAAAAGTATGTCGGGGTGTTCCAGATATTGCAGAACGCTGCTGAGGAGCAAGACGTTGGGCTTGGTGTCGGTTAGGCACTCTTCAATACAAGTATAGAACCTTAGATTGTGGTCCTCAAAATATTCCTTGCCGATTTTGACATGACTAGATTGCTCTACAATATTCCATCGTACCATAGGTAGATCTGATAGGAACGCTAAGTTCTGGTAGAAAGTGCTGCCCAGTGAACCACCAAAATCTAATACGTTGAGTCTTCCCTCGTAACGGGCGGCCACCCACATCAGGCCGGCTAAAAGCGGCCAAGAATATTGAATCTCGTCAAACAAGACCGAATCACGCTCATAGACCGCATCACCGTTTTTAACTTTCATTAGAGCTGCTGTGGTCAGTTCTAGGATAATGTCGCTATCATAGCCTGTGCTCGCTGCTATCGCTTCGGCCCAATCTCGGTGGTCACCAGATAGTCCGTATTGATTTTTTTGAAGAAGCTTTGCCAGATGAATGAACAGAGGCGGTGTTACCAAGCTGATAATTTCTTTCGGAGTCAATACCATAGGCACCTCACCTCAGGGAAAAAGCGCGTAAGGCTTTCGAAACCAAACGGCTGGCAAAGCGATACAGATAACCAGAAACAGTTGGACGCATACCACACATTTTCTGATGCAATTGTGTGCATTCTATATTTTCCACCGGCACGGGCCACTGTGTTGGAAGAGGTGGACAAGGCTTAAGAGGTGGATTCTTTATCCAGGACTCAGTGTTTGCATTAGTCGCATTGGCATCAAAGCCGATGTGCTCAACCATACTCCACGGCGGCCGTAGGCATAGTCCACTTTTGAGAATATGTAAGTATAGCAATCGCACCGCCCAGATGTTTTGACGAAGTTCTACTTTAGCCATATTAACCAGATCTGCACCGTACCCGTAAATATCAATACCTCGATTTTTACATTGCTCCATTAACGTCCTAGCGTCTATTCCCATACCACGCCATGATCTGGCCCAAGTGCCCCAGACCAAACATTCGGCACGACCATCAAAGTATGGCAGGTCGGTCACATCGCCTGGTGTAACGAGCGGATGTGTCCATCCGGTAACGCTCATAACACGCTCATCATTCCTGTACTGATCTAATGCCGCACAAAGATACCTATATGTTCCAGGCACGCAGATCAAATCATCCTCAAAGACGATTACAGCTTCATGCTTGTCAAGCACTTCCGTAACCCCGGCAAGGATGGAGCGCCCAAGCCCCAGATTGTTTTCTCGTTCGCAGAGGATAACCTCACACCAGTCAATGGCCCGAAGCATTTTTCGTACCTGGACCACAGCAGAAGTTTTTTCCGGCGTATGCGGACCATCGCTGAAGGCATAGACTAGTGGGACCTGATTATCTTGAAGACAGTCCAATGTCCTCTGGAGGTGGTCTGGTCGAGCGTAAACGAAAAGGACGATGGGAATTTGTGAAATAAGCATTTGATTATGCTTTATCTACTTGGAAATCTTGGATAGTGTGATTGATTTGCTCAACACGTCCGTCCAAGTAAAAAACAGTGTGATTGAAATAATCGTTCCAGATCATGCCGTTGTTGAAAATATCCATATTGTCAAAGAAAACATCTTGCAATGGATGGTGTTTTTTAGAGAAGATAGATTTTTCCCAATATGGATTTCGAACACCATCAACTAATCTTGGATCGTATTCAAAAAAAACAAGCCTATCAGCGATTCGGATTATGTACCATTTGTGCATACCCTTAGCCCAGGCAAAAAGGGCGTCTGTAAGAAATGAAGGTACTTCGACATAGCCGCGACGACCAACACGAATTAATTCTTCACAAGCACGATGAGGATCATCAACATGTTCCAAAACGTGTGAGCAATAGACAAAATCAAATGATTTGTCCTCAAACGGAAGATGATTAATATCGGCTACTTTGAATAATTTACCATCTGTTTTCAAAGTTTCGCTTCGGTGTCGAGTTTTCTCGGTGTAGAGATCCACCAGCATTGTGGCGAGTGGGAATGGATAGGCACCGTTCCCCACATCAAGTACTTTGTCTTCTGATTTTATATCAAAATCGAAGTATTTAGATTGATATGAATATCGATCTATTTCACCCTCATACTGAGGTCGATTACGTAGTCCAATTATCTCAAGATAATTGAATTTATGTATTATTTTTGAAATAAAAATATTCAAGAAACTCAAGTTACTACTCCTTTTCACAAACAGAATTAAAATTTTATATGCCCAGAGCATAAATATAAATATTTTTTTGCATTTACCCAATAACGAAAACACATAAGGTGGCGATCAGTGACCACTTCCTTAATAATTAAAAGCGAGGAGATCGGCCTGTTTCTTTTGAGATATTAATTTTATGGCCATACTCAGCCAATAAAGCATGATTTCTTTTTCTGTATTTATCCAGCATCTTCGCTGAAGGATCTCGTGGAGATCTGATCAAATTTGACCACTTATAATTTTTAACAAAAAGCCGATCATAATCAAACTTAACAGAACGCAGGAAGATGGCATCAATTGTCCAGGCGAGTGTGCCGTATTCCCCTATACTTGTAAAAATACGATAAACTATTCTAAACAGTCGACCGAGAGTTCCCTCTCTGTTTCTTTGGGCTGCAGTTGCAAAGAATTGGCCTTCATATGCGAAGCTAATCCAGTTCATAAGTTTCTTGTTTTGAGGTACACCGAAATTCGATTCACAAAACAGAGCTTGCTCCATCTCTTCCTGAGTTGTGGGTTGAAGAGAAAAACTAGTAATGGGATACATCAGATGACTCGGGAAAACTGAAATAACAGAAACCCCTAGTAACAATGCCTCCAGACCAATTGTTGACCAGGAAACCAAAACTAAGTCTGATATACTAATGATGAAATAGGACGAAATCTTGTTGTCGCCATAAAGTATTAATACGTTCCGAGGGATCTCATTTTCAGACAGAAGGCTTCTGTATCTTCTATGCTCTGCCGACTCAAACATATCACGTTTATTAATCGCCATGCGAGGATGAATTCGAACTATAAATCCAATGTTCGGTTTTCTTGCGGCTTCTTTTAATAAATAAACAGTGAATTCATACTGCGACTTGTAGTTTCCTAGCTTGTTGTTCCCGATGTCTCCCAAAAAACCATGTGTCACAACATGGGGGATCAATTCATCCTCGCTGCTAAGGAAAAAAGAATGGATTCTATGATGACCTTTCATAAACTGATTAAGGTCCTGCGCCTCTTTAGACGAAATATCATCTTCACAAAGCGACGTATAAGCATTAAAATCGCCACCATTAATCCTTGCTCCAAAATTTCTGAAGACACTAGAACAAGCCACTGCGTTTCGAAGTACTGAAGATTCAGATGCATCGATTACGGAACAGATTCCTTCTGGCTGTAATTCAATTCTATGCAATTTGAATAAAATACGATTAAGAATATGCTGCGAGGTCAATTGAGGCTCAACACTCAGACAAATCACACCATATTTATTAAAGAATTGACATGCTAATGAATTTTGACTGTAGTTCCCATTCACATAAATCAGATGGGTAATTCGATTGTTTTTCTGGAAGAGTTCAAATAAGTGCAAAAGTTTTATTAAATCAGAAACACCCGCAACAAATCGTCCTGCAGTATAGGCCACTAATTCAGATTCAACGCCAAGTTTATGAACCATCGCAAAATCAAAGAAAGCGATCCGACAAAGCTTAAAGCCTGCATATTCCATATCCAACACATCGGAGATTTTGTTATTAATAGCTAGGCGTTGTTGTAAAGTATTAATGAACAAAGCGGCAGATTCGACTTCCGTTACTCTCTTGGAATTTGCTTCAAAAACCGCCTGTACTGATATAAGCTTTTGTGCGATCATGCAAGACGTACAGATTTTGGCTCGGTCGTTGTTGGTCAATTCACGAGCACCTGTGGAGTTGATAGACGTACATGTAGCAAGCGCACCTGCGCATCCAAACCGGATAACATCGCACCCTGTGCGATTCAGTTTCCATGCTACAAATCTAAGTGTCTCAGCATAAATATTGACGTACTCATCCCAGCAAAGGATTCCCACGACAGCTAGTCTTGATGGAATGGTTTCCATGATATGTTTAATCTAGTAATTCCCAGGAGAAAGGGGTGCCTCGACGGATGTCCCGGCATACGTGCTTGCCCACCAGTATTTCTAAATATTTTGGCGGCAGTCCCAAACCAGGCCGAATTGCTCGTAGATTTTCGTATGTGAGCTCATCACCCTTCTTGAGTTCTCGCACTACATACAGAGAGCGACGAAATTGAAGGGAACCTTTTTCGGTCGTTAGAGGCCCATAACTCACTTTACCAAGTGCCTGCCAAGCCCTCTTGGACTCGACTACCAGCTGAGCCATTTCATCTGGTTCCATCGAAAACAGACTATCCACACCACCATCAGAGCGTTTGAGAGTGAAGTGTTTCTCAATGACGCTAGCACCCAGTGCAACACTTGCTACCGACACGCCCACGCCCATGGTGTGGTCGGACAAGCCTACTTCACAGCCGAACAACTCACGCAGATGTGGAATGGTACTGAGGTTGGTGTTTTCTGCTGAGGAGGGGTAAGAACTAGTACACTTTAACAAGATCAAATCCTTACAGCCTGCCTCTCGTGCAGCACGTACGGTTTCATCTAGTTCGGTCACGGTGGCCATACCGGTGGAGATAATCAATGGTTTACCGGTAGATGCCACATAACGGATCAGCGGCAGGTCGGTATTCTCGAACGACGCGATCTTGTAACATGGGACATCCAAACTTTCCAGCAAATCCACTGCGGTACGATCAAAAGGCGTGCTGAATGGAACAATACCCAGTTCTCGAGCGCGATTAAAAATTGGTTTATGCCAGTCCCATGGAGTATAGGCCTCCCGATATAGTTTGTAAAGAGATTTACCTGCCCATAAGCTATTTGGATCGCTGATATGAAACTCAGCCTCATCCAAATCAATAGTCATCGTTTCTGGCGTATAGGTTTGAAGTTTTAATGCATGAGCTCCGGTTTTTGCAATTGCTTCAACAAGCTCCAATGCCCGATCCAAAGACTGATTGTGATTACCAGACATCTCAGCAATAATGAAAGGCGTATAATCTCTCCCTATCAACTTGCCAGCGATTTTGTAGCCGCTTTTCATACTCGTATCCTCTTAGAATAACGGGTGATCTCGGCCTTATAGCTAGCTTCTAAAAAAAAATGCTGAGACTTTTTGTTATTCATGAGTACCTCAGCGCGAACCTTGAAAATCTCTGGTCGATTGGCTGCAAGCCAACATTCTGCATTCAACAACACGTCATGTCCCAGACCTGATTCTTTGATATTTGGATCTAGATAGATAGATACTTCTGCGGCATCACTTTGTATATCAAAACGCACAACCCCAACTGTTACTCCATCATGACTGCAAATAAGTAGCTTCTTATCAGATGACAACAACACCTTAGCAAACCAATTTTTATGTTCTTCCCAATTTATTACTTTTTGAGTGCGGGATGCTTCCCTAATGGTTGGATGATTACGCCACTCGAACAATTGCTCCATGTCATCCTGACATGCAATTCGAATTTTGATGCAGTTGTGAATAAGATTTCCAATAACACGAAAAACGCCTCGACCATCTACTATTTGCATTGATTTTCTCGACAGGGCCTGCCTCAAGAAGCTGTTTTCCAATAGCGTTCCAGTATGCCGTTTGATTGCTTGAGTCAAGTCATCCTTAATTTCCGGTACATACAACAAGCCTTCAGATGCTGCATCAGCAATTTGATGGATCTGGTTAAAAGCAGTGCAGATAGCAAATGTAGGCAATCCGACGCAACAACGCTCCCACGTTGAAGAACCCCCAGCTCCAATTGCTAAATCTGCTGCTGCCATTAATTCTCCGATTCGATCTGTTTGAAGATGGAAATCGAATTTATATTTTTCACATGCAGACTTGATCTCATCACGAAATGGATGCAATGTTCCGATCACAACATCGACACACAGGTTTTCAATACCAAGATCTGACAAAGCTTCAATAGCATTGCCTGTATAGTTGTCAATATCCACACCTCCGAAAAAAACCAATATACGTCCAAGTGCCTTCGTGCGTGGTTTTACCTGGTCATGTAATTTACAGAATTCTTCACGGAGCAATGCATACCGTGGTCCGAGCAATAATCGGCAATGTGCAGGAACTTTATCGATATATCGTGAATTCATGTCTATATAAAAATTCTGATCCAAGAGCACATTGCAGTCGTGATCGCGGTCAGCAAGGTCGTCGATCACCATAAGGTTTTTCACCACTTTCCGAAGTGATTTTTCCCAACTAGCATCGAGTGCATAATGGTCAACAACTATCCAATCCCATTTCTCGTTAGAAACTAATTTAATGGTGTCTACAGCATCCTGTTCTTGGCAAACACCAAGGTTGAGTTTGTGTTCTAATACATTAAATCTATAATTGTTTTCAAAGTTGTTGAGCATCAAACATTCATGCCCTTTGTTTAACAACATAGTATGCAAATGGTCAGGTAGGTTTCGGCTTATAAAACGAATATGTGCACCGTATTGTTTCAGCGCATCCGCCAAAGTCAGACAACGCATGAAGTGACCAGTACCGATTTGATCAGAAGCGTCAGTACGGAAGGCAATTTTTTTCTCAACTTTTCTCAAATAACCACCATGTGATATCATCGAAGCCAGCCGCATCATAGAGGTGACCCCAAAGAAAACCGTAATCAACTAGCTTCACATCAAAACTATTAATGAAAAGCTTGCCAAAATCCCGCTTGAATAATTTATTCGTTTCCCCTTGGTACACAATAGAGGTTGGAGTGCGATTGAAATACTCACCGAACAGGACAAATCTTCGTGAATACCTATACATTTTCTCCATATTCGCCAGCAATTGATCAGGATTGATGTGGATGAGAACTCCAATAGTAAAAACCAAATCAAAAGAATCAATTTCAAATGAAGATTCTAATATTGCACCTTTAAAAGCATACTCAAGATTATATTGAACTGAAGCATAATTGAATGCCGGCTCACTAATCTCGATAATCGAGGGTTTCGCGCTAGGTATTAGTATGCTTAACTGACCAATATTGCGGCCAATGTTTGAGCCACACTCAAGATAATTACGCACTTGATCTTTAACATTGCTTAACATTTTCCTCCATGCTTCAATCCCTAACGTATTATCAAACTGACTATTTTTTTTAATGTATTCTTTAGCGTATTTCTCAGTCCAGAACCTCTCTTGTTCACTCCTGTTCGTCATGGCAATATTTTTTTTATGGATGTTTACTCGAAAATCGAGATATAATTTTTTCCATATCTTCGGGAGTATCTATATCAGTAACTTGCTCAGGTGGAACAACAAAACCTTTTAACCGATGTCCATAAAATGTCTTTTCTTCAATGAAAGCTTGCCTTCTTGCCCAGTAAAAAGTCCCATTACTTACCAAAAGACGAGGCTGGAACTGAGATTGTACCCCCTTATATTCTGGCCACATATAGGAGAGGTAACCATTACCATCCGTTATCAACGCTTGTAAAGGGGGGTGTTCGAATTCCGATACCCCCATCACAAAATCCGTTTCAGGTTCACCAAAAAGTTGTTCGTACGCAGCTATAAGCGTTGCAGGTGTTAAAAAAATTGCTGTAGCGTAAATGCAGCAGAAGAGGTCTATCTCAGGACAGATTTCAAGTGCATGGAGGCAGACTTGTGCAACTGTTGAACTGTCTTGTGCGATTTCTGGTGGTCGTTCAATGACTTCTGCACCATATTTTCTCGCGATCTTTGCAATCACCCTATCTTCAGTAGAAACATAGATATGGCTAAATAGACCTGATGCGCGCGAGGCCAGGATGGGATAAGCTAATACGGGTATCCCTCCAATTTCCAGAATATTTTTTCGGGGTAGCCGTTTGGAGCCCCCACGTGCTGGAATGAGCCCAATTATAGACATTTGTATTATATAACCATGAATGAAACACTTGGCTGATCCAGTGCCTGAATACCGGTCTTGAGTGGCGGGTTGTTAGGATTATAATACATGCGCCGATTCGAGTCAGACATTGTTCGATCCTTAGATGGTAAGACTCTGGCATGCTCCTCTAAATCGCCAATTTCGTGTCGAAACACTTCATCCTGAGGCTGCCATATCCCAATTTTATTTTTCTGCCAGAGCCTTTTATCGCGCATTGGTTCCATCCAATCGTAAAATCGCTGCTTTGAAATACCAAGGAAATCACAATAGGTTCCAAGAGTTGATGGTTCCCTGGCGTCATAGCGATTAACCATTGCCATTCCTTCCTCTCTTGACATTCGCCCATGCCTGATTTCCATGCTGGCATCATCTGTAGCACGTCCATAACCAAATTTGATATATTTAAGATAGTCATGCACATCGTTTGCGTGATCTTCAATTTTTCCATGCAAATTAAAAGTACGTTCACGTTCATAGGTTACTGGCGCAAAATCCCATTCTTTCATCATTATTTCTGCTTGCTTTTTCGCATCCCAGTAAATGAAATTTGACAGATAAATCCCACGCACTTCGACGCGTGCGATATCTTCATCCGTCGGGTATATATATGGGGCAATATCCCTCTCAGTGATACCTCCTTTACCAATCAGATCATGTGGCTCGTAACCACGCATATCATGTTCCTTACGCGTCCAACGCGTAAATTCGACAAAATCCTCCAGAGACACAATCCCGGTAAGTTCTGCGAAACCATGTTCTCCCCATACGACAAGAGGAATATTGCGCTCAATTGCGACCTGAAATGGATATGTACGGATTCCGGCGTGATAGTGCCAAGTTAAATCACCCACCGTTTGAAGCATATACCGTGAAACACGTCGAACTGAATCGACTCCTGCTGTGTAGCGTACAAAATCACACCCCGATTTCTCAACGAGATTGTAAAGATTTCTATTACCAGCTGGTGTGTTATAAGCGTGATTGAAAGTAACCAGTAGCGGATTCATTTCATATTTCTTCTTAAGAAGCCACACTTGATAGTGCGAATCTTTGCCACCGGAGACGGGTATGATACAATCATGGCTGTTGCCATTTCTTTTGGCTATTCGTTTAGCCTCTTCAAGAATCCTTTCAAGCATTACTGAGCGTTCTTCCCAATTAACCTCGAGCTTGATGCGACTCTCATGGTAACGGCAACCACTGCACACACCTTCTTCATCAAAAATAATAGTAGGACGAGCGTTTTCAGGATAAAGGCATCGGGCACAATATCTCATATGAACCCCATAAATTTAGATAGTTAGGATGAATTCATGGATTATGAAGGCTACTTAGCCTTCATTGGTGCAAGACATTGCCCTTGTTTCCTGACAAAAACGCCTGAGTCAGCAAGATATGTTTTGGCTTTACGGGTGCTTTGCTCGGTGTAGTGAAAAAGGTTGGCGACGGCAACAGCTGACGCACCAGCCTTGATACCCTCAACCAGATGACTCCAAGTAAACACACCGCCAAACGCAATCACGGGCACCGTCACTGCTTCACAAACTTTTTTCAACGATTCGAGATCATAGCCTTTCCGAGCACCGTCATGATCAACAGAATTAAACAGAATTTCTCCAGCCCCTAACTCGACCGCCATACAGGCCCATGCCTCGGGTCTAACATCAATAAGGCGACTACCTCGATCAACTGCAATTTTCGTGTGTCCTGATGAATCCCGCTTCATATCCATAGAGGCGACAATACACTGTCTACCATAGCGCAAAGCCAAACGGCAGACAAGTTGCTTGTCATCTGCTAGTGCAGTGTTGACAACTAATTTATCCGCACCACTTAGTAATAGTTTCTGTGCATAAGCATCGTTAGTAATCCATCCCCCGGCAGTAAGTGGCACAAAACAATGGCAGGAAATTCTTTCAATTACTTTGGCAAATTTTTCACGGCTGGCAACATCTCTACTAACATTGAGAATAACGATCTCATCCACTGCCCATTTATTGAAAGTTTCCATTGCGTGAACAGCATCGTAGTGAATGACATTCGTATGTTTAAATCGAACGCTCTGTACAACCTGACCATCACGCAAGATCAATACTGCTATCAGACGTTTTTTTAGCACGGCATCTCAAGATAGTTGCGAATAATTCCTAGGCCGAATTCCTGGCTTTTTTCCGGATGAAATTGCACACCGAGCACATTACCACATCGAACCATAGAACTAAATCGAAGGCCGTACTCCGTGCTGGCGAGAACATCAGTTGGATCTTCACAATGCACATAATAACTATGCACAAAATAAGCATCACTACCTGAGGTAAGTCCTGCGAGGATAGGATCTTCGGATATAAAATCCACGCTGTTCCATCCCATATGTGGAATAGACAGACCCAGATCCGGTAAAAACCGAGTTACTTGTGCGGCAAACCAATTTAGTCCTTCATGAATTCCGTCTTCTTCAGAAAAGCTGCACATCAATTGCATACCGAGACATATACCTAAAATGTGTGCACCAGCCTCACGGCATTGATTTAGAGCTACGTCAAGACCAGTTCGATGTAAACAGCCAATAGCTTGACCAAAAGCCCCAACGCCCGGAAGAATGATCTTGCCATAGGCTGTCAATTCCAAAGGATTCGCCACAATAACAGGCTTACCGCCTAAATGTTCTATAGCATTCTGCACTGAGCGCAAATTGCCCATTCCGTAATCGACAATAGCAATATTTTGCGAAACCATTATCCTAGTTCATCCCATTCCAATCTTTGGCCAGCGGCTTTTTTCGCTTTAAGTGGCCTAAAGAGCACTTCCGGCAATCTTTCTGGCGCAATGCCTGTCCCCGGACGGCGATAATCAATGTCAGCTTCCGTTAAAATATGACCAATTGGCAAATCACATACTACGTGCAGGCTACGACGAACAGCATTTCGTTTATTACGCTCATCATCCGATAACACACGCCTGTGGTTTCCCAGTGCCACCTCAATCTCACGAATTATTTCTACAAATTTGCGCATATCTTGTGGCTCTAAAGACATAATATGTTCAGCAGATCGAGTAGTGCGATCTTCTGTTATGGTTTTTTCAAGCATATTTGCACCAACAGCTAGAGCGGCAATATCCATATTCCATCCCACGCTGTGATCGGAAAAGGCTACAGGACAGCCAAATAGCTGTTTTATAGTCGGAATGACTCTCAGGTTGATACTTTCTAAATGGGCAGGATAACCTGATGGACAGTGATGAATAATTATGCGGTTGTTGCCCTCCGCTTGTATAGCATCTACGGCAAGCTCAATTTCTCCGATAGAAGCCATTCCTGTATCCAACTGGATGCAGGAACCTTTGCTTGCAGCATAACGAATTAAGGGCAGGTGATTAACGTCTGCAGACGCAATTTTGATAGATGAGCATCCAATTTCGAGCAAGAAATCAATATCCTCATGAAAGCATGCAGTGGCAAAAAACGCTATGCCAATACTGTCGCAATAGTGTTTCAGGTCACGCCATTCTTCCAATTTCATTTGTCGACGGAAAAGAATGTCACGGAGAGGTTCAGTAATAGTTTCCATTTTCCCGGTTGTCACATCTACCAGTATTCCATAGGAAAAGGGTAAGGTTGAATCTGCAACCAATCTCAGTGGGTCGAAAACCTGAAACTTAATAGCATTTCCACCGGCATCCCTCGCATGTTTAGCTAGACGTTTTGCTGACTCGAGCCCTTGGTGAGTTGGCCCAGCTTCGAAAGTAATGAAACATTGAGCATCATCACCTATAAAATTACCGTTAATATCGATTACGGAACTTTTTCTCATTATTTATCCTTGCCACGTTAAAACTAAACAACCACCTGCTAGAAGCAGGTGGGTTTACATTCGCGGACTGAAAGTCCAGCGATACCGGCTTCAGCCGGTTGAGTTATTCGATGTCAAAACGATCATTGGGATCTTTTTCGAAATGATGCGCCAGATACTCCTGAATCATTTCTTTTGTGATTTCCCCAGAGGTGACACAAAAATACCCTCTGGCCCAAAAATGACGCCCCCAATATCGTTTCTTGAGCTGAGGGAATTCCTCGAAAATCTTCCGAGATACCCTCTCTTTGATCCTACGCATGATATCCGATGCCGAGATATCAGGCGGAGCTGAAACCAGAATGTGCACATGATCTTGACTGACAACACCTCACAATATTTTGATCTCAAACTGCTCACACGTTTGCCGTACAAATTCTCGTACTCGCAAAGAAACATCTCCTTACAGAACATGGTAACGATACTTGGTTACCCATACAAAATGGTACTCAATCTCAGTAATATCCGGTCAGGAAATTGCATGTGGTTTCTTTAATCGTTTAAGGTGCTTTCTTTGTTTCCGATTTTGCACCGCTGTTTTATCCAGAGCTTGTTGCGTTGCTTCATTTCGAATT
>CAIQWD010000100.1 GCA_903875445.1 uncultured delta proteobacterium | reverse complement strand
TCTTCAAATGGATCAAGCAGAATCTGCGCATCAAAACCTTTTACGGGACTTCCGAAAATGCGGTCAAAGCTCAGATCTGGATAGCTGTTTCCGTCTATCTCCTCGTCGCCATCATGAAAAAGCGGCTCAAGATCGAGGCCAGTCTCTACACAACCTTACAGGTCTTAAGCGTGACCATTTTCGAACGAGTGCCATTATTACAAGTACTTACCAGAGATCAATACATACCCGAGACTGTCGACAACTGTAAGCAGCTGCTTTTATTCAAATAAACGTTGGGACACTAGTGAGATATTTTAAAGACTCAGTCTCCAAGCTTCAAGCAATGAACCCCGATGTTATAGGCTATATTTACATAGCGGATTTTGCAAATTTTTTTGTTGCCACCCCGTACCGGCATTACATGCTCAAGCGAGATGTTGTCTGAGATCAGGTCATGAGTACCTCACGCACCTTCGCGGCCAGAACCTTGGATGAAAATGGTTTTTGCATGAAATGCATACCCTCGTCCAGCACACCTTGTTTGCCAATGACACTGGCCGTGTAGCCGGACATGAACAGGCATTTGATATCCGGCCGGAGAGCAAGAAGCCGCTTTGCCAGATCGCGGCCGTTCATTTCCGGCATAATCACATCGGTAATAAGCAGATCGATATCTCCGGGGTGATCTTTAACCAAATTGATCGCCTTCTGTGCACTGCTGCTGGTCAGTACGGAGTAACCTAACTTCGTAAGAATTTTGGCTATAAGCCTGAGAATTGCTTCCTCATCCTCGACTACAAGCACGGTCTCGCCTTGAGCCGACTGGATTTTATCGGTATCGTCTTGCTCGGTTTTGCTAATGTGTTCAGAATGTCTGGCCAGATAGATCCTCACCGTCGTGCCTTGATTCGGTTCACTGTAGACGTTGATGAACCCGTTATTCTGTTTGACGATCCCGTAGACGGTGGCCAGGCCGAGACCTGTGCCTTCTCCCAATTTCTTGGTGGTGAAAAAAGGCTCGAAGATCTTGTCGAGAGTCTCCTTACTCATGCCGCAGCCATCATCGCTTATAGACAAGAGAACGAAATCTCCGGGGCTGGCGTCTGCATGGTCGGCGCAGTATGCTTCGTCGAAGGTCACCATGCCGGTTTCAATGGTGATTTTGCCGACCCCGGCGATGGCATCGCGGGAATTTACGCAGAGATTGGCGAGCATCTGGTCAATTTGCGACGGATCTATGTTAACCGGCCACAGACCCTTGCCTGGCAGCCAAACCATGTCGATGTCTTCACCGATGAGGCGCCGCAGTATTTTCAGCATGCCTTCCACCGTCTCGTTTAAGTCGAGCACTCTGGGAGCAATGATCTGCTTGCGGGCAAAGGCCAGTAACTGCCGGGTAATGTCGGCGGAACGCTTGCCTGCGTTGAGGATTTCCTGGAGATCGTTATACAGCGATTCGGTCGGGGCGACCTTGTCTAACGCCACCTCTGTATAACCGATGATGACACTGAGCATATTGTTGAAATCATGAGCCACCCCACCCGCCAACCGTCCCACCGATTCCATTCTTTGGGCCTGATTCAATTGTGCCTGCAGTTTTTTTTGCTCTTCCTCTGCCCGTTTTCGCTCGGTAATATCCAAGGCAACACCGAAAGTGCCATTCACCCTTCCTTGCCGATCAAAAATGGGTCCATTGGTAACGAGAAAGACGAATTGTTTGTCGTTATGGGTGGTAATCCATTCCTCCCGGGTCTGAGTTTCTTTCTCCATGATCATACGATCGCGTGCCATGATCTTTTCGGCGATCTCGGGTGGAAACAGAAAGGTGTCGTCCCGACCAATGACGGCCTCGACTTCATAGCCGACAAACTGAGCTGCGGCCTCATTGATGAGAAGATAACGGCCTTGGCGATCCTTGACAAAAATGCCGTCGGAAGTCCCCTCCAGAACGGCGCGCATCAGCTGTTCATTGTAGGCGAGTTTCTGCTCGGCGGCTTCTCGCCGCTTCTTTTCGGCAAGTTCGTTCAGACTGCGTTTAATGGCCGGAATAAGACGGTGCGGACGATCCTTAAGAACAAAATCGCAGAGGCCGTTTTTCAGTAATTCGACGGCGATTTCCTCACCGACACTGCCGGACACCATAATTATGGGTTGCTCGGGGAGCCTTTTCTTGATGACTTCAAGGGTGTTCATGAAATCAAGTCCGGGCACATTGTAGTCAGAGAGAACCACATCCCAGCCGCCTTCGTCCAGAGCTGCCCTGAGTTCATCGCCATCTTTTACCCATCGCACCTCGGCTTGCAACTCACTCCGGCGGATATGGCGATCGATTAAGAGGAAGTCCGCTTCGACATCCTCGATCATGAGAATTTGTAATTTTTTCATCATTTGATACTTGGTAGTTTAAAAATGGATTTATTCGTCATACTTCTTTCCTTTTGTCGCTATGTTGCGGTAGGTTGAAACAGAATGTCGCCCCTCTGTCCCGTTCGCCTTCAGCCAGAATCACCCCGCCATGGCGGTGGATGATGCGCTGAGCGGTGGCAAGGCCTATGCCGATACCGGAATACTCTTCCTGCCGATGCAGACGCTGGAAGGGTTGAAAAAGTTTTGCCGCATGGGCCGCATCGAATCCGGCCCCGTTATCGACGACGCAAATGAAGTGTTGCGATTCTTTTTCTCGCGAAAGAACCCGGATGTCCGCCAGCGCGCGACGTGAGGTATATTTCCAGGCGTTGTCCAGGAGGTTACGCATGACCACCTCCAGCATGGTCGCATCGCCTTCGGCGCGCAGCTCCGGTGCCACCTGCCAATGCACTTGACGCTGTGGTTCTTCTATCGCCAATCCGTGAAGCAGTCGTTCAGCCATTTTCGACAAATCCACGCTTGTTCGCTGCAGCTGATTGCGGGTGCTGCGAGACAGGGTCAACAGTCCGTCGATCAACTCACCCATCCGGCGGCTGCCGATAATGATCTGATCGAGAAAGACCCGAGCCTCGCCCGCCAGCCCGTCCCCGTAATCCTCAAGCAGAGCCTGAGAAAAACCGCTCATGGCCCGGAGCGGGGCGCGCAGATCGTGGGAAACGGCATAGGCAAAGGCATCAAGTTCCTGATTGGCAGCTACCAGTTCAGCCGTCCGTTCCTCCACCCTTTGTTCAAGTTCGGCATTAAGCCTGAGAATTTTTTCTTCAGCAAGCTTTCGCTCGGTAATATCTTCACTGACAATGGCTACCTCACCCTTGGCCGGTGAGTAAATTGCAAACCTGTACCACGAACCCAAAGAGGATAAATAATGTTCCCAGTACCGAGGTTTTCCTGTCATGGATACCTGTCCGAAAGTATTGAGGGATTCGGGGTTTTCCAGGCAATATCCCGGAAGTACCTCGTTGACTTTGCGGCCTTTTACCCCTTTTAGCCCGGTCATTTTTTCAAATGCCGGATTTACCTCGATATATTCGTAATCTACGGGGATTCCGTCCTGGAAGATCATACGGCAGTGCGCCATGCCGTTGAGCATATTTTCGAATAAAGCCCTAAACTTAGCCTCACTTGTGCGTAATTGATCAAGGGACCGCCTGCGATCCGCCAGCAAGCCGCCGATCCGTGCCAACAATTCCTGGTCCGAGAATGGCTTATTCAGATATTCCTGAACTCCTCGCTGTAGCATTTTTACCCGCAACTCGTCATCGGCCTTGGCAGTAAGCATGACAAGCGGCACATCGGCCAATTCCGGATATTCTCGCAACTCCGCCACCATCTGGTCGCCACTCATTTTCGGCATCATTACGTCGGCGATGATTATGTCCGGTTGCGTCTGCCTCGCCATCGCCAGTCCCTCTTCACCATTAAAGGCGGAAACAACCCGGTAGTGGGGATTAAGGATAGTTGTTATGTAGGCGTTCATGTCCGTGTTATCCTCTACCACCAGAATAAGAGGAGAATTGTCAGGATGCAACAGTTCAACAGGCAAGGGGCGAGATTCCGGTGCCTGTTCCGGGAGCGATTCGTCATGACTGCCAGTATCAACTCTTTCATCGAGATGGAAGGATTCCTCTTCAATTGTCGCCCCCTGCGGCGCGGCCAGGGGCAGGGTCAGAGTAAAGAGGGCGCCTCTCTCCGGTGCCTCGCCGCAAAGAATACTGCCGCCAAGCAATTCCACAAATTCCTTGACAATGGAGAGGCCCAATCCGGTCCCGCCATGTGCCCTTGCGGCATAGCCGTCGATCTGGAAAAAGCGCTCAAAGATGGCTTGACGCATATCGGCAGGCACACCGGGACCATTATCCATAATTTGGATGATGGCCCGATCCTCCTGAACGTCCAGTTTGAGGTCTATAAAGCCGCCATCCGGGACGAACTTGAAGGCATTGGAAAGGAGGTTGAGGAGAATGCGCTGCATCTTCTCCCTATCAAGCTGGGCGGCGAGAGTCTCCGGAGTCGATACGCTATAGCGAATAGCACGATTCCCGGCTGTGCCTTCAAAATGCGATGCCATAACGCGACACAATCGGGCAAGGTCCAGCTGAGAATATCGGACATCCATCCGGCCGGCCTCAATCTTCGAGATATCGAGCAGGTCGCTGACATGATGGTTAAGAAGCTGGGCATTACGTTCTATGAGTGCCAGATTGGTCCGCGTGGTATCGCTCAAACCGGACTCGGCAAGGGTTTTATGCAGAGGGCCGAGGATCAGGGCGAGCGGGGTGCGCAGTTCGTGGCTGACGTTGGAAAAAAACTGGGTCTTTAACTTGTCGAGTTCAAGGGTTTTCTGGTAGAGGCTATTAATTTTGCCATTGGCATCCTGGAGCTGTTCGTTGATTGCCCGTGCCGATGCCAATGCCTCCACCGCCGTCCTGTTGGCCTTTCGCAGGCGATCATGAGTGAGGCTGAAGAGCACTCCCATAACCATAAACAGTCCGATGGAAAAAGAGTTATGAGGATCCTCCATCCTAAAGGAAAGCTGCGGTGGGATAAAGAAAAACCAGACGAGGATTGAAGAAATTACCGAAGCGGCAATACCGTCAACCATCCGGCCCACCCGGGCGCTGAAAAATACTGCCGGGAAAAAGAGAAACCAGACAAATGGTGTAATGAAGGGCCAGAGCAGCCATTGAATGAGACATGTGACAAAGGGCATCGACAGCGCCAGGAAAGTTCCCAAACGCTCGTTCAGGTTTTTACTTTCGCACTTCATTTCGAGTGTTACCCCCATCGATGCAGTTCGATAATTTGAGGATCTTTCTTGTTATGTTATCCCATTTTCAAAGTCTACTGCGGTGTTGTCATTAAGGTCAAAGAATATTTGCTGTTTGATCCACCGTTAGCCAGGCCATAGGCACCGAAAACCGGCAGGGAGAAGATCAGTACCATCCAGGAGGTTGGAGGTCATGATCAGCTTTTGCCGCATGCCATACGAATAGCCTTTGATGAGATGGTCTTTTCAGGCGGTCAGATCGAAGAGCTCCAGATAGCGGTTCGCTTCTTTCCTCGGGTCGGGACCGGAAACGCTGTAAAGGCTGCCGATGAACCCGAGATACTCGGCGCCGGTGAGCTTTTCATAAAGATATGGGTGATCGGGAATGTAACCGGTGAGGTTTTCAAGGTGGAGAAGATCTTCTTGCATGTACAATTCCTGTCATTATTTTGACAATTTTTGTCAGTTTTCCTGGGCGGCGCGCGGTTCGATGCCGAGTGTACCGCGGAGGCTGCCGAGCCTAACTTGTTCCTGTGTCTCGCCAAGAATGAAGCGAAGATAGGTGAGATCGGCGGGAAACTGGTTGGTAGTGGTGTCGTGCTCCAGCGGTTGACTCGTAAAATGGGCGTGGAGCGGCCCTTTATTATGTGTTTTGCCAGTTCCTGAATCTCCGGGCGATCCGCCTGGATATACGGCGTTGCGGCAAGAGTGGCAGCCGTATCGGGGCAGGTCGGGGCAGTTACGTCCAGCATCCCCCAGTTCGCCCTGCAGCTTGACAGCCACGGCGGAAAGCAATTCCTCCTTGCGGCCGGAAAGATCGAGGGCCTTGAACTTTGGTTCTTTCTGAAAAATAAAACCGGCCGGCGATTTTTCCTTGATGACCGCGCTGGAATCGTTCAACCAGGAATTGATCCTAGCCCCTGAAAATGATTCGACAAAATGGTGCAATTTTTGCACTCATCCATAGATGAGAACGGCCTTTTGGTCACGATATTCGAGGACTGATTCCTTGCTGGTTTGCACCGTCTCGGCGATATTGAGGTGCATCGTAGCCTCCTGCTCAAGCAGTCGCTTGTTGTTCGGACCCGGCGCTGTAGCGGTTGACGACGAAGTCGATTTTGCTGTCCCGGAAATAGATACCTTGATATTCTTCCGACTCGGCCTGCCTGAGGATTTCGGCTTCCTTCAGATACAAAATCTTGTAATTGCAAATTATAATCTGTTATAACTGCTATAAGGCGGTAATACTTCGAGCAATGCTTAAAATGTATCATAATTTAGAAGCAATCATCCTGGCATCGGCTTCCCCGCGACGACAGCAATATTTGCTCGATATGGGGCTGGATTTCACTGTGCGTACCGCCGCCATTGATGAGCAACCTGGCATCGATGAGGATCCTACCACTTTTGTCATCCGCATGGCCCGCGAAAAAGCGGCGGTGGTAAGGGCATCTTTTCCCGAAGCATGGATAATCAGCGGTGATACCATTGTCTGTCTGGACCGGAAAATACTCGGCAAACCGGCGCATAACGAGGATGCCGTGGGCCAGCTCATGGCCTTGTCCGGGCGGGAACACTGTGTCCGGACCGGTTTTTGTGTCACCCATGGCGGGCGACGAGTGGAAGTTACCCGATCGGTTACGACGAAGGTGCGTTTTGCGACCTTCTCCGAAGTCACGGCTCGCGCCTATGTAGCTACCGGTGAAAGTCTCGACAAGGCAGGAGCGTATGCGATTCAAGGCAAAGGGGCGTGCCTGGTGCAATCTATCGAAGGGTCCTATTCGAATGTCGTCGGTATGCCTCTTTGCGAACTCTTACAAGTGCTTCATGAATATGGCGTTATCGAACCGGCTTTACCGATCGCCCGGTACGGCGAGTAAGACGAGTTGACATTTTTGGTTGGGGTGTGTATTGGTTAATAAGATCCGTAATTTGTAGGTTGTTGTCGTTGAACGGCAATGACTTACCGTCATGCCCGTTTTGTTCGGAGAGAGATTCTGACTGTCATAGAAACAGGTGCAGGTATTGATTAGCGGTGGCAAACAATGGGTCAGATTTTGCAGCAGGGAAAGAGTGTCGACGCGCTGAAATTGCTGAATAACGCGATTGTGACGAGCCGTCTTTATCCGCCGGAAGCGCCGCAGACCGCCAATGCCGTAGAGCGAGGCTATAAAGGTTTGAAGCTCTTTCTGCGTGAGCAAGGACCTCTGACTTTTTCCTTTAAAAACGATTCCCCCTGTCTTTGCGAACAGCCTATAGATCAAGAAACGCTTGATTCCTTTCCCAATTTGGTGGTTTTTCGGCAACTGCGCATGCTTGGTTTGCCGCAACTGCTGCTCGGTGCCGACATGGACCGGTTTGCCTTTGGCCAGATTCTCTATGTCTTTAATGCCCCTCTTGAAAAAACCCGGAAAGCCGGCGGAGGAATGGCTTTCATCACCGGCCTCGGCCTGGCGAGCTATTTTCCGGATGAGCAAGAAGACCCTCGCGAAAAGCACGAGACCCCGCAATCGACCGAATCAAGGTCCCGAAAACTAGTCAAGGTTCGACCGGAACTGCTGGCCTGTCTCTGTGGCAGAGACAAGAGGCCGACAATTCAGGCCGAACTAAGCAAAAGTCTGGCCAACACCGATTCCGCGGTCGATCTTCTGGCTGCAGGTGTCGGTCATATTCTCCAAGATATTCTCAAAACCGGGGCAATGATTGCATCGCCACTTTTTCCTGCGATGCTGCACGGCGCAGAGGCTGCGATCAGTGAAATGGGGCTTCGCCAGGTCGGTCTTGGTCTTGCCCGTATTCTCGTTGAAAATCTGCGGGAACCTGCGCTGTGCGTTCTGTTGTGCCAGGAGTTTCCTGAAGGATTTGGGGAGAAGTTCTATGACGGCTTGATCGGATTTCTGACCACCGAAAATCTCAACAGCATTTTTGTTCTTTTCCGTGAGCAGCTTGCCAAGGCACGACTCGTTGCCGGCGATAAATCGCCTAGGGTGGAGTTTTTCGGCAAGGCCATGTTGCGGCTCATGAATACCGGCAAAGGCAAACAATTTTTCAGCACGGAAAAGGCACGGTCACTGATTCATGAAGGTGAAGCGGCGCGCAAGAAACGCCGCATCGAGGCGGGAATTCATGGCCTGTTGCAAGGAAATCTCAACCCACTGAAGAGTGAGGAGCTGCTGCAGTACCTCCCGGAAGCGGTGGCTGAAAAGCTTGCGGCGAAGGCCGATAAGGATGCCGAAACACTCCTTAAAAGAATCGCTGCACATCTTCGCCAAGAAGGCGAAACAGTTGGCGATACCGTGCTTACCAGCACCGTTATCATAGGGGAAAAACTCGTCGCCGACGGACATATCGCTCTCATAGACCTTTTCCTCGAGCCTCTCATGGCGACTGTTCGGGGGGGGGCGTTCGAAGCAGCAATCTTGGAAAAGATCGTCATTTTTCTCCATCAGGTGATGCAGGCCAGCTGGAATCTTGGTGATAATCGGCGTGGCGATGTAATCCTTACCCTTTTTTATATGATCCGCAGTGGCCAGATCATGAGACCGGCGACCCTCAAAGGGACAATCGGCAAGATTCAAGATCGGGGAATTCAGCGGGCAAAACTGCCGACCCTCTTGGAAGAGTGTCTGGCCTCCCCTCTGGATGAAGCCCTCGGTTATCGTTTGGTGCTCCAGGGACCGGTAGCTGTGAGGTTTCTGGTAGAATCCCTGATCAATACCGAAGACACGGACGACCGCATAAAAATCATCGATTTACTGACAACCAACAGCAGTTTTCTCACCCCGATAATCCTAGAGCGTCTATCGGAACATATGCCTTGGTATGGTAAACGAAATCTTCTCAAACTACTGGGGGAGGCTGGTCACGAGGAAGATGCGGAAAGCGTTCTCCCCTATTTGAAACATGAGGATTTTCGAGTACAGAGAGAGGCCTTCCTGTGCCTGTATAAAATCGGCGGCAAGAGCAGGAAGAGATTGCTCCTCATTGCCTTGGCCGATTCCTCGGAACTGATCAAAGTGCAACTTATCGATGCCCTCAGTGGTTTGTGCGACCATGAGGTAGCGGCACATCTTGCTGAAATGCTTGCGGCAAGCGACAATTTTAGCGACAGGAACCGTACCGATATTCTCTTGCAGCTCTTGGAAACCTTGGGGCGTTGTGCGAGTCCGGCGGCCCTTAAAGGGATTGAGTCGTTCCTCCGGACCAGGGGACAACGCTCAACCAAGAAAATTCCCGACCATGTCTGGGACAAGGCGGAAAAAGCCCTGCTCTACCTGGAGAACGATCTTCAGGAGAGTAAAAAGAAATATTTACAGGCTGGGCAATTACGGAAAAATGCGCTGAAACAGGCAGCAAAACTCAGCAAGGTGACAAAGGATCAGAGGATTATCACCGGGTTACCTCAGGAACAGACGGTTCGAGCCCTTTTAGCGCAGGGTGATAAAGCGGCGGCCATAGGTTTGCTGGTGCAGTTAATAGAAAAATCGGCGCGGATACGTAATTTTGTCCAGGCCGAAAACCTTCGTGAGTGGCTGATCGAGATTGACCCGACCGCTTTCAGCCACATTATCAAGGTGGCCGAACTCATAGACCAGGAAAAGATGGCGGCCATCGACACGAGTCATTTGGAAATCTGGAGCCGGTTGTATGAATGTCTGACTTCCGAGGAATTTGCCGCTTTGTACCATGCCCAGAAGCATATAAAATTTCTGGAAGGCGAGGTTATTGTCAGCCAGGGAGCGATGCAGACCGCACTTTTTTTCATTAATACCGGGAAGGTCAAACTCTACTTTGAAGACAAGGGAAAAGAGGTGTTGGTAAAGACCATGGGCAGTGGCGAAATCTTTGGTGCCGGGACCTTTTTTGATGCTTCGGTTTGGACCATATCCGCAGCCAGCGTCGGTTCTTCGCAGATATCTGCCCTGAAACTGGATATACTCCGGGATTGGAGTGAAGAGTTTCCCGGTCTTGAATCAAAACTTCACGATTTTTGCAGTAAGTTCGAGAGAATAGATGAGTTTGTCCGGAAAAGTTCACGGGATCGGAGAACGCAGGAACGGCACAAGGTTGCCGGGCGGGTGAATACTACACTGGTGGACAACCGTAGCCAAAGTATCGGGGTAAGTGCCATGGTTGAATTATCCGATATTTCCGTAGGAGGGATTTCCTATCAGGTAAGGATCTCCAAAAAAGAAAATGCTCGACTTCTGCTGGGGCGAAAGGTTCAGGTGAAGGTGCCGGCGGGTGAGAAACCTGGAGAATCCGCCTTGATTGTCGGTGATATTCTTGCAGTTCGCAGCACCTATGCGGTTGAGAACGACTATTCCGTCCATGTCGGATTTGATGTGGCACTGGACCATAGAAAACTTCAGGAAATTGTCAGAGCTGCCGCTCGCGAAGCGCAGGTGCAATGAATCATGTCTCTTGTAAAAGATCCTGCCGACAGAGTTCTTGGCGAGGGATGCCATGATCCGGGGCAATGATCCCATTTCGCAGTTTTATCTGCGGCATCTTGGCGGGGAATGGCAGGAAACCATGAATGTTGCCTGTCCTTTTTGTAAGGAACATGGCTATGAAAGTGGTCGATTGGTGGTATTTTTAAATCGCCAGAGTTTTTTTCACGGCTATTTTCGCTGTCAGAATCGCTGTGTTCCCGGCGGTTTTCCCCTTTGGTTCGCCCGCCTGGCCGCCATCGCCTTAAGCGAGGTGCCGGGATATATTCCTGAGCAGGAGACTGCCGGGGTGCAACCGGAATATCCGGTGGAAAATATTAACGACGAAGTGGCCGCCTATCGCGACAGGATAACCGACGCGCTCTATAGCCTCTTCAAAGAAAGTGAAATAGGCCGGTCCGTTCTTTTCGAGATGCAGGTCGGATTCAACGGCCGCTATCTGGTGTTCCCCTATTTCCAGGAAGACGGTAATTGCTACTCCGCCCGTTGCGTGCATCCGGACCGGATTGAAGATTATTTTTGGCACGGTAACCAGGATTTCAGCCGCGAGCCCTTCAATCTCTATAATATTGAGGATATACATCGCTGCGAAGACGGTGCGCTGTTTCTCTGCGAGGGCGAAGAAAACCTCCTGACCCTCAAACAACTCGGTTTTCCGGGAGTAGCGGTAGCCCATTATACGGCGCTGGAAAAGCTTTCCGCCTCGTTGTTTGCCAAGGTGAAAACTCTTTTTATCGTTATCAGCAACACCCTGGAATCGGAGACCGCGGCCCGCAATCTCGCATCACGGGTCGGCTACAAGGCGAGGATACTTACCTGGCAACCGAATGCGCCGAAGCAGTACACCCTCCGTCGCTTGGCCAAGGATTCGGGTAAGGCATTTGCCGGAAAAGTAGGTGAG
This sequence comes from uncultured delta proteobacterium, assembly GCA_903875445.1. Lineage (GTDB taxonomy): Bacteria > Desulfobacterota > Desulfobulbia > Desulfobulbales > Desulfocapsaceae > Desulforhopalus_A. Next base: position 83,211 of record CAIQWD010000100.1, on the reverse strand, counting down.
ATGGTCAGGCAGTCCCGCGCCTTCTCACCTTTTACTACCCCACAACGGGAATACCGGCTGTTTCTGCAAACCCTTGAGCAGGAGCAGGGAGAGGAGTTCCAAAGCCTCACCTCAGGGTTTCCGCTTTTCGACAGGGCCGTTGGAGGTATCCACGGAATCAACGTTATCGGCGGGGCGCCGAAGGTCGGCAAATCGACCTTCGTTATCCAGATAGCCTCGGAAATGGCCTTGAAAAATATACCGGTTCTCTACTACGACTTTGAAAACGGTCGACAAAAAATCTATCAACGGACCCTCTGTCGTCTGGCCCGCCTGTCAACCGCGCAGTTCAGGATGGGAAACGTCTCGGAGGAGCAAAGCCAAAAGGCCCGGGCAGCGACAAATAATCTTGAAAAAATGCTTTTTTTCTGGCGGGTTATCAATGATCGCAAGGTGACCCCGGAACTGATGCGCAAACATATCGATTTCATCCGCCACGAAACGAAAAGCGAGTATACGGTGGTGGTAATCGATAGTTTGCATAAGCTGCCGTTCAATGAATTTACCGAACGGCGTACCGGCATCGATGCCTGGTTGCGGCAGATGGAGTCGATGCGCGACGACCTGCATGTCTCATTCCTAGTGATTTCCGAACTCTCCCGCGGCACCACCGGTTCCTACCGGGAGGAGCCGCACCTCGGGGTTTTCAAAGGATCGGGGGACATCGAATACAGTGCCGACAATGCCATGGTGCTGTATCCGGATTTACCTGAAGACGGCCAGTCGGCAGACAAGCCGGGGATGAAAAGCACCCTCTGGCTGGTGGCGAGCAGGGAGCATAGCCCCGGTCGTGTTGCCGGTTACCGCCAGGATTACCCTTACTGGGGCTTTACCGAACATCCTCTTGTCGAAGGGGTATAGGGCTCAGATATCTTCGCTCTTTTGCCACTCTTCTAGTCTTGCAAGTGCCAGCTGCGAACGTTCCAGACCCCGTATCTTCTTGTTGACCTTTTGTTGACAGGCGGGAAAGAGCCCGAAATTGACATTTGATGGCTGAAACTTTTTCGGATCACTACGGGTAAGGTGGTTGACCAGCGAGCCCAAGGCGGTTTCCGGCGGTGGAATAACCGGGGCGCGGCCGGTGACGATCCGGGCGGCATTGATTCCGGCTAAGAGACCCATGGCCGCCGATTCAACATAGCCTTCAACCCCTGAGAGCTGGCCGGCAAGGAAGAGATCCGGCCTATCAATGAATTGCAGGGTTGGCTGGAGGAGTTCCGGCGACAGGACGAAGGTGTTGCGATGAATGGACCCGAGTCTTGCAAACTCGGCCTTCTCCATGCCCGGGATGAGGCGGAAGATGCGTTTTTGTTCCGGGTAGGTCAGTTTCGTCTGAAAACCCACCATGTTATAGGTGCTTCCTTCCCTGTTTTCCTTGCGCAGCTGGACAACCGCATAAGGAACCCGAGCGGTTTTCGGATCGGCAAGTCCCACCGGTTTCATCGGTCCGAAGCGCAGGGTCTCGTCACCCCGGGAGCGGATGACCTCAACAGGCAGACAGCCTTCAAAATATTTGGCGTCCTCGAAATCCTTAAGAGGCATATACTGACCATCTGCCAGCTCGCTAATGAAGCGCTGGTAACTTTCTCTATCCATCGGACAATTCAGGTAGTCGCCCGGCCCGTCGTTGTAGCGCGATTTGCAGTAGACGACATCCATGTTCAGCGAATCGGCGTAAACGATCGGAGCGATGGCATCGTAAAAGGCCAGACGTTCTTTGCCGGTAAGAGTCGCCAGGGACTGGGCCAGTGGTTCGGAGGTGAGGGGGCCGGTGGCAATGATCGTCGGATCCTCGGAGGGCGGGGGAATGGCCAGGACCTCCTCACGGACGATTTCAATGAGAGGATTATCGGCCAAAAGAGCGCTTATTGCCGATGCAAATTTTTCCCGGTCAACCGCCAGAGCCTTGCCGGCCGGGACTTCGGTGGCATGGGCTTGAGCGATGATCAGGGAATTGCAGCGGCGCATCTCCTCTTTTAAGAGACCTACCGCCGAGGTCGGATCGTTTGATCTAAGGGAGTTGCTGCAGACCAGCTCGGCCAAATTTTCTGAGTGATGGGCGGGACTGAAGCGGTGCGGCTTCATGTCGATGAGGCGCACCTTGCAGCCACGCGTTGCCAGCTGCCAGGCGGCTTCACAGCCTGCCAGGCCGCCGCCGATGATGGTCACTCTTCGACTTTCCGTCATGGTCGCACTTTCCGTTGAATGTGATTGGGTGTTCCTTGGAAGAAGAAAGGGTTTGCCTTATCTATTGCATCCTCCGGTAATCGTCAAGAGTCTTTATCGCCCATAACGACAACAGGAGCCGGAACGAACTGGATAAAATATTACCCAATTCGTCACGGCTCCTGAATCTTTGGAGCTATTTCATTCCGGCACAATCTCTGCTGCTAGTATTTCTTCCATGAACCATCTTTCAAGACCAGCGCCACATGACTCTTCTGGCCAAGCCCGTTGTGGTTATCGGGCGTAATATTAAAGATACCGTTTTGCCCGATTACGCTGCCAAGGTTTTCCAGGTTGTCGCGAACCTGGACTCGTATCTTTTCAACATCTTCAGGCTTTGCGGGATCGAGTTTCGGATCGGTCTTTTTCAGGGCTTCACTAATCAGGTTGACGGTGTCCCAGCCATGGACGCCGCCAAGTGCGAACACCCCGTGTTCTTTCGTGTATTTTTCATAGAGGTCGGTTGCGACTTTCTTTTGCGGGTCGCTTTCATCAAGCTCGCCGGCTACCAAGGCCTTCGGCGTGGTGGTGATAAAGCCCTCTCCGTCCTTGCCTACCAGTTTTATGAATTCCGGGCCGAGAACCGCCTGGTCGCCGCCGATAATGCCGGTAAAGCCTAAGGCTCTGGCAGTCTTAACTACCATGGCGGCATCCGGTACATAGCCGCCGATAAAGATGGCATCGGCTCCTGCTGACTTGATATGGGTGATTTGCGGGCTTATGTCCGAGGTTCCGAGAGAATATTTTTCCTCAACGGCGAGCTTGATACCCCTTTGATCGGCTACATAACTCAGCGCCTCACGAGCCATTTGTCCCATGGCGGCATCGACATAGATGCAGGCGATTTTTTTGGCGCCTTGCTGGAGAAAACTGTCGAGAATAATATTGTAGGCGTCCTTCTGGCGAGGGACTACGGAAAAGGTCCATTTCTTCGTCGGCATCCATGTTTTCTCGGTAACGCAACCTACGACCATGGGCGTGCTTCCCGCTTCAGCCGGGACGATTGCTGCCATTGCGGCTCCCGAGTATTCATAGCCGGCCAGAGCCACTACTTTCTCAACATCAATGAGTCTCTTGGTGCCGATAACCGCTTTGTCGGGCGCTCCCTGCTCGTCGTCGACCACAGCCTCCAATTTTCGTCCGTTAATCCCACCAGCTGCATTGATATCGTTGATCCTTACCAATGCGCCGTTTCTTTCAGGCTCGCCAATGCTTGCCGCCGGGCCGGTAAGAGAAACGCATATGCCGATCTTGTAAGGCGCCATATCTCCAGCGTAGCCAAGTCCCGAAACGAGTGCGCAGCCGATCGCGCAGGTCAAAAAAACTGATAATACCGGTCTTCTCATGTTTCTTTACCTCCAGAGTAAGGATTGAATGGTCATGACCATTGGTGTGGTGGTTCCGTCAATGTTCAAAAAAAGGTAGTCGCAGCAAATTCAAAACTAAGTCAGTGGCCTTTCAGCCGCCGAAATAGGCGCGCTGCAGGGACGCATCATCCATGATGGAGCAAGCCGCGCCTTCCACCCTGACCTCGCCGCGTTCAAGGATATAGACATAGTCGGCAATTTCTATGGCGGCTTTGGCATTTTGCTCGACAAGCAGGATTGAGAGTCCGTAGTCCTTGCAAAGGCGCTTCAAGGTTTTCATCATGGTGGCGACCATCATCGGGGCAAGGCCCAGAGAGGGTTCGTCCAAGGCAAGGAGGACCGGGTTTGCCATCAGTGCCCGCCCGAGAGCAAGCATTTGCTGCTCTCCGCCGGACAGGGTGTCGGCCCGCTGGCCGAGTCGATCCCTCAGCACCGGGAAGAGGTCGAAGATCATTTTTAGGCGGGCATCATTCAGTTCTTTTCTCTTCTGCTTATCGAGGGTATACGCGCCGAGGAGCAAATTGTCGTGCACTGTCATCGGACCGAACAGTTCCCGCCCCTCGGGAACGCTGGCGATGCCTTTTTTAATGACGGCATCGGGTTCCTTGCCGGAGATGTCTTCTCCCTTGAAGGTGATCCGGCCTTGTCTATGTTTCAACAGTCCGGTCAACACCCTGAGGAGAGTCGACTTGCCGGCGCCATTGCTGCCCAGGATGGCAACAATTTCCTGACTGTTGAGGCGGAGAGTGACATCTCTCAAAGCCTGTGCCTCTCCGTAGAAGGCGGAAATGCCGTCAATTCTCAGCTGGCACTCTCCTGTCCTTGATGTTACCGGTTGGCTGTAAGTGCTATCCGTCATCGGTCAGATACTCCCTCCGAGGTATGCTTTAATCACCTGCAGATCCTGTTTTATCTCTTCGGGGGGACCTTCGGCGATTTTGACACCGTAGTTTAATACGACAATACGTTGGGAAATTGCCATGATGAAGGGCATGTTATGCTCGACGATCATAAATGCCATTCCCTCTTCCTTGAGCTTATGGATCAGGTCGGTAAGCTTTGCGACCTCGTGGGCGGCGAGGCCGCCGGCCGGTTCATCGAGCATCATGAGTTGCGGCTTCATCGCCAAGGCCCGAGCCACCCCAAGCATTTTTCTCTCGCCTAAGGGGAGCTTGGTCGTCTTCTCTTCGGCCTTGTCGTCGAGTCCGATAAATTTTAAAATCTCGAAGGCTTCCTCTTTGATGCGCTTTTCTCTTGCACGAGTCGACGGCAACCGCAAGCCGGCGCTGAGAATACCGGTTTTATTTCTTACGTGGCAGCCGACCATAACGTTTTCCAGCACCGTCATGCCGGTAAAGAGATCTTCCAGCTGGAAGGTTCTGCTTAAGCCAAGATGAGCCACTTCATGGGCAGGGAGTCCGGCGATATTTCGTCCCTGAAAAAAGACTTTTCCGGAACTTGGCTGGAATCTGCCGGCGACGACGTTGATGAAGGTCGACTTCCCGGCTCCGTTAGGGCCGATGAGGGCGGTAATATCTTCTTTATGCAGACGGAAGCTGATATTATTCAGAGCTTGAATACCGCCGAAGTGTTTAGTCAGCCCGGTAACTTCAAATACCGGTTGAGTGCCCACGTTTTCTGCCAGGTTACTGGTTTGAAGTCTGCTTGCGCTCATAGAGCCTCTTGCCCCAGGACGGAATCCGGTTGATCCAACCAGTCAGGCCGTCCGGCATAAAGATAAGTACCACAATTATGATGATGCCGAAAAATACCGCTTCCACTTCACTGGTCATACTCGTGAAGAAATTCTTCATGTAGTTACGTAAAAATTCTCCGAGCCAGATAACGGCGAGGCTGCCGATCAATGCACCATGCAGGTCCTGTATGCCGCCGATGACCACCATCATCATCAGGGTGACGAGCAGGGGGAATTCAAAGGAAGAGGGGATAGCCAGGCGGATATAGAAACAGAAAACACTGCCGGCGAGCCCCGCCATTATCGCGGTCAAGACAAAGGCATGCCGTTTGTACTTGGCTATGTCGATGCCCATGCTGGCGCTGGCGATTTCGCTGCTGTTGAATGAGCGAATAGCGCGACCGACCTGGGAGTTCAAGAGATTGGCTAAAAACCAGTAGCAAATCAGGCAGAGTGCCCAGGAAAGATAGTAGAAATGCAGGTCCTTCTTGAATTCAAAGCCGAAGACCGTCAGTACGGGAATACCTAAAAGACCTTCATGGCCGCCAGTGAGGTCCGAGAGCTGCCCGGCAGCAATCTGGGTTATGAGCAGGAGAGCCAAAGTGGCACAGGCAAGATAATAGCTTCGGAGTCGCAAGACGGGGGCGCCAACCACGTAGGCGACGATGCCTACGCCAACTGCCGAGACAAAGGGCGTCGCCCAGGCGGGGAGGATGCCTCTCGCGGCAAGAATCCCCGAGATATAGGCACCAAGGCCGAACCATGCCGGATGGGCCAGAGAGATGAGGCCCGCCTGTCCCATCAACAGACCCATGCCCATGGCAAGAACGGCATAGATGGCCACGAGATTCATGACGCTGACGAAGTAGTTGCCTTTGACAATCAAAGGCAAAAGGACGATTATTACCGCAAAGCCAGCAATTGAGATTTCAGTTTTAAAGGACCTATCATTCATGGCGATACACCAACTTTTTGATTGAGGTCAGATCAAGAGTGCGAATAATCAAGAAGGTGAGCATCACAAAAAGGGCAAGGGCATCCTTCCAGCCGGTTGAGATGAAGCCGGCTCCCAAACCTTCCAGCAAACCCAAGGCCAAGCCGGCAACTACGGTTCCGCGGATGGTCCATCCCCCGAGGAGGGCAACCACCAAGCCTTTGAGGCCTTCCATCAGTCCGACGCTATAACCGGTGAACTCGATGGGAGCGATGACAATACCGGCGATGGCACCCATGCCGCCCGCCAGGCCGAAACAGAAGAGGCGAACTCTATTGATCTTTATGCCGATCAGACGGGCGCCGACCTGATTAATGGAAGAGGCTCTGAGCGCCTTGCCGAATAAGGTGTGGTCGAGGAACATGACCAGCCCGCCGGCAATGAGAACGAGCACGCTGACCACGATGATGACCTGGGGCAGGAGTACGGCATCGCCGATCATGATAGGGCTTGAACCGAGGAATGGTTCGATATGCCGGGTGTCGGAGCCGCAGGCGATGAGGACGATTCCACGAATGACCGAGCCGGCTGCCGTGGTAATAAGAAGGAAGGTGGTTTCCGAGGGATAGCGAACGGGTCGTATAACGATTCGCTCCATCAACATGGCGACGATAACTGTACATGCCACTCCAAAAAATATGGCAGGCAGCAGCGAGAAGCCCCAACTTATGAAAAGCCAGGTGAGCATCCCGCCCAGCATCACGAATTCCCCGGTGCTGAAATTGAGGACGCCGCTGATGAGGAACACGGTACTCCAGCAAATGCCGACGATGGCGTAAATACTGCCGCTGGTAATTCCCGAGATGGCATATTGGATGGTTTCGGATATAAACATTCAATCTGTCCTTATGACCAAAGGTCTGTCACATATTAACGGATTCTGCTTATGCTCATGATGTTGTCTGTGCCAATGTTTCGGTTTTTCAACCGGCTCGCCCCCTCCATCTTGTTTAAAACGCTGTATAAAGCAGGAGAGTTTTTCCGAGATTGGGCGACATTGTTTAACAAATTACATGCAATATTTTGTGCTGTCAAGCCTTTTTATAGCAGATTATCTACTGCGTCGTTGGTGCTATCCATAGAAAAACTAGACGATTTTTGGCGACAGTCGGGACAGTGCGGGGAAGAGGTAGTGGACAAGGCCTGCGACCTGCAGGACGAGCAGCAACCCGAATCCGGTATTGAAGCCGGCGGCGGCAAGAGGTTGGCCGGCGCCCGTAGGCCACAGGTCGATGATGATCCCGATGGCCCATTGGCCGGCAAAGGCAGCGACGAATACCAGGAGATTGAGGGCGGTCGTTACCCGGCCGGATAAATGTACCGGGAAGGCCTGGGACAGGCTGGAATAAATGATAATTCCCGAGGTCCCGAGAAAGCTGAAGGCGAGCCACAGAGGCACGACCCAGCCGGCAGGGTTCAACAACAGGAAGAATTGGATAGCCATGAAGAGAGTCATACCGACGACGCCGATGGTTGCCTCGGCAATACCTTTTCTGCTGAGTGTTGCAGCCAGACTGCCGATAGTTATGTAACCGGCAACCATGGCCACAGCCATCCAGAAAAGCACCCCGGCCACCTCGGTACGACCGAGTTTGCCGAGATGCGTCAACCATGGTCCGGCCCACAACCCGTGGATGGCCATGAAGGCTGCCTGGGAGGCGGTGGTCAGGGGAGCGGTCCGCCAGAAAATCCGGCTGGTGAAAATTTCCCTGATTCCACGAAGTTGATCCTGCAGATTTTCCCTGTTGCCGCCAACCGATCTGTTTTCCGGGACAACAACAAAAACCGCGGCGGCAGCGACCAGGGTAAGCAGGGCAAGACCCGTGAACACGCCACGCCAGTCGGTGAACTGCAGCGCCGTTTCGACAGGAGAGGTGGCCGCCATGGCACCGAGTCCACCCGCGGCCATTTGCAGGCCGTTGACCAGCGGCCACTTTTCTTTTGGGAACCACAGGGTATATGCCTTGAAGGAGGCCATCAGGCAGGAGGACACGCCGAGGCCGATAAAGGCCCTGCCGCCAACCAGGCCGGCAAGATGTTCGGCCCTGGAAAAGATGATGGCGCCAAGGGCGGCAAAAAGGAGGAGTATCGATTCGACCTTTCTTGGTCCGAAGCGGTCGAGGAGGACGCCTAAGGGCAGTTGAAAGGAGGCAAAGGTGATAAAGTAGATCGCCGTCAGCATACCGAGGGCTGAGGGGCCGATGCCGGTGTCGGCGATGAGATCGGAGGCGATCACCGCATTCACCACCCGGTAGAGGTAAGAGAGGAAATACCCGGCGGCGAAAGGGAGAAAGACCCGCAGGACGGTCAGGGGCAAAAGCTTCATAGAAAATTTTCTAAGCTCTAAAGAGGACGTTCAATAGCCACCCGGAGCTTTTTCTTGCCCCATTCGAGGGCGTCGTCATGGGATTCGAAAAACAGATCGAGCCGGGTCGGGCCCTTGATCTTCTTGCCTCGGTCGGCAACCGTTCCCCAGCCATAACCGGGGACATACATGCGGGTGCCGAAGGGGTAATACTTGGTGTCGGCGGCAAGAGTGCCGTCACGGGGCAACAGGTACCATGGAAAAAGGACCAGTCGAAGTGGGATCAGCCATGGTCGTGACAGACTGTCCATGGAAAAGAGTCCCTCCTCCGGTTCGTAGGGCACCGTGCCGCTGGCGGTCAAGCCGTTGTAGGGGGCACCCTTGTGGGCACCGGATGCGACATAACGGTTCCAGAAATCAAGCTTCAGCCATTGCCGGCTGCCTCTTTCCCAACTGCAGCAAATGGAGCAGCCACAGTAAGCCGTGGTTTCCATGACCTTGGTTGTTGTCGGTCTGGCGCAGGCGGAGCAAAGAAGGAGCAAAAGGAGAAAGGGGAGAACCATTGACCGTTGTCGGACGGCAAGGCAGCAAAGCCGGTGGGGAGAGAGTTTGCGGATCATGTGTTACAGCTGAGCGAATTTTTAAATGAGCCATTCGGAGTCGAACAGCTCATCGGGCAAAGCATTTTTCGCCGCTGATGGTAACACGTTTCCCGGTCCGGGAATAGAAATAAAATGATTATTGACGCAGTGTGTTCCGGATTGTGTTTCCGGTAAATTAGCACCTTAGAAATTCATTTTTTGCTTTTTTAAAAATGAATTTCGTGAAGGTACTTATCCCGTCAAACGGGGCACAGGATTATTCCCTCTCGAATTGTACTCGGGCGACAGCAATTTTCTCGACATCACCCTCGTGCACCATTTTGCCGATGATATTGACTTCCTCACCAATGATCATCGCAAAATCGCCCCCAAGGAGGGGATAGACAGCTTTCTCGGTACGCAAAGCGGTTCCGTCTCCGTCTTCGATTTTTTGTATTGTGCCTCGGAAAATGAGGATTTCCGAGTTTTTCGGCGAGTAAATGATGGCTGGAGCGGGAGGTTTTGAGCTTTCCGGAATGGTAAGGGCTAAAACTTTGCAGGGGATTGCAAGGCAGACTGCAAAAATGATGGCCGGTAACGCTTTGTTCATGGCAGGGCTCTCCTCTCTGGTGAAGGGTGACGGAATCATGATGAAAACAATCTCGCCACTCTTGAGCAAAACCCGTGCCATTAATGTATCTACTTAAAATAGCATAATATATTCTTAAAATATTGAGGGAAAGGGAGTAACCTAGTACCGGAAATTTCCCACCTTCCACTCATTGTTGCACACTTTTTCTCTGCCTGGAGTGCATACAGAGGAGGTTTTGAAGGGAATGTCAGGTTCGATAGAACCATTTTTTAACCTCATCCCGGCTGAATTGTTTGACCACCGGGCGGCCATGGGGACAATGGGAGAAGAGATCGGCTCTGGCCATTTCACTCAGCAGTTTGTCGATCTCTTGAGCATTTAATGAAGTTCCGGCCTTGACTGCTGCCTTACAGGCCATTGTCGCAAGGACGGTGTCAAGATAACCGCCGGTGTCGCCGCCGCAGTTTTCGCTGCCGAATTGTTCGAGAATATCAAAAAAAAGAGGACCGGGGCTGGTGTTGCCGGCAAGGGCGGGAATGGCTGAAATTATAAAGGTGTTGCCGCCGAAATCGCGGATGGAAAAGCCGAGGCGATCGATTTCCTCGCCGTATTTTTCCACCAGCCGGGTCTGGAAAAGGGAGAGTTCGACCGTCACCGGGAACATGAGAGTCTGGCGGACGATGGTCGCCGCCTGATACTGGCGGCGAAGCTTTTCATACAGCAGCCGTTCATGGGCGGCATGTTGGTCAATGACCAGAAGGCCTTCACTATTGCGGCAAAAAATATACAAATTATCATATTGGCCGATAACCAGAAGGTTGTGTGCGGTTGGCCGGGTTGCTTCGCTTGCCGGGATCTGCGGTGCAGGAGAGTCGTTTTCACGGGAGATCGGCTTGGGCAGGGGTTCAGCCGTAGTCAAAAGGGATTGCGGGCGTTGCGCCTGTACAGCCGCGGGGCGTGGAACAGGCGGGTGCACCGGGGAGGTGTTTGCCGGCTGGGGCGGGCTGTCCTTGGCGACTGCAGTAAGGGACGAGATGCCGGAGAAATATGCCGGTTGTTCATCGACAAGATCGGAATCAAGCGGAATGGCGGTCGTCTCGCTGCTGCGGTCCATGCCGAAAATCGTCATTTTCATGTCTGCTTGTTGGTCCCGCATGGCCTTGGCAACGGTCTGTTGGATGAACTCGTGGACTTCCCGGGCGTTGCGAAAGCGGACCTCATGCTTGGCCGGATGGACATTGACATCGACCTCGGCCGGCGGAATGGCCAGATGGACGAGGCCGGAGGGGTTTTTGCCCTTCATGAGAAAGCCGCGCATCCCTTCCGTCACTGCATGGAGGATCATTCTGTCTCTTATCACCCGGCCGTTGACAAAGACCCGCAGGCGGGCGGGACCGAGGGTAACTTTTTCCGGCGGCAGGAGAAAGCCGCTTATCGCCCGACCGTCGGTCGCTTTGCCATCGCTGCCCACCTCGATAAAAGGTCCGTCATAGTGCATCATCATCCCCAGGCGTTGCGCGAGTGTCTGGCTACGGTCGAGGGAGAGGGTGTCGCGGCCGTCGATTCTCAGGATGAAGGTGGTGGTGGGAGAACAAAGGCTGTAATTCTTCACAACATCCTCAATGTGCCCCAGTTCGGTACGCACGGTACGGAGGAATTTGCGGCGCGCCGGGGTGTTGCCGAAGAGGTTGCGAATCTCGCAGCTTGTGCCGTAGCTGCAGCCGATTTCATGGGCCTTGATGAGCTTGCCGTAATGCAGCACAACCCTGGTGCCCAAGGGTGCCTCTGCCGGCCTTGAAGTTAGGGTGAGTTGCGAGACGGAGCCGATGGAGGGAATGGCCTCACCGCGAAAACCGAGGGTGGCTATGGCCGCTAGATCTTCCTCCGCCCTCAGCTTCGATGTGCCGTGCCGTTCGAGACAGAGGAGCAGGTCGTCTTCATCCATGCCGCAGCCGTTGTCGATGACCCGGATGAGGCGGGTGCCACCGCCTTCAATCTCCACCTCAATGCGGTTTGCCCCGGCGTCGAGACAGTTCTCCAGCAGTTCTTTAACCACCGAGGCCGGTCGTTCCACCACCTCGCCGGCGGCGATCTGATTGGCCAGCTGTTCGGGGAGAATACGGATTTTCGCCATGATGCCGATTTTCTTGTTGAGAGTTGATGGGCAGATGTTACAGTGGTCGGCAAGCCGTTCTTGCCGCCCGCAGAGGCGAAATCTTACCATGAGTGTTGCGACAGTGCCATCAGCAAAAGCAAACAGCCTCGACAACAAACTGCCGTACGACAGCCATTGTCGGCGGTATCCGGAATAAATAATTTGCAATTCGCAATATATGTCGATAAAATAATAAAAAATGCCATTTAATCGACAAAAAAGGCGAATATGGAAACATCAAAACTCTTAACTGATGAAACAATCCTTGTAGAAATAGGGCGGCGTATCGCCCGTCAACGAATCGATCGTCAGTTAACCCAGGCAGAGATGGCGGAGCAGGCCGGGGTCTCGAAGCGCACCGTGGAGCGGATTGAGGCAGGGGCCTCGGTGCAGCTCTCGACCCTTATCCGGGTGTTGCGGGTTCTCGGTCTTCTTTCCGGACTGGATCATTTGCTCCCCGAGGCCGGTCCCCGGCCGATGGATCTCTTGAAACTCCAGGGGAAGGTGCGGCAACGCGCCTCATCGGTTCGTCATCCGGATCGTTCCGGCAAGCCGTGGTCCTGGGATGAGAAGGTATGACGACGGTCGCCGAGGTAAGGATGTGGGGACGCAGGGTCGGCGCGGTCTCCCTTGGCGATGGCGAGGATGTTGCGGCCTTTGAATATGATCCGACCTTTGCCGCAAGCGGTATCGAGATTGCACCGCTGACGATGCCGCTCTCCACCAGGGTCTATTCCTTTCCGGCCCTGTCGCGCAAGACCTTTCACGGACTTCCCGGCCTGTTGGCGGATTCGCTCCCCGATAAATTCGGTAATGCCTTGATTGACGCCTGGCTGGCAAGCCAGGGGCGGCAACCGCAATCCTTGGGCGCCGTCGAGCGCCTCTGTTATACCGGTGCGCGGGGCATGGGGGCCTTGGAGTTTGTCCCGGCGACCGGCCCGAGAACCCGGCAGGCAACACGTATTCAAATTGATAGGTTGATCGATCTGGCAACGGAGATCTTGACTAAGCGCAGTCATTTCACGGCCTCCTTTGCCGACACCGACAGGGAGCGGGCGCTGCAGGATATCCTCCGGGTCGGGACCTCAGCGGGCGGGGCCAGGGCCAAGGCGGTCATTGCCTGGAACCCCACGACCAATGAGGTTCGTTCCGGGCAGATCCCGGCCGGCGAGGGCTTTGAGTACTGGCTACTGAAATTCGATGGTGTCGGCGGCAACAGGGACAAGGAACTGGAAGATCCGAAGGGCTTCGGGGCCCTCGAATACGCCTATGCCAAAATGGCGGTCGACGCCGGAATTGCCATGAGCGAGTGCCGGCTTTTTGCAGAAAACGGTCGGCGGCATTTTATGACCCGACGTTTCGATCGCCTGGCTGGCGGAAAAAAGTTGCATATGCAGTCGCTCGGGGCGATGGCTCATTACGATTTCAATCTTGCCGGGGCCTATGCCTATGAGCAGGCGCTGCTGGTCATCAGACAGCTCGGCCTGCCGATGGCAGCGATCGAGGAGCAGTTTCGGCGGATGGCCTTCAATGTCGTCGCCCGCAATCAGGATGACCATGTGAAAAATATCGCCTTCCTGATGGATAAGGAGGGTCGCTGGTCGCTTGCTCCCGCCTTTGATCTGACGTATAGTTACAATCCTGCCGGGACCTGGACGGCGAGCCACCAGATGACCATGAACGGCAAACGTGACGGCTTCCTGCGGGAGGATTTCGCCGCCTGCGCCAGGACGGCCGCGATGAAGCGCGGGCGGGCCGAGGCCATTGTCGAGCAGGTCTTTGCCGCCGTGGCGCGCTGGCCGGACCATGCCGGCGAGGCTGGGGTTCCACCGGCCTGGGGTGATCAGATCCGGGGCACTTTTCGGAAATATTAGGAGCCGTTACGAAATAACTTAAACATTTATTCCATTTCGTTACGGCTCCTTATGTCGTTTTTAATGAAATGGTTCGAGTTATTTTTGCTTAACGGCTTAACAATCAAAGCTCCACCTCGACGCCTTATCATGAGTATTGCGACAGTGTCATCAGCAAAACCAAACGATCCGGAGAACAAACCAGCTGTTGGGGCAACCGACAGTCGCGGCGTCTATACGGAAAAACACATCTCCATTTTTTTCATCGTTGTCTGTCTCCTGCAGACCGCCTTTCTCGGGGGCATGCTGTACTTCCTCATCAGCCTGAAAATTCCCGATATCAGTGCCGTCGCCAGCTACAATCCGTCACAGGCAACGGTTATTTATGATCGGCACGGGCGGATTGTCGATCGCATGTTTATCGAGGATAGAACCGTCATCCCTCTCTCGGCAATGGCGCCTTTCTTGCCCAAGGCCTTTGTCGCCGCCGAGGACGGCCGGTTTTTCGAGCACCCGGGGCTCGATTTTTTTTCCGTCCTACGGGCGGCAAGCAAAAACTTTCTTGATGGAGCGAAGAGCCAGGGCGGTTCAACCATTACCCAGCAGGTCATCAAATCGCTGCTGCTGACCCCGGAAAAAACCTATATCCGCAAATTTAAAGAAGCCATCCTCGCCTGGCGGATCGACAAGCTGATGAGTAAGGAAGAGATCCTCCATATCTACCTCAACCAGATCTACCTCGGTGAAGGGGCCTACGGGGTGGAAGCGGCGGCGCAGATCTATTTCGGCAAAAGCTCGTCCCGGCTTACCCTCGGGGAGTGCGCACTTCTGGCCGGCCTGCCCCAGGCTCCGAGCCGCTATTCCCTCTTTGATCATCTGGACCGGGCCGTCGAGCGGCAGAAATATGTTCTCAACCGGATGGCGGCCGACGGCTATGTCGGCACCGAGGCGGCGCAGTTGGCCTATGAAGAAAAGATTCATTTGAACCCTCGCAGTCAGCAGGCAACCGACGATAACGGCTATTATCTTGAGGTGGTGAAGCGACGGGTGCGGGCGCTGCTCGGCGTGCCGCTGCAGACCGCCGGGGCAAGGATCTACACTCATCTTGACTCGGGTATGCAGGAGTCGGGGGCGGTGGCCGTACGCAAGGGCGTGCGGGCCAGTTTCGCCCGGCAAACTCTAGCCGGCAGCGAGGTCGATCCGCTGCTCCAGGGCGGCCTCGTTTGTATTGAAACCGCCAGCGGCAAGGTCCTGGCGGCGATCGGCGGCACCTCCTTCTCCCTCTCCCCCTTTGACCGCGCCACTCAGGCAAAGCGCCAGGCGGGCTCGACCTTTAAACCTTTTGTCTACGCGGCTGCTATTAGTCAGGGCTGGTCTTCCACTTCACCCATCGATGACAGTCCTCTGACCATTACCGGCAAGGATGGCAAGGCCTGGACTCCGCATAACTACTCCGGCCGGTATCACGGCGTAACCACCCTCGCCGATGCCTTGACCCACTCGCTCAATTCCGCCACTGTCCGGCTGATGCAGACCATCGGCTATAAGGACGTGCATAAACTGGCGCGGAGTGTAGGCCTTGGCCCGGACCTGCCGCCAAATCTCTCCCTGGCACTTGGTACAACCGAGGTGTCGATCCTGCAGATGACCGCCGCCTATACCCCTTTTGCCGGCGATGGAACCTATATCGAGCCGTCATTTATCGACAAAATACTCCTTGCCGATGGCACGCAGTTCTCCCCTGAAAAGGATTATAAACGCCGGAGGGTGCTTGATCCCGGAGTGTTGACGCAGATGCGCAGCATGCTGCGTTCTGTGGTAACCGAAGGTACCGGCAAGGCGGCGGCGGAGGTGCCGGGTGTGGGTGGCGGCAAGACCGGAACCACCGACGATTACCGTGATGCCTGGTTTATCGGCTATGACGATACCTATACAGCCGGGGTGTGGGTGGGCAACGACGGCAATGAGCCGATGGGCACGGGGGAGAGCGGCGGGGCGGCCGCCACCCCGATCTGGCGCGATTTCATGCTGGCTATGCGGGGGCAGTAATCGACAGTATGACCAACCGGTTACGGGTATCCAAATACCTTTACAAACATTAGACAGAATGAATTATTTTGTTTGAATGGGGGGCAAGCTAAGGAACAATAAAGTAAAGTTCAGCTGCCCGCTTTAACTGGTCTGCTGGAACGATGTGCAAGTGCGATACTTTAGCTTTGCAACTAGCTCATTGGCAGAACCCCTTAACCCTATAAACTGCCGATCTAAGCCGGTGAAAAAACATTTTGTAGAAACTAGATCAAGAACAGAATGTATATTTTCCAGAGCATTTTCAACTTTTTGAAATGTGGCAATATCTAGCACTATTGGCACTGAACTTAGGTGGTAGACTTCATCAAAGTGTGCGATTCGCTTGTTTCTATGACTTCTGACAAATGAAGAGCTTTCAACAGCCTTCTCACAACACTCTTTAACTTCAGCCTTTAATGACTCATCTGGCATCATGTCGGGCAATTTTTTTATGGTCAAATTATTTTTTCCAGTTATTTTCTCAGCATCAGTAATATTGCTAATTCCAAGCAATATAGAATCCATTAGCTGCTCTTGAATAATGCTAAAAAAAAGACCTGCCGTATCATTTAGAACTGAGACAGTTTCCTTGCTAGAGTAGAGTTGTTGGCACTGCAATAAAAGAAGGTCGAGTTTTGACAGCCTAGCAAATAAAGCCATAGTGAATTTTTGGATATCATCGCTCATATTGGTTCCGAGTAAATTGCGCTAACGGTTAAACAACCTACCGGCCGAGGTGTGGCCCTCTTTAAGAACGCGTTTTATTCCGGTCAGGTTTGTTGACTTGTTAGGTATCTAACATTGTTGCTAGAAATTGCCCCAGCGAAAGACCGCTCGGCTCAACCTGGGCTGCAAGATAGACCACCTTGTCACCGCGTTTTGCCGCACTTTTTAATGGCCCCGCTTTTTCCGGCCTCTCGTTTGTCAAAACGACAGCATCCCTCGCACGAACCGCTAAAGACGCATCAGCTTCGTTCTTGCCTAACCCTGAACCAGCTTTGGACTTACCGAGCAATTGCTTTTTGATTTCAGGAGATGCGTAAAATGCTTGATCCTCTTTTGACTCAAACGTACCCACATTAAAACCACCGTAAACCTGCGTCTTAGAGGGCGTGTCGTCCGGTTCCATGGTTTCGAAGCCAAAAATGCATGTTGTGCTAACAGGCAGTCGGCTCACGTTTCTTTGAATGTAATTCTTTAACGATCTCTTATCAACTCCGCCAGATTTAGCCTCGTCTGGAATACTGTCAATTTCAATTTCAACTTCCCGTGTCATGTATATAGCGTACTGGTCCGATGGTAACTCTTTCACCAAATCTATGCAGTTATCGTGGAGATAATTCCAGGCACAGCTGTCTATATAGATTGGGGTTTTCACAGTTGATAGCCTTCAGCGTATATTGTTACTTTGACCTAACGGCTCGCTTGAGGGGGTGCGGCAAATATTCTTCAAAAAACCTACAATGTGCAAAGTATTTTCGCAATAAATCATTATTTCTTGAGAAAACCTTGAAATTGCCGTCACACAAAAATCCCACATCAAAAACTGTGTAGTCGGCGCGATGGAAGGACTCTATTGAAGCCTGCATCATGTCATCTTGGCTTATGTTTTTCCATTCGATGAAGTAGCCATTTCTGAATGCCAAGTGATTGATGAATTCTCGTTGTGCCCTACTGTTCCCTTCACGGAAAGGGTGAAGTGCGTTGATCTCTCCAAGATAATGGGCCGCCCGTGTACTGAACGCGGCAGCATCCAATCCTTGCAGAAAACCTTCCTCGGCCAACTTTTCGAACACCGGGCGTGCCGCACTGACAATATGTTTATGGTTGGCAAAATAACTGTTTTCTTTGGAAAGGTCGATATTTCGGAGTTCCCCCGCCCATTCGTACACGTCACAAAACAGGTGCTTGTGAATCGCCTTAAGGTGGTCAAGGTCAAAACGACCTTCGATTGGATTTTCAGCAAGCTGGAAACTACGCCAAGCCAACAAAGAGGCCTCGGCCTCCTTTAGCTCATCCTCATCCCCAATGCCGAGCTTATTCTTGAGAATGCCTGTTTCGGTATCAAGGTAATGATCGTTCCCCTCGTACTTTGACATGCGTGAACCTGCGGATTGTGTTGCGGATGCCTTCTTCGATCTTAATTTCGCCCCTAGCGGCTCGTCTCATCTCTTCGACAACATCCGGCGGGACTTCCAAGCCTTCAAGCGTTTGCTGCGCCACGGCATTCGCAACGGCCTTTAAATTATGGCTGATTTGTTGTTCTCTTATCATCGGCATATCCTCCTGTTCTTACAATAACACATTTCCGAGAAAGTTTCGCCAGTGAATGGGTGAATCCTGTCAAACAAAACAGATTATTTAATCTTCTTATAATGCGGAGCCCCCCTCGGGTTTGCACCAGAGATACGCATGCAAGAGGTTGTTTTTACATCAAATCATTGATGATATCGGTCAGGGATTCCGCCGGAAAAGTGATCGGATTGAAGGTATCCCCGGTACGAATGATGATGCTTGGCCCCTCGGTATGGGCGCTGTAGATGATGTGATGATTCTTGATGGAACCGGCATGCAGCCAGAAGCTGCCGAAGGGGTCCATGGGAGTGTGGCCGACGATGAACCGGGTTTTCGGCGGCAGTTCAAGACCTTTTCGCAGCCTCTTGACATCGCCCTTGGTGTAGCCTCCCGGATGATTCGGCTGTTGCATGCGCGTGGTCACAAGCTCGATCGCCAGGTTCGGATTACCGGCGATATTGATAAGATCGTTTCTGCCGATTGTCGCCCTTGGCGGTCCGGCATGGCAGGCAAGAAAGCTGTCCGAGCGAATAACGTAAGGCAGGGCATCATAAAAAGTTTGCATCTCCCGGACATATGCCTCGCCGCGTTGCCTGAGCAGCGCCTCCCGCCAGAGAATTCCCTGAAGAACCCCGTTTTTGTCGATTTCCGGATCAAAGCTGTCGTGGTTGCCGCGGATATAGAATAAATTGCCGGGATAGATCAGTTTCAACCGGAAAATCAGATCCATGATGAGCATCGAGGTTTCGAATTTTGCGGTTTCATGGATCATTTCCGAATGTACCGCATCCCCGAGAATGATGAGGGTGGCGGTTTTCATTCTAAGACAATCGAGCAGGCAGTTCTCGCTGAGTATCTTCAGGAGATTGTTGACCTGGGCATGCAGATCGCCGACGATTACCGGGGTGGCATCGGCCGGTATCTCTACCAGTCCGCCCGGTTGTCCCTGGAGGTTTTTCGGGCGGTAAGGCTCTTCGGCAAGGAGGGCGTTTACTTGCTTAAGCGTCGCTAGAGCCAAGTCCGGTGCCAGAGGTCGGAGTGTTTGGCCATAGAGCCTGCCAATCTCCAGCAAGGCCTTATGGCGGCCGCGCTCCAGCTGTTCTCGATAGTCGAGATCATCGAGTCTTTGTACCTGTGTCGGTTGGTCGCCGACCAGAGGCGTGAGGATGAGATCGCCTTTGCGGTTGGTCACGCTGACGTGTTTATCGGCAACATTTTCGGTTAACTGAAAGAGCTGGCAAAACTCCTTATGGTTTCGACCAATGACAATCGTTTCCCCGACGCGGAGGCGGAGGAAGCCACTGATGGTCCTGTGCGAACAGCCCTGGTGGCTATTGATGATCCAGTTTTTCCGGCTGGTGTGTTTTTTGCTGCCGATAGGTATTTCCGGCTGGAAACGCAGGCGGGTATCACCGAGAAGGAGTTCGAAACTCTTGCCGTCGTGGGCGATACGCCCGGCACTCTCCAGGGTCTGAGGCTCGCTGCCGAGGGTGATCCAGCGAATCGGGTACCGGCTGAGGGCCAGCCATTTCCAGCCGGCAACAGTCCGCAGGCTTGGCCGGCGGGGGCTTTTATCAAGGGTCCAGCGGGGGACGCTGGCAACACCCTTCTCGGCGATGATCATCGGCGGCTTGTCGAGGCTTTTCCGCAAGTAGACATTGAGCCCGGCCCGGTGCAGATAGAGTGCCACTTCTTTGTAGACGGCGACCTGCTGCCTGACCATTTCCAGGCTGAGGTTGTCGTCTACCGGGAAATAGCCCTCGCTCTGCCGTGCCAGGCGTTGCTCATAAATGGTCGAGGGGCTGGGGATAAGAAATTCAAAAATATATCTGTTGCGCCAATCGGTTTGGATAAAATATTTCTTGGCCGGGGGGAGCTTAATTCGCGGATAATCTATTGCCGGTGGGGCGGTGCAGCGCAAATATTCTTTGTCGAATACCGTCACCGCTTCGGCAATGCCCTGAAAAGGCAGGCCAAGGTGTACTTCTCTCGGGCGAAAAACCAGGGATTGATTTTTCCACCAGTTTCGCTGCGTCAGATCGAGGTAGCCTTCGTTGGGCCATCCGCGTATCTGTTCAATATAATATGATTTTCCCGCACCAGGCGGGCCGGTTACCACGAGCTGCAGAAATTCCAGGCCGATGGGCAGATCGATACCGCGAATATTCTGGAGTTCCTTGATCGGTTCGAGGATTTTTTTTAAGGGGTCGGTCATGGTCACACATTTGCACGAGGCAGTCGCTTATGACTGGCTGCTATTATAACTTTTCTTGATGTTTTTGGGGAGATGGGTTACTACTGCTACAACCGTCACAGAAGGAGTGTAGCATATGGAAATTATTATCGGTTCCATTCCCCCCCTGCCGTCGCAGGCTCAGAAATTACCGGCAAAAGGCGGTAATTTTATCGAAGCCCAGTTGTTGCATGTCCGCCCTCCCAGGAAGGGAATTGCCGGACCATCCGGGCGAGAAAGGCGTACCAAGCAGGGCGTCGATCCACGAAAAGGCAGGGTGCTGACAATAATGGTGCCGGATGCAAGCCTTCTTCCTGCCGATATCGAAACCGCAAAATATGATGTGACTATCCGCTTGATCCGTAGATGATCCGATAAAAAAGCGCTTCAACCAACCGGCTGAAGCGCTTTCCGTCCTCTCTTTGATTCGAACGGCTCTAACCCCCCACAAGGGGGGATAAGTACCTTCACGAAATTCTTTCTTAAAAAACAAGAAAAGAATTTCTAAGGTACTAAAAAGCGTTCATTGCCCAGATCCCACAGGGACAGGTGTCGGCGCAGAAACCGCAGGCAATACACTTGTTATCATCGGACACATACTCATAGGCCGTTCTCAGGGAAAATTGCTCGTCGCCCATTGAGGTGACGATCTCTCGACGACTGATTGCCCCGGTGGGACAGATGGTCTCGCAGAGGTGGCAGTCGCGGCAGGAGGCACAGGAGAGACAGCGATTTGCCTGATCCTGTTGCGTACTGCCGACGGCAACCGGGATATAATGGGCTATGGTCAGAGCCTTTTGCGGAATAACCTGCTGCGCAAAAGGTTTCCATTCCAGTCCTTTGCAGTGGGCGATAATGTATTCGGCGGCGGTCTTGCCGGCACCAAGGGCGTTGGTGGCAAGGCCCGGTCTTTCGACATCGCCTACCGCGAGGATCCGGCTGTCGGAGGTGACATGGGCCTTGTCCGTGGCAATCCAGGCGGCTCCGCCGACGGTGACGGTTTCAACCGATTCGGGCAGAAAGGACAAGGCCGGGACATCGCCGATGGAGATGATGACCGTGTCGGCCGGAATAACTTCCCCAGTATTGGTAACAAGCCCCGCATCGGTCACTTCCCGGGTCGACACCGGCCAGCGGAACTGGGCGCCCAGTGCCTCGGCGGCAACTTTTTCCTTGCCGAAGGCCAGCGGCTTTTGGATATCGACCAGAGTGACTTTTTCAGCTCCCAGCCGGTAGGCCTCACAGGCGACGTCGCAGCCGACATTGCCGGCGCCGATGACCACCACCTCTTTACCGACGGCCGGTGGCTTTTTGCTCTTGGCCCCCTTCAGGAAGTCGAGGGCGGCAAGCACCTTTTCGTTGCCGGGGAATTGCAACCGGCGCGGGGTGTGGGTTCCCACGGCGATAACGACATAATCGTAATTTTTCTGGAGAGCCGCAAATTTTTCCTTGGTCATCGTTACGCCAAGGCTGGCGCTGATATTCGGCGTGGCCAGGAATCTTTTCACCTCCTGGTCCCAGATCGCCTGGGAGAGACGCTCCCAGGGTATCACTTGGGCGAGTTTGCCGCCGATTTTTTCATCCTGTTCAAAGATATGCGCTTCAATCCCGGCCAGGGCCAGCTGCCAGGCAACGTTCATGCCGGCCGGTCCGCCGCCGATGACGGCCACCTTTTTACCTAGTGATGGGGCAACTGCCGGGGGCTCAAGGGTATTTACCGCCCGGCCGAGAATCTGCATATCAATGGGTTCATCAACGCCTGCACGGGAGCAGTTTTCCATACACAGATTGGGACAGACCGCGCCGCACACCGAGGCGGGCAGCGGAGTATAGCGGAGGATGAGCTGGTAGGCCTCTTCGATCCGCCCTTCGCGAATGAGCCGCAACCTGTCGACGGTGGGGATATGCACCGGGCAGTAGTAGGTACACGGTGCCGCCGATTCGCAATTGGCCCAGTAGGGTTTCTTGCGGCGCAGCTCGCCGCTGACAATGACATCGATGCGGCTGCGATCGAGACCCGGCGCAAGATCGCGCAGGGGGTCGCCGCCAAAGGCCTTGTTCCAATGCTCGTTGCGGAATTCGGCCATCGGCATGGGGCCGGAAAACATCAGCGCCCTTTCCTGCGGAGTAATGGGCATGAGGATATGCCATTCTTCCCTGATGGTGAGGGTCGCGTGCAGTTCGGGCTTGCGGATTTTTTCGAGAAAACCGGTGATATTCTTGGTCAGCCATTGCCATTGCTCATCGCTTGGGGCAATGAGTTTGGCATTGGTTTTCGGGTAGGAGTTGTCGATCTTGCCGCGGAAATAGATGGTGCCACCGACCATGCCGACACAGGGGCGATAGCCGAGCACGTTGGCGGGATTCTTCGGATTATGACCGCAAACCACCGCCACTCCGCCGCAGTTGAACTCGGCAAAGGAGTCGCCGACGGAGCCGAGAACCCACAACTCCGGCCTCGTGTATTCCGGGTTCCACTTGGTCATGCTGAGACCGCGAGCGCCGATGGAGCCGCCGATAAATACCTTGCCGTTGGCCATGGCATTGCAGGCGCCGTTGGTGGCATCGCCGAGAACCGCAATTTCCGCCCCGATGTTGAGATAGCCGACATCATCGGAGGTGGCACCCTCGCAGATTATGGTGGTGCCGGGCATCCCCATGCAACCGAGCCTCTGGCCGGACGGTCCCTTGACGGTAATCTTCAGGCCGTCTTGCCGTTGCAGGCGGATGCCGATATTATGTTGGCCGTACGTCTCAAGCAGCAGGTCGGCGGATGAGGCGGCAGCCTGCCGCACCAGCTTCTCGAATTCCATCGAGCGGAGACGCTGACCTTTTTCGTTCTGACCTTTTACAACCGTTGTAGTCACTGGAAACTCCTTATAGCAGCAGTCACCGGCCTGACAGGCCTGGATACCGCCTTGATCTTCAATCTTTTCGTTTAGCAGATATATTGGATACGCAATCTGTCGGCAGCTGCCTGGTCGGCAATGCCGATGGCGTCGGACATGCCGATCGGCAGGCTCTGGGAGCGTCCCAGCGGCGCCATGATCTTTTTCACCTCGGTATTGATCGACATAAAGACCTCGCCCACCCGCTCGGCCACCTTGTCCGGGTCGAGGCGGCGGTAGAGTTTCGGGTTCTGACTGGTGATACCCTTTGGACAGATCCCGAGGTTGCAGACATTGCAGCGGTTCTTTTCGTTGCCGAGACAGCCGGCCGCGGCCTGCATCATGTACTTGCCGATATGCACACCGGAGGCGCCGAGCATCACCAGAGCCATGCCGTTTTGGGCGACGTTGCCGTTTTTACCGATACCTCCGGCGGCAAAGATGGGGATCTCGTTCTGCTTGCCCTGTTTGGCCAGATCGAGATAGCAATCGCGTACACAAGAAGCAATGGGGTGGCCGGTGGCGTCCATGGAGACGTTGTAGGCGGCTCCGGTGCCGCCGTCGATGCCGTCGATCATAAGACCCGCGGCATAGGGGTTACGTACCAGATTGTTCAATACCGATTTGGCCGAGGTCGAGGCGGAGATTTTCGGATACACCGGAACCTTGTGGTGGAAGGCCATGGAAAGGGTCTGCATCATTTTCATGACGCTTTCTTCGATGGAGTAGAGGGTCTGGTGTACCGGTGGCGACGGCAAATCGACACCCTCGGGTACCCCGCGCAACCGGGCGATCAGTTTTGAGACCTTGTGCCACATGAGCAGGCCGCCGTCGCCGGGTTTTGCCCCCTGGCCGTATTTGATTTCAATGGCCGCCGGATTGCACTGCATTTCCGGAATGGCGCGGATGATCTCATCCCAGCCGAAATAGCCGGAGGCGATCTGCAGGATGATGTATTTCAGATACTTGCTGCGCAAAATCCACGGTGGGCAGCCGCCCTCGCCGGTACACATGACGACGGGCAGGCCGAGGACCTCGTTGCAATAAGCGACCCCCTGGAGCAGGCCCAGCCACATATTGGGCGACAGGGCGCCGAAGGACATCGAACCGATGACGAAGGGAAAGATCTCTCGGGTCGGGGGGATCCAGCCGCCGCTTACCGTCCGTTCGAGGAATTCTTCCGGGGAGAGGATGCGTCCAAGTGTCGTTGTGGTGGTAAATTCATGGCGACCGGCATCAAGAGCCGGGTCGGTGAGCATGGAGATACGATGGAACATGATGCGGTCGAGAAGGGTCGGGCCGGTGGCATTACGTCTGCCGCCCCGCTTCTTCGGTTCGCCTTTGCGATTTTCAAAAAAGAGGGTACGGTTTTCATTGGTGCCGGGAATGGGGGTGATGGCTTCATTGGGGCAGACCATGGAGCACATGCCACAACCGATACAGAGTTTCGCCGAGTCGGTCTCCTGACGGATACCGGTAAAGGTGCGATACTCGCTGCCGCGCTGTTTGCTAAGGATGTCCAACTTGGGCATCCGCTGCCGCATATGGGCAAGGCGGATGGAGTCCTTCGGGCAAACGGCGGTACAATGGCCGCAGAGGGTACATCTGTCCTCACGATGCTCGATAATCCATGGGAGGTCGGATGGGGTTAGGCTGCTAGGGCCAATGGAAACCGATCGTACTGAGACCATATTTCTAATTCCTTTCTATGGGGGGGAATAATTACTGTATGTTCGCGCATGGGCTGAAAATCGAGGGAGGGGTCGCGGTCCGGGATCATCGCCTGAATCCCGCAAATCTCCGAGGCAATGGCCCAGACTCCATCTCTGCCGCCGACTGTAGCTGGGCGGAGTTTTTTCTGATCCATGACTAAAAGACTGGTTTCATCGGGCAGGGTTCCGATAACCGCATTGGGACCATCGATGATCAGCCGTTTGCAGACCTGGCGCAACCCGGCGAGGAATTCCCCCTGGGGGTGCTTGGCCAGTTCGGCGTTGCTGAGCGGAGTTATGATGTGTTTGTAGGCCTGCAGCGGTAGTTTCAGCTTTTTCAGGGTGTAATGGAGAATATGGGTAAACACTTCACTGTCGCTTTGGTAACCTGTATATCCGGCAAATTTCTTGCCGAGCAACCAGTCACGGATGGGTACGAATGCCGTATTCTCGCCGTTGGTCATGGTCGAGATCCCCTGGATAAAGAAGGGATGGCAGGCGTAGAGATTGATGCCGTAATTGGTGTTCTGTCGTCCCTGTGCCATGCAGACCCGGGATTTCAGCTGGCCGTCATGTAGACACAGGGCGTCGCCGATCTGCATCGGCCAGCCGACTTCCTTAATCATGGCGACATCGGGATAGAAGGAAAAGATGGTCAGGGGATCTTCTTCGGTGCTGAGTTTTCTAAGTGCCAATCGTGCGCGCAGAAGTTCAGCCTCTCGCAGCTCGTCACTTTCGTCGCGGAACTCGACCGGCATCCGGTAGGCACGCATGAAATAGCGATAGCGATCTTCCGCCTCGATCAATTCCGGTCGCATGGCAAAACGGTGATCGTATTTCAATTCGTATTCCATTTCTTCCATATAATCGGTCATGCGATGCCATGCTTTTTCCGTATGGGCAATACCTGAGAGAATGGGGAAGCGCGGATTGTATTTGAAATCTTCAAACTCCATTCCCCGAAGCAGGAGGCCGAGTCCGGAGCCATCGTACCCCTCTTTCATGGCCTCCATGGCGGTGAGGACCTCGTAGGGGGAAAACGGCTCTCTGGCAGTTTTCAGGGCTAAACGACACATGTTGTTCTCCAGAAGAGTTGATAATTGCCTGACGGCACGGGTGAACGTCTATCTAATGCAGATCTGGTGGGGGGATGCTGCTGGATAAACAAAGACAAAAACGTACGATCGAAACAAAACATTTATCCAGTTATGACAAAAAAGTCAAGACTATTAGAATTGGGTCGATTGTGGGGGATTTATAGCCGCACAAGGTGTTTGCCGGTCGAAAAGGAAGTCGGAACGGTCATTACATGGTGGCAGCTCTTGGTCGTGAATGTTAATAAAAAAAGCGGAGATGTTATAAGAAGACAACTGGGGCTGCCGCTATCGGGAGATTGTGTAACGACAGGGATACCCAAAGAGGAAGGGGAGGGGGGATTTTGTCAATAGTGCTGAACAGATACTAAGAAAATTTCCATTGCAGTTGCAATAAATACCACGTTTAATATCCCAAGACATTAGAGTGGTCCCGGTGTCTTGTCAAGGCTGGCGTCGCCAGGTCTTGCTTGGCAAATCTCAGCCGTTGTTAAAGGCTGTTGCCGATTTTTCCGCGACAAATGCCTGAATTTTGCCTTTTTCTGCGTCCATAAGTTCACAACGCGAAGGCTTTTCCATTATACCGGCAAGGGCTAGTGGAACATCGGGTAACTTGCCGATTGCCTCTTCCACTACTGCGCCGAATTTCGCCGGATGGGCTGTGGCCAGGCATACCATGGGAACCCCCACAGTTTTAAATTTTTGCGCCGCTTTCACGCCCACTGCCGTGTGCGGGTCGAGGATATATTCATGCTCTTGGTAAAAGGCGGCGATGGTTTCCCTTACCTCCTGCTCGGAGACCGCGGTGGCAACGAAATCACGACGAATCTGCTCGTGATGCCCGGAGAGATCGATCTTGCCGTTCTTTCCGAACTCCTCCATGAGTTCACGGGTGCGCGCTGGATCGCTGTCTAAAAGATAATAGAGATAGCGTTCGAAATTTGACGCTGCCTGGATATCCATGGACGGGCTGGAGGTGATTTTCACCGTTGCCTGTGAATAATCGCCCTTGGTAACGAAGCGGGCAAGGATATCGTTGTCGTTGGTTGCCAGGACCAATTGGCGAATGGTGCCCGGGGGCAACATTTTTTTGGCGATATAGCCGGCGAAGATATCGCCGAAATTGCCGGTGGGAATGGCAAAATCGACGGAAGAATCTTTTTCGTGGGCAGAGACGTGCAGGCAACTCCTGACATAATAAACAACCTGAGCGAGAACCCGGGCCCAGTTGATCGAATTGATCGCTCCAAGCCGGTATTTGGCTTTGAATTCCAGGTCGTTGAATATTTTTTTGACAATGGCCTGGCCGTCGTCGAAAGAACCGCGGATGGCGATGTTGAAAACATTGGCGTCGAGGACGGTGGTCATCTGTTTTTCCTGCACCGGGCTCACACGCTGGTGCGGGTGGAGGATGAAAATGTTGATCCGCTCTTTGCCGCGAACCCCGTAAATGGCGGCAGAACCGGTGTCGCCGGACGTTGCCCCGAGGATATTGAGAACCCCTTGGTCGCGGCTCAACAGATACTCGAAGATATTGCCGAGGAACTGCAGGGCAATATCTTTGAAAGCAAGAGTCGGGCCATGAAACAATTCAAGGATATGCAAATCGCCAAGGTGCACCACCGGGGTGACTTCTTTGGCGGTGAAGGTCGCATAGGATCTGTTGATAATGTCTTTTAGGTCGCTGACCGGAATGTCATCGACAAATCTCGACATGACTTCAAACGCCAGTTCCGCATAGCTCAATTTTTGCCAGGAGGCGAAGGTGTCGGTGCCGATGCGCGGGATGGTACGCGGCAGCAGCAAGCCGCCATCCTCTGCGAGCCCCATCATCACAGCCTGGGAAAATGGTATGGGGGAAATTTGCCCCCTGGTGCTTAAATATTGCATAATCCTAGCCCTCTTCCGGCACTGCGTCACTCCGCCTCGGCGGCAACACGTTTGGCCTCGGACCAGAGGCCTTCAAGGTTGTAAAATTGCCGTTGTTCATGATAGAAAATGTGGACAATAACGTCATCAAAATCGAGGAGAACCCACAAGCCTTCGGCCAGTCCTTCGGCGGAAGACGCTTTGACCCGTTTGGAACGAACCGCTCTTTCAATTGCCTCGGCCAGGGCCTGGACGTGGCGGGTTGATTTGCCGTTCATGATGACGCAATAATCGGTGAAGGTGGCCAAACCGCGGACATCAAGGATGAGCAGATCCTCAGCCTGGGTATCAAGGGCAGCGCCGGCGCAGATTTGTGCCAGTTCCTCGCCGCTTTTTTCTAAATATTCTTTTTTAATCAGTTTCATGGCTATTTATGGCTTTTTCTTTGGGGACTGTCAATGGGTTTTGCTTTGGCGATTTTTCTTTCCGCGGTGGAAATTCAAAGCTCAGTGTACCATTTTTCGCAAGAAGGAGATAGGCGTCGAACGGTTTTTTCTTTTTCGATATGAACCCTTGAATGAGTTCGGTTTTTCCTTCGGCAAGGAGTTGCATGACATGTTTTTCGCCAACCTCCCTGGAAAGGATAGTCCTGCTGATCTTCAGGCCTTTCTTCGCATCGCCTCCGAGTGCCGATTCGGACATATAGGCCATCGGGGTGGCAAAGACTTTGGTTTGATCAATGGGGGAATGGCCAAGAATTGTTCCTTGTTTGACGGCCTCGATATCGAGTTCGTCGATGGAAGCGGCAAAGATAAACTCGATCTTTTTGTCGAGAAGACGGACTGAGGCGGTGAAAGGTTTGCCTTTTTTCGAGCGGAAATCGCTGAAGGGGCCGATGGTCTTCCCCTGCAGCAGGGCAAGCACATCAGGCTCGGTCAACATTCGTCCGCCAAGGATCTTGCGGATGCTGATCTTTTTATCCTCCGAGACATAGGCGGTAGGTGATGAAAAGAAACGAATTCCGTCCACGGGGCTAAAAGACGCCTCGGGTCTGATCTCGGCAGTTTCAAAGTTTTTTACCCGGTCGATGATTTGCCGGGTTACTGCCCGAATTTCGGCCATGAATTTATCACGGGTAAACTGGCCTTTCAGCATTCGGTTGAGTTTATATTCCCACTCGCCGGTCATTTCCGGAGAGGCGAGAACCTCAATCTGCATGGCCTCCAGGAGGGCGAGAAGTTCGAAGGCCTTACCGGTGGGGGTAAGATCTTTGCCCTCGCGAACCACATATTTTTCCTTGATGAGCTTTTCGATGATGGCAGCCCTGGTCGCCGGAGTGCCGAGGCCGCGTTCTTTCATGGCTTCGGCCAGTTCCTCATCTTCGACCAGTTTGTCGGAATTTTCCATGGCCGAGAGCAGGGTTGCTTCGTTGAAACGCGGTGGCGGTGTGGTTTCGTGATCGGCGATGGTGATTTCCTGACAGTTTACCTGGCCGCCAACCGGTATCGGTGTGAGGATGCGATCCTGACCATCTCCGCTTGCCGTGCCGTAAATGGCCTTCCAGCCTGCTTCGAGGAGGATTTTTCCCTCGGTGAGGAAGGTTTCTCCGGCAACCAGGGAAAATCTTTTGGTGTTGAAAAAGACTGCAGGTGGAAAAAAGACGGCGAGAAAGCGTTGCACCACCATCTGATAAATTTTTGCTTCCGGTTCGCTGAGACGTGTCGGCAGAAGGGTTGTGGGGATGATGGCGTGGTGGTCGGAAACCTTGCTGTTGTTGAAGATTCGTTTGTCCGGATGGACATATTTCTTGGTCAGAGCCTCTTGGGCGAAGGTCCCGAATTGCCATGTTGTTTGCCGCTGCAGTACATCTTTTACCGATTGCAGGTAGTCTTCCGGCAGATGTTTACTGTCGGTTCGCGGGTAGGTAAGAACCTTGTGCCTTTCATACAGCGCTTGGGCAATGGCCAGGGTGTTTTTTGCGGAAAAACCGAACCTTGAGTTGGCTTCTCGCTGGAGCAGGGTAAGATCGTAGAGTTGCGGGGAACTTTGGGTGTTTTTCTTGCTTTGTTCCTCGACTGTTGCCGGTTTTCCGCTGCATTTGGCGATAATTGCCAGGGCATCGTCTTTTTTCCAAATACGATCCGCCCTGTCCGTTGGCTCACTGGTTTCACGGGCAAAGGCGGCATCGATCCATTTGCCCTCGTAGGTCTGATCGCTGACGGCAAACAGCCCCTGAAGGTTCCAGTATGGCTTGGGAACAAAACCCAGGCGAGTCCGCTCCCTTTTCACCAGAAGAGACAGGGTTGGGGTCTGTACTCGACCGCAGGGAGTTAGAAAGAAACCGCCCTTGCGGGAGTTGTAGCCGGTAAGTGCCCTGGTGGCATTGATGCCTATCAGCCAATCCGACTCGGAACGGCACAGGGCGGTATCCTCAAGGGGCAGCATTTCGGCGCTGTCTCGCAAAGAGGCAAAGGCGGCACGGATTGAGTCTGCGGTCATCGACTGTAGCCAAAGCCGCTTAAAAGATTTCTCGGCGACCGAGGCGTTCCAAACGAATTTGAGGATATATTTGAAAATCAGTTCACCTTCCCGACCGGCATCACAGGCATTGATGATTTGCTTGATGTCCTTGCGCCTTATCAGTTTTTGCAAAGCACTGAGCTGAGTCTTGGTGCCGTCAAGGCCTTTAAGGGGAAAGGCCTCCGGGAGGATCGGCAGGCTGTTCATGTCCCATTTTTGATAGGCCGGGTCGATTTCTTCCGGAAAGCAAATGGTGACAAGATGACCTATGGCATAGGAGACAACATAGTTTTCTCCTTCGAAATGGGTTTTTTCCTTAACGAATTTGCCTGGCAGGCTTTTAACCAGGTCAGCGGCAACACTAGGTTTTTCTGCAATAATAAGAATTTTTTCGGTCATGAAATAGGTGGGTGACGGGTGTTAAAACGGGGCAGTCAGCTCTGAAGCAACAATGGGGATGCCATGGGTGAGAGCATTCATTAAAAGCGTTACGCCGTTTCGAAAAATTGAAAGTTCTTTTTTAAATACAACACAATAGAGGTCTTAACGGACAGTGCAACAAATCCGACAAAGACAGGAGGGTACTCGGAACTGTCGATTAAGTAAAGACACAACCTTGGCTTGGCAACCAGATTTGTTGTTTTCGACTTTGCACTTGGGCCTCGCGCAATCGACTTCCAGCTTGACATTGCCTGGATAGTATGATTAAATTGCCCGTCGGATAATTCGCTTTACAGAACCTTGGTACCGGCGCTTGAGAAATGAATAGCAACGGAACCCTTTTTTATAGAGTTTGCCCTTGGTAGCGGATTGTCTTGTTATACCTCCTGTTTTTGTTTGTAACGGGACGGCTTTCGGAAGTGGGCTCTGCCCGCTTTTTTTTTTATGTGAGCACACGAACTAGCCGATTTACCGCCAAAGAGCGACAGGGGCCAGGTTCCTCAGGGTTTTTGAAAATGAGTCAGTTTATTACAGACAAAGTGCAGAGTTTTCTGCAAACCCTTCTCCCCTCTCTGGGGCTTGAGCTTTTTGAAGTTCAATTTCGCAGAGAAGGACACGGATGGGTGTTACGAGTTTTTATCGATGCCGAGGCAGGGGTAACCCTTAATCACTGCAGCGATGTGAGCCGAGAATTAAGCCATTACCTTGATGTTGAGGATTGTATCGATCATGCTTACCAGCTTGAGGTTTCTTCGCCCGGGTTGGAGCGACCGCTCAGGTCGGCGGGCGACTTTGTGCGCTTTCTTGGCAAAAAAGCCAGGGTGAAGCTGCACAATCAGATGGAAGAGCGTAAAGTGTTGGAAGGTGTAATTGAAGCGGTACATGAAGACTTGATACACCTGAAACTTGATGACGGTAGTTCGGTACAGTTTTCTTTTGAGATGATTAATAAAGCCAGGTTGACCATCTGAGCCGGACGGGCCCGTGGTTGTTTGAAAATTGCAAAATACTCCGCTTGGCGGAGTGGAAAGTCATAAGAACGGGGTAAAAGCATGCTCTCAGATTTGAAACGCATAATCGACCAGATCAGCCGAGATCGAGGTTTCAACAAAACATTGCTGATAGAGGCCATTGAAGAGGCTGTTCAGTCTGCTGCGAGGAAGAAATTCGGGAGTCGCCGCGAGATCGAAGTACGCTATAACGAGGAGTACGGCGAAGTCGAGGTGTTTCAGTTCAGAAATGTCGTCGAGGAAGCAGAGGATGATCAGACGGAAATTTCCCTCGTCGATGCCTTAAAGCTTGATCCTGAAGTACAGATCGGTGATGAGCTTGGGGAAAAAATGGAAGACATCAGTGACCTCGGCAGGATAGCGGCGCAGTCCGCAAAACAGGTCATCATCCATAAGATGAAGGATGCCGAAAAAGAGGTCATTTATGATATGTTCAAGGACCGAATCGGCGAGGTGGTGAGCGGCATTGTTCAGCGCTTCGAGCGGGGCAATATGATCATCAACCTCGGTCGTACCGACGCAATACTGCCGAAGGATCAGCAAATAGCTAAACGCTCTTTCAAACAGGGCGATCGGATTCGCGCTTACCTGAAAGAAGTACGCCAGACCAGCCGTGACTCGCAGCTCATCCTGTCACGCACCTGTGATGAGTTTCTCTCTAAATTATTCCAGCTGGAAGTGCCGGAAATGGCTGAAGGTATAGTTCGGGTCATGGGAGTTAGCCGCGAACCCGGATTTCGCGCGAAAATTGCAGTCAGCTCTTCGGAGAGTGACGTCGATCCCG
The DNA here is from genome assembly GCA_903875445.1 of uncultured delta proteobacterium. Taxonomy (GTDB): domain Bacteria; phylum Desulfobacterota; class Desulfobulbia; order Desulfobulbales; family Desulfocapsaceae; genus Desulforhopalus_A. The sequence goes on along the minus strand of CAIQWD010000100.1, from coordinate 50,487 downwards.
TTGGTGCCTGTGTCGGCATGAAGGGGTCAAGGGTCCAGAACGTTGTACAGGAGCTTCAGGGCGAGCGTATCGATATCGTCACCTGGAGTCCGGATCCGGCAAAATATGTTTATAATGCTCTTGCACCCGCCCATGTCAGTATGGTTATGGCCGATGAGGATGCCAGGTCCCTCTTGGTCGTCGTCCCCAATGATCAACTCTCTTTAGCCATCGGCAGGCAGGGACAGAATGTCCGCCTTGCCTCCAAGCTTATCGGCTGGCGGATAGACGTCAAAAGCGAGCAGCGTTATGCTAACCTGGCCGATCCCGGATACCAGTCACTTCTCGCCTTGCGGGGGATTGATGAAACCCTGGCGGACCAGTTGTTGGGTAAAGGTATCACCTCTTCGGGTATACTGGCCGAGAAGAGTATTGATGACTTGATGGTTATTCGGTCGATTGATGAGAAATTTGCTCAGGCCTTGATTGATGAGGCGAAGATCAAGCCTTTTGCCGTGCCTGCCCCGGTCAAGCAACCATCTTCTGTTGTTTCGGAAATGACCGATGCGATAGAGGAAGAAACGAAGGACGAAGCGCAAGACGACATTTCCGAGTAGGAAAATTGCTGTGGTGATGCAAAGAACCTGTGTCTCCTGCGGAATGAAAAGACCCAAACAGGAACTCCGGCGTTTTGTATGGCGAGTGGAGATGCCGATACAAGACCCGCGGCAGTCTCTGCCGGGGCGAGGAGCTTACTGTTGCGGCGAGGAGAGGTGTTGCCGGACCTTTTTCAAAGAGAGAAAAAAATGGAAAAGAATGTTTCGTCTTTAACCAAAGAGATTTAAAATTATTTGCCTGCTGGAGACTGCGGCACACGGCTGACAGTCAAATCGCAGGTGAATTTACTTTTTCGATGCAATACGGGAGTCACGGATGAGCAGAATCAGGGTGTATGAGCTGGCCAAGGAGGCCGGCATGAGCAGTAAAGCGTTAGCCGACAAGTTGTTGGAATTGGGCTTTGATATTAAGGGGCACAGTTCATCGGTTGACGACGAAACGGCTGAGAGTATCAGGAATGCACTCCAGAAATCGGCTCATTCCGAGCGAGTAGACAAACGTGTTGCCGGTGCCGGCGAAAGTGATAGGCAGACAGTGATTCGCCGCAAATCGACGGTTATTCGACGTCGACCGGTTGCCGTAGTTGATGATACGAGCGGCGTTGAACTTGACTCCGAACACCCGGTGGAAAATCCTGAATTGCAGGCAACCGAAGCACAACCCACTCCGCCAGGGGCAGTCGATGAACAACACGTTGTGGTCGCATCGCACTCCATTTCGGAAAGGGTTGTCGAATTGTCCGAACCCTCCGCAACTATCGCGACCCCTGAAGAGAGTACGCAGCAGGCACCTAAGCCGGTTGAAAATCCACAACAGGTTGATTATCAACACGCCAGGGTGATTTCAAAGAATGAAGCGCCGAAAGCGCAGCATGAAAAAACCGATTTCCATGCTGCAAATGAAAAAAACGAGGAACAGGTCCAGGTAAAGTCAGAGGAAAAACCAATTCCATCGCCATCGCGCGAGGCCACCACCGGGCATATCACATCCTTTGCGCGTCCCGAGCCAAAGGACAAAAGGGAAAAGAAACCGTTTCCGAAGAAATCTATGGCCAGGGTGGTTCGTACCATCGAATTGCCGGTGGCAGTTGAGGAGACACCATCTGCCCGACCCAAGAAAAAAGTGGTGAAACCACCGCCGCAGAGACGGTCTGGTCCTGCCGGCCATGAGGATCCGGTTGTCGCAGCAACCGATGAGGCATCGCGGCTTAAGAAAAAGGGTAAAAAGATCACTGAAGGGGATTCCGATAAGGACAGTGAATTTCGGCGTGGCGGCAAAAAAGGCCAGAAGAACGTCAAGTTCACCCATTTCGCACAAGATTATCTTGATCGTGAGGGCAATCTGCGGCGCGGCAAACGAGGCAGAAAAATGCCCAAAATTGTTACTCCTGCCGCGGAAATGAAGGCCAGCAAGAAGCGTTTCAAGGTTTTTGAGATGATCAGCGTCGGGGATCTTGCCCAGCGTATGAAGATCAAAGCCAGTGAGGTGATCGGCAAGCTCATGGGCCTTGGAGTCATGGCCACCATCAATCAGCTGGTCGATACCGAGACCGCCATGCTCATTGCCGCCGATTTCGGCTATGAAGTAGAGCAGGGAATTACCGAAGAGATAGGTGTTCAACTCCTCCAAGAATCGGAAGAAGGTGGCGAGAGACTGCTGCGTTCGCCGGTTGTTACCGTTATGGGCCATGTCGATCACGGCAAAACCTCGATCCTCGATGCCATCCGCAAAACGGATGTCGCCTTGGGCGAGGCGGGTGGCATAACCCAGCATATCGGTGCCTACCATGTACGGTCGAGTTCCGGCGATGTGACCTTTGTCGATACACCCGGCCATGCCGCCTTTACCGAGATGCGGTCACGCGGTGCCCAGGTGACCGATATCGTCATCCTGGTTGTCGCCGCCGATGACGGCGTCATGGATCAGACCCGAGAAGCGATCAATCATGCCCAGGCGGCCAATGTGCCGATTATCGTGGCGGTAAACAAAATCGACAAAGAAAATGCCGATATCGACAGGGTCAAACGCGAACTTTCCGATCTCAACCTCATGCCGGAAGATTGGGGCGGTCAGACCATGTACTGTGAGACCTCGGCGAAAAAGAACATAGGCATAGATAATCTTCTTGAATCGATTCAGGTGCTGGCGGAGGTTCTTGAGTTGCGTGCCGATTCGACCAGAAAGGCCAGGGGCCGGGTAATCGAAGCGCAGCTGCATAAGGGCAGGGGGCCGGTCGCAACAGTGCTCATCCAAGAAGGAACGCTGCAAGCAGGTGACTATTTTGTCGTTGGTCAGCATAGCGGCAAGGTCAAGGCCATGCTCGACGACAAGGGCCGGAAAATTAAAGAGGCTGGACCTTCCATCCCGGTAGAGGTTCAGGGACTTTCCGGGGTACCAAGTGCCGGCGACGAATTCGTGGTAGTCACCGACGAGAAGATGGCCCGGAGTGTTTCCCAGGTGCGGGCACTGAAGGCCAGGGAAACTGAGCTTGGCGCTAACAGCAAGATCTCCCTAGATAAACTGTTTGAACAGATGAGTGAGGCCGATGTTCAGGAACTGCGCGTCGTTCTCAGGGCCGATGTCCAAGGAACACTTGAGGCCTTTGCCAAAGCGGCAGAAGATCTCTCCACCAAATTGATCAAGGTCAGAATCCTGCACGAAGGTACCGGCACGATTACCGAATCGGATATCCTGCTGGCGTCCGCTTCGGATGCGATTATTATCGGCTTTAACGTCAGGCCGATTGCTAAGGTCAAGGAACTGGCGGTCAAGGAAAACGTCGATGTTAGGTCATACGATGTCATCTATCATGCCCTCGACGATATTCGCAAAGCGATGGTCGGCATGCTTGAGCCGACCTATGAAGAGCAGGTCATCGGCATGGCCGAAGTCCGCGAGATCTTCAGCGTCCCGAAGGTTGGAACAATCGCCGGTTGTTCCGTTCTCGACGGCAAGATTCTGCGCACTGCCAAGATTCGCGTACTGCGTGAAGGGGTAGTCATTTTTACCGGCAAAATCGAATCTCTTCGGAGGTTCAAGGATGATGTGAAAGAGGTGCTCTCCGGCTTTGAGTGCGGTATCGGGGTCGAGAAGTTTAATGATATCAAGATTGGCGACAATCTTGAGGCCTTTGTTATGAACGAAGTTGAAGCAACTCTTTAGCCGTTGCACAATAATCAAAATTCCGTTTTTCTATCATGAACGGCATAAGGGGCCGTAAAGAAATGACCAAAATGGTAGGAGTTATTTCTTAACGGCCCCTAAACAGGAAGGTTTACTCGTGAAGACGTGGGATCCCAAGAAGACACTCGACTCCCTTGGGGTCGGGGGCAAAAATGAACAGAAACGCCCATCCCGGGTGGCGGAGGCGATCAGAAATGAATTGGCGATCCTGGTTATCAGCAAGGTACGGGATCCCCGCCTGCACAACATCAACATCTCGCGGGTTGAGGTCAACGACGACCTGAGCCTTGCCCTGGTTTTTTTTACCGTACTGGGAGATAGTAAAGAGGCCAAGGAGGCTGAAAAGGGACTGCAACGCGCCAAGGGATTTATGCGCAGCCATATTGCCCGGACCCTCAATTTGCGCTTTACACCTGATCTTCATTTTCGATATGATGATGTAGTGGAAAAAGTTGCTGAGTTGGAAGAAATTTTTCAGGAAATAGCCAATGAACGAGAATCCCGAAAGGATAATCCCTGAACGGTTGCTTGCAGAAATCCATGGCGCGACGCATATAGTCCTGCTTACCCATTCCCATCCGGATGGCGACGCCCTCGGATCTCTTTTCGCGCTTGCCGATATTCTCTATGCTCTTGGGAAAAAAGTCTTCTGCTTTCTTGAAGAACCGGTCTCCCATCATTACGATTTCTTGCCGGACACCGAGCGGGCCAATACCAGTCTTGCTGACTTTCGAGAATTTGTAGTCGAAGCCGGAGAGGATATTCTTATGGTCGGTCTCGACTGTGGAGATGACGATCGGCTTGGTAAATCCAAATCCGAGTTTTTAAAAATCGAGCCTTTCCTGGTTATTGACCACCATCGGTCGCACCGGGCCTTCGGGACGATCAGCTGGGTTGATCCATACCGTTCTTCTACCGGTGAAATGATTTATGAATTGGCACAGGCCCTGAACGCACCAATCAGCTATAATTGTGCGTACAATTTGTATGTGGCAATCTGCACCGATAGTGGCTCCTTTCGCTATGAATGTACCACCCCTCGAACTATGCATATCGCCGCCGACCTTCTTGAAAAAGGCGTGCGACCGGAGGAGGTCGGCAGTCATCTGTATGACAAATACAGTGTTGAGCGGCTGAAGCTCATGCAAATGGTTCTAGCAACCATAACCCTCTGTGCCCGAGATCAGATCGCTTTTATGCATGTGTCCGGAAAAATGCTCGAAGAGAGTGGTGCCACTATTCAGGACGTCGAAGGCTTTGTCGATCTTCCTCGGTCGCTCTATTCGGTCAAGGTGGCGGTGCTGCTCAAAGAAACCGGCAACGACATCGTTGCAGTCAGCATGCGGGCCAAAGGGCAATGTGATGTGGCGACGGTTGCAAAAGAGTTTGATGGAGGCGGGCATCGTAACGCCGCTGGATTTCGCAGCTTTGGCAAGTCCATCCAACAGGTACAGAAGGAAGTTCAGGACGCCTTGTGCAGGGCTTTGGTATGAGGGGAACAAACAGCTTGATTACTTTCTTTTGGACAAAGTACCAACCACCTGTTTTGCTGCCGCATGTTTGAAGCGGGTGTTTTTCTCATCGATAAACCTGTCGGAATCACATCTTTTGCTGTGGTGAGCAGGCTTCGGCGGATTTTACAAATGAAGAAGGTCGGACACGCCGGAACCCTCGATCCCTTTGCTACCGGGCTCCTGGTGCTGTGTGCGGGGCGACCGGCTACCCGGCTTATTTCCGGGCTCATGGATGGGGATAAAGAATATCTGGCCACCTTGTTGTTGGGGGTGGAGACCGAGACTCTTGATACGGAAGGAGCGATAACCGGCTGTCAGTCGGTGGGAACCATTGCCGCGTCAACCATTGAAGAGTGTCTCCTCCATTTTCGGGGTAAGCAATTGCAGACGCCGCCTGCCTATTCGGCATTGAAGCATCAGGGGAAACCTCTTTATTATTATGCCCGAAAGGGCATAGCTGTTACCAAGGAGGCGCGGGCGGTGGACATCAAGCTTCTCGAACGCACCGATGGCAACGCCGCTGTAGGAGGAGACGGTGCCACCCTAGCTATCAGGGTTATTTGCAGTAAGGGTACCTATATCCGGTCGCTCGCTGCCGATATAGGCAGACATCTGGGCTGCGGGGCACATCTGATCCAATTGCGGCGGATCAGGAGCGGCTGTTTTTCTCTTGACGGGAGCCTTGGCTGGGACGAACTTGGCGGTGAGCAGGCCTTGGAGCACTGCATGAATGCGATGATATCTGTCGAAGGGGCGTGTAAACTCTTGCAATAATCACCCGAGTTGGCTAGTGTGTGCACGGACGGATTGCATCTAAGATGCACCCTCTTCGTCTCCGGACGGAATTTTTTGTTGTTACATTTATCTACCGAATATTTACATTTATTATACATCCAGGAGGATTGTCGTGGCACACTCAGCAGTAAAGAAAAACGAAATCATTGAAAGATTCAAGACCCATCCCACCGATACCGGGTCTTCCGAGGTGCAGATTGCTCTTCTCACCGATCGTATTGAATATCTCACCGAGCATTTCAAAGTTCACCAAAAGGATCATCACTCACGGCAGGGTCTCCTGAAATTGGTCGGTCAGCGCCGCAGTCTGCTTGATTATCTGAAGAAGAAAAACCTCGATAAGTACCGAACCATGCTCAAGGAACTCAATCTGCGGAAGTAGTTCTTTGTTGACCGGGCCGTTTGCGGTTCAGGGTATAGTGCTGTTTTATTACCTCAAACAGTTCAATCTTTAAGAACTGTTTGAGGTTTTTGTTGTTTATGGAATTCCGAAAAAAAGAGCATACGGGGCTGGTGGATAATCCAGTCGGAGAAATTGGCGCTGCGCCCTTCCCTGATGCTACAAACATCTGGAGAAAACATGTTGAAAAGAGTTGAAGCAGAAATCGGTGGTAAAATTATTTCCATCGAGACAGGAAAAATTGCCAAGCAGGCATCAGGATCAATCGTCATACGATCGGGGGATACCATGGTGCTGGTTACCGCCGTTGGTGCCGGCGAGAACAAACCGGAGGCCGGATTTTTGCCTCTGACTATCGAATATCAGGAAAAACTTGCTGCCGTGGGCAGAATTCCCGGCAATTATTTCCGCCGGGAAATTGGTCGACCGAGCGACACCGAGGTCTTGACCTGCAGAATTATCGACCGCCCGTTGCGGCCTCTTTTTGCTGACGGCTATTCTGCCGAAACCCAGGTTATCGCCACCGTTCTTTCCGCTGATCCGGATGTGCAACCGGATATCTTGGCACTGACCGGCGCTTCATGTGCCCTGACCCTTTCCGATATTCCGTTCGGCGGTCCTGTGGCCGGGGGGCGTGTCGGTTACATCGATGGTCATTATGTCCTTAATCCGACGATTTCCGAGCTGAAAAATTCATCAATGGATATCGTTGTTGCCTGTACCCGTAATGCCGTTGTCATGGTTGAGGGTAAGGCCGATGAACTCGGTGAAGACGAGGTCCTGGCCGGTATCTTCCATGCATTTGAGCATCTCCAGCCTCTCATTGACTTGCAGGAGCAGTTACAGAAGTCGTCCGGAAAACCGAAGCGCCCGGTAGAAACAATGCCGGTTGACGAAGATTTGCGAGCCAAGGTGCAATCTCTTGCCGCAGCCGGAATGGACAAGGTATTTAATACTTTCGATAAACTTGAACGTGGCCGCGTGTATGACCAACTGAAGCAGGAGGTTGTTGCCGCCCTCGACCCGGAGAAAGGACGCAGCAAGGAAGTTAGCGAATTACTCTCTGCCTACAAAAAATCCTTCATGCGCGACAAAGTCGTCAATAGCCAAATCAGGATAGGCGGGAGAAAATTCGATCAAATAAGAGATATTTCCTGTGAGACCGGATACCTGCCGCGAACCCACGGTTCGGCCTTGTTTACCCGCGGCGAGACGCAAGCGTTGGTTTCGACAACTCTTGGCAGTGAACGGGATAAACAACGGGTGGAAACCCTGCACGGCGAAGTCATCAACCGTTTCATGCTACATTACAATTTCCCCCCATACTGCGTCGGTGAGGTTCGCGGCCTGCGCGGACCATCACGTCGGGATATCGGTCACGGCAACCTGGCGACCCGCGGTCTTGAGGCGGTTCTCCCGGCTGAGGAGGATTTCCCATATTCAATCCGGATTGTGTCGGAGGTTCTCGAATCGAATGGCTCTTCTTCCATGGCCACCGTGTGTGGCGGCAGTATGGCCATGATGGATGCAGGAGTTCCTTTGAAAAGCCCGGTGTCGGGTATTGCCATGGGTCTCATCAAGGAAGGTGACAAGGTCGTAATTCTTTCCGATATCCTCGGTGACGAAGATCATCTCGGTGACATGGATTTTAAGGTAGTAGGTACCGGCGAAGGCATTACCTCGCTGCAGATGGATATCAAGATCGATGGGGTTGATCGACAAATCATGGGCAAAGCCCTTGCTCAAGCGAAAGATGGTCGTATCCACATCCTTGCCGAGATGAAGAAGAGTATCTCCAAATCCCGCGATGAAGTCGCCGAGCATGCCCCGAAATATATGGTCCACAAGATCAATCCTGACAAGATTCGCGATCTCATCGGACCGGGGGGTAAGATCATCAAGGAGCTGTCCGCCGAGTTCGACGCCAAGATTGAGGTTGACGATTCCGGACTGGTGAAAATGTTTGCCCTCAGCGGCGAAAAGGCGGACGCCCTTGTGGCAAGAGTCAAGGCTATAACCGCCGAGGCGGAAGTTGGGGCAATTTATAAGGGCGTAGTCAAAACCATTAAGGACTTTGGCGCCTTTGTCGAGATTTTGCCGGGCACCGATGGCCTGGTGCATATCTCCGAACTTGATATCAAACGGGTATCGAAGGTTACCGATGTGGTCAAGGAAGGGGACATAATCGAGGTCAAGGTGTTGGATGTCGACAATCGTGGCAGGATTCGCCTGAGCCGTAAGGCACTGCTTGAGGAATAGCCGTGTAAGTAGAGTATAGTGTGTGCTAAGCCGGTTCCTGCATAGGGACCGGCTTTTTTTATGCGCCGATGGAGACTGAGAATATCTATAGTGCAGGGTGGTTATGCATGAGAAGGAAGTGAAAATCTGTTGGCTGGTACCTGCGGCTGAGCGTGATCTCAATCTGCCGCGTTATGAATCGGCGGGAGCTGCCGGTATGGATGTTGAAGCGGCGGTACACAATGAATTGGTCATCTTACCGGGGGAAATGGCTCTTGTGCCGACCGGCTTTGGCGTCGCCCTTCCTGCCGGATATGAACTGCAGGTTCGTCCGCGTAGCGGCTTGGCTGTCAAATATGGCTTGACCATACTCAACAGTCCCGGGACTATCGATTCGGACTATCGCGGTGAAGTCAAAATTGCCCTGATCAACCTTGGCAGAAAGCCATTCGTTGTTCACCGGGGAGACCGTATTGCCCAATTGGTTTTGGCGCCGGTAACCAGAGCAAGATTTACCCTCGTTGAGGGTCTTGATGCGACATCTCGTGCTGCTGGGGGATTTGGTCACACGGGGGTATAGGGTATGCGATTTTCAATTCTTGGCAGCGGCAGTCGGGGAAATTCGGTTTTCGTCGAGAGTGGTAAGACCGGCATTTTGATCGATGCTGGGTTTTCCGGTAAGGAAATTGATTCCCGTTTGCATTCTATTGGCCGGGAGCTGAGGGACATCAAGGCATTGTGCCTGACTCACGAACACAATGATCATATCTGTGGTGCAGGGGTAATTTCCAGGAAATTTAAGTTTCCGACCTACGCAAATTTCGGCACCTTGAGTGCCGGCGAGAAAAGACTCGGAAAGCTTTTTGCGGCAAAGGAATTCGAGACCGGAGATCTGGTGCAGATAGAAGACCTTTGGGTGCGTTCCTTTAGGATTTCCCATGATACTGCAGACCCGGTCGGCTTTGTGGTCAGCGACGGTAAAAGCAGTCTCGGTTATTGTACCGATACCGGCAAGGTCTCGCATCTCATGGCGGAAAGACTAAGAGGCTGCAATGCCCTTATTCTCGAATTTAACCATAACCTTGAAATGCTGAAAAACGGACCATATCCTTTGCCGTTGCAACAGCGTGTTCGTTCTCATATGGGTCATCTCAGTAATGAAGACGCGGCAGCTTTCCTCGCCGAACTCATCGGCAGTCAACTGCATATCGCTGTCCTTGCCCATTTAAGCGAAACCAACAACACACCGTTATTAGCAAGGGATGCTGCCAAGTCGGCGGTGCGGCAATGGGGCGAGACCATCCTGTTCATTGCCGCACAGGATAGGGCTTTGCCGCTGATGGTAATTTGATTTTTTTGTCCTTGGCTTTTTCCGGGTTAGCTTTATACAAAATAAAGACCTTGCCGATAAGCTGTACCAGGATGCTCTCCGTCTGCTCGGCTACTGCCTGTGAGGTGGTATGTTTTTCCAGTCCGCTGTTATTGCCTATTTTAACCTTGATCAATTCATGGTTCTGCAATTCAGCTTTTACCGTATCGATGATCCCCGCACTCATACCCTCCTTGCCAATCTGCACCAGTGGGCTGAGAGGATGGGCCAGTGCTTTCAGGAATTGTTTTTGTCGGGCGGTAAGTATCGGGATGGGTTGGGGGGTGTTTTCAAGCATCTAGTTTTTATGAAAGGCGGGATACGGCAAAAGGGCTTATGCCTTTTTCAGTTTCAATACATCGCCGGGATAAATGAGGTCGGATTTCAGGTTATTCCATTTTTTGATTTCCGATGTTGAGGCACTGAACCTCTGGGAAATAGTATACAAAGTGTCGCCGTCCTGGACATTATATGAGGCATAGGAATCGGTTGCACGGATTTCTGTGATATGAGTCTTTCTTTTTTCTGCTTTTAAAAAAACCAGTTTCGGATTTTTTTCGAGTCCGGCGATTTTCTCAAGGTCAATACGACTGGTTTTCTCGCCGGTCCCTATGGCATCGCGCTGGTCGATATACAGTGCAAGTTGTTGTCCTGTCTTGACTGCTTTCACATTCTTTAAATTATTCCAAGACATGATCAAGTCAGGAGGAACACTATAGAGTTTGGAGATTCTGGAAACGGTTTCACCCGGCTTGACCTGATGCATAACCAGGTTGTCGTGGTTCGCGGCTTTTGTCTTGGCAATATTTTCCGGCAGGAGCTGGTAGGCAATGGAGTTGTAAGGAATTCTCAGATTCTGGCCGAAATTCAGCTTGCCGCCTTGCAGATTGTTTGCTTTCAGAAGAGTGGTTTTATTTACATCGTACAGGGCGCAGACGGAGGTGAGGGTATCCTTTTTGCCAATTTTGTGAGTCTTGTAAGCGGTTGTGACAGTGGCATGCAAACGAGGCATGTTTTTCATCGCCAACGCTGCTGTACCGTAAGGAATTTTAACTTCATAATCAGTGACGTTAGGTGGCGTTCTATTTTGGCGGAGTTCGTGATTGAGCTGTTTTATTTTGTCGGTACTACTGTTAGCGAGCAGAGCCACCGCATCAAGGCCCATTCCCGGGTTGACGGTGATGACATCGTAGCGTTGCGGGGTATGGTAGACAAGTTGCGTAAATCCGAACTTTTCCGGTTGTTTGGCAATAATGAGGGCAGCAATGAGTTTCGGCACATAGCGTTTGGTTTCCAAGGCCAGATAATCTTTGCTGGCCAGTTCCCAGAAATTGTTGACGCCATATTTGCTGAGCCCGTTGCGGATCTTGCCGGGACCACCGTTGTAGGCAGCAACGGCGAGATGCCAGTCACCGAATTCCTTGTAAAGGTCGGCAAGAAAGGTCGCTGCGGCTTGAGTGGATTTTTCAGGATCACGACGCTCGTCGACATACTTGTCGATTTCCAGGTTATACTGTGATCCGGTGCCTTCCATGAATTGCCAAAGGCCAACCGCCATCGACCGCGAACAGGCGAGCGGGTTATAGCCACTTTCAATCATTGCCAGATACACTAAATCTTTTGGCAACCCGGCTTCGGCCAATGCTGTCTCCATCATCGGCATATAGGCGGCAGCCCTTTGCAGCCAATGGGCAAATTGCTCTCTAAAGTCATTTTGGAAAAAATGGATATACATTTCCACCTGTTTATTCAAAACGACCGGAAAATCAAAGGATACATTTTCGGTCGGATCAAAGCTCATCGGTGGATACGGGTCATTCCACAGACCTGTTTGGTTGAGTGCATTTAACTCTTGATCCAAGCACATTTCCGGTTCGGTATCCTGGAGTTCCGTATCAGGCTTATTGGCGGCACTGTTTGCGGCAACTTCCTGAGGAGCACCTTGGAAAATTGTTCCATAATGGATACGGTCGGCACAACCGGAGAGGAACAATAAAAAAGGCAAGAGAACGAGGGTCTTAACAATCGTATGGGGTGTCTGTGTCATTCGCCAATCCGGTTGTTGTTTACTGGTGAAAGGCCCTGTTAAAAGACCGTTGATTTGCTAAGCCGCTGTAAAACTATAACATGCCCAAAGAGATGCCTGTAACGGCATAAGGAGCCGTAAGGAAATGGTTATAAATGGACCAGCTATTTCCCAACGGCTCCTAATTAGTCTGTTGAGATATCTCTGATAACCATGTACATTCATAGCCGTCAGGTTGCTACCGGCAATTGACAGTATATAAAACCGAACTTTTCGTTAATTGCAAGGATTATACGTCGAACTCTCCGTTGAGGTTGTTTTTTCTCCCCATTGTTCATCTCTTTTGTCTCAACCATGCAAGAAATATGTTGAAAAAGATTTTCATTATGACAATTGCCTTGGGCGTGATCGCTGCCGGGGCCTTGCTGGGCTTGGTGTACTGGCTGGTTGTCGTCGAACCGGGCGAGGAAATTCGGCAGGATAATATTCGTCGTATTCTCGGTAAGGAAAGTCAGGTCTATTACAGCGATGGCACAACAAAACTCGGGGTATTCTTTGATACCGCCCACCGCCAGTATGTGACCTATGAAGAGATCCCCAAAAATTTTGTTAATGCCCTTGTGGCCTCAGAAGATGAACGGTTTTTTACCCACGTAGGTTTTGATCCGCTCGGTATTGCCCGGGCTATTTTCCGCAATGTTCAGGCCGGCAAGGTTGTGCAGGGAGGGAGTACCCTGACCCAGCAGACCGCCAAGAATCTCTTTAAGAGAACAGACAGATCCCTTCAGGCGAAACTCAAAGAACTCCTTTTTGCCTTACGACTGGAATACCATTACCCCAAGGAAAAGATTTTCGAATTTTATGCCAATCAATTTTATGTAAGCGGCAATGGCCTTGGCCTCGGGGTTGCCGCCAGGTACTACTTTGATAAAAAGCCGCAAGAACTGACAATGCTCGAATGTGCCTTTATTGCCGGCAGTGTGAAGAGGCCGAATTATTATAATCCATTCATTAAAAAGACCGACCAGGGCGCCGATCTTGCCAAAACGAGGGGCAAGGCCCGGCTTGAGTACGTGCTCGGGAAAATGCGCGACCTGGGTATGATCAGTGCAGCCGAATACCAAGAAGGCGTTGCCGAAGACCTGCGGTTTAATCAGGGTAAGGTCGGCTATGCTCTCGATTATGCAATGGAAATGGTCCGTGAAGCGGTATCTTCAACGGAGGTGCTGGGCGCTCTGGAAAAAAATGACGTTTCCAACATTGCCACCTCGGGGGTGAGGATAATCACCACTATCGATCGCGAACTTCAGGAAAAAACCTTGTCCATCCTCCGCGGGGAATTATCCCACCTTGATGTTCGACTGCGGGGATATGAGAGGAAGGAAGTCCAGGAAGAGCTTGGCGGCCTTGATTACAGCGGCGATTCGATAGTCAGCGAAGGAGAATTCCTTTTCGGCACGATCACCGAGATAAGTGGCAAGGGCAAAGATATCCGAATAGGTGTCGAACTGGATAAAAAACTCGGACGGGGTGTAATTGATGCGTCTGGGTTGTCGGAACTGGTCAAGGCTCGGGTAAAATGGCAAAAAAATCTGTGGACCGAACCTGCGGCCGGAGATCAGGAGCAACTAGTTGAGCAATTGCAAAAGGGAGACAGGGTCTGGGTCAGTGTTCGTGCCCAGAACGGCCTGATCCCCCTGTTTGCCTTAGAAAAATATCCGCAAGTGCAAGGGGGAGCCTTGGTATTACGGGATGGCGCCATTCACGGTATGGCAGGCGGAACTGAGAATCGGTTTTTCAATCGGGCGATCCAGGCCCGGAGAACAATGGGCTCCGCTTTTAAAACGCTGGTATTTACCGCTGCCCTGCAACTTGGTTGGAACAGTGCCGACATGCTGATGAACCGCCGGAATATTTTCGTATTGAACGGCCGGCCTTATTTTCCCAGGCCGGATCATAAAAGTCCTTTTGACTGGGTTTCCATGGATTATGCCGGAGTTCATTCGGAAAATGTGGCCACGGTATGGCTTCTTGCCCACCTCTGCGATCACCTCACTCCTCTGCAGTTTCGTGAGGTAGCTGAAAACCTTGGATTGGCACCGAAGGTCAGTGACGGAAAAGAAGAACCCTATCGGGCTTACAGCGCAAGAATACGTGACCGCTATGGGATACAGGTCAACCGTGAAGTACTACGGGCAGCGGCGTATCGCACGGCTGTAGAAAGTCTGGAAACCGATTTTATTTTCGACGGGTTGGAGGCTGAGTACGGGATTATCAAGGATCTACCTTTCGGGCTTAACTTTGACCGATATAAGGAGGAAGTCGAAGATGACATGCGGGTAAAGGACGATGCCTCGACTAAGGCCGATAATGAGGAAATTGCCGTTCGCAAAAAAGTTCTTGCCAATCGTTACGTTTCACTCAGGTCTCTCAGGGACGAACTCACCGCATTTAAATCGATGTTTGAAAAGTCGACGGATGTCGGCACAGGCGACCCTCTTTTGCAATCCCCATCGGGCGGATTATATTCCAACCGAATAAACGGAACCTTTTCCTTCTTTCGAGCCGAGGATGCGCCGGCGCATCTGACGCGCATGGATGGGGAGCGGCTCCGTTCCCACCTGCAAGGTTTGAACAGTGTCGAAACCGCCTTGTTTTGGCAGAAAATCCAATTAAAAGATGCGCTGAGCGCCGGCACCTTTGATAAAGTCGAAGAGCAGGTGGAGGAAGAATATCAGAAACTCAGCAACGGTCTGCCATACAGTTTCCAGGTTCTTTCCCAGCTTGAGGATTTTCGTATTACCGTAGGACTGCATTATCTTATCCAGTTGGCGGGCCGACTGGGGATAAAGGGGGGGCTCGAGCCTGTCCTCTCCTTTCCCCTGGGTTCCAATGTTGTCACCTTGCTGGAGGCAACGCGAATGTATGAAGGACTCGTTACCGGTAAGGTTACGACGTATGGTGAGAATGACCAGGATGAGAGCAACGATTCCCTGGCGATACTCGATCGCATTGAATCGGAAGAGGGGAAGGTGCTTTATCAAACAACCCCGACGAGCAGAAAGGTTGTCGATGAGAAAACTGCTTTGGCGATTGGCGGAATTCTCGAGAATGTTGTAAAATTCGGCACCGGCAAGACCGCCAATGAAAAAGTCAGACTCCGGGATAATGGTCAGGGAACGGGGACGGAAATTGCAAAGTTGAACCTTCCCGTGCCGCTGCTCGGAAAAACCGGAACGGCAAATAATTATGCCAACGCTTCATTTTTCGGATACGTACCCGGGATAGCCGTAGGCGGAGATTCTCTCGTTCTCGAGGATGGTTATGCCGTCGGGGTATATGTGGGCTTTGATAATAATCAACCGATGCGCCGTAAAGCTACCCGCATCAGCGGTGCTGCCGGAGCCTTGCCGGCATGGAGCGAGATTGCTAATGTTTTATTGCGTGAGCAAGGTTACGCCGCAAGACTTGACCCGATAGATCTGTCGTTTAATGGTCTGAAGATTAAACGTAAGGAACTGGGGCAGGTGTATGTAGGATCATCGCCTAACCAGGGTGGCCAGGCGATTGAGCCGATGCAGCAGGTAAGCCCCGCTGCACGCTACCAACCGGCTATTTTGACCTTTGGGACAAAGTCGGAAACGGGGCACTTTGTGGGAGAGAGAAATTATCAGCCATTTTGGCAAACGATAGCCGAGAGCGGCAAATAATATTTAAACAGAAAAATCAAGAGATAGCTACTATGAGAAAAATCGTCCGATATGCGTTTGTCATGTTTTGTGCCGCAAGTCTTGGGGCTTGCGCAATTCCCAAAAAAACTCAGGTACAAACTACCCCTACACCGTCGCCTTCAAAGAAATCGCCAACCCCTTCCAGTTCTGAAAACAAGATCACCGGGGCAGGATCGCCTCTTATGACCTTGGAACCGGTGGAACCTGAACCACCGGAAATAACCGAGGAAAATATTCCGGGTACTCTTCCCTCCATGGTTTTTATCAATGACCGTATCTTTGAATATGGGCGGAAACTCGAACGTTGGAAGGAGTTGGATAGTCAAGCGGCGAAGAAACAAGTCAAGGATGATGAAGCGGCGGAAATGGTTCGCTGTTTTCGCAAATTGCAGACTGTTCTGAGCAGCTACACCGACCTGCGCAGCAAAGTATTGCAGACCCAGAAAGCGGCGACTGCTGAAAGGATAGGTAGTGCCGGTGTCATCGAACTTGAGAAAAATGATATATCTTTTATGGAAAGCACCTGTGGGCGATTGCTGACCGATTCTACCGGCCAGACCGCCGGCTGGAATCAGCGCGAGGATACAGCCGACCTTGCGCAGCTTGAGACACTGATCGACAGGCATGCCGAAAATCGTGAATACCAGGAGGTACTCCAGGTTTGGCAGAAAATCCCGAGCGGACAGGTTGGTCGAGTGCACCTCCGCAGCAAGATCAACTATGGCAACGCCCTGATGTATCTTAAAAAGGAAGACAAAGCGGCGGAAATTTATCAGCAGGTGGTCGATCAGATGTCGTCCTCGGATGTGCAGGCTACCGATATCGTGTCTCTTAGAAAAATTCTTGCCGATCTGTATATTGCCTCCGGCAATTATAAGGCAGCGACAGGGCAGTATAAAAAAATCTCCGAGGATTATCAAAACATCGGTCGCCTGGAGGAATGGTCGAAACTGCAATTATCGTTACTCGATCGGTCCAAGGAAAGCGGCCCGGAGCTGAAGGAATACTCCGCTATCCTCCGCGATTATCTTGAGTATGTTGTCGAACAGGGAGGGTATAAATTGCTTTGGCAGGCAGAGAATTTCCTCGGCAAATACCCCTATTCACCGGTAGCGGCCAATATCGAGATTATTAAAACAAAGGTAAAAACCGCCGCCGACAAGTGGTTTGACGGGTTCATGAGCCAAGTCGAAAAGCTGCGATCCGAGAATAAATTCCAAGAAGCGCAGGATCTCCTCAAAACCCTGCCGTCCGATATAATCGGTCCGGATAAACTCCTCGCCCTCAAAGGCAAGAGCGAGGAGGTGTCGTTAACCGATGCGGTGGAAAAGGAAACACAACGGATGGCAGTCATACAAGAGCTGCAAAAACAGTGGAATAACGGAATGGTATTGGCAAAAGCTGAAAAATTCGATGAAGCGATCGCCGTGTTCACCAAGCTCTCCGATTCCGAATATTCCACCAAGGCAAAAGAAAAGATCAAGGAGATGTCGGTTGAGGCGGCCAAAGCCGATCGGAAAAAGGCGGCCAACCTGTTTACCAGGTTTACCAAGACCACGGATGTAGAGAGTCGGAAGAAACTTCTGATCGAAACCCACAGATTGTTGAAAAGCATCTTGGTGAAATATCCCGAAGTGGATATCAAATCGAAGGTGATCAGCAACCTTGAGAGGGTGGAACAGGAGATGATGGCCATCGATCCGAAACTTTTGGTACTGGCGGATCAGGATGTGAGCTCACCTACGAAAATCGATGGGCTTGACAGGGCCTTTGCCTCTCCCGCCAAGACCGGCAGCATAGGCCAGGATGCCCTGAGCGACCCCGACTCGGTTCCGCCGGTGCATTAACAATCCGGACACAGGCCATTCTGTTTTCTTTACCGAGAAAGTATGGCCTTACCTCCTCTGTCTTAACCTCCACATGGTTTGCCACCGGCCATCACAATGAAGGGAGTTGAATCTCTACAAGTTCGCCGTGTTGACGTATCCGAGGGGGCACCTGTTTATATTGTAGAGGTGTTTTACCGGCTATTCAAAATCGGCATCTATTATCCTTTAGGGCATGTAGTTCTCGACCAGGCTGCCGGAAAATTCATCCAGCAGCTCCGGGAGACTTTCCCCGCCTGCAATACCATACGTCTCGAGGTTGAAAAAGATCGGCTTCTCCTTGAAAAAATGGTGTTGCCGCACGCGGCCCCCTTTATCAGGGATTTGCATGCGTTGCTGGCAAGCCTTGGTATCGGAACGCTTCTTATTGAACGGACCATCAGTCATAAGCAGCTTCTCCAGTTTGTTCGAAGTATTTTGGCATGGCGGGTGCAACTGCAAAACACCGGGTCCTCTCTTCGCTTCAAGATAGCTGATCTGCCGGAATCTATTAAGGTGACTGAGCGTCAGTATCCGATTGATAAGCAAACCGGAGTTGTCGCCGACAGCGAGCCTTTCGATCGGCAAAAGATCGAGGAGATTTGCGCTGTCCTCGGCAAACAGGGGCTGAGTGAGGTCCATGTCCGAAAATGTCGAGATTTCCTTGTCAAATTGTCAGCCCAGGAAAAAGAAAAAAAAATTGAACTCCAGGGTTTTCCCAACGCAACCTGGCTGGATGTGCAAAACTTGCTCCATACCGCCGTCATGAGCACCTCTTCGTCCAAGTCAAGGGAAACCGTCAACATGGTCGAGAGAGATGTCAACGTTTTGACCTCTATTTTTGCAAGCCTTGCGCGTGGCCTTGATAGTAAAAAAGAAAAAGAGACGATCAGCCTGCTGGTTTCCCATTTGTCGGGTATGGCCAACTCGAAGAGCTGGGTGAGTGAAGGGTCGCAAACAGCGATGACAGGACTTGGCAAGACGGAAAAGCCGGTCTCGGAGATCTCGGCAACCGCTTTGCAACAGTTTGTCAATGATAACCGCATGGCTTCAAAAATATTGGAAAATCTTTCTACTATCGATCGCAGAGAAACTCTTTCCATCCTTTTCCAGCTGCTGCACGCAACTGAAAAACAAAAGCTTACCGAGCGTTGTGAACAGATGCTGGCGACAATTCTAAGAAGCCCGTTGTCTGCCAGGGAATGGGCTGTGCTGCTGGCCGGAAACAAACATTTTGTCGACGACAACACACGGGATCGTTTTCATAAACTTCTCAGGATGATTCTTGTTGTCCTGCGCGAGTCACCCTCTGTCACTTCCTGCGAATTCCTTGTCGATTTGTGGAACGGCATGCCCAACACTCTACACCCCCTTCTCTGGCCTTATGCAGTCAACGAATTGTTGGTCGTCGGCATGGCCAGGGAAAAGAAACATTTTTATGAATTGACCGAGATCGTCTGCCATATGCATCCGGAGACGATGAAGAGCCTGCGCCCCCATCTGGAGGCACTGGATGCCTTTCGCGTAAAAAAAGTTGCCCCGATCATTTTTCGGCCATCCTATATATACGCTTATCCTTTTTTCGCCTTCCTCTTTGAGACTTCGCTGGGTGATCTAATTGCCGACAATGTGCTTGCCGAATTGCAGAATGATCCTCAGGATGCGTTTATGGAAGCCGTCGGACCAATTCTCCGAGTGGCGAATCCTGATCATTTGCAGCTTCTCGGGTCGTATCTAAAATATGCCCAAAACGAGGCACTGCCGGCAGCTCTGAAAACCGCAGCGGGCCAGATTATTCTCGATTTTTTGGAAAATATCAGCGAGGACCAAAAAGAGTTGCCGTGGCTCGAAAAAACCATTAGGGCGATGGCCGAATTGCAAATAATGGGGACGGAGGAATTTCTTGAACGGATAAGCAGCGAACGGAGATTTGCCGTGGTGCCTGCCTGGAGCCGAGAATGCCGGAAGGCCGCGGAAGATGCTCTGCAGCTGCTCACCAGTCGGCAGGTGCCGAAAATTTCATGATTTTTATGTGATAGCCAGGATAATGAGCGATAGGATAAACGATATTATCATGCTCTTGTGTAAGGGCATAGAGAACAGGAAACTCTATTATGCCGATCACCCACGGGTAAATTCCCTCGCCGAAGAGATAGTCAGGCTCGCCAACGACCATTATGCAGCTACCGGCGCCGAGGAACTGTTCATCGGTATGGCAGATGGCTTCTTTGTCTTTGAAGGAACCAGGATTTTTGGCCCTTCCATCGCCGGCAAAAAGCTTATTCAGTTCGCCGGGGCTCTCTATTGCGGGGGCTTTATCCTGCAAAAGGGGATCACCCACGCTGATCTGAAAAAATTCTTTGATATCACAGCGCTTCGCTCTCTTCCTGTAAAAAAAATCGGTGATGCTCGAGTCTTATTCAAGAGCTACGGCATGAGTCACATAGGGATAGGCGATCCGTATACCGAGCAGACTCTGGGGCTAAGAGATGATCGGTTCAAAGATTTGGAGGATGTGTCGGTCGATGAGGCAGGTCAGGGCCCTGCTCTTCTTTACCAGGAACTTTTCGATGTTGTGTCGCAGGCCTATGGCAACGCAGCCTTGGCCCGGAACATCGATATCAAAAAAGCCAGGTCGGTGAGCGAATTCATGCTCAGCTCAATCCAGACGAGTTTTGCCGATGTCATGCAGTATGTTCATTATCCTGACTATGACAGCTACACGATTGGCCATTCGGTGCGGGTTTCTTCTCTTGCCGTTTACATCGGGACGAAGTTGCACTGGACGGAACAAGAGCTTCTTGCCATAGGAACCGCAGGGCTGTTGCACGACATCGGTAAAAGCAGAATTCCCGTTGAAATCCTTTTAAAGAAGGGACAGTTAACCGAGGAGGAGTGCGCCGTTGTCCGCAAGCATCCACAGACGGGTGTGGAAATTCTTCTTGAGCAGAAAGGGGTGTCCGATCTCGATCTAGCTGCCTGCTGGGGGCATCATCTGCGTCATGACGGCGGTGGGTATCCGCATCGGCCATCCTGGGCGGTCAGGCATCCGGCCACCGCTCTCCTGCAGATCTGCGATGTGTTCGAGGCCTTGACCGCCGTTCGACCCTACAAGGCAGCTCTTCTGCCCCAGAGTGCATATGGAGCCATGCTTGCCGACCGGGGTGCGTTTCACCCCGGGGTGCTGGCAGCATTCATTGACGCTGTCGGTCTGTATCCGCCGGGGACCTATGTCCGGCTTTCCGACAGAAGAGTAGGGATGGTGACGACCTCCAGCGAACGGATAGACAGGCCAAATTTAAAAATCATCACCTCGGCCCACGGTGAGCCTCTTTATGCCAAAGAACAATATGAAATCGCCTTGAATGACCGCAAATGTCAGGGGCTCTGCGTTGAAACAGTTTTGCTCGATTATCTGGGGTGAAAACGTTCGGAGGTTCGGAAACGTTTAGCTCAGATAACTCAGGACAATTCGCAGCATTCTCCGCAATGGTTCGGCAGCACCCCACAGCAACTGGTCACCAACCGTGAAGGCGGCCAGATATTGCGGGCCGAGCTTCATTTTATGGAGCCGGCCGACGGGGACGGTCAGTGTCCCGGAGACCTTGACCGGCGTCAGTTCTCGCGAGCTTATCTGACGATCATTGGGGATAACCTTGACCCACTCATTGTGACCGGCAAGGATTTTTTCAATTTCCGCAACACTGATATCTTTCTTTAGCTTGATGGTAAGCGCCTGGGAGTGGCAGCGCATCGCTCCGACCCGTATGCAGAGGCCGTCGATCGGAATAGTCTCTGCGGCACTTTTGCCGAGAATTTTATTGGTTTCGGCAAAGCCTTTCCACTCTTCCTTCGATTGCCCGCCGTCTACCGGCACATCGATCCACGGGATAAGGCTGGCTGCCAGCGGTACCCCCCAGTTATCCATGGTGAGCGAGCCATCGTTCAGCTTAGCGGTGATCTTTCTATCGATATCGAGAATGGCTGAGGACTGATCGGCGAGAAGATCGCCCACTTCCCCGGCCAGCTCGCCCATCTGACTGAGCAACTCGCGCATATTTTTGGCCCCGGCACCGCTGGCCGCTTGGTAGGTCATGGAGCTGACCCATTCGACCAGATCGCCGGCAAAGAGTCCGCCGAGGCCCATAAGCATCAGGGAAACAGTGCAATTGCCGCCGATATAGTTTTTGATTCCGTTCTTCAATCCCTGGTCAATGACCGCCCGGTTGACCGGATCAAGGATAATGATGGCGTCGTCTTTCATTCTCAGGGTCGATGCCGCATCGATCCAGTAGCCGTTCCACCGGCTGCGGAGGGTTTCATAAACACTGGTGGTATAGCTGCCGCCCTGACAGGAAACGATGACATCCATTTCCGCAAGACGCTCAAGATTCATGGCGTCTTCGAGAGCTTTGCCGCCACAGATCTCCGGACCCGCCTGACCAGCCTGCGAGGTTGTAAAGAACACCGGGACAAAGCCTTGGAAATCGTTCTCGGCAACCATCCGTTCCATAAGAACAGACCCTACCATTCCTCGCCAACCGATAAATCCTACTTTTAGCATTGGAGACTCCGTGATTGAAATTGTCGATAGGTACTCAACCTCTTGCAAAAAAATCGGAAACCTTCATTGTTACCTGAAACTGCCGAGAAATGCTCATAAAAAATGCTCCATGATGGTGATCCGGGGTTGGTACTGTGTTGCTATGCACTCAGCCGGCCAATGCCTTTCTGACCAGCTCGGCAATGGATTTGCGCACCAGAGGTTTCATGGCGAAAGCCTTTACCCCGAGCGATCGGGCTTTTCTCTCGTTGATCAGTTCGCTGAATCCTGTACAAAGGATAATCGGCATGTCGGGGCGAATTGCCAGGATTTTTTCTGTTAAGATTGCCCCATTCATTTTCGGCATGGTCATATCGGTGAGGATCAGGTCGTAGGCACTCGGGTCGGCAGTGAAAAGCTGCAGCATCTGCTGCGGATCGGTTTTGTACGTCACTGTGTAACCTAGGCTTTCGAGCAACTTTGCCTGCATCTCGGCGACGAGAGCCTCGTCATCGACGAGGAGTATTTTCTCGGTTCCCATGGGTATTTCTTCATTACATTGCAGTACCGGATCGTCAGGTTTTGCAAGGAGCTGGGGCAAATAGATCAAAAAACTGGTGCCTTTTCCCGGTTCACTGTAAACCCTTATCAACCCTTCATGGCTTTTGACGATGCCATGCACGACGGCAAGGCCCATTCCCGTCCCTTGACCGAGCGGCTTGGTGGTGAAGTAGGGATCGAAAATCTTATCAAGCATGGATTGTTCCATACCGCAACCGTTGTCGCAGACCTTGAGTAGCAGATAACGACCGGCGGCAAGCAGGAGACCTTTCGATTTCTTGTCAAATTCCTCAATTTCAACCTGTTCAACTTCCACGGTAAGGATGCCGCCGGTTTCCCGCATGGCGTGATGGGCATTGGTGCCGAGATTCATGATGATCTGGTGCAGCTGGGTGGCATTGGCGAGCACCTGGGCGTCGGCGCAGGCAAGGTTCGTTCGCATTTCAATTGATTGCGGCAAAGAGGCACGGAGAAGGATCAAGGCCTCCTTGATCACCGGGCCAATTTGTAGTGGCTTCTTGTCGTCATCCTGTTGGCGGCTGAAGGTGAGAATCTGCCTGACCAGTTCCTTGGCCCTTTCAGAAGCCTGGAGAACATGATCGAGGTTCTTGAAAACCGGGCAATTGCGGGTTAAACACTCGGCTTTGGCATTCACCTTGGCAATTTCCGTATAGCCAATGATGATTGCGAGAATATTATTAAAATCATGGGCAATTCCTCCGGCAAGTGTGCCGATAGCCTCCATTTTTTGCGACTGCTGCAGCTGTCGGCTCAGTTTTCTCGCCGAGGCCTGGGCCACCATTCGCTCAGTTATTTCCGTTTGCAGTTCCCGGTTTCTTTCTTCGAGTTCGGCAATCCGCTGCTGCAATTCCGGGTAATAGCTTTTGCGGATCGATCTTTCGCCAAGCCCGATGATGCTCTGTCGCAACTGTTCGCGGGAGTCTTCGGGTTCAGAGGGCTTCTTCATAAATGACCTCGATATCACGCTGCTTGGCAAACCTTGGGTTGGTAACCATACAAGGATCTTTGAGCGCTTTTCGAGCAAGGGTAGGAATATCTGCCAAAGTAGCACCTTGTTGGCCGAGGTTTTTTTTGATGCCAACTTCCTGCTTAAGGTTGTTGATTTTTGTCAGGATGGCCTCTTTTACAGTAGGTATCGGCATATGCCTGACCGTAAGTCCCATCGCTTCGCCGATTTTCACGTAGCGCTCGATCGCCTTGGGGAAATTGAAGTTGACCACATGTTTGAGAAGAAGGGCATTACATTCGCCATGCGGGAGGTCGAGCAGGCCGCCAAGGCTGTGGGCCATGGCATGGACGGCACCCAGGCTGGCATTGGAAAAGGCCAGGCCGGCTTGCAGACTGGCCAGAGTCATTTTGCCACGAAGTTCGAGATCGTCAGGTGCGGCAAGTACTTGCGGCAGATGGGTACAAACCAGCCGCACGGCTTCCAGGGCATGCAGATCGAGAAGAGGCGAATTGGCAGTCGAGACATAGGCCTCGATCGCATGGACTAAAGCGTCCATCCCGGTACAGGCAGTGAGATAAGAAGACATACTGACGGTAGTCAGGGGGTCGATGAGAGCCACATCGGGAACCACGGTTTTACTGATGATGGCGATTTTCTTTTTTTCTCTGGTATCGGTGATGATGGCAAACTGGGAAACATCGGCAGAGGTCCCCGAGGTTGTCGGAATACAGATAAGAGGCGGACCGGGAATGGGGACATTGTCGATGCCTTCCATGCCGAGGATATTTTTTCGATTGGTGCTGACGATGCCAATGCCCTTGGCGCAGTCCATCGGGCTGCCGCCACCGATAGCGACGATTACATCGCAATGTTCCTGATGGTAGAAATCCGCTCCTGCCATGACCTCGGTATCGCGGGGATTGGCGGAAATAGCTGCAAAGACAGCGGAATCAATGCCCTCGTTGGCAAGGAGATCGATTGTTTTACCGGCCCAACCGGCAGCGATGACCCCCTGATCGGATACTATAAGGACTTTTTTTGCTCCAAAATTACTCAGATAGCGGCCGACCAGCTGCATGGCGCCGGCTCCGAATATGAATTCCGGGGCAACAAATTTTCTTAATTCCATCATAGACTTACACCGGTAAATTGGGGACGATGACGAGGCAGGTAGCCGATACTCCCTATTTCTGCATTATCGGTTGAAGTAACCAGAAAGTCAATTGCTTCCCTGGGAGGTGAGAGATTATACCGATAAATACATTGCATGCCCTCGCCGAGTTCGATATTGTGGCGTTTTTGAGGCGTGAGGCGTGAGGAGTGAGACATCAATTTGAAAGCTTCCGGGAATGAGAACAAAAGGAGCGACACATGGTAAAAATAGGGATAATCGGCGGGTCAGGACTTGAAAATCCGGCAATTTTTCAAGACCCGCAGATTGTCGAGGTGGATACGAGATACGGGAAGCCCGCATCGCCGCTGGTGATTGGTAAAATCAGCGGCATCGAGACCGTTCTTCTGGCAAGGCACGGCAGTAATCATCAGTACAGTCCGACCCAGGTCAATAACCGTGCCAACATTATGGCGATGAAGGAGGTGGGAGTCAGCCACATCATTGCCACCACGGCCTGTGGCAGTCTCAGAAAGGAGATTGATCGGGGGCATCTGGTGATACTCGATCAGTTTATCGATTTCACCAGGTTTCGCAAAAACACCTTCTTTGATTCCTTTGAATCCGGTGCGCATCATACCGCCATGGCGCATCCCTTCAGCGACGAGTTACGGGGTAAACTCTCTGCCGCGGCAGAGGCTCTGCAACTTCCGGTTCATGCCCGTGGCTGTGTTGTGACCATTGAGGGACCACGTTTTTCGACGGTGGCCGAGTCGAAGATGTTCCGTTTGTGGGGGGCCGACGTTATCAACATGTCCACCGCTCCGGAAGCAATGCTGGCAAACGAGGTGGGGATTCCCTATGCGGCTGTCGCCATGTCAACCGATTATGATTGTTGGAAAGAAGATGAAGCACCCGTAACCTGGGATGAAATTTTAACGGTTTTCCGGAAAAACGCCGCTAATGTCACCGGATTGCTGGTCAAGGTAATCGAAGCCTTTAAAAATAGATAAAAATTGAGGGAAAAATGGATTTAAAAAAGAGTGTACGAAGCATAGTGGATTGGCCGATCAAAGGAGTAGTTTTTCGTGATTTGACGACCCTGATGAAAGATCCCGAGGCCTTCAAGGAGGCCTGTGATATTCTTATACGGCGCTACCGCGACATGAAAATCGACAAGGTAGTTGGTATCGATGCGCGTGGCTTTGTCTTCGGCGCGGTTCTTGCATATCAACTGGGCGTAGGTTTTGTCCCCGTCCGCAAGAAGGGAAAACTTCCCGCCGAAACGGTGGAAGAATCCTATTTGCTTGAGTATGGGTCAGGAACCTTGGAAATTCACAAAGATGCAATTGACGAAGGCGACAGAGTGGTCATCGTCGACGATCTCATCGCCACCGGCGGCACGGTCGGCGCCACTGTCTATCTGGTCAGGAGGCTCGGTGCCGACATTCTTGAGTGTGCTTTTCTTATTGAATTGCCGGACCTCAAGGGCCGTGAGAGAATTGCCGATTGCAAGATCTTTTCCATAATGGAGTTTGAGGGGGACTAGGCTGCTGCTTTGTCCGATATTGGAATGGTTGTTCGTTGGGAAGCTGGTTGTGTTACCCTGTTTTGGGCAATATCGAAAAAAGGGTATTTATACCTATGGCAACCGCTGTCGTTGCATGGTATGTAAAATCTGAGCAGGCTCTGTAATGGCCAGGTACCCAGGGGGGCTGCGAGATATGGCTTGTCGGTTGTGGACGAGAATTGTTGGCGGGGCAAAACTTAATCCTTATGAAGCTAAGACTATTTACATTTTTCCTTTTTGCCGGACTGTTGTTGGTCAGTTGCACTGGAGACTCGGTAGAGAAAAAAGGACATCTCATCAAAGTCAATGCGTATACCATTAGCAGTGACGAGATTGACAGTCGTCTGAAGTTTGAAGCTGATCTCAACAGCAACTTCTATGTCTCCGAAGACACCCGTGCCGAATTTGTCAGAAATCTTATCCAATCTCAGTTACTGATACAGGAAGCTAAAAAACAAAAACTGGACCAGCGGGAAATGTTCCGACAGACCATCCAGCGCTACTGGGAAAGCACCTTAATTCGCGATCTGCTGGCGGAAAAAGGTGCACAATTGCGCAAAACCACTGTGGTAACACAGGAAGAAGTGAAAGAATATTACAATAAAAACAAGGGGTTTTTGGGAAAAGGCACCCTTGAGGAGTTGCAACCCGAACTGGTAAAGAAAATTGAAGATCAGAAGGTAAGTGCTCGACTGGCATCTTGGATCGAGGATCTTAAAGCTGGTGCGGTAATTGAGATTAAGGATCCCGGATTGGCTGCCAGGGTTAATTCTAAAAGGAACGATGGCTAAGCAAGGTATGGAAAAATTTAAGCGACGACAGTATTTTATTAACCGAAAATTCCAGGCAGGTTTTATCCTGAAATTTGTTCTAGTGTTGATTCTCGGTGCAATATTGTCGGTTGCTATTACCATGTTCACCACCCAAGCAACTTTGACATCATCGTTTGAAGGCTCAAAGCTGGTTATCGAAAAAACCTCGTTAGCAATTCTCCCGTCCGTGATTTTAACGAATGTGATCACCACCCTGATTGTCGGGGTGTTTGTCATCATTATCACTTTGCTGGTATCGCATAAGATTGCCGGACCGATGTTTCGTTTTGAAAAGGATATAGAAGAAATTTCCCAGGGCAATTTGCAGAAACAAATACATATCAGAAACGGTGATCAGTTTGGCAGTGTGGCCCGGAACCTCAATGAAATGGTAGAAAAGCTTAACGTCAAATTGAGTGAAGTGCATCAAGATTTGGCACGGATTGCAGAAGAGGCTGTGGCCCAGAACCTGCCTCAGGCTTTTCAAGATGATTTGGAAAAGTGTCGAAGAAATATCGACGCGGAATTCAAACTCTAAGAAAACCTGTGATGCAAAGATGGTTGTGGGTAAAACAGTTAATGAGTCGCAACACGTTGGTTGTTTTTCTGAGCCTGGTGTTTGTAACGGGAAGTTATGCGGCAGATTTACCGCTTATTATTACAACAAAGCATACAATCCTGATGTTTAATACTGAAGAAGACATGGCCACCTTTAATGATTCCATCAAGTATGAAGCCGCCAGTTCACTGGCTTCTATTTTTAGTACTCCCAGTTCAAGCGATGTGCGGAAAGAGGTTATACGAAAAGTGGACCTGTTGTTTGAAAAAGCGCAACTCATTCTTGATATGCGAAAACCAATGAACAAGGTAACTGTTCGAATGCATTCGAATGAGGTGCAATTACAGGAATCTTTTAAGAAGCTCTATCAACAGGGTGGCAATCTCAGAGGATGGTATTTTTTTGATAACAATACAGTATATCTGAATGTAAAAGATGTGCATGAGGGTATGTTGGCACATGAATTAGGGCATGCAATAATTGACAATTTTTTGAGTGTAAGGCCACCAAGAGCAACTGCCGAAATACTTGCTCAATATGTTGATGCGCATCTCTTTGAAGAGTTGAGAAAGTATTGATTGACCCTCACTGGCTGGTTCAGTACAATGTTATTGTTTTTTTCAATATTTTTTTACACTATGCTTGGTTTTTATGTTAATACTATGTTGCGTAAGCATACCTTCTAAAGGTTTTTAAAATTGTTACACGGTGTGTTATGGCAGGTTGTCAATAGGATAACTGTTTGATATTTACGGATAATCAATAGGAAGTCTTTTTCAATAAAAATGAAGAGGTGTTTTATGAATAACCAATCCGCGACAGGAAGAGAGTGTTTGCAGGGGGGTGCGTATCTTAAATGCAGGCCGGATTCCGGCGCCGGTAAAAAGCAAAATCGATATTTCGCCTGCATGATGGCCATTGCTTTTCTTCTAATCTCAAGTGTTATTTCTTCTCCGCTTAGTGCTGCAGAGACGGACGCACAAAAGGCGGCGATTGCCTCGGGAGTGGCAGCCGGAACCGGTATCGCGGTCATTATCAAGAATGCGGTTGAGTCCGGAATGACGGTAGAGCAGGCTGTGGAGGTGATGATACTAGCAGGTGCCGACCCAGGAAGAGTCGTCTATGAGGCGATTGTCTCCAAGTATACGTCCGAATCCGTGATCAAGGGCGCTGCCGATGCCGTGGATAAAGAGTATTGCACCGATACAACACTAGCTCCTTGTTCTTCACGTGTGTGTGCGATCGTTGCCGCAGCGACTCAGGCCGGCGAAACGGAAACCCAGGTTCGCAGTTGGATGGCAAGCGCAGGCATGCCCCCGATCGCTCTTGCCAATGCCAGTGCAGAGACTTGCCAAGGCCCGGGTGGTGGGGCTCCAGTTGAGGGATATTCGGCACCAGCGCCAGCAGCAGTAGTTCAGACGTCGATTATTAGCGGCGGGGGAGGATTTGGCGGCGGGGGAGGTGCACCCATCGGTGGAGCGGGTATTGGCTCACACACTCAACCGGCAAGCAAGACCAAACCATGATGGCAGTCTGGGAAAATTGGGGGGGGAACATAAAAATGAAAAAACTTTGGGTATTATTCTTACTATTATTTTTGCCATTGCCGGCTTTTTCAGCCGGCAACATTCATATAAAAGAGTTGGAAATACATCCCTATCTTTCAGTGACTGAAGCGTATGATGACAACGTTTATGCCACTGCATCCAACACCAAAAGCGATTGGATCACGACGACTACTCCCGGCATAAAATTGGTGATGCCCTTCAAAACGCATTCGTTTGCTGCGGAATATCGTGCATCGTTTCTTAATTATGTGGATAACACCTCTGAAAATGTTACGGACCAGCATGCGGCTGCCCTGGCTGATTTGAAATTTGCCAGCCTGATCGGCTTGAAATTGGGGGACACCTATGATAAAGGCCATGAGCCAAGAGCTTCTTCAGGCTCGGGAGAACTCGTCAAATACGATAAAAATGCAGCAAAAGGCGAACTGTCGTATGAGTTTGCCGATCGCTTCAAGGCTCAGATGGATTATACCCGGACCAACTTTGATTTCTCGACGGCGGAGACTCAATTCCGGAACCGCTCCGAAGATTTGATTGCGGCCTATTTGTATTATCGTTTTATGCCCAAGACATCCGCCTTTGTCGAATATGATTTCAAAAATGTCGTTTTTGATGAGAAGACCGACGGGCTGGATAATCAGGTTCAAAAGCCGCTTCTCGGTGTGAAGTGGGAAATTTCGGAACTGACGAAAGGAATAGCAAAGGTTGGATATCTGTTTAAGGATTTTGAATCCAAGAAAACCGATAACGTTGATACCTGGACGGCATCTCTTGAGCTGGATCAGGTAGTTACCGACCGTTCCTCCATTAAGGTCGTTGGACTGCGGGAGGTAAATGAACCTAATGTGGAGGGGACAATTTATTATATCACCACCGGGGCCTTTGCCGAATATACCCATAAGCTGGCAGATAAGCTGTCCGGGGTAGTCAGGGGTTCTTATGGCAAAGATGAGTATACCAATGCCGCCGGGACGACGGGTGCCGAAAGAAATGACAATACCTTCCTGGGCGGGGTGGGTCTGAAATATCAAATGAAGGATTGGCTGGAATTCGCCCTGGATTATAATCATTTGGATCGAGATTCCAATATTAACCAGTATGATTTGAATGACAATACCACTTCTTTGAACGTCAATTTTGTTTTGTAATGATATGTCGTTTTTTGCCCTTACTCTTGGTCCTTTTGTTGATTCCGGAAAGGGCACTTTTTGCAGGGGACCAAGTAGCCGGTATGATCACCCGGGTACGGGGGCAGGTAATTGTCCGGAAAACCGGCAGTGAAACGGTCGCGCGGCTGAAACCGGGAGACCGCATCAGCGTTGGCAATTTCGTGGAGTCGGCAAAAGATTCCGGGGCGGAACTGGTATTTACCGATGATTCTTTCGTCGATATTCTGCCTGATACAAGCTTACAGGTAAAGCAGTACGAATTTTTGGCTGATGCGAATATCGACCGACGCACGGCCATTATAAAAGTATTCACAGGATGTACCCGTTTTGTCGTGTATAAAAGAAGAAGCCGTGATTCCCGGTTCGCTGTTGAGACGGATCACGCACTGGTAGGTGCCGGGATCTCAGATTTTTTTATTAACGCTTCGTCGTCGGAAACCGAAATTGTCAACCTCGGCCAGTCGCTCAGCGTGAGGAATGTTTCTTATCTTACGGTTGGCGAAGTCTGGCTGGGAGCTAACCAGAAGTCCCTTGTCAAAGAGAAAACCCCGCCTGCACAGCCTGCCACGATACCAGCAGAACAAAGAAGGAAGTACTTAAAAGATGCAGAGATTTAATTCCCATGCCGGTTTGCACCGGCTATTCGAAATGTCGACGCGGATCTTTGCCTGTCTCGCGGCCCTGATTTTTTTTCTGCCCATTCTTAGCCACGGAGTAGAGTATGGTGTCGGTGATGGGGATCTGCTCAGAATTACGATATATAACAATCCAGATTTGACTTCGGAAGTGCGTGTCAGCGGTGAGGGCAAGATTACCGTACCCTTGATCGGCGAAGTTCTCGTCAATGAAATGACTGCAACGGAAATCGGCAAAAAACTGGCCGTGTTGTTTGCAAACGGTTATATAAAAAAACCTCAAGTATCTGTATTTATTATAGAATACAAGAGCAAGAAGGTGACGACCCTGGGTGAATTTGTTAAACCCGGACTCATCGAAATGCGAGGCAATTCCACCCTGATGGAAGTGATCTCCAATGCCGGTGGCATCACCGCCAATGCCGGAGAAACACTTTTTATCCAGCGCAATTCCGTCAAAGGCAGCGAAAACCGGAAGGACGATATCATCATTTCGATAGACCTGATAAAGCTTCTGGAGGGCACGGATATGTCGGCCAATGTCCCGGTTTTGGATGGCGACAGTATTTATGTTCCCAAAGCCGCATTTGTTTATGTATCGGGGGAGGTCAAAGCCCCAGGCGCCTATAAACTCACCAAGGGACTGACGGTGCTGCGGTCCATAACTCTCGCCGGCGGCTTGACGATCAAAGCCAACCAAGACAAAACCGAAATTGTCCGCAAGATCGGAAATACCGAAAAATCCATTCGGGTCAAAATGGAAGACCAGGTCATGCCGGACGACATCATCGTTGTTCCCGAGAGCTTCTTTTAATCAATTACAAGGAATACCCGTATAATGAATACGCAGGTAGAAGAGATCCATCTCCGCGATTATTGGCGGATACTTTCAACAAGAAGGAACGTGTTCTTCAGCTTCTTCTTCATGGTCGTGGGCATTGTCCTGGTGTATGTGTTTGCTGCAACTCCGATATTTAAGGGCACAACCCAGGTGCTGGTTGACTTGGATAAAAACCAGACCCTGAATTTTACCGAAGGTGGGGGTGCCATGATTCAGATGAAGGACTCCGCCGAGTATTTCAATACCCAAAAAGAGATTATTGCCAGCCGGTCATTTGCCGACCGGGTGGTCAGAAAGCTGCAGCTCGATAAAAATGCCTATTACATGGACTTGAAGGACAAGGCCGAAAAGACTTTATTGGCGACGTTTAAAAAAAATATCAAGCTCCTGTTTCCGGAAAAGGCCAAGCCTGTTAATCCGTTTCCCGATTCCAGTATTAAAACGGAACTCGATCCGGATTTGACGGATATCATCCTCGATAATACCGAGATTGAAATAGGAAAGCAAAACAATCTGATCAAGATCAGTTACCTGGCCGATAACCCCACCGTGTCCGCTGCCATGGCCAACGGTATCGCCGATGCCTTAATCGAGCACAATCTTGACATTCGGATCAAACCCTTCCGCGATGCGGCGGAGTGGTTATCGGCAAGGCTTGTAGAATCCAAGGAAAGTGTGGCGAATACCGAAAAAATCCTGCAACAGTACCGGGAAGGTAAGGGTATCGTCTCCTTCGAGACCAAGGATAACGTCATTACCCAGCAGCTTCAGGAGCTCATTACCCAATTGGTCCAGACAGAAGGCAAACGGCAGGAAGCGGAAATAAAATACCAACAGATAGACAGCGTAATCAATTCCCCTGAAAAACTGGCCACCGTTCCCGATATCATGAACAATCTGGTGATTCAGGGGCTGCGAACCGATGAACTGAGCCTCAAGAAACAGCTTTCCGATTTGTCCGAAAAATTCGGAGACAAACATCCTCAGGTCATGAATACCAATTCGCAGCTTGCCATGGTGCAGAAGAACATTATTGCCGAGGCCAGAAAAATGCTGAACGCGGCCAAGACGGAGTTCGAGATAGCCAGCAGCCGCCAAGTTTCGCTTAAGCGGACTATCGACGCGCAGAAAGAGGAGGTGATGGACCTTGCCCGAAAGGCCATTAACTTTAATGTCCTGGCCGGTGAATCCGAAAGTAACAAACAGTTTTACGAACTGCTGTTAAAAAAATATCAGGAGGCATCGCTTTCCAGCGGCATTAACATTTCGAACCTCCAGGTGGTGGATGGTGCCGTCATCCCGGATTTTCCTGAGAAACCCAAAAGAGCCAAGTATTTGCTCCTTGCCGTGATGCTTGGCCTTTTCGGCGGAGTTTTTGCAGCGTTTTTTATGGAGTACATGGATGACACCATCAAAACGGCTGAAGACGTGGAAAAGAAAATGAGTCTTGCCTTTCTAGACGTTGTTCCACTGGCTGCCCAAAAGGATGGCACGATTTTCATGGTTTCCGAGCCAAACTCGCCTACGGCTGAGGCCTACCGGACCACCCGGACTGGGCTTATGCTCTCTTCCGCCGTCAATCAATTGAAGGTCATCGTGATCACCAGCGCCACCCCCAATGAAGGAAAGACGACCACCGCGGCGAACCTGGCAGTGGCCATGGCCCAGATGGGAGAAAAGGTACTGATAGTCGATTGCGATATGCGCAAGCGGAGTCTCCATAACATGTTCGGTATTGCCAATGACTCTGGCCTCACCGATATCCTTATCGATCCTGCCAGGTTTTCCCAGTCTGTTCAGCGCCTGGATGCCTATCCCAAACTCACTATTCTTACCGGCGGAACCTCGGCTCCGAACCCGTCTGAACTGCTCGGTTCAGAGCGAATGAAGGCATTTATAGCCGGAGCGATAAAACACTACGATAGGGTGATCATCGATACTCCACCACTCCTGGCATTTTCAGACCCCCTTGTTTTGGCCAGTCTGGCAGACGGTGTCATCATGGTGGTGTGGGGTGGGAAAACCCCGCGCGCTCTTATTCAGAAAGCGGCTCAACTTTTGAAAGGAAGCAATGCCAGGATGCTCGGTGTTGTGCTGAACAAGATCGATACATCGAAAAAATCCTATTATTACTATCCCTATTATTCTTATTACGATTCCGACCAGAAGGCCAAGAAGAAGCGCAAGACATGATCGACATCCATTGTCATATTCTGCCCGGCCTGGATGATGGACCCGAGTCTCTTGACGAGTCCCTTGATTTATGCCGGGCTGCTGCCGCGGACGGGGTTACATGCATTGTTGCCACTCCCCATTATAAACCCGGAACCTTCGAATTCACCGGCCCTCGAATCATAGAAGCCGTCAACGCCCTGATGGCGGCAATCCAAAACATCGGGCTCGATATCCGCATCCTGCCCGGTGCCGAAGTCACCGTTTCCCCGGAAATGGCCGCCAATTTAAAAATGGGGGGGCACCTTACGCTCAACCATGGCCGGTATTTCCTTGCCGAATTCTCCCCACTGTCCGTGCCCGCCGGCTGGGATACCTTTCTCCTTTCTTTTCTGGATGCCGGCCTGACCCCGATTATCGCCCATCCCGAAAGAAACGCCTGGTTCGTCAATCATCCCGATGCCCTGGCAGCAGCCGTGCAGAGCGGCGTCAAGCTCCAGATTACGGCCATGAGCCTGACAGGCGAATTCGGCTTCGAATCCAGGGACTACGCCATACATCTTTTAAAGCAGAACCTGGTACATGTGATAGCTTCCGACGGCCACTCGGCCGATTTCCGTCCGCCGAAGCTGTCGGAAGCCGTCCGTCTTGCCGCGGATGTAGTGGGCAGGCAACAGGCCGAGGCCCTGGTCACTGCCAACCCCCTTGCCATTATCGAAGGCAGGCCGCTCCCGGCAATGGAACCGACGCAACAAGCTCCCCCAACAAAAACGCAAAGCACAAATTGGTTTAACCGCTTAAGGAATTTCACCTTTGCCGCAACCACATAAATACCTCGATGCCATCATAGAAAAAGGCATTATTTCCCTTCTGATCTTTACCCCCCTAGCCTTCGGCACCGTCCAACCCTGGTCCATCGCGGTAATGGAAATCACCGCCTTTACCCTCTTCTTCATCTACCTCATCAAAAAAATCCTCCAAAACCCTCAGCCCTCAGCCCCCAGCCCTAATCCGTCCTCCGCCCTCCGCCGTTATCCGTTATCCGTCATCCGTTATCTGTCATCCGCCCCCAACCGCCCTCTGCCCTCCGTCCTCTGTCTTCTCTTCCTCCTCCTCACCCTCTTCCAGATGCAACCCCTCCCCGAGGCGATAATAAAACTAATCTCCCCAGCCTCCCTAACCACCTACCAAATTTTCGGCAACAACCCAGCCGCCACCCTCCATCCCATCAGCCTCAATCTCGATGCAACCCGGCAGGAAATCTTCCTACTCCTTTCCCATGCAGCCATATTCTTCGTCATCGTCAGCCACTACCGCACCAAGGATCAGGTGAAATCCCTGGTCAAGACGATTCTCTTCATGGGCTGTTTTCTGGTAGTCTTCGCCATCATCCAGAAGATGACCTGGAACGGCAGGATTTTCTGGGTCTATCCGGTGGATGTGGATTTGAGAAACGGCCACAGGATATGGGCTTCCTACATCAGCTACGACAATTTTGCCGGTTATATGGAGATGGCGATACCGCTGGCGCTGGGGCTGCTCCTTTACCGGGCGCCACGTATCACAACTTTGCCGGACGCCCCTCTGACTTTGAAGATAGCCCGGTTTATGGCCAGTGAAAACATCACGCCATATTCCCTGCTGTTCCTGCTTGTTTTGCTGCTGGCAGCGGCCCTGATTGCCACCTTTTCCAGGGGAGGCATCTTGGCATTTGTTTTTTCCTCTCTTTTTTTCGCTGCGATTACCCGCCGGAGACGGTCTTTGAAGCAAAAGACCGGGTTCCTGGCGCTTCTGGCCGCTGTGATTTTTGTCGTTGCCGTAGTGGCTTCCTGGGACAGACTGGAGGACAGATTTGCCGATCTTGAGCAGGATCATGTGAGCAGACTCAGCATCTGGCAGGATTCCATCGGGATTGTACGCGATTATCCTGTGTTGGGCACGGGTTTGGGGACCTTTAAGAACGCCGGTATGCGCTATCAGACGTCCATGTCGAGGTTTCTTTTCGATCATGCCCATAATGATTACCTGGAACTGTTAACGGATACCGGCATAGTCGGATTCTTGCTGGGCATAGGCATTGCCCTGGTCTTTTTCCGGAATGCATACCGGCGCTGGCGACAAAAACGCAATATGTTCGGCAAATGCATTGGGGCAGGGGGGCTTACATCCCTGGTCGCTCTCGCCGTGCACAGCTTTGTTGATTTTAACCTGCACATTCCGGCCAATGCCCTCCTTTTTTCTGTAATAGCAGCCATCACCTACGCCGCCATCTTCAACGTATCAGACAAGAACGGCATTACCCCCGATCCCATTCAGGTGGCATAATTGTTGTCAGTAGCAAGTAATATCTTATCAACCTAGACGCCAAAAGGAAACACACCATTGAAACAATAACCATACTATTGTATAATTGGTGTGTTGCGGTATCACAATAAGAAAGGAGCGTCCACTTCAATGCAACGACAACAATTACAATTCCTCTCTACCTGGCTGCAAAATAAAAATCGCAAACCTCTTGTTATTCGTGGTGCCGGACAGGTCGGCAAATCGACACTGGTAGAATTGTTCGCCAAGCAACATCAGCTCTCTTTACGAAATGTTAATCTGGAACGTCATCCTGAGCTGTCATCCATTTTTTCCGGCAAGGCCCCTGAACACATTCTTCAACAAATAGAATTTCTGCCGAACATGGGAAGCATTGGGAAGGATATCCTTTTGTTTCTTGATGAAATCCAAGCCGTTCCAGAGGCCATTCCTGCGCTGCGCTATTTTTATGAAGATATGCCTGAACTTCCGGTGGTCTGCGCTGGATCTTTATTGGAATTTGCCCTGAGAGACCATTCTTTTTCCATGCCTGTGGGAAGGATTCAGTATTTACACATGGGCCCCATGACTTTCAGCGAGTTCCTGCTGGCACTTGACGAGGAACTTCTGAAGAATTTTATAGATAATTACCAACCAGGTCAGGAAATAGGAGATATTGTCCATCAACGATTATTGCATTTACTGCGTTCTTATTACTCTATCGGCGGCATGCCGGAAGCAGTGGCCGTTTTTGCCGAGAGTCATAGTTATAAAGATGTAAGCGAAGTGCATAATTCTATTATCGAGACTTATCGAGATGATTTTCCCAAATATGCCGGTTCCAGAAATCAGAATCGGATGCTGAATGTCTTTAATTTTGCCGCAAGAAATGTGGGCGTAAAAATCAAATACTCCAATATTTCGGCTCAAGACCAGAGTGTTACCATAAAAAAGGATATCGATCTCCTGACAATGGCTCGTGTAGTTGGCAAAGTGGTCCATAGTCATTGCTCTGGTCTGCCGTTGCAGGCTGATCTTGAGGAAAAAATTTACAAACTGCTCTTCCTTGATGTTGGACTGATGAATGCGATTTGTGGTTTGGACTGGCGCAGTATCTCACAAATGAATGACACAAAGCTTATTAACCAGGGGGCTATTGCTGAACAATTTATAGGACAACATTTACAAGCCATGCTGGCGGATAAACCAAACCGTGAATTAAATTATTGGTTGCGCGAAGGACGCTCGGCCAACGCCGAACTGGATTTTGTCATTGGGCTGCGGGGAAAAATAATTCCCATAGAGGTTAAATCCGGCACCACCGGCACTTTGAAATCCCTGCATCAATTTATGGGTATGAAGCAGGCCCCACTTGCCATCCGCTTTGACACACAACTGCCTGCTGTGAATCAGATAGATACTGTTATCACCATGAACAAACAACGCCAACAGGTAAAATATACATTAATTTCCCTTCCCCTCTATTTGGTGGAACGGCTAGATGCCATTGTGGGCAGCTATCAAACATAAAAAACAATGACAGATCGTATTGATAGCTTCCACGAATTGCGAGTTTATCAGGCAGCCTTTGCATTGCAACAGGAAATCTTCGTGATTACAAAAACATTCCCCAAAGATGAAATGTATTCCTTGACCGATCAGATGCGAAGATCTTCACGTGCTATCGGTGCAAATCTTGCCGAAGCCTGGCAAAAACGACGCTATGAACAACATTTTGTCAGCAAACTGACCGATGCAGATTCAGAACAGGCTGAAACCCAACACTGGCTCGATACCGCATTGGCCTGTCATTATATCGACGCACCAATCCACCAAAAGCTCAACCAAAAATGCCAAGAAATCGGCAGAATGCTAGGCAGCATGATAAAAACCCCCCAACCCTTCTGCCACCGCCCCCAAAAATGAACCCTAAACCGTCCTCCGCCCTCCGTCCTCCGCCCTCTGTTATCCGCCCTCCGTCCTCTGCCCTTACCCGTCCTCCGTCCTCTGCCTTAACCCGTCCTCTCCTCTTAACCGTCCTCTGCCTTCTGTCCTCCGTCCTCCTCCTAACCTTCCCCCTCCGAGACCTAGCCTCCGACTACTACTACCGAAAAACCACCAGCCTCCTAGACGACAAAACCACAGAAGACCTCGATGTAATGCTCATTTCCGAACAATCAATGCCCGCCTACCTTGCAGCCATCGACGCCCTCCAAAAAGCCGTTACCCTCGCCCCGTCGCGGTCCCTTTACCACAGCGCCCTCGCCGACCTGTATAACCGCCTAGGAAAGTGGTCGGAGATCATGCAATCCCTGAACGCCCCCATACCAACCAACGCCATCTCACCCTCTGACGCATCAGACAAGGCGCTCTATCACCTCCAGCGGGCAGTCGCACTCGAGCCCACCAACCCCGATGTTCACCTGGCCCTCGGACTGCTGTACGATAACCGCGGCGAACCGGGGCCGGCGTCCGCAGAGTTCGAAAAAGCGGCAAGCGCTTATCCGGTGAACGCCCCGCTGCGATATGCCCTTGCCCTTCATTACCTCACTTCCGGCAGGAAGGGCGATGCACTGGCGCAGGCCCGGGTGCTGGCAAAAATAGATGACAGCTACATCCTTCAGGATTCGGTACAAAAGGGGTATATACTTGAAAGGCAACCCCCGTGGTATCTTTCCCAAATGACAAACAGTTATCTTTACGCGGCCTTGGAAATCGCCTGGAGAGTTTCGGCAGACCTCGAGGTGGTAAAGGGCATTGCCCCCGACACCCCGGACGCGGCACCGGTGATACAGTTGTTTATAAATAGCAAGTAAAAACATCATCCTATCGCTCTTACACTAACATCTTCCAAGCCTGCCCTATAGACTTTCTTGATTTACAACTTCGAAGCCCAAGTCTTGAACCTTGCTTGTGATATATACTTGTGCTACATTAGTGACATAGAATATTGGCTGAAAACAGAGATTTTTGTCGCGATCCTAAAAGACTTCGGCCACCCGGACCGAAATCAGGAGGTAAACTATGCAGACCCTGCGTAGGCAGGATTTATTGGACAAAATTTATATGCTGCCATCGGAAAATGTGGCCGAAATCGAGGACGTTGTTGAGTTTTTAAGGCTTCGTAACGAAGAGGATGGCTTGGTCAAGTGGGCTGGCCGATTATCTGCGCAATTGTTTGCGAAAGTTTGGGATAACCCGGAAAACGCCGAATATGACAAGTTATAAGTACAATTTTGGCGATATGGTCCCATGAAGGTAACGCACTATTTCGAGCATACGAGACAACGACCCGACCGGTTTGCAATAAGGGATGAATGGATCCTGCATGTCCTTCAGTCTCCAGAGAAGATTGTAATCCAATCCGATGGAAGAATACGGAAATGGGCTTGGATTGAGGAAGAGAACAAATATCTGAGAGTCATTGTTTTAGAAGACGGTGAAACGATACATAATGCCTTCTTTGACAGGTCATTTAAGGAGAGCCAAATATGAAAGTAAGATATTTTTCGGATACCGATACTGCGCTGGTTGAGTTCACTGAAAATGAGGTGGTGGAAACAAAGGAACTCAGCGAAAACATTTATATTGATTTGGATCGGCAAGGTAATCCGGTGAGCATGACAATCGAACATGCGCGGGTTAATGCACGGTTGCAGGAATTCTCGTTTCAAGAAATGTATAGTTCTGTCGCATGAATGTCACCGCAAGTGGAACGCTCATTGATGAAATCAAGAGTACCGCTTGCGTGGATTTATCAGTGACTTCGCAGCACCAGACGGCTGACGTCGATTTTGTTCCCACTCTTGAAGTGTGTGTGGTGAGACACCAAGTAATTTCGCAAATTCCTGCTGGGGCGAACGCTGAATCCTGTGCTGTGAATCCTGGTATTTTTCTTGGAATTAGGATCCTGACACAGACCGCCTAATTAATTGTTCATGATTTACCTTGGGATTTCGTCTGCAATCTAAAACCGCATAAACCTGAACGACTTCTTGTTCCACCAAATCATTATGCGCCTCGTCAAGTATTTTAATTTTCACTTAAATTCAGCACGAAGGCGGGATTTTGCATCTTCCCAGTTCATAAATTCCGATTCGCCATTTTCGACTCGTTTGGCGCGAGCTGATAAAACTTCCTTATGCCAGTCAGGAGATGGGATATCATCTGTATTTCGCATCAAATCTTCCCATATCTGATCCAGCACAACAAGCTTTTCCGTGGTTGTCATTTCGTTTAAAGGCAGTGTAGTGTGCATGTTACACCTCGGTTTCTTTTCCACTGATAAATAATTGCCATATGCTTTTAAAATACCCATCTCTGAGGTCCAAGTCAAATTATCGTTTCAGTATCAAGATATCGGATATTTTAAAAATTTTTGGGCGAGCGTCGGCTGGTCAGACCGGAGCAGCCCAAATACACAAGAAATTCAGCATCTGCAAACCATAGCCTTCACAAAGGCCAGATAGCCCCGCTCCAGATCAATAGCCCATTGCGGATCTTCAGCAATCTCCAACATACCATGCCAAACCCAGTAATAGACAATCTTTGGCAATTCAGTCAGTACAAACAACCTGCTGTTGGGATTTGACCACCAGAAACCCTGTAAAGAGAGTGCGTCGGAAGACACAAAGGAAAGCGCCATGGAACCATCGGAGAAGAAATGCCGCAAGGTCCACCTTGCGCGATAAATAGCAAGAAAATCCCGGAGGTATCTGCTATGATTGTAGAGTTTAGTGGATCTAAATGTTGAATGATCAAATAAATAGCTTGGTCGGCCCCCATTTCAACAAAGGACAGAAAAGACTATGCAAGTGTTAAGAAAAATACAAAAGGTTGATTCCGATCGCATATCAATAAAAATTCCAAAGGCTTTTAGAAACCGCACCCTGGAAGTTATTGTCATGCCCATAGATGAAATGAGGTCAATACCGGAGACAGTTGACATATGGCCCAAAGACTTTTTTACAAAGACTGCCGGTTGTTTTGCCGGCACACCTTTGGTTCGTGAAAACCAAGGAGAGTATGAAGTGCGAGATACCATACGATGACATATTTGCTAGATACAAATGCCTGTATTTCTTTTCTGAATAATCAGGACTCACCAATAACGTGAACGTTTGCAGGCGCTGGTCCCTTCTTCGGTTGTCCTCTGCAGTTTATCGGTGGTGACAAGTGGTTCATCCGATTAAAGTGTACTTTGTTTCATGAAGTCCAAGGGTTTTCAGTTTGCAGAAATCCATATCTCGAAATCTATATGCTTGTTTTTGCGCAACTATTCAATATATTTCAAGTGTATGTACTCTGTCTGATTGGTTTTAGCTCCCCTCTCCCGCAAGGGGAGGGGGAACTTTGTCAATAGTGCTGAATAGATACATAAAATCAGAGGAAAATAGGAAATTACTGATATGAATCGGCAAGATGCGCTCGATACACTTACCAGGGTTAAACCTGAATTGACTGGACGGTTCGGAGTTACCCGCCTGGCCTTGTTCGGATCGATGGCCCGTGATGATGCCAACCAGAGAAGCGATGTAGATGTCCTGGTGGCCTTTGATGGACCTGCCACCTCTTCAAAATATTTTGGTGTTCAGTTCATGTTGGAGGATCTCTTTGGATGCAGCATCGACCTGGTTACTGAAAAGGCACTTCGACCCGAGCTTAGGACATATATCGAAAACGAGGCGATCTATGTCTGAACGGGAATGGAGATTCTATCTGGATGACATGATCAAATTTTGCGAAAAGGTGCTATCCTATACCGAACGGCTGGATCGAAAGGGATTTGAATCTGACGAGAAGTCATACGATGCAACAATAAGAATGCTGGAGTTACTGGGAGAGGCTGCAACACATATCCCGGATACAATTCGCGAACCTGCTTCGTCAATCCCCTGGCGACAGGTTGTGGCAACTCGTAACCGACTGATTCACGGTTATCTGGGAATAGACAACGATGTCCTCTGGAGTATTATTCAGGATGATATCCCGGTGTTGTTGCACGAATTGAAAAAGTTAAAAAGGGCGAGTTATTCCAATGAGCTTTCAAGTTAACTCGAGTGTAGGGTGCACTCCGTGCACCATCTCAGGTTTTATAGGTGCACAGAGTGCATCCTGCATTTAAGAGCGGAAAACACGTATTTTTGGGATTTAAATGTTGAACGATCATATAGATAGCTCGGTCCGACCCCATCTCAAAAGGAGGCTGTTAAACCGCGCTTACGGGATCGAATTTTAAACGAGGTGCGGTATGTCCAATAAGGAGAGTGAGGTGGCAATTAAGGGGATAATAGACCAGGAGATCGTTGAAGAACTGAGGCAACGAATACCAACAGAGGTACTGCCGCATATCCGGGAGTTAATCCTCTACGGTTCGCGTGTACGGGGAGATGCGGCCGATGATTCCGACCTTGATCTGGTTGCATTGGTAGATGAAAAAACTCCGGAGTTGGAGTCTATGCTGGATGAGATCGCCTACAATGTGATGTGGGATCGTGATTTCAAGCCAATGATCTCCCTCAAGGTCTTTACTGAGGATCGGTTTCGTGCAGCTGCCGCGAAAGGTTTCTCATTTTATCGAAATGTTATGCAAGAAGGCATTGCGATATGACTGAGGAGATAAGGAGATATCTGGATAAGGCGGATCATGCCTTGCTTGTAGCTGCGGATCTGCTGGATGATGGTCATGTCCCGGATGCGGCCAGTAAAATATACTATGCTTTCCTTGCATGCATCTTGCCACCATTATTATTCTGTCCAATTTTCCAGCAACAAGCCGTCAACTCTTGAAAATTCCTTAATATCGTTGGTCACCAGGGTCATTGAACGGGATCTGGCCAGGCCGGCGATAAGTATATCATACGGGCCTATGGGTGTACCTTTTTTCTCGAGTTTCGCCCGGATAACAGCCGCTTCATTAGCAGCGGCCCGGTCCAGATCAACGATGTCAAGAGGCGACAAAAAATTTTTCAGAGCCTTTTGGGACTGCTGCTTCCAATTGCTTTTTTCGGCTCCGTATTCAAGCTCGAACAGGGTAATGGTGGAAATCGCAA
Organism: uncultured delta proteobacterium; assembly: GCA_903875445.1. Taxonomy (GTDB): domain Bacteria; phylum Desulfobacterota; class Desulfobulbia; order Desulfobulbales; family Desulfocapsaceae; genus Desulforhopalus_A. Next base: position 6,902 of record CAIQWD010000100.1, on the reverse strand, counting down.
CCTCCGAAGGCTGATGCTGTTTGAATTTTTCGAGAACTCCCGGCGGCCGGTTCTTGATGAGATAGATGCAGATGTTGGTATCGAGCAAGAAATGCATCAAAATGACTCCCTTGTCTGCCCATCAGGCTGCTGTCGTCCATTTTCCATAAAATCCTCGGGAAAATCGTCAAGCGAGGCAAAAAAAGCGTCCCAGGTTACTTCCAAGGGTTCAAGGATGATCTGATTTCCCCTGCGAAAAATCCTGACCTTCTGGCCGGGAAGCCTGAAATCCTTCGGTAAACGCACGGCTTGGGAGTTGCCGCTCTTGAAAAGCTTTGCTGTATCCATAATCCTCTCCATGTTGAATATATACAAACAGTGTATACATTCTGATTGAAAAAAGCAATCGTCTCCTGCCGTTCCCTACACTGCAATTCTTTAATCCCAACGACGAGCAAAACTAACCAACATTTTCGTTTTTCAGGGCCACTATTCCGTATTTCCGCACAACCATTCCGTAGACAGAAATCACTTCATTCTTGTTTATCCCCGGAGGCAGGCCAGCACCATTCCAGCGAAAGATCGTCCAGATGGCACCGAATTTGCTAAAGCTTGGCAATGCTGTTTTCTGATTTCAGATTTCGGACCAGAGACAGTACAGGAGCAAAATGTGCGGAAACCTTCCGTCACCTGCCACCTTGGGCCGGAAATGTACCCATTCTTTCTGCTTGACAGCAGCAGCCTATCCTTGTATAGTCGAAGAACGACTCTCGAAGGGATGCAGCAGAAATACTCAGATACCCCGACCCCGAATCCGATCTCCAATGATTAACGTACTCCTCAACAACACGCTTGCACGTCAGGTCCTGCGCTGTATCGACCTGTTTCTGGTCGTCCTGGCCTTTTTCATAGCCTATACCCTGAAAGCGAAGTATCTCGGCCGGTATTCCGGGATTATGCCGGAAACCAACTGCTATCTGATCCTCTGTATCCTGTTATTCTATTGCAATTTTCTGTTCTCCTATTTCAAGTTCTGCGAACCGAACCATATCGGGTCCCGATTCCGTGAGCTGATCAAGGTGGGTTCTATTGTCGTCTCTAGTCACTGTCTGCTCATTCTGACCCTCTATCTCGTGCACGAGGTTGGCGTCAGCCGCCTGTTGGTATCGTTGAATTGCGGAGTTCTGTTCAGTTTTCTGCTTCTCAGGCGCGCTCTGATCATCAGTTTTTTCCGGCTCGGCCAATACCGGGGTAAGAACCAGGTCCGTATCCTGATTGTCGGCAGCCGTGATCGGGCCCGGGAGACCATTCGGGCCATTCTCGATGCGGAAAACAGCCTGCTCACCATCGTCGGCTGCCTGGAGATCGATGAGAGCTACACCGGGCAGGCCGTGATCGGCGATATCCGAGTGATAGGCGATATGCGCCAGTTCAAGTCTTTCCTGCTCAACGACGTGATCGACGAGGTAATCTTCGCGGTCCCGCTGAAAAAGGTCCAGGAGGTCAACGATCAGATCACCTTTGCCGAAAAACTGGGGGTCAAGGTCCGGATCATGCCGGACTGGCAGCTGCAGAAGATCATGTTCCGTCCGGAGACCGCCACCATCTCCTTTGAGAATTTTGTCGGCATCCCGACCCTGTCGCTCTCCTCGGCCCCGAAGAACAATCTGGAGCTGCTGGTGAAGAGCTTTATCGATTGTATGGGCTCCCTTTCCCTGATTATTCTGCTTGCACCAGTCCTTTTCGCAGTGGCCCTGCTGGTAAAATTGTCCTCTCCGGGGCCGGTTGTCTACAGGCAGGAGAGGGCCGGACTCAACGGAAGAAAATTCATGCTCTATAAGTTCCGGTCCATGGTGGTCGATGCCGAGAAACTGCGCGACACACTGGCAGATCTGAATGAGATGGACGGCCCGGTCTTCAAGATCAAAAATGACCCTAGGATTACCTGGATCGGCCGATTCCTGAGGAAAACCAGTCTGGATGAACTGCCGCAACTCTTCAATATCCTTAAGGGCGAGATGAGCCTGGTCGGACCGCGGCCGCCCATCCCTGCCGAGGTCGAGGAGTATCTGCCCTGTCAGCGGCGACGGCTGTCGATGAAGCCGGGTTTGACCTGCATCTGGCAGATCTCTAACCGCCGCAATGATATCCCTTTTGAAAAGTGGATGAAGATGGATCTCAAATACATCGACAACTGGTGCCTGCTGCTCGATCTCAAGCTGCTGTTGCGCACGATCTCAACGGTTCTTCTTGGCTCGGGTCGATGATACGTCGATTTGAACATTTTTTTAAGGGCAGCAAATTCCACGGATTCACAGGATTTACTTTGCCTTTTTCCTCCATCCGTCCTATCGTCGGCCTCGCTTCTTCTCAATACATGATACACAAAACAGCATTAAGAACCGGGATCACCGGCCAGGACGGCGCCTATCTTGCCGAACTGCTTCTGAAAAAAGGATACGAGGTGCACGGCATCAAGCGGCGCTCATCGCTGTTCAATACCGTCCGTGTCGATCCCCCATTCCGCCCCACCGAGGTGGAGACGCTGCTGGGGGATGCCTCCAAAGCCAAACGGGAACAGGGCTGGCTGTCGCAAAGGTCCTTTCTAGGCAGTAATTAAGAAAAGAAAATGAAAGCGAGAAGTAGAACAAGAAGGGTCAAGCAAAGATTTGCCCCCTTTTTTTATGCGGATGTCCTCTCATTTGGTCTTGGAGATCCTGATGTCTTCTTATAAAGAAATTGTCAGAACAACCGGCATGATAGCGATTGTTCAGGTGATACAAATCATATTTGGAGCTCTCAGGAATAAAATTATCTCGGTAGTTTTAGGCGCCAAGGGTTTCGGAATTTGGGGTTTATATAGTACGTATATTGAAATGGTGTCGGCTTTTTCTGTTTTGGGTTTAGATCAAAGCGGTGTACGTGAAATAGCTAAAAATGATGATCATGTTGCTGTGGCAAAATGTATTTGGATTTTTAAGCGGGCTTTACTCTATTTTTCCTTGTCTATTACGTTACTGTCTATAATATTTTCAAAAAATGTAAGCGCTTTATTGTTTGGAACAAAAGAGTACTACGTGGGAGTGATGGTCGTTTCTTTTGCTATATTATGCAACGGTGTATCAAAAGGCCAATTGGCAATATTAAATGGTCTTCGTGATATACGTGGGATTGCTATAAGCCAAATAATCGGTTCGATCGTAGGATCTGTGGCTTGTATCACGCTTGCATATATTCTCGGTTTGAATGGGATTCCTATATTTCTAGTAGCCATCGGATTTACAGCTGTTTTATCAACATGGTGGTTCGTGAGACAAACAAACATAAAGCCCATTAGACCATCCAACGAAGAAGCAAAAAATATATTTAAAAAGCTCATTTATCTGGGGTTAGGGTATAGTGCGGCCGGAATTATAGCTTCTGTGATGACTTTATTGTCCCGTACTTATCTTGCAAAAAATTATGATTTAACAGCAGTCGGTATTTACCAAGCAAGCTGGACAATCTCTAACTTGTATATTGGAACTATCTTAAGCGCAATGGGTGTAGATTTCATGCCCCGTATAATGAAACTAATAAATAATTCACAGAAGTTAAATGAAACAGTTAATGAACAGATTGAATTAGGAACTTTAGTTGCTTCAATTGGAGTGTTGGGCATTATTACATTTTCCCCCATTATTCTTCATATGCTCTATTCTACCGAATTTATTATCGGTGTAAGTATTATTCGGTGGCAAGTTTTAGGGGTGAGTTTGCGTGTCATCGCGTTTCCCTTTTCCTATCTTATTATGGCGCATAATAAGCCTTTTACATATATAATTATTCAAGCTATATTTTGGACGGGAGATTACTTATTGTTGATTATTTTTTCTAGTAAATTTGGCTTCAATGGGTTAGGTATCAACTATTTCGCAGCCTATATTGTGTATTTATGTTTGACTTATATAGCATGTCATAAAATTACTGGATTTAAATTTTCATATCTCTTAAAAAAAATTTTTCTCATATCAAGTATTTTTATAAGTGCAGCATTGTATAGTGCTATTTATTTAGAAAAATATAATTATTATGTCGGTAGTTTTCTAATAATATGTGCAGGAACTTGGGTATACGTGTATTTAAAAAAATACATGGACATAGATATTATCAAAAAGATTTGTTCAACAAAATAGGTATGCTCAGTCTAACTGCCATTGTTATAAAGGGTGTAATTGTTGGCAATGACTCCATAATTGCCGTTCGTTGATTGGTAAATAAAGACGTTCCGCCAAGGGCATTAGTTGAAGGTGTTCCAGCAAAAATCATAGATGATACTATTGATTGGACAAAATGACTCCCAATTTAGCAACAAAATATACCTGCACCGGCTGTATGGCCTGCGTTGACTCTTGTGGCTTTTCTGCCCTCAACGGAGAATGGGCTGATGACGGACACTTATATGTGATTTTTAGAGAAGATAGGTGCACGGGTTGCGGTAATTGCGAAAAATCATGCCCGGTTGTCAATGATTTTTCTTATGAAAGCGAAAAGTCAACATCAACCCCATATGCTGCTTGGGCAAATGATGACGCCATCAGAATGAAAAGCTCTTCAGGCGGAATTTTCGCGGCAATAGCATATCACATAATCCGATACGGGGGTTATGTTGCAGGTGCGGTTATGGATGGTATCAAGGTAAGGCACATTATTAGCAACAATCAAGGCGACATTGCTCGGATGCAAGGGTCTAAATATCAACAGGGAGATTCGACAGGAATATATTGTGCGGTAAAGGAAAAGTTAAAAGAGAACCATCTTGTCTTTTTCTCAGGTGTCCCATGCCAGGTCGCGGGTCTTTATTCTTTCTTGGGAAAGCTCGGTGATTCGGATTTGCTTCTGACCTCCGATCTTGTATGCTCCGGTTTTCCATCGTCTCATTTTCTTCAACGATTTGTAAAATATATTTACCCTGCAGTCCTTGCCGGATCAGAAAATCCCAAAAAAATTAATGTGAGCTACCGCAACAAAAATGAGGGATGGGAAAAATCCCAAAAAATTACCGTTCGTTACTGCAGTAATGATAGGATTGGTCATGGCACCAATGAATGTGCCGTAGTAGATTATGCCCCACAAAACTTTGTATTTAACGGTTTCTTAAGTGGATACTCCGCTCGTTACAGTTGCGGGGATTGTCAATTTACTAAACTTAATAGAAAGGCGGATTTGACATTGGCAGATTTCTGGAATGATAAAACATTTTTAGAGGAACATTATAAAGGAGTGTCCTGTGTTGTTACACACAGCCATGCTGGCCGGAAAATTTTAGAAAAGGTTGATGTCACTCTCCATGCGATTAATTGGAAAGAATTTCTTCCATATAACAAGATGGTTTATAGGAAATTACCATTTTTAAAAATTCATCCTGCACGTAGGCTGCTCGCCTGGAATTTTGCGCACCTGCCAATCGAAATCCTAGGAAAGATCTACGGAGGGAAAATCAAAAATTCTGAAATTCTCTGGCTTCCCTATAAAATCTTCAATTTTATATTATGGAAAATTGGCCTTAAAATCCGAAATAAATATAACAATGAATTTTTAAAAACGATGTTACATGAATAATATTAAATTATTAACATTTTCCAACCAAAATAGCTTTGGCGCCATGCTCCAATGTTATGCACTGTCCAAAGTGTTAACTGATTTAGGCCATAATGTCGAGTTGCTAAGGATTCCGATAGTCAAACCTGAGCATGGTTTTATAGGAAACTTAACCTTTCGTATTGGTGATCTTTTTTTTAATATCTTCAGGCGCAATCGTTTGCCTCACCAAGTTAACTTAACCGACTGCCAAGTCAATAAGGATGATATATATATTGTTGGAAGTGACCAGGTGTGGAATCCAGATCTGACTGGGGACAGAGCATTGGATTATTTTTTTAATTTTCTGCCTAATCATGTTAAGCGAATTTCGTATGCTGCAAGTTTCGGCACTTCAGAATGGCCTGAAAAAAATATTGAGACAGGTGTTCGTAATTGCCTTAATAAATTTTCTGCCATTGGAGTTAGAGAGAGTTCAGGCGTTCAGATTTGCAAAGAAATCTTTAATGTTGATGCCACGTTAACAATTGACCCGACATTGCTGTTGGATAACTACGACGCGTTAATTATCCCAGAAACAAAACCTCATAAAAAAACATTAGTTGTTTTTTCACTGCTGAAAACAACGCACGAGTGGCTAAAACTGATCCAATATATTGCAAAACAAACAAATACGCATCCGGTAATGCTGTCAGAAAGGAGGATACATAAGGGAATATCCTATCAGCCATGGGTGACAGTTGAGAAATGGCTATCGCAGATTGCCAATAGTACCTTTGTAATTACCAACTCATTTCATGGAACAGTATTTGCCATTATTTTCAAAAAACAATTTATTGCTATGCCAGCGCATACGAACCGGGCCGGTAGAATTAAACACCTCCTTGAAATGCTAGGATTAGAAACACGTTATTTTAAGAATATGGATGTATTATACAATTCAGCAGGCTTGTTGCAGGAAATAAATTATGAAGATGTTTTTAAGAAATTATCAATGCTTAAACTCGATTCTATGAAGTTTCTGACAAATGGGTTGAGATAACATGGATTTTTTAATTTTCTATTTTGCTTCTATTCAGTTTTTACTGAAGAAATACCATATTGTTTTTGTATCAATTTTTATTCTTGCGTCCAGCTATCTTGAAGTCAATTATGGTGATGGTGGCAAATCTAATTTTATATTTCCGCACCAAGTATCTGATACAGGGCTTCTTTTATTTATCTTTTTCTTTTTATATTCGATTATAAAGCATGGGTTGTATACCAATAGCAAATTGCGAGTTCCGGTTCTTGTTTTTTGGATATTTCTTTTACTTAGTGGTTTTGTAGATGTTCTGCAAGGT
>CAIQWD010000099.1 GCA_903875445.1 uncultured delta proteobacterium | reverse complement strand
TAAACTCCCCTTTAAAATGTACGTATAAATGTAATACGTGCACGCGAAAAAGGCAAGAAAAAAGCACGGTTTTTCAACTAAACCATGCTTATGGGGTTGTTTTTTTGGCTTAAAGTGTGTGCTTTATCCGATTTTCAGGATTATAACAGCGGGTCGCAGCCCAACCTGCTCGAAGCACGCGGCGAGCAGCACTGTAGTGTCCATGCAGGTGCCGAGCTTGCGGTTAAGCAAGTGTTCCGGGGTTCTGATCTTCTGGCCAGTCTTTTCGAAACTCGCCGGAGGATTGATGTAGCTGATTTTTTGACGCACCGTCGCGAAGTAGATCGCAGCAACCTGGGTGTACGCGCGGCGCGGGTCGCCGCTCTGGTACCCCGACAGCGAACCGTCCTGTGTCTTCTCCAACAGCAGCTTCGACGCCTCGGCCAGGATGCGTTCCACGGCGGGGTCATTGGGAAGTACGTGCGCGGCGATGATCTCCGGCAGTGATGAGACACCGTACCACTCGTTGTAGGCGAGCACAGCAAGGGGAAGTGGCTTTCGTGCAGGTGTAAACCCGTCGGCGGCGACCTCAATCCACAGGTGCCCCTCCTCGCGCTCGGACTGTTTGCGAAGGGGTTCACGGAGAAGTGTGAGGGCGAGGTCCGAAAAGGCGTAGTTCGCTCCGGGGGCAATCGCTTCCATGCTCAGAGTCTTCTCTACGAAAACGGGTGGGTCGCTCCATAGACGAACAACTAGGTGGGTAGCATTCTTGTCCGAAAAATTCGTTACAGCTAGCTCCCGAAGCAGTGGAACTGCGTTTTGCTGCATCGCGAAGTTTACAAACGGTGTGTATTCTGCTCTAACGGAAAATGGGGACTCCGCGTGCGACTGTTGAGATAATTCAACCATTGCGGCTCCATAACCATACAAATAGAGCAATGCACCCAGCTATTTAATGCATTGCATTTCTATCGTTTTTTGTCATAACTAGCGAGTAGACGAAAGCTGGAATCGTGTAGATCTCAACTAGAAACGATTTGGGTACGAGAGTATTAACCATCATAGTCCATTTATTCCAAAATATGGTAACCTGAAATTCAAATAACGGATAGAAAATTGTTCCTGATCTTTTAGTCTTAGATGCTCACTGTGTGCCCGTAAAAACCATGTTTCTTTTTTACCTCCGAAACAGATCCCCTTTTTCGGGATGAAGCTGTAGAATGGCACCCGACAATTTGTACTCTCTCCTGCTATCACGAGCTGCCTGGACGAGGAAAGGCTCTCCATCCATTTCAAACCCAACCATGTATAACTTCGAAAACCAAAAAATTCCCTTGCTTCTTCCGGTGTCGGACAGCGTTCAGCTGCGGCCCTGGTTTACCACCGCTATCCTTGATGCAGGCCTGCAACTGATACGGGATAAAAAGATTACCGGCTTTACCTCTATCCGCAATGCGGTAGGGGCGCTGCTTGGCAAGAAGGCGACCGTCACTCTGCAATTTGCCAAAAGCAGCACCTTGCATCAAGGGTTTTTCATAGACACCAGACATTGCGGGCTCTGCCGTCTCAAGACCGATGAAAAAGGCTGTGCGCACATGGCCGCTCTGGCTATCCTCAGCCTCATTGTCCCGCCCGGACAAACCAAGGCAATTCCCATGCCGCTGGCCTTTACCGGGAGCAATTGGCAGAAGATCGGCAATTTTCTCCATGAATGGTTGAATCGTGCGCAATATACGGTGCAGCGTACTGCCGACGAAGATTTTTCCTTTCTGCGGATAACTCCTGGGGAAGGGCTTGTCCAGGTGACCATTCCGAATTCCTGGCTCGACCAGGGAGAGCTGTTGCTTCGCCGTCAGCCTCCGAATTCCGGCAAGGAAACAGCGGAAAGCGATGGTGCTCTGCTCAACAACCAGTTGCGGCTCCGGGTCATGAGCGAAAACGAACGTGCCCTTGAAGCGGTCGGCAACAGCAGCATCGGCTGGCAAAAGGATACCTCTTTCTGGATCTGGCTGGCGCGGATGCTATACCTTCTTCACGGCGATCAACTTCCGGAATTTTGCCGAGATCCGGTAACTTCTCGTTTTGGCTTACGGATCGGCAGCGAGCAGGAGGCGGGTGCCTTGACCCTGATCCCGCCCCGGGACAAGGTCTGGGAGGTGGTGCGAACCATCCCTTTTGGTTCGGAGATGGCAACAATTCTGCCGGCCGCCAAGGAGTGCTGCCGGGTCTTTTTTAACAGCGAGGATGTGCTTGAGGTCATTCCCTCCCTGGCCCTGACGGACGGCAGAATCCTTCCCCGCCACGACTTGGCCGATAACCGTTTTTCCTCGGCCTATTATCTTGAGGGCGAAGGCTTTCTGCCGACGATTCGTACTCCTGCCGAGGCGACAATCAACAACCCTTCCACCGGGGCGGCATCCCTGCCTCTTCTTGGTTTTTTGCAGAATGAAAAAACCCGGAACGCACCCTTCACCGTACAAGCCAATGATATTCGGGCATTTCTCGATGCTAATCAACAGTCGTTGCGGCATCCGGACAATAGCGTTGCCCCGGAAATCCTCCATCTGCACATCCGCGAATTCCCCGATCGGCTGATCATCGACTCTTTTGAAGAACACGACGACTGGTGCTATCTTTCCTGTCATTACGGACTCGGCAACACCAGTATCACCTTGGAGGATATCGCTGCCGCGAGAGTAAAAAAACTGACCTATCTGCCGGGTAAAGAATGGCTGCAGCTTGAGGAAACGGCACTGGCCTGGTTTCATAACCTGCCGGAAAACCGTTTTTCTGCCGACGGTTCCGGCAAAATCCGCCTCAGTTATCGGGAGATTCTCGCCCTTGCGGCGGTCATGCCCGAGGTGCAAATCAACGTCAGCCAAGGGCCTCCTCGCCAACAACTGGCTGGTTTGCTGGATACCGCCTGCTGGGCTGACGACACAACACTGGCGCACGCCCCGGACCATCTCCGTTCATACCAACGCAACGGTCTCGCCTGGCTGAATCGCCTGGTGAAACTGGGGATAGGCGGGCTTCTCGCCGACGATATGGGGCTCGGCAAGACCCATCAGGGCCTGGCGCTGCTGCAGATGGCGGTACGAGAGGGCCGGAAAGGGTTGCTGCTGGTGGTCTGCCCGGCCTCGGTGGTCCTCAACTGGGCCGAAAAAATCGACGGTTATTACCAGGGCCTTGACTATGCGGTATATTATGGGCCGCAGCGGGATCTCGGCAAGGCCCGGGAGCGGCGGTTGATCCTCACCACCTATGGCATTGTCAGGCAGGATCTGGAGCAGCTTCGCCTGTGCGACTTCGACGTCATCCTCCTTGACGAGATTCAGAATCTCAAAAACCGCACAACCGCCATACACCAGGCGGTGGCGGCGCTGAACGGTAGGGTGAAGATCGGCCTGACCGGCACACCCATCGAAAACTCCCTGCAGGATCTCAGGTCCCTCTTTGATATCTGTCTCCCCGGGCTGTTGGGCAGTGAACGGGAATTTCAGCGGAACTATGTTCAGCCGATAACCGAGGCCGGCAACACGGAGGTGCGCAACCGGCTCGGCCGTCTCATCCACCCCTTTATTCTCCGTAGAAGCAGAGGCCAAGTGCTGACGGAATTGCCGGAAATCATTGAGGACAATCGGATATGCGAGCTCTCTGACGACCAGATCAGCCTCTACCGGGACGTCCTTAAGGGGCACGAACAGGAGCTGGAGGAGCTGGCAGACGATGGCGCGGCCATCCCCTATATGAATATCCTGGCCACCATCACCCGCCTCAAACAGATCTGCTGCCATCCCTGCCTGGTGCAAAATTGCGACCATCCGGCAGAATATGGCAGCGGCAAATGGGATCTGTTCGTCGAGCTGACCGAGGAATTGCTCGCCGCCGACATGAAATTTGTTGTTTTCAGCCAATATACCGGGATGATAGCGCTTATAGAAAGGTATTTACAAACGGCAGGCATAAGTTTTTCCAGCCTGAAAGGAGATATGCCGGTCGGCAAACGGCAGAAGATGATTGGCGAGTTCAACTCCAATCCCGACTGCCGGGTTTTCTGCGCCAGCTTGCTCGCGGGGGGCATCGGCATCGATCTGACCGGTGCCCAGGCGGTCATCCATTATGATCGCTGGTGGAACCCGGCCCGGGAAGAACAGGCCACCGCCCGGGTGCATCGGATGGGGCAGAAAAACGTCGTGCAGGTGTTTCGCCTGATCACCCGGGGGACCCTGGAAGAAAAGATCCACAACCTGCTAATAAAAAAACGCGCCCTTGCCGATTCCCTGATTCAGGAAGATGAAGCCGGCATCATCAAACAGCTGGACCGCCGCCAATTGGCCGAGCTGTTCCACCTTGCCCCGGCCATCTCCGGATGATCATACCGGCAAGGTCTCCGGTCCTTGCTCGGCAACCGTCACCTAACTTTCACTTTCGGCTGATCAGCTGGCGAATTTCTTCATCCTGAACAATCTGCTGGAGGATATCGGCCAACTGGGTATTGAGCATCCCTTCAAGATCCGGCAGGTCCGGACGGGTTGCCGAATCGTTGTAGGCCTCGCGCTTGAAAACCCTGGTGAACACGGCGCCCCGGTTGTCCACAGTCAAAACTATATGGGTTTTGGCCTCGGCATTATAGAGCATTTTCTGATGGGTCACCTGGACCAAGAGTTCGTTGATAATAAACTTCACATGAACCGGCGAGGAAGGTTCGATCGCCAGTCCCTGGTCCTGCAAACCTGTCGTAAGCCTGGCTCCGATGAGGTCTCTCGGCGCGCTGATATTGACCAGACGGGAAGCCGGCTGATCGTTCATGAAGACGACGACTTCGCTCGTTTTTCTGGCATCCTGGCCACTTATAGCCGCCGACATACCGCCTCGATAGAGGCCGGTCGGTTGTTCTCCGAGACGTGGGTTAAGATTGGCGATTACCGGCTGCTTGGCGCAGCCGACGAGCAGTAACAGACATGTCAGGAGCAGTAATCTCTTCATTGTTCTCTCTGGTTGCGGTTAATGGTTGCGATACCCAGCCGGCAATGCCTGCACGACCGGATACCCATTCGACGTTGCTTTCAACTTGGTATGGTATCTCATCCGCCAAGAGGAGACAATGCCTGTTTCGATGATTGTCGGCTGCGGCACAAAGAAATATCTACATCGACAAAAGACACACCCCGCCGACCGCCGTAATTGCGCCAATAACAGCCCGAAATGAGACATGTTCCTTATGCAGGTAGATGGAGAAGGGAATGATGCAGATGGGGACCAGGGCAAAAAAGGTCGAGGCCACCCCGCTGGTGAGATAATGCAAGGCCAAAAGTGACAGGGAGACCCCTAGGAAAGGGCCGCAGACCGCACCGAGGGAGGTATAGACCACTGCTTTAGTGTTAGCCAGGGCACTGTGCACATTCTGCCATTTGTGGGTTACGGTGAAAAACCCGACAAAGCAGAGAAAAGCGGCGATTGCCCTGATCTCCGTTGCCGAAAAAGCATCGAGATAGCCGCCACCAGTTTGCATCCCGGTCTTGCTGAGAAGCGTGCCAACCGCCTGCCCGCACATCCCAAAGCAACCATAGACCACACCTTTCATGGAAATCTTCTGAACCTTTGTCTTCGATAGCGGCACCCCGACCTTCCCACGTTCAAGAATTACCGTGGCCACCCCGAGAAGGGCAATAGCCATGCCGAACCACTGGTGCAGGGCATAACTCTCCTGAAGAAACATCCAGCCGAGGACGGCGGCCGTGGGGGCGGCCAGGCTCTGAATGAGCATGGCGACTCTTGGCCCCAGCTCGACCAGGGCCTTGAAAAGAAAAATATCACCGATGAAAAAACCGACAACCCCGGAAAGGCTGAGATAGAACCAGGCATGGGGAGGGAAATGGAGCGGTACGGGCGAGCCGTCTCGCCACCACAACAAGCCGGCGAAAAGGGCCAGGGCAACGGCGAGCCGGATAATATTGACGGGAATCGCCCCTATTTCCCTTGATGCCGCCGCAAAAAATTGCACGCTGAAAGTCCAGCACAGCACGGTGCCGAGAGCAACGAGTTCTCCTAAATATGACATGTTGTTCATCTCTTGAAAATTACTCTATGATTTCGTGGCAATAGACTCGATCTCCAACAGGTGAAAACTCTTTTTTGAGAAAATGATGCAGGTTCCTTCATCTCGACCTATAATTCTGATATGATGAAAGCAATGAAAGGATACAGCCATCCGGGCGAGTTCCTTGGGGCCATGCCAATTGGAAATTATTAAAGAGTTATGCCTACTTTTGAAAAGAATTGCTATTCCGTTCCACCCCATTTCATTCTTGATCTGATCAAAGAACTCACCATTGGCCAGCGCTCAGCCGACACCTTGGAGCAGCTGACACTCTTTCTCCACGACACGCTCTTTCCACAACTCGGTCCGTTTTCCATCGAAGTGTATTATCCGCATCACTCTTCGGAAGACTATCTGCCGCTTGAAAAACTTGGCAACTCCCCAAAAGGCGGAAACCGTGCACCCCTGCGCATCCCAGCCGATCATCCGCTTCTTCGCACAATGCGGGAATCCGGCAGTCCTGTTGCATTCTCTACCCCGGCACAAGCCCCGGAATTCCTCAAGAGCACCGAAAATTCCAGCCATCTGCTCGCCCCGATCCTTGATGGCGCAGATCTTTACGGGCTGCTCTATGTCGGCTGCAATGAACTCTGTTCGTTCTCCACTCTCTATCTCGAGGCGATCAAAACCCTGGCGGCAATCATCAGCTCGCGGCTGAAAAGCATGGGAATCATCCTGCAGCTGAAAGAATCCATGCGCGCCCTGGAGTATTCCGAGCGGCTACGCACCGCCCTCTACGAGATAAGCGAACAAGCCCACCATGCCAAAAATCTTTCCGACCTTTACGCCAATCTCCACCAAATAGTGGGGCGCCTGATCAGTGCCGATAATTTCTATATTGCCCTCGTCGAAAAACGCAAGGACGATCAATATATAACATTCCCTTACTATGTCGATAGTTATGATCGCCAAGTTCAAGGTACGGAAATAAAACTTGATCAGGAACATCAGCCGATCACCAGCTATCTCCTGAAAACCCGGCAACCGCTTTTACTCACCCCGGATAATTTTCAACAAATCTGCCTGGAACATAAGATTCGACCTTGCGGTACACGTCCCCACTCCTGGTTAGGAGCACCCTTTTATCTCGACGACCTGGCCGGTGCAGTCGCCGTGCAGAGCTATGACGAGAGAGTTTACACCGAAAAAGACAAGGAACTCATGGCCTTTGTCGCCCGTCATCTAGGGGACGCGTTAAAACAGAAAAGGGCGGTCGAAGCCCTGGAAATGGCTAAAGACCGGGCGGAAAAGGCGGAAAAAAACAAGAGTACCTTTCTTGCCAACATGAGCCACGAAATACGGACGCCGATGAACGGCATTATCGGCCTGACCGACCTTCTTCTTAAATCGGACATCGCCGGTCATAAGCGAACCTATATGGAGTTGATCCATTCCTCGGCGGATCGACTGTTGAAGCTGATCAACGACATTCTCGATTTCTCAAAGATTGAAGCGGGCAAACTGGAACTGAATATCACCCCCTTCAGTCTACGCGGCACCATCGCCGACACCCTGGAGATCCTCGCCATCACTGCCGCCAAGAAGAACATTACCATGACCGTTGACTGTGATGAAAGCATTCCCGATCAGCTGATGGGCGATGCCGATAAACTGCACCAGATTCTTATCAATTTGGTTGGTAATGCGGTCAAATTCACCAACCAGGGGAGTGTCACCCTGGCCGTCCGCCCTTCCGGCGAAGGGCCGGAGAAAAGCGACCATCTTGATCTTTGTTTTCAGGTGAAAGATACCGGCATTGGCATTCCTGAAGAAGAAATCCCCAATGTTTTCAAATCGTTCAGGCAGCTGGGCACAACTCGTGATTCTAACCACCGAGGCACCGGCCTCGGCCTGGTTATTGCCGCCGAACTGGTGGAAATAATGGGTGGTAAAATCTGTGTCACAAGCAACCCGGGCGTCGGCACCACTTTTTATTTTTCCAGCCGTTTCCCTGTTGCTTCGCCAGTCCAAGAGGATAACCTCGTTTTTGGTAAAACATCCGCATCCGCATCGCACCCAAAACCAAGAAGGAAACAGTCTCTCTCTATTCTTCTTGTCGAAGACGAATACATTAACCGAACTCTTGCAGTCAGCGTGCTGAAAAGAGAGGGCTGGGTGGTAGCGGTCGCAGAAAATGGCGTTCAGGCCCTCAACCTCCTTGAAAGTGAAAGTTTCGACCTGATCCTCATGGACATCCAGATGCCGGAACTGAACGGCTATGAGGCGGCTATAGCAATCCGCGAGAAAGAACAAGGAACCAACCGGCATATTCCGATCATCGCCATGACCGCCTATGCGGTGAAGGGTGATCGGGAAAAATGCCTGGCCGCCGGTATGGACGGCTATGTTTCCAAACCTATTCGCACCGACCGGTTACGTGAGGAAATCGAAACCGTCCTGCATCGCCAGCACAAGCCTGCGGATTTCCACAAAAACAAATAGTCCCTCCAGGCAGCACCTCGTGTATCTTGGCAAGGTCGTGCTTCCATGGTACTCTTTCCTGCATCGATCCATGTTGAGTTTAAGAGGGGTACTGTTATGCAGGATTTACACAATCTTTTTACCGAGGCTGTTTCTCTCCATCAGCGCCGGGAGCTTGTCGAAGCGGAAAAGCGGTATCGAAAGATTCATCATGCTCTGCCGGAAAACATCAACGTTCTCGCCAATCTGGGCATTGTCTGCCGTGACCTGGGAAAACTTGCCGAGGCGGAAACCTACTGCCGAAAAACGATCGCCTTTGCGCCTGACGACCCGGACCAGCACCTCAACCTCGGGGCAGTCCTTGAAGCCCGCAACGATACTGCCGGAGCCCGACTTGCCTATGAAAAGGCCCTGGAACTCGCTCCGAGCCATCCAAAGGTCTTAAATAATCTCGGGAAATTACTGCACCAGCTGGGAGTTACGGCAAGAGGCCTGGAATTGATCGAACAAGCGGTGCGGATTGAACCGAATTATCCCCAAGCCCTGAACAACCTCGGGGTCATGCACAGCGAGCGGGGCGATCTTCAGTTGGCCGGAAAACTCTTGGAAAAAAGTGTCTCCCTTGATCCCGACAACGTCAACACCCTGTATAACCTGGCCGGGGTCTACAACGGCCAAAATAATTTTACCGGGGCTAAGACCATCCTCAATCGCCTGCTGGCAATCGAACCCGACCATCAACCGGCGCGGCATATGTTTGCCGCCATCTCCGGCGCCACTCCCCCCTCAGCACCGCGACAATATGTAGAGGAGATTTTCGACAAGTACGCCCACCGCTTCGACGTCCATCTCGAAAAGTCCCTGGGCTACACGGCGCCCGCGGCGCTGGCTGCGATGGTCAGGGATACCCTGCCGCCAACAGCATTGCCGTTTGCTGCCGCCCTTGATCTCGGTTGCGGCACCGGGCTTTCCGGGGCGGCATTTAAGGAGATGACCAAGCGCTTGGCGGGGATCGATGTGTCGGCGCAAATGCTCGCCAAGGCTCGGGAAAAGCACCTCTACGACCGCCTCGAACATGCGGAGATCCTGGACTTTCTCAAGCAGGAAGAATACTACGATCTCTTCATTGTCGCCGATGTCCTGGTCTATCTCGGCGATCCGCAGCCACTCTTTTCAGCCATTGCAGCCAGGGCCAAAGAAAAGTCGATTGTCGCTTGCTCGATCGAACAGACGCAGGATGTCGAGGGTTTTGTCTTGCTGCCATCCGGACGCTATGCCCACAATCCTCCCTACCTGGTGGCTTGCGCGGCGGCGGCCGGGTTTGCCGTCCTCGGCCATCAAGCCCATAGGATTCGCAAAGAAAATGGCCAGTGGTTGGCAGGCGACCTCTACCTCTTTATAAAATCGGGCGCGGGCCTCAGGTGAATCCCCACACCCCGTAATTGGGGCCAAAGAGTTCCCAGCTTTTTTTATTGCGGGCATCGAACCATTCCTTGAAACGAAGGTCGGTGCGCGTTCCGGCGTAGGGAAAACAGAGATAGAAGCGGGCTTTCTCCTGCCGGTCCGGTTTTCGACTGAGGCGCATCTGCGGGTTGTTTGCCTGGGCTTCGGCGAGAAGGAGAAGGGACTCTTCAACGTCCGCCAGCGGCAGAGTCAAGGTGAAATTGTATTCCTCTTTCATGGCAGGCCTCCGACAGGAAAACAAGTAACTTTTTACTCCGGGCTTGGGTGCAAATAATTCGGCGAACGTTCCCCTTCCTCCTACCCCTTTTTCGCGAGAAAATCAAAATATTCGCCAGGGGTGGGCAAAGCTCCCTTTAAGGCGCTGATGGCGGTAAGTTCCGTCGAGGCCAGATAGACCTTTGTTCCGTCACCGAGACGGTTGTCGAAATTACGGGTGGAGGTGGAGATCACCGTCGTCCCCGGTCGCACCCGCGCCTGGTTGCCCATGCACAGGCTGCAGCCGGGTATCTCGACCCGCCCGCCGACCTGGGCAAAGCTTGCAAGGCCACCTTCCCGGCGAATGGCATCACAATCCATGCGGGTGGACGGCGCCACCCACAACCGTGCCTCAGCATAGGCTTCGCCGGAAAAAATACGGGCAGCGGCCCTGAGGTGGCTGAGATGGGTCATGCAGGAGCCGATAAAGGCCTCATCGATCTTCGCTCCGGCCACCTCACTGAGCGGCCGGACGTCATCCGGATCATTAGGGCAGGCGAGCAGAGGTTCGGTGATTGCTGCCAGATCAATCGCAATAATTGCCGCAAACTCGGCATGTTCATCTCTTTTCAAAAGGTGTGGTGCAGCAAGCCAGGCCTCCATCTCGGCAATGCGGCGGACAAGGCATTGACTGTCACTGTAGCCTGCCGCCACCAGCGATTGCAGCAGGGCAACATTGTCCTGAACATTTTTCACCACCGTTGCAGGCGGCAGGCTGATCGCACAGGCGGCGGCACTGCGCTCGGCCGAGGCGTCGGTCAACTCGAAGGCCTCTTCGACACTCAGTTCGTCAACGCCCTCAATCTCCAGGATGGCTCCGGCAAAGATATTCTTTTTGCCCTGCTTGGCAACGGTTAACAGACCCTCTTTCCTGGCCGCATAGGGAATGGCATTGACCATATCGCGAACGGTAATTCCCGGTCGCCGCCTACCGTGAAAGCGCACCAGCACCGACGGCGGCATCTCCATCGGCATAAAACCCAGGGCGGCGGCAAAGGCCACCAGGCCGGAGCCGGCCGGAAAGGATATTCCAAGGGGAAACCGGGTATGCGAGTCGCCGCCGGTGCCGACCGTATCCGGCAGGAGCATCCGGTTGAGCCAGGGATGGATCACCCCATCGCCCGGCTGCAAAGCCACCCCGCCGCATTCGACGGTGGTATCGCGCATGGTCTGCCAGCGGGAAAAATCGGAGGCCTTCGGGTAGGCGGCGGTATGGCAGAACGACTGCATGAACAGATCGGCCTTGAAGCGCAGGCAGGCCAGTTCGGCAATCTCCTGCATGGTCATCGGGCCGGTCGTGTCCTGGGAACCGACGGTGGTCATCTTCGGTTCGCACACCGTCCCCGGCAACACCCCTTCCACCCCGCAGGCCCGGCCGACGATCTTCTGGGCAAGGCTATAGCCCTGGCCGGGTTTCGGGGCCGGATTGTTGATTTCCTGAAAGATCGCCGGGAAGGGCTGCTGCAAAAAGGCGCAAGCCCGCCGGGTCAACTGCTGACCGATGATCAGGTTGAGCCGCCCTCCGGCCCGGTATTCCTCAAGCAAAGTGAGCGGTGCCGGCTTCAAGGCGATGGCAAGGCCCGCCTGGTTGGTCAGGGTCCAGTTGCCGGGTCGGAAAATGACTGTATTGCCGGTGGCAAGTTTTTCCACCGCACCTTCAACCGCCAGAATTCCAGCATCGCGGGCCGTGGCATAAAAGATCGGGGCGATGCTACCGCCGAACACCACCCCACCCGTTCGCTTGTTCGGCACCTGCGGCAGATCGGTGCCGGTGTGCCAGAGAAGAGAGTTAACCGCCGATTTGCGCGACGATCCGGTGCCCACCACATCGCCGGCGAAGGCCACCTGGTGGTTATCGGCCCGCAGGGCGGCGATGGTGGCTATGCCGTCGGGAAAGCGTTTACTGCCAAAGAAGGTGGCGTGCAGCGGAATGTCGGCCCGTGACTGGGCCTGGCTGCCGGGGGAAAAATCATCGGTATTGATCTCGCCGTCGACCTTATAGATTTTCAAGACCATGGTGTCGGGCAGGGATGACGAGGAGGTATACCATTCAGCCGCCGCCCAGGAATCGATAACTTCTAGGGCATGGCGATTGGTCTTTGCCAGGTCCGCCACCCGCTCGAAACCGCTGTAAATTTTAATGAGCCCTTTCAAGGCCAGAGCGCTGCAGGCGGCTAAATGCTCTACCGCCAACAGTTCGATCAAGGCCGAGACATTATACCCTCCGCCCATCGCCCCGAGCATGGCAATGGCCTGCTCAGGTGTAAGTATCGCCACCCGAATCCGGCCCAGAGCGACATCGTGCAACCATTTGGCCTTGACCTGTGCAGCCTTGCTGACCCCGGGTTCGACCCTTGTGGCGATGAGGTTAAGGAGAAACGCGTCCTCTTCACCTCCCCGTTCGAGGAGTCTCTGAGTTTCCCCGGTTTGTTCCGGGGTTAAGGGGAGTGGGGGAAGATTGGCGGCCTGCCGCTTGCCGGCTTCAAGTCTGTATGCTGTCAACATGATTGGATTCCTTGTTATCGTGGCGATCCATCCTCAGCCGTTTTTCCGGCCTGCGGATGACTGAAGAGTTGTAGATGGTCGCGAATATAGCAAGGTTTCTCCCCGGAACCAAGTCCGGGAAGAAAAATTGACAAAAAAACCTTCAATTACCGGCGGAATTGGCCACCGAGAACGAGACCGAGATCGAACGCCCGGTTGTTCATGGTAAGGAAATCCTTGGGAACACGATCGGCAACCGCTGCCATGACCGATTGCGGCTTCAGTACCTCGGTAATACCGATGAGGGCACCGAGAACACAGATATTGAACACCACCGGTTTACCGATCTTTTCCATGACCGTCTCATACATCGGCAGTTCTATCTGCTTGGCGTCGACCTTACTGGTGAGCTGCACGAATCGCTTGTCGGTGAGCAGGGTGCCGCCCGGCCGAATGATCGACGAATAGGTGTTGTACGCCTCCTGGGTCAAACAGACCAGGATGTTCGGCTGGGTCACTTCGGGAAAGTTGATTTCCTGATCGGAAATGATAATGTCGCTGCGGGTTGCCCCGCCGCGGGCCGCCGCACCATAACTCTGGGCCTGGGTGGCGTTTAAGCCCTCGTAGATGACGGCCGCCTCGGCGAGAATAATGGCCGCGGTAATGACTCCTTGCCCCCCCGAGCCCGAGAGTACCATGCGTATCCTGTTTATCATGATATCTTCTCCTTCATTGCATAAGCGATAATCTTGTCATACTCTTCGCAGTACTCCGGTCGCTCCTGCTCGACGAAAATCCCCCGGGGAATGAGGCCGGGCTTCTCCTCCAGGGCCTTGGAACCGAGCTTGGCGGTGTTGTCCCTGTAGAGTCCCAGCATGTTGACGGCGTCGCCTTCCTTATTCTTGCGACCGAAATGGGTAGGGCACTGCGACATGATCTCAACTACCGAAAAACCCTTATGGAGAATGGCCTTGGCCAGCATTTCGGTGCACTCCTTGACATGAAAGGCAGTGGACCTGGCAACAAAGGTCGCCCCCGCAGCCTTGGCGAGTTCAACCACATCGAAACTGTTGTCGATGGTTTTGTACGGCGCGGTTGTCGCCTTAACTCCGGGGCCGGAAAGCGGTGAGAACTGGCCGCCGGTCATCCCGTAAATCCGGTTGTTCATGACAATGGCGGTCATATCGATATTGCGACGTGCCGCATGGATGAAGTGATTGCCGCCGATGGCCAAGGCATCGCCATCGCCCATCGGCACCAGCACCTTCAAATGTGGCCGACTCAACTTAACACCGGTGGCAAAAGCCAGGGCGCGACCATGCAGGGTGTGCAGAGAGTGAAAATCGACATAGCCGGAAATTCTCGCCGAACAGCCGATCCCTGATACCATGACAATCTCGTTTTTATTCAGCTGCAGGTCTTCAACGGCATGGACAAGGGCGTTGAGGATGGTCCCATGACCGCAACCGGGGCACCACATGTGCGGGAGAAACCTTTCCCGTAAATAGTCTTTGACTGCCATATTACACTCCCCTCCCCTGGATGACCCGAAGGAGTTGTTTGATGTCCGAAGGGGTGATGAGCTTGCCGTCGATCCGGTTGGCGAGGAACACCCGATCGGGATTTTTCACCGCCGCCTTCACCTGAGTCAAGACCTGGCCCATATTCATTTCCACCACGAGAACGGCCTTGGCACCCGCGCACTTCTCCTTCACGAGTTCCACGGGAAACGGCCAAAGCGACTGCAGTTCGAGCACGCCGATCTTCTCGCCTTTGCTCCTGCGGTTCTGCGCCAGATGAATGGCCGACCTGGCGGAAGAGCCATAGGAAACCAGGATATACTCCGCCCCTTCCAGGCAATGTTCCTTGTAGCGGGTGATCGCCTGGACATTGTTGTCGATTTTATCGACCAGGTGGCGCAGCAGGCCGCTGACGATTTTCGGGTTGTTGGATGGGAAGCCCCACATATCGTGGAACAGACCGGTGACGTTATAGCGGTGTTCGCCGCCGAAGTCGGACATCGGCAGGCGCCCGTCCTCCCGGGGGAGATAGGGGTGGTAATCGACATCTTTGGCAACCGAGGTCCGCAGGCGGTCGACGATCTCCAGTTCGCCCTTCTCGGGGACGATCAGCTTCTCCCGCATATGACCGACGACCTCATCGAAGAGAAGAACTACTGGGGTGCGATAGGTCTCGGCCATATTGAAGGCGTCCACCGTCATTTTGAAGACATCCTGATGGTTGGAGGCGGTGAGGGCAATGATCGAATGATCGCCGTGCGTGCCCCAGCGGGCCTGGTTGATATCGCCCTGGCTCACATGGGTTGGGTTGCCGGTTGACGGCCCGCCCCTTTGCACGTTGGCGATAACGCAGGGGATTTCCGCCATGCAGGCATAGCCGATCGCCTCCTGTTTCAGGGAGAAACCCGGTCCGCTGGTGGCGGTCATCACCTTCTTGCCGGTAAGGGATGCGCCGATAATGGCGCACATCGAGGCAATCTCGTCCTCCATCTGGATAAACTTGCCACCTCTTTCCGGAAGACGCTCGGAGAGGAGTTCGGCAATCTCCGTGGAAGGAGTAATCGGATAGCCGGCATAAAAATCGAGGCCGGCATAGAGGGCCCCTTCCACGCAGGCCTCATTTCCCTGAACAAAGCGAATATTCTTAGGCATTTTCCTCTCCCTCCTCGGTCAACACCTCGATGGCGAGATCCGGACACCGCAGTTCACACATCCGGCAGCAGATACAGTCTTCCGGCCGAACCACCACCGCCTTATCGGATCCATCCAGTTCGAGCACCTTCTTCGGGCATAAATGCACACAAATTCCACAGCCCTTGCACCAGTCCCGATTGATGACAATTGCCTTCAGCTTCTGCCTGGCCATACATCCCTCTTACTTATGTTGATTAGGAGCCGTTAGGAAATAACTAGACCATTTATAACTATTTCCTTACGGCTCCTTATGCCGTTCCAAGCATGCTTTCGGCCGTGTAATTTATTTACAACGGCTCGCAGGCAATCAACGTTTGTTGTTCAAACTGCCCCAGTTATTCCTCTGCCATAAAAGGATACGTGAAATCGACAGGGGGTACAAATGTTTCTTTGATTGTCCTGGCTGAAACCCAACGCATGAGATTGGCCATGGAGCCCGCCTTGTCGTTGGTCCCGGAGGCTCTGCCGCCGCCGAAGGGCTGCTGGCCGACTACAGCGCCGGTTGGTTTATCGTTGATATAAAAATTGCCCGCCGCATGTTCCAGCCGCCCCATCGCCAGTCGTACCGCGGCACGATCCTTCGCAAAAACGGCACCGGTGAGGGCGTAGGCCGAGGAGCTGTTGCAAAGCTCCAAGGTCTCGGCGAACTGGGCATCATCATACACATAGACGGTCAGAACCGGTCCGAAGATCTCTTCCACCATGGTTTTGAAATGCGGATCGCTTGCCAAAATAACCGTCGGCTCGATGAAATAGCCTACACTTTTATCACAGGTGCCGCCAATG
This sequence comes from uncultured delta proteobacterium, assembly GCA_903875445.1. Lineage (GTDB taxonomy): Bacteria > Desulfobacterota > Desulfobulbia > Desulfobulbales > Desulfocapsaceae > Desulforhopalus_A. Next base: position 23,200 of record CAIQWD010000099.1, on the reverse strand, counting down.
AGAATCTCGCCGCCTTTATTATTTCGAGCATAATCGATATAACCGGCGATGGTGTCAAAGGCCGCCTCATCGATGACCGCCCCGACGAAGTTGCGAAAATCGGTCGGCGGCCCCATCTTGATGCGGCCCATTTCCATCCGAAGTCCGGCCTCAACCGCCGGCCAGAGCGAGCTGGGGATATAGGCCCGACTGGCGGCGGAACATTTCTGCCCCTGGTATTCAAAGGCCCCCCGCACCAGGGCGGTCACCAGGGGCTGCACCTCGGCACTGGCGTGGGCGAAGACGAAGTCCTTGCCGCCGGTTTCGCCGACAAGACGCGGATAGGATTTATACCTGGCGATATTTTCGCCGATTGTCCGCCACATCGCCTGAAACACCCTGGTCGAGCCGGTGAAATGGACGCCGGCAAGATTCGGATCGGTGAGGCAGACATCGCCGACCACCGCCCCGGAACCGGGGACAAAATTTATTACACCCGGCGGCAAACCCGCTTCTTCGAGAATGCGCATGATGAGATACGGGGTGTACACCAGGGACGATGCCGGTTTCCAGACCACCGTGTTGCCCATTATCGCCGGTGCGGTCGGCAGGTTGCCGGCAATGGCGGTAAAGTTGAAGGGTGTCACCGCGAAAACAAAACCTTCGAGCGGCCGGTGCTGTGCGTAATTCCACACTCCGGCCGAGGATTCCGGCTGTTTTTCATAGATTTCCTGGGCATAGCGGACATTGAAACGAAGAAAATCGATGAACTCGCAGGCGGCATCGATCTCCGCCTGGAAGGCATTTTTGCCGCCGGCAAGCATCGCTCCGGCATTGATCGCCGCCCGGTATTTACCGGCCAGGAGTTCGGCGGCCTTCAAAAAGATGGCGCATCGCTCCTCCCAGCGAAAGGACTGCCACATCGCTTGAGATGCCACCGCCGTGTCGATCGCCAGTCTCACCTCCGCAGGTCCCGCCTGATGATACCTTGCCAAAACATGCTGGTGGTCGTGGGGCATGACCACTTTACCCAAGCGCCCTGTGCTGATCTCTTTGCCACCGATAATGAGGGGAATTTCCAGCTGTTTACCTGCGGCTTCGGCCAGGGCCTGCTTTAATCTTAGCCTCTCCGGACTCCCCGGAGCATAACTTTGAATGGGCTCGTTTACCGGCTTGGGGACACTGATTACTGCATTATTGAGAAGATTCGTCATCTCTTGTTTCTCCTATCGAAGTTCTCTTCGAGAATAATTCTGTGAGGTAAAAGTAACTATCCTTTCATGAAAAGGGCCTTAAGGACCATGCCGGCCATTTTCGGATTTTCCTTCAACCGTCGCGTACAATAGCCAAACCATTGCTTGCCGAAGGGTACGTAGACCCGCATGCGATGACCTTTGTCAAGAATCGACCGGCGCAGAGATGGGGTTATGCCGTAAAGCATCTGGAATTCGTATTTTTCTTGCGGAACCTGGTATTTGTCGATCAGCTTATAAGCGCCTTCAATGAGTGGGACATCGTGGGTGGCAATGGCTGGATACATGTTCTGCTGGAACATGTATTCAATATCTCTTAGAAAATATTCATTGATATCACCGTATTTTTTATAAGCGATTGATTCCGGCTCGACATAAATACCCTTACAGACCCGCAGGTTTACCGGATTCTCCGGCGTATTCATGTCCTGCATCTTTTCCAGATCTTTGAGAGTTCTCTTCAGATACGCCTGAATTACCAGGCCCACGTTGGCCGGAAACTCCGCTTTCAGTTTTTTGTAGAGCTCGATTTCCATATCGGTACACGGGGAGTCTTCCATGTCGATACGGACAAAATTACCGAAGGAAGCCGCCTTGGCGACAACCTCGCGAATATGGCCGTAGGCAACATTTTTATCGAGAAGGAGTCCAAAAAAAGTCGGCTTCAGCGAATAGTTGCCCTCTACACCGGCACTCTCGGCCGCTTCAATGACCTCGAGATACTCTTTTTTATTGGCCTCGGCTTCAGCCAGAGTAGTTATAAACTCTCCGAGAACATCTAGCGTGGTTAAGATTCCTTGGGCATTCAGCTTCTTAGCGTTGACGATCGCTTCTGCCAGATTCTCCCCGGCTATATATTCCTTGGAAAACAACCACACCAATTTTTTGGGCATGTGGGGCAGAAGGCCGGCTATGAGCGTATTTATCATGGTACTACCTTTTACCTGGTGTTTTGAACAGCAAGTTTTTAGGTGAATTATTGTTACTTGCGAAAATTGTCTTTTCCCTAATCCAATAATTGTATACAATGATTGGACACAAAATTAGTACGATATTTGCCTGTGGTATGTCAATATTTTTTGTGTATATTGTAAAAATAGTTTTCTGCAGCTCTCCAGCTAGTTCGAAAGGGCAATCGTTGTTGACAGCGTTTTACATTTACTTTTCCCTTACATGTGAATTCTATGAGTCCATCCAGAAAAATCAATTCTGAAGATGCTGTTTACCGGAAATTAAAGACGGCAATTCGTAAACGCTACATCAAACAGGGCAGTCAATTGGTCGAGGTCGCTCTCGCCCAACAACTGGGAGTCAGCAGAACCCCAGTAAGAAGCGCAATACGACGTCTTGAAGCTGAGGGTTTGGTAAACAGTATTCCTAATCGGGGCGCCTTCGTCATAACCCCTACCCAGAAAGAAATCGAGGAAACCTTTTTAGTGCGCGCTCAGCTTGAAATCATGGCCATCCGGCTCACATGCATGCGCGTTACCGCAAAACAGATTGAAGAACTGCGAAATCTTATAAGCCTTGAAACCAAGGTTTTCGATGAGAGTAACCTCGACGAATACTATACCGCCAATGATAATCTGCACCTGAAGATCGCCGAACTGAGCGGCAATCGCGTCCTCTATTCCTATATCAAAGAGTTGCTTGACCGAACGAGAATCTTTCTCATCCTTTACGACCCTTTTTACAAACTTGAATACCGACCGACATCGGAACATGAGGCAATCATCGATGCGCTGGCAGCAGGCGATGCAGAACGGGCGGCAACTGCCGTTGAGATGCATATCAACAGTTCCATCAGCGGACTTGACTCTGCGGGGCATCTGCCGGAGGATTATCTTTCTCTTTGATCTTTCAAACCAACTCAGCCATTACCCGATTCGCGAAAATCCTACCTTCGGCGGTAAGTTTGAGATGCGAATTGGTCAATTCGACCAACTGCAAGTTGAGGAGTTTTTCTAGGGTTCTTCCATAATATTTTGCGAGATCGATATGATAACGTTCTGCCAAGCGTTGCAGCTGCACGCCCTTGGTCATCCTTAAGCCGAGGATCACCGATTCTCTGAAGGAGGCCTCGGCAGATAAGCATTCGCTTTCCATCACGACGGAACGCCCTTCCTTGATCCGTCGCATATATTCCAGAGGATCGCCGATTCGTTTCTCGCGAACGCCCGCTATACAACTGACCGCCGACGCGCCACATGCGAGATATTCACCGTTTTGCCAATAGTTGATATTGTGTGCACATTCATATCCGTAACCGGCATAGTTGGAAATTTCATACTGCATGAAACCTGCATCGCCGCAAAGTTTCGCGGTTATCTCGTCCAAAAGAAGGATTTCTTCCTCGTCGGGAAGAACAATCTTTCCAGTTGCGACGGATTGGTGAAAAGGAGTTCCCTCCTCTATGGTTAATTGATAGAGAGAGAGATGTTGCGGACCAAGCGATATTGCCTGCTGTAGAGACGCCTGCCAGGTCTCTGCTGTCTGTCCGGGCAGGCCGTACATGAGATCGAGATTAATATTTGTGAAACCGGCGTGTTTCGCTGCCTGAACTGCATCTCGTGCCAAAGTGCCGTCATGTATCCGCCCCAAGACTTGCAGTTCTTGATCATTAAAACTCTGCACCCCTAAGGAGAGCCGATTCACTCCGGCACCACGAAGACCGCTCAAGTATGCAGCATTCACCGTGCCTGGATTTGCCTCAACACTTATCTCTACCCCAGGCAATGGCGGAAACAGTGCCTGACAAAAATCCACCAGCTCTGCCAGCACGGCACAAGGGAAAAGAGTCGGCGTACCGCCCCCGATAAAGAGGCTCTTCAACTGCCGATCGGCACATGTTGCCGCAAGGCCTGCAAGCTCTTGTTTCAAGGCCGCCACATAGGTCGGGAACACTTCGTTGCCCGCAACACAGGAGCTAAATGAACAATAGTGACATTTCTTGTGGCAAAATGGAACGTGAAGATAGAGAGAAACCATCTGCAGCTACAAGGAACTCAGAATCGCGCGACACTCCTTAGAAATGTCGGCTATCAAGCCGTTGTCGGCAAAACTGTAGCAGCCGTCGCCAATGACCAGATGGTCGAGGAGTTGGATTTGCATGGAACTACACAACATGAAAAGGTTCTTGGTCAGTTTCATATCCTGCGCTGACGGTTGGAGGGCACCGGAGGGATGATTATGGGCAATGATCAGGGCTGCTGCATGGAAATCCAAGGCCTTTTTTATAATTTCCCGAGGATAGATGGTGTTAACATTTAAAGTTCCTTCGGCAACAATCGCTGAATCGATAATGGCATGCGATGCATCAAGGAAAATTACCGATAGTACCTCTTTTTTCAAACCACGTAGCGAATGCATGAGGTAATCGATGACATCCTGGGAGGAATGGAGATAGCGTTTGCCGGTAAGTCGCTCCTTGAGATAGTAGCCGGCCACGGCATGGACGAAATGCAGGGCAAAACCGTTCTTTGGCCCCACCCCATGCACCTCCTGCAAAGAAGCTATCGGTGCCTCGATGACTTTGGAAAACGTGCCAAACTTTTTTAAAAGATTGCGTGCCGGTTCCTTGCAATCGGTACGCGGGGTGCCGAAGGAAAGAAGAAGCTCAAGTACCTCGGCTGCGCTGAAGCCATCCAGTCCCTTGTCAAGGAAGCGGTCACGGAGACGAGCCCGATGCCCCTCTCCTTTTTTCTGCCAGAATTCCTTTTCCACGCAAGACCGCCTCGGGCTTATCCGGCAAGTTCCCGGACAAACAGCTCATTGGCAATATTCGGATTGGCTTTTCCCTTCGTCCGCTGCATAAGCTGGCCAACAAAAAATGCCATTATCTTTGTTTTGCCATTGCGATAATCTTCAGCCTGCTGCGGATGCGAATAAATAATCTGGCGCACCAGTGCTACTAACTCCCCTTCATCCGACACCTGCAGGAGATTTTGCTCTTTGACGATGACCATCGGGTCTTTGCCGCTCTCCATCATTGATTGAAAAACGGTTTTGGCAATCTTGCCGTTGATGCTTTTTTCCTCAACCATCATAAGCAGGGCCGCAAGCTGATGGGGGCGGACCCTACACTCTGTTATGGCCCGTTCTTTCAATTCCCGCAAGAGTTCCGTCATAATCAAATTTGCTGCTTTTTTCGCCTTACCTCCAGCACTTACCGTCTCTTCAAAGTAATCAGCCAACTGACGATCAGCGGTCAAGATGACAGCGTCATAATTGGGAAGACCGTATTGATCGACCAATCGGGTTTTCCGTTGATCGGGAAGTTCAGGCAACCCGGATCGAACTTCCTCAATCCATTCTTCACTGATTGCAATCGGCACAAGATCCGGACAGGGAAAATACCTATAGTCATGGGCATCCTCTTTGCCTCGCATCGATTCCGTGCAATTTTTATCGGGGTTCCAAAGGAGTGTCTCCTGGACGACGGATTCGCCCTCCAGCAGCAGATCCCTTTGCCGCCTAATCTCATACTCAAGGGCACTCTCAACATGTCGAAAAGAATTCATATTCTTCAGTTCGGTACGAGTGCCGAAGGCTGTCTGCCCATAAGGCCTGAGAGAAATATTGGCGTCACAGCGAAAACTTCCTTCCTGCATATTGCCGTCACAAATATCTAAGTAGCGCAAAATAGCATGTAGTTTTTTTAGATAGGCGGAGGCTTCAGCCGGCGAACGAAGATCCGGCTCCGAGACAATTTCTAAAAGAGGTGTGCCGGTGCGATTCAAATCAATATAGGAGACAGGCTCCACTTCGTCGTGCGTAAGTTTACCGGCGTCTTCCTCCATATGAATTCGCGTAATGCCGATCTTTTTCTTCTGACCGTCGACTTCGATCTCAACATTTCCCTGGCCGACAATCGGCAGATCAAATTGCGAGGTCTGGTAACCCTTCGGCAGATCCGGGTAGAAGTAATTTTTTCGGGCAAACTGACTGAATTTGTTAATATTCGAATTGGTTGCAAGCCCAAGTTTGATTGCAAATTCAACAACCTTTTGATTGAGAACCGGGAGTACCCCGGGGAGACCCAGGCAAATAGGACAGGTGTTGGTGTTCGGCGGAGCACCAAAAGCCGTGCTGCAACCACAAAATATCTTCGAATTTGTTTTCAGCTGGGCATGAATCTCCAGCCCGATTATTGTTTCGTACTCCATAACTTTTAATTTCATGTATGAATTTGCCATTAATGTGGTCAGACAACAATCGCCATTTTCGCTACCCAGTGGCGGATTTTCTCAAGCTCATCACGCCATTGCGCACCCAATCGAACCTTTAAAAACATGGCGAAAAGTGTGTTGACAAGCCTTATAAGCTCTTCAAAGAGAAAAATCCGTTCAAGAATCATTCCTTCAACTTCCTCGGAATTGTCGCTTTTATCATTTTCTGTTGCCTCGGTCTTGGGCAGTCGAACATTCCTATATTCCATCAACGCCCCGGCTAAAGTGAAGCTATACTCGTGGCTGTTATGGCCGATAACTATCCGAGCCTGCTCAAGTTTTTTGCCCATTTGCAGTCCCGTCCGAGCTTCCTGCAGCTCAGTTTGCAATCCGGTACAGATAATTTTTTCGCTTGACTCTCCTTCTCCCGATTCGAGCAGCATATGCTTTTCAAAGGATACAGTTATATCTCCCTCGTTTGCCAGCGCCACACTACCGCCGCGCTCCTCACTTTTCCACCACAGCCAAGTGAGAAACTCCTGCCCAACAAAGCGTTTTTCCACCATTAAATCGACTAAATCCATGCACTATACCTCTCTACAAAGCAGTTAAACGAAAATATCGGGAGTCAGACTCTCCAGCCTCGAGAGGTGATCTTCTCCAACTAAATACTCTGCCGTAACATACGGTATTTGTTGGCGAATAATCAATCCGAAACTTTCTTTGAAAAAATCTTCAAAAACGGAATGAATTTTTTTATTTGTCGAGAAAAACAAAAGGGTTGCGTTGGAAAGATTCCAGCAGAGTTCAAATGTAGCTGGAATCGGAATGCTCTTGCGCATGAGTTCTGTTCGAATTCGTTCCTTGATCTGCACCTTCACCGATCGACTGAGCCTTGGTACCTGCCGTTCAAGACGCACCCTTTCTTCTTCCTTTTGCACAAACTTATTTAATATTGCCGGAGACACTTTCCGCTCATCAATTCGTAAAGTTAGCGTGATGTAATCGCCGGCTATGTAGGAGGCAAACGCAAATTGTGTGTCAAACATATTGAGGATAGAGACCCAGCCAATAGAATATTCATCATAGGTTTCATCGATATCCTTAAACGAGAATGCCATAACTCTTTTTGCTATAAAATCGAGTGAGCTTTCCGGTAATGTCCCGTCGACTGAAAATCTTACAAAACTTGCCGAACCCTTCAAAAAACTCATAAAATATCTTCCTCTTAATTTATTACCGGCAACACATCATCTTGCCCAGGCAATAGCAGATGAACGACCTGAATTTAGAATCGCAATTTTCTTCCTCTCGAGAATCAATACATATGAAGATCAGGCCCTCCCCTTCATATATCATTCCTTGGTTGTGTGCTCAACTCTTTTATGGTTTTCATCTTTCAAGCAGCAACGCAAAATTTTTTTAAAACCAGGCAGCTTGACTGCCATATCCATCCATGATAAATGTTGAAATGAGTAAAGAAAGCTATTGACACTCATTGGGCGAGCTTGTATATAAACTTCCTCTACGGGTCGTTAACTCAGTCGGTAGAGTATCTGACTTTTAATCAGAGAGTCGCGCGTTCAAGTCGCGCACGACCCACCAGAATATAGAAATGTCCCCATCGTCTAGTCAGGTCCAGGACATCGGCCTTTCACGCCGACAACACCGGTTCAAATCCGGTTGGGGACGCCATATATAAAAAATAGCTAAGGAATTTTTTTAATTCCTTAGCTATTTTTTTTGCGTTTTCTCTTTTAATGCACACATATCAATACGTTATTGATCTCTCATAAGAAGACCGCTATAGTAAATGAGGATTTCATTGTTGTAATTCAATGCGCTTTCAAAAACCTAATATCCTGATATTAAACTAAAAATATTCATGCTCAACCCTCCTACTTGCAACGAAAATCCCCTCAATGCAACTCCGGATAATCAAGTGTATAATGGAGACCTCTCGATTCTTTTCGTTCCAGAGCAGCTTCAATAATAAGTGATGCGACAAGCGAAATATTTCTTAACTCAAGCATATTGGTTGTCAGTTGGTATTTTGCTATAATTTCATCAATCTCTTGTCGCACATCAGCTATTCTCTCTCTCGCTACCAGTAAACGCGATGTTTTTCGTACTATGCCAACATAATTCCACATTGTCCTTCTAATGACATCCCAATTATGGTTAATGAGTATCTCCTCATCAATCTTTTCTTTGCTCGCAAAATTCTGTATAATTTTCTTTGAAATTATCCCGGCCTTCCATTCTGGGTTTTTTTTGCAATACTGGTATGCATTTTCAGCATAAACTATAGCTTCCAAGAGCGAGTTACTCGCCAGTCTATTGCCACCATGCAACCCCGTGCATGATGTTTCGCCTAATGCAAATAAATTTTTCAGTGTTGTTCTCCCCCAGATATCAGTTTTCACCCCACCGCATAAGTAATGTGCAGCCGGCACCACGGGTATCGGATCTTTTGTAATATCTATCCCCAGAGACAAGCATTTGGAATAAATATTTGGAAACCTTTCTCGGACGAAAGCGCTCTCTTTATGGCTTATGTCTAAATATACGCAATCGACCCCGCTGGTTTTCATTTCCTTGTCAATCGCCCTTGCCACCTTATCCCTGGTAGCGAGTTCCATTTTATCCGGTTCATATTTCGACATAAACCTTTCTTTTGCTTCGTTTATGAGAATCGCCCCCTCTCCTCGCACTGCCTCCGAAATTAGAAAGTTTTTTGCTTTATGATGATACAGGCACGTTGGATGGAACTGAACAAATTCCATGTTGTTAATTTCCGCTCCGGCACGATTGGCGACGGCAATGCCATCGCCGGTTGCTATATCCGGGTTACTTGTGTACAGATACACTTTCCCAGCCCCCCCAGTACAAAGAACTGTATTGTTCGCCCAAATATGTTTCATATTCCCATGGTCATCTATTACCGACGCACCAAGGCACTTCGACGTGCCAGTATCCCCTTCAGAAACAATAAGGTCTGCACACATATGATTTTCCAGGACCTCAATTCCCGAGCATCTCTCAACGTTACTGACAAGTGCCCTCTCAATTTCTTTACCGGTTAAATCAAAAGAGTGGGCAACTCGCCTCCGAGAATGCCCCCCCTCTCTCCCCAAACTCAGACTTCCATCTTTTTCACACACAAAATCAACACCCATTCGTATTAATTCACGCACTCTTTCGGGACCGCTCTCTACCACCATACGGACCACGTCTTCATCACACAACCCAGCTCCCGCCTCAAGTGTATCCTTAATATGTTCCGTGAAACTATCATCCTTGCTCAAAACCGCTGCAACCCCCCCTTGAGCAAGGTTTGTGGCGGTATCAACCTCTTCCTTCTTGGTTACCACACAAACACTTCCCAAATCTGCCGCCTTCAACGAAAACGACAATCCCGCTATTCCACTCCCAACCACAAGAAAATCTACACGCATTTCTCCTCCAGGAGATAAAATGTTTCACGTGAAACATTAAAAATAATTCAACAACCAATTTGGGTTTATGCGCAATTTTGTAATAAATAGAGAAGATTTCAGTTGGAGATATTGAAAGTTGGAGATTTTTTTTTGTAAACAGAGTAGTTATGTACCAACGAAACAATTCTACAGGGAAACCTCATATGCACAAAAAAGCAAAAATAGTTGCGATTGCAAACCAAAAGGGCGGCGTTGGCAAAACAACCACCGCAATTAATCTTTCAGCCGCTCTTTCAGCCAAAAAAAAACATACCTTGCTTGTTGATTCCGATCCGCAGGGAAACGCTTCAAGCGGAGTTGGAGTTAAAGTAAAGAAAACCAGTTTACATCTCTACCATGCTTTTTCAAGTAACTGCACAGTAAATGACATAGTTGCACGGAGTAGTGTTGATAAGTTAGATGTTATTCCTTCAAACATTGACTTGGTGGCTGCGGAAATCGAGATGATCAACTTTGAACATCGAGAATTCCGCCTTAAAAATATCCTCGACCCGCTTTTACCTCTCTACGATTACATAGTCATTGACTGTCCACCATCCCTAGGGCTACTCACACTTAACGCTCTCACTGCGGCAAACTCTGTTCTTATTCCAATGCAATGTGAGTATTTTGCCATGGAAGGCTTGGCTCAACTTGTGCACACTATTAGATCTGTAAAGAAATCTTTCAACCCACAACTGTTTGTTGAAGGACTTGTTTTAACTATGTTTGATAAACGAAATAGACTCACCCATCAAGTGGCAGATGAAATTAAAAATCACTTCAAAGAACAGTTGTTTGAAACTGTGATTCCACGGAATGTCCGCTTGAGTGAAAGTCCAAGTCATGGGCAATCAATATTCGATTACGATATTCAATCTTCGGGCGCCGCCGCTTACCTGAGTCTCGCAAAAGAGTTTTTAAAAAAACAAGGATAAATAAATGTCGAAAAAAATGGGCCTTGGTCAAGGGGTTGGGCTTTTATTTTGCGAGGAAAAAGAAAAGTATTTTGATTGTGAGATAACTAAAATTTTTCCCAATAAGCATCAACCGCGCTCACAGTTTAATCAACAGGACCTAGAGGAACTCGCACAATCTATAAGAGAAAAGGGAGTTATTCAACCCTTGATCGTAACATCAAACTCAACTGAAAACAGATATGAGCTTGTAGCGGGAGAGAGACGGCTACGCGCTTCAAAATTAGCAGGTCTGAGTCATGTTCCTGTTGTAGTCATAGATGTTGACGATGAAAATTCACTTCTTGAGTTGGCACTCATAGAGAACATTCAGCGAACAGATTTAAATCCAATCGAAGAGGCGGAAGCTTACAGGAAGTTAATTGAAAAATTCGGCTATACCCAAGATGAAACCGCAAAAAGGGTTGGGAAACAGCGTTCAACAATAACCAATCTTTTGAGACTATTAAAGCTTCCAGAGTCAATTCAAAAGGATATCTCAACCGGATTGCTTACCGAAGGGCACGGAAGAGTGCTTATTCGCCTTATTGAAGAACCAATTAAATTACAGGAGGCCAGAGATGAAATTGTTAGAAATGGGCTCTCTGTAAGACAGGCTGAGAAAATCACCAAAAAGATTGCAATCAATAAGCCGGTTGTTAAAAATCCCTTAACCCCAGCAACTAATGAAATATCGCAATCCTTGGGCAATGCTCTTGTCACACAACTCACCAATCACCTCAACTCAAAGGTTACTCTCCATCAGAACGGCAGTCGAGGTAAGATCGAAATAGAATACTATTCTACCGATGATCTCGAACGCGTTTTTAGCATTCTTTTAGGAGATAAATAATTATCCTATTGTTTCTTCGACTCTTCGTTCTTTTTGATTTTTACAGGAATTAAATTATGACATCGGATTTTCAGAGACTTTTAACAAAAGTTTTTTTTCTCTTTTTTCTCTTTATAATCTTTCCCCAGCAAGAAAAGGGGTTTTGCGAAGTATTGAGTATTCAGGGCGACAAAGTAAATTTACGAACCAGTCCCGACCAAAAATCTAAGACGCTTTGGGAGTATGGCAATGGATTTCCCCTGGAGGTTTTAAAAAAACAAGGTGATTGGCTGATGGTAAAGGATTTTGAGAACGAAACAGGCTGGATTCACAAATCCCGACTACAAAAGAGCCAGCAGGTTATAGTTAAAGCCAACAAAGGAGAAGAAAAAACAATTAATATCCGCAGTGGTCCAAGTACCAATAATCCTATTATCGGTAACGCCTATTACGGAGTTGTTTTTTCCGCGCTTGAAAAAAAGGGGCCCTGGCTTCAAGTTCGCCATGAGTCAGGTTTGAGTGGATGGGTTAAGTCCGAGTTTGTTTGGGGATTATGAACAGAAACAACACAAAAAGAGTATGACTCGGGAGGAGACATAGGTTCTTTTCATTTCCTTGGCGGAGAAGGAGGGATTCGAACCCTCGGTGGAGTTTTACCCCCACACTCGCTTAGCAGGCGAGCACCATCGGCCTCTCGGTCACCTCTCCGTATCATTTTCATTTCTTTGGCGGAGGAAGTAGGATTCGAACCCACGGTACTTTCGTACAACGGTTTTCAAGACCGCCGCCTTAAACCACTCGGCCATTCCTCCGTGGAGCACTTTGTACCATTTGATAGAATATCTGTCAACTCTATGCTCAATAAAAACAGTTAACAACCCGATATTTACACATTTTTGTAATAATGATTCGAATTGATGTGAATTTTTTGTTATAGTTATCACAATTACTGTTCCTAAGTTACATCTCATCCCCCCCCTATAGTCTATGTCTTTAAAGATTGATATTTCAAAACAGTTGGAAGATCTGACTGTTCTTTATGAAATAACCAAACAACTTGCCTCATCGCTTGAAGTTCGCGAATGTCTTGAAAAAACCATGCAGGTTCTTTCCGACATGAAGGGCATGGATAATGGCACTGTCACAATTGTTAACCCTCTTACCGGTAAACTTGAGATTGAGGTGGCTTACGGTATAACCGCCGAAGGGAAAAAAAGGGGGAAATACCGTATAGGGGAGGGGATTACCGGCAGAGTTGTTTCTACAGGGGAACCTATAATCGTTCCGCAAATCTCAGAGGAACCACTTTTTTTGAATAGAACAAAATCGAGAGGTAATATCGCGGAACAAAAAAAATCCTTTCTTTGTGTTCCGATTAAAGATGGTCAAAATGTAATTGGTGCCCTCAGTATAGACAGATTTTACCAAGATGGTATTGGTGAACAAGCTAACACTGACCTTAGGTATCTTACTGTACTTTCGAGTCTTATTGCTCAAACTGTGGTTCGAATCCAAAAGGTAAACAGGGAGACTGAAGAACTTCAAACGGAAAATTTAAAACTGAAAAGAGAGCTTTCCGATAAAAACAAAATTAATGACATAATTGGCAATTCCAGCCGCATGCAGGATGTTTATGAGATGATCCACCGGGTTGTCGACTCAAATGCAACTGTCCTTTTGCGAGGGGAATCGGGTACGGGAAAAACATTAGTCGCCAAGGCCTTACATTATAATGGGCGGCGTAAGAGCAAACCCTTTGTCGTGGTAAATTGCTCTGCTCTCCCTGAAACCCTTCTTGAAAGTGAACTCTTCGGCCATGAAAAGGGGGCTTTTACCGGCGCCAATGAAAGAAAAATTGGTCGCTTTGAACAAGCTGAGGGTGGAACTCTTTTTTTGGATGAAATTGGCGAAATCAGTAATTCTGTTCAGGTTAAGCTTCTCAATGTGGTGCAGGAACGAACCTTTCAGCGACTTGGATCTACGCAACAATTAAGCTGTGATGTTCGTCTTGTGGCTGCAACTAACCGCGATCTCGAAAAAGCGGTATCCGAGAAATTTTTTCGGGAGGACCTCTACTATCGGTTAAATGTATTTCCGATTTATATGCCCCCTCTGCGCGAGCGGAGAACCGATATTCTGCTTATTGCCGAATTTTTTCTTGAAAAATTCTCAAAGGAAAATAATAAAAAAATCAGGAGAATATCAACATCCGCCATTGACATGCTCATTCAATACCATTGGCCGGGAAACGTCCGTGAGTTGCAGAATTGTATGGAACGAGCTGTAATTATATGCGATAGTGACACAATTAAGGGCCTTCACCTGCCACCCACTCTGCAAACAGCGGAACTTTCAAAACGTGAAAACCCCTACTCCTTGGCTGTTGCCGTAGCCAATTTTGAAAAAGAACTTATCATTGAAGGTCTTAAAAGAAATAACGGAAATCAGACAAAAACTGCAAAAGATCTCGACACCAGTTTGCGGATAATCAATTACAAGATCCATCAATATTCGATTGATCCGAAATTCTACAAAATTTGATTGAAATGAAGGTGCTTCTCCACACCTGTTGCGCGCCTTGCCTTATTTACCCTTATTCTTTACTAAAAGATCAAGGCCAAGAGGTAACGGTATTTTTTTTTAATCCCAATATTCACCCCTTTCGTGAGTTTAAAAAGAGGTCTGACACCCTAAGACTCTATGCTGACAACCTTAGTCTGCCCCTTGTTGCTGAAAAACAATACAGGCTAATTGATTTTCTTCGTAAAACGGTGTTCCATGAAGCCGAAAGATGTCGGATCTGTTACTCCATGAGGCTGGAAAGAACCGCGAGAGTTGCCAAAGAGTTAGATTTCGATGCCTTTACCACAACTCTTTTGTACAGCAAGTATCAACGTCACGACCTTATCACGTCTCTGTGCAATACAATTTCGACTCAGCACAATATCCCTTTTTTATACCAGGATTTCCGTGAAGGTTGGCAGTTTGGAGTAGATAAAGCGAGAGAACTCGATATGTATCGTCAATCGTATTGTGGCTGCATCTATAGCGAACAGGAGCGATATGACAAATCTTTTAGATAAAAATTTAGACTCTGGCAGTGATTATGTTCACAATGTTGGTAATAGCGACAAACAATCGCAATAAATTACGAGAGTTTCAAGAGATCCTGAAGGGTCTTGATATCGAGATAGTTTCCCTAGACCAGTTTGGACCACTCCCTCTGGCAATTGAAGATGGAGTCACTTTTGAGGAAAATGCCTACAAAAAAGCTCTGCACACGGCCAAAATTTTAGGTTTGCCGGCATTGGCTGATGATTCCGGTTTAGTGGTTGACGCTCTTTCTGGTCGGCCGGGTGTGTATTCTGCAAGGTTTGCCGGTGAAAAGGCGAGCGATGATGAAAATTGTCAAAAGTTGTTGGATGAACTTGTTGGTGTGAAAAATCGCAGTGCCTATTTTCAGTGTGTTCTTTCATTGGCTGTTCCCTCGGGACCTGCACTTACCTACGTTGGCAGGTGTGATGGAACAATTATCGATGTGAAAAGAGGCGAAAATGGTTTTGGTTATGACCCAATCTTTTTATTTGAAGAATTCGGAAAAACTTTTGCAGAACTTACAATGGACGAAAAAAGCCGCGTCAGTCACCGAGGAAAGGCTCTGGCTGAGGTGAAAAATGAGTTAAAAAGCATTAAAAAATGGGTGGAAAATCGATTAAATGAGGAGCGTCCGGCAAAGCCTGATCACAGCTTATTTGCAAATAAAGACTGGTCGGATGAACTCTAATTGCAGTTGAAATTTATTCAACTTTCGATTCTCTTTTCAACAAGTCACGGACAGCCAAGGAACACTCTTTGTTTTTATAAATAATTTGATAAACCTGTTCCAGGATTGGCATTTCTATCTTGAGTCGAGTTGCTAAATCATACGCCGACTTGGTGGTTTTAATTCCCTCGGCCACCATGCTCATTTCATCTACAATTTCTTTTAATTTTTTACCCTTACCTAGGCTTATACCCACCGTTCTATTGCGGCTGAGATCTCCTGTGCAGGTGAGTATAAGGTCGCCCATCCCACTGAGTCCTGAAAACGTGGCATCATCCGCATTAAGCCGGTTTCCCAGTCGCCTGATTTCAGCAAGCCCTCTAGTGATAAGAGCTGCTCGTGTGTTAAGACCGTAACCAAGTCCTTCGCACACTCCGGCTGCAATTGCTATGACATTTTTCAAAGCTGCACTCACTTCTAATCCGACAACATCCCGACTGGCATAGACCCTGAAATATTCATTTGTAAATATTTTTTGAATTTCAATCGCAGTTTGCAGATTTTTAAATCCTATTGTCACTGCTGTCGGGAGGCACATAGCTACTTCTTTTGCAAATGAAGGCCCTGATAAAACACCAATTTCAATATTTTTTACAATTTCACCCGCCCCACCTAGAACTTCAGCCATAACCTGAGTCATTGTCAAAAGGCTTTCATTTTCAATACCTTTGACGGCCGATACCAGTCGACAGTTGGGTTCCAGGAAAGGAAATACCTTTAAAAAAACATCTCTGAATCCATGAGAAGGGACCACCATCACAACTAGGTTGGCCCCTTGAACAGCAGCTTTTAACTCGAACTCCGGTGAAAGATTTTCAGGAAAGAGTATTCCTGGAAGATAGATCTTGTTTTCTCGGTCTATTAACAGTTGGTTAACATGTTTCTTTTTGTGACCCCAAAGTTTCACATCATAGCCGTTTCTCGATAAAAGAACGGACAGAGCAGTACCCCATGAGCCGGACCCTATCACCGCGATACTCATGGAATCATTCATCCGAATCTATTATTTCACTGCTCTCTGTATCGAAATTTTCTTCAATGTCATTGGCAAGAAAATCCGCATCCATGTCTTCGTTACGATCTTTGGCAACACTGTCCATGCCAACAACTTTTTCATTTTCTTCAAGATTAATAAGGGTCACCCCCTGAGTGCTGCGGCCAATGACACGAACAGAACCGAGATCCATGCGAATCATTTTTCCTGAATCGGCAATAAGGATAACTTGCTCTTCATCATCAACTTGTTTAGCGGCAATAACATTGCCATTACGATCACTTTTCTTAATGCCAATAACTCCTTTGCCTCCTCTTTTTTGCAGTCTATATTCTTCAATAGGGCTTCTCTTGCCGTAACCGTTTTCGGTAACAATAAGAATAGAATTACTTGAATTTACAACAATTGCACTCACCACAACATCATCATGGCCAAGCGATATACCTCTCACTCCGGCAGCAGTTCTGCCCATAATTCTTAAATCTGTTTCTTCAAAGTGAATACACATTCCTTTTTTTGTTACAAGCAAAACCGTGTCTTGTCCGTTCAGTACATGAGCGGCAATTATCTCATCGCCTTCATTGATGGTAAGCGCTCTTTTACCCTTGCGAAGTGGTTTGTGAAATTCATGAAGGCTTGTTTTTTTAATTCTTCCGAATTTGGTGACCATTAAAATGGTTTTGTTATTTTCTTCGTCATCAAAACTACTTATAGGAAGAATTGCGGCCAGTTTTTCGTCATCGGCAAGATTTAACAAATTCACAATTGCTTTTCCTCTTGCAGTTCTTCCTGCAAGGGGAAGTTGATAAACTTTACGCCAAAAAACCTTGCCATAATTTGTGAAGAACAAGAATGTGTCGAGGGTAGAGGCGACGTAAAGATTAGATACAAAATCTTCTTCAATGTTTTTAACAGCAGTAACACCTTTCCCCCCTCGATGCTGCGATCTATATAAAGAAACGGGATTTCTTTTTATATATCCGGAATGCGTAATAGTAACCGCCATATCTTCAGGAGCTATAAGGTCTTCAGGGAGGATTTCATCGGTAGCATCGATTATTTCAGTTCTCCTTTCGTCACCATATTGTTCAATTATTTCAATAAATTCTTCTGTAATTATTTTCAGGATTAAAGATTCATCGTTAAGAATTTTTCTTAGCCGATCTATTTCAACCAAAACCTCTTGGTAATCTTTTATGATCTTTTCCCGTTCCAGGCCAGTAAGCCTCTGAAGACGCATATCAAGAATTGTTTGTGCCTGGATATCACTAAGATTATATATAGTAATGAGTTTTTCTTTTGCTTCCGCAGGACTTTTTGAACCTTTTATCAAAGAAACAACATCATCAATATTACTAACCGCAATATTTAACCCTTGAAGAATATGAGCTTTTTCTTCAGCTTTTTTCAGCTCGAATGTTGTTCTCCTATAAACAATTATCTTTCTGTGTAGAATAAAATGCTCAAGAGTTTGTTTAATATTGAGAATTTCCGGACGATTATTAACAATCGCCAGGAGAATTATTCCGAAAGATTTTTGTAATTGTGTCATTGTATAAAGCTGATTAATGACCACATCGGTAACTTCATCTTTTTTTAATTCAACAACTACTCGCAATCCATGCCTATCGGATTCATCACGAACTTCGGAAATAGAAGAAATCTTTTTATCTTTTACAAGTTCAGCGATTTTCTCAACAAGCGTGGCCTTATTAACTTGATAGGGAATTTCAGTAATAACAATCGCTTCTCTCTTTCCTTCTTTGATTTTCTCAACATGGGTAAGAGCACGAATGACGATAATACCTCTTCCGGTTTCATATGCTTCACGAATTCCAGCACGACCACAGATTTGACCCCCTGTCGGGAAATCCGGTCCTGAGATTAAAGATATGATCTGGTAAACTGTCAGATTCGGGTCTTCAATAAGAGCAATAAGAGCCCTAAGTACCTCCGTAATATTGTGCGGAGGTATGTTGGTGGCCATTCCAACAGCAATCCCGGAAGATCCATTAATGAGCAAATTTGGTATCTTACTTGGCATTACCGATGGTTCAAGAAGCGAATTGTCATAATTGGGAACCCAATCAACAGTTTCTTTGTCGAGGTCGTCAACAATTTCTCTGTCAATTTTGGTCATGCGTGCTTCGGTATAACGCATAGCCGCGGGAGAATCTCCATCCAAGGAACCGAAGTTGCCCTGTCCATCCACCAAGGGGTAGCGCATGGAAAAATTCTGTGCCATGCGAACTATTGTGTCGTAGGCGGCAGTATCTCCGTGCGGATGAAATTTACCAATCACATCGCCGACAATTCTTGCCGACTTTACATAAGGCCTGTTATATTGAACTCCAAGTTCACGCATGGCATATAACGCCCTTCTATGAACCGGTTTCAACCCATCCCTTACATCGGGCAGAGCGCGACCAACTATGACGCTCATTGCATATTCCAGGTAAGATTTCTTGAGTTCCTTTTCTATTGAAATAGAAGAAATATTTTTGTCGCTTTGAGTCGTGTCGTTCATCATATAAAAGAATATTCTTTGAGATTAAGATCTTGATTCTTCGAGAGGAAATTAAATATCCAGATCTGTTATTTCAAGAGCATGGGTTTGAATAAAATCTCTTCGAGGTTCTACTTTATCACCCATCAAGGTCGTAAAAATATCGTCTGCCTGTTCTGTATCATCTATCGTAACCTGCATCAGAGTTCGATTTTCCGGGTTCATGGTTGTATCCCATAGTTGTTCGGGATTCATTTCTCCTAGACCCTTATATCTCTGGAGGTGGCTTCCTTTAAAAGATTCATCCCTGACAATTTTAAGCATATTTGACCAGTCCGATGCCGAAATTACTTTTTCTTGGCCGCCTTTGGCTCCATAAATAATTTGATATTCGGAACGAAGGTAACTTTTTATTGAGCTGAAAAGGTTTAAAGCTGTTCTATATTCATTAATAAGCGGAATATGTGGACCAAGAGTCATCATTATCTGAACTTTGCCCCGGAGAGCAACATCTACCTCATAACAATCAGGGCGCCATCGACAAGAACGTATGTTTCCTATGACAAGTTTTTCTTCCGGGAGCTTGTTTTTCAGTTGGTTTAAAAAAGATTCATCTTTAAATTGATCTGCTGATTTTATACCATTATCAAGAAGAAAATAAAGCATATCATCCCAAATATTCATACGGTTCATAAAGGCCGTTATTCGCTGATATATACTCAATTTTTCAAGGAGTTGTACAAAAACAGCTTCTTCAATAACTTTGTTTTCACCACCTATCACAGCCACTCTCATTACTTCACTTGCTTGTGTAAACAAAAAACTGTTGAGTTGACTTTCTTCCTGAAAATAGTTTTCTTTTTTTCCTTTCCCCAATCTATAGAGAGGGGGTTGTCCTATATAAACAAATCCTTGTTCAACTAAAGGCAACATTTGTCTATAGAAAAAGGTGAGGAGAAGTGTCCTTATATGGGCTCCATCAACATCGGCATCAGTCATAATAATGATTTTATGATATCTCAATTTTTCAATATCAAATTCATCTTTTCCTATTCCACACCCCAAAGCGCCTATAAGATGTTTTATTTCTTCACTTGACAGAATTCTATCAAACCTCGCTTTTTCGACATTCAATATTTTTCCTCTAAGAGGTAGAATAGCTTGGTTTGACCTGTCTCTACCCTGTTTAGCCGATCCACCTGCAGAATCCCCCTCTACAATAAATATTTCTCTTTTTGCCGGATCTTTTTCTTGGCATTCGGCGAGTTTTCCAGCCATTAACAAGCTTGTTGAGCCTTTTTTTCGAGATAAGTCCCGTGCTCTTTTAGCAGCCTCTCGTGCTCTTGCGGCATCGACAACTTTTGCCAATATTTTTTTTGCTATGTTTGGATTTTGTTCGAGAAAAAGGGTGAGTTTTTCGGTACAAACTGATTCGACTATTGATTTTACTTCACTGTTTCCAAGTTTAGTTTTCGTCTGACCTTCGAATTGGGGATTAGGGACTTTAACCGAAATAACACATGTCAATCCTTCGCGTACGTCATCTCCGCCCATTTTCTCTCGCATGTTTTTTGGAATCATATCGTCATTTGCATATTTATTAATGCATTTTGTTAACGCTGATCTGAATCCGGCAACATGACTCCCACCTTCCCTTGTATTTATATTATTCACAAAGGAAAATAATCTTTCAGAATACCCGTCAAAATGTTGCAAAGCAATTTCAACTTCAACATTTTCTTTCGATCCGTATATGTATATAGGTTCATCAAAGATCGGAGTTCTATTTCTATTGAGATACTCAACATAGGAAACTAAACCGCCAGAGGCATGAAATTTATCCTCCTCCCCACTTCTTTCATCTTTTAGATATATGTGAAGATCTTTATTGAGATAGCTTAATTCCCGCAAACGATTTTTTACCGTTTCATACACATATGCTGTGGTTTCAGTAAATATTTCCGGATCTGCTTTAAAGGTAATTTTAGTTCCGGTTCTTTCACTTTCACCTACCACTTCAAGTTCACTTGACTTTGCTCCGTATGCGTAATTTTGACTATATATTTTACCATTTCTCTTTATTTCAGCGGTGAGTTTAACAGATAATGCATTTACAACGGAAACTCCGACTCCGTGTAATCCACCTGAAACCTTGTAACTTTCATGATCAAATTTTCCGCCAGCGTGAAGAGTTGTCATAACCAACTCAAGTGCTGTCATATTTTCAGTTGGATGCTTTTCGATGGGAATACCACGTCCATCATCTTCAACTGATATTACATTGTCTTCATGGATAGTTACCCTTATTCTACTGCAGTATCCCGCGAGTGCTTCATCTATGCTGTTATCAACAATTTCCCAAATGAGATGATGTAATCCCTCTTCAGATGTATTGCCTATATACATAGAAGGTCTTTTTCTCACAGCTTCAAGACCATCTAAAACTTGGATCTGCTCGGCACCGTAGCTATTATTATCAGTCACTCTGATTTCCTTATTATTGTTAATAATTAAACCTTTTTACAACTGCATCGGCATAATTATACTTATAAAACCATTATCTTCTTCGGATTTCATCAGGCAAGGACTACTGTTGGAGTTAATGTAAGCATCAACAATTTCACAGTCCATTACTTGGAGTGTCTCTATAAAATATCGACAATTAAAACCCAAGGTTAATGGTTTTCCCTCATAGGTAATGGACAATTCATCCTTGGCATTACCAAGATCGGCATTTTGCGATGAAAGAATCATTTGTCCTTTATCAATATTCAGTTGGATTGTATGAAAAATGTCTTCCGTAAAAATATTTATTCTTTTTAGAGATTCCAAGAAAGGTATTCTATTTATCTTTAAGCAGTTTGTTAATTCAACAGCTTTAATGATAGCAGAGTACTGTGGAAATTCACCATGTTTCAGACGTATTACCATAATTGCTTTTTTATCACGTATAACCAACTGTTTTTTTTCAAAAGAAATATCTACACTGTCTCTATTTTCACAAAATTTCTTCCACTCCTGAAGACCTTTTTTGGGTATGAGAGTAACCTCATTGAGTTCCATTTTTTCAAGATTTGTAAAAACCTCTTTTTGCATTATAGAGAGTCTATGGCCATCAGAAGATACCATTCTTAAAAAGTATCTATCTTCGATTTTTTCTTTTTCAAAAAGAACAGAAGTAAGTGAGTAAATATTTTCTTGCTCATTAGCGATTGAAAATATGCATTTTTCAATAAGTTCAAGAAAATAATGACACTCTAAAGAAATAAAATTATCCGGCTGATACTCAGGAAATTCGGGAAATTCACTGCTGGACATTCCGGCAAGGTTGTAAGTACTTAATCCAGCTTTTATTATAACCCAACTGTTCTCCATTTCTTCTACGGATATACTGTCAGAGCCTGATTCTCTTACTATTTCAAAAATCTTTTTCGATGGGAGTGTTAAAGATCCTTCTTTGTATACTTCCGCAGAAACAAAGAGTTGCAAACCAACCTCTAAATCGGTGCCTGTAAGCAGTATCCCTCCATCTGAAGATTCTATTAAAATATTCGAAATAATAGCCAATGTTCCTTTTTTATTACAAATATTTTGAAGACTATTAAGACTTTCAAGAAAAGCATTTTTGTTTACAGTAAAGTTGAGTGCCATTTAGAAACTCCTTTCGAAGAATACTTTATTTATTTTTATTATATATTATGTGCACTGAAGTGTTCGTTTTTTGTATAACTATTTGATTTAAAAAAAGTAATTATTCAGCACACATTGTGTTAATAAGAAAAAAAAATTGTTATATGTTTTTTATGAACATTGTTTTAAACATCTTAATAAAAACATATCAGCATTCTGTTGTTGATTAAATGTTTATTGTTTTTATAGAAAACAATAAATTTTGACGAATTAAGTTTAGTAAAAAATTCTCTTGAAAAAGTTAGAGGAGATTTGGACACAATATATTCGGAAAATACGTCTCAAAATTTAGATACATTTAAATCAAATTTGCAAAATTTAAAAAATGAATTAGATAATGCTATTCAGAATACAGACATGGCAATATCTGAAATAAATTCTTTGCAAGAAATTTTATCATCAACAAAAAATAATTTGTCAGAACTCTCGCAAAATGATATGTCTAATTCCAACGTATTATTTTTTGAGGCATTCGCATCAAAAGGAAGTGAAATCTTCTCTTACTTCCCTTTAATAGTTG
>CAIQWD010000098.1 GCA_903875445.1 uncultured delta proteobacterium | reverse complement strand
CCTGCGGTTAAATTTATCGAGCGCCTCGATTTAGAACAAAATTTCTCATTTCTGGACAGACACTAGCTAAGCACAGATAGTAGGTAACGTTCTCATGTATGGCATATACGATCCATTCGCCAGTAGTTTTCTGCTGTTCTCTTCGACGTTGTAAATTTCCAGATACGATGTCGTTCACAATGTAGGGTATATCTTCAGCTTTGACAAATTGTTCTTTACCACTCTCTATTGCCTCTTGGATTTTTTTCTCGAAGTAAGGAATTCCGTAATTCCCTAGCGCATTTTGAACGTTTAGCGCTAGGGTAGGAATACTGCCATCAAAGTAGTGCTTATGCCACAGACCTTTAAGTGGAGGACGCTTAAATTGGGAAGCTTCTTTTGTTCTGCTTTGTACCTTCTTTCCTTCAAGATATTTTATTTCATGGATAATAGTTTGAATATTTATTGAGCCACGCTCAAATGCATAAAATAAGTCAAAAAGAAAAGCCAAGCTATAACGTTCAGATGGTATTTCATTTTTAAGTATCAGATTCTGAAAAGCTACAATTTTCATGCAGGTTTCTGAATCTTTCTCCTTTAACTCTGCCAATATAATGCTTTTTAAATCCAAAGGATTTTCCATATATGGACAGCTGTCATCCCTACCTCATTTTAGATTCAACGTTTGACTTAAGCGGACCGCCGTAGGCGGGTCCGCTTGAAGGAAGGGTTAGAACTCATTCTCGCGCCTCGACGGATAGCCTTCGAATGCTTGCGGCACAGAGCTTCAGGCATGGTGACGCATTCGAGAGCAACCATGTGAGTTGTTCCGGCGTGTAGGTTGGCGACACCTCATCTATGGACAGCCAATGCTGAACTTGGTGTTCATACGTGTGCGTATAAGCGGACACGACTGGCCACGTTTTCTGGTAGAGGACATCGTGGGCTTTTGGGTCATTGAGTTTTTTACCCAGGGCGCCTATGAGGCTGGACATGTCGAGCTGCTTTTTGCCGCCCATTGCGAAACTCTTTACTTGCTCGTCCGTGGCGCAGTGAGATATCCATTCGCCTCGGAGCGCTGCTTCCATAAGTGGGCGAAGAAGAGCGAACGCCGTTGCTTGGAGCGGCGGCTTGTTGGCAAGGAGAATCAGAATGGCTGCGTGATGCTGCTGAGCAATGGCAAAGCAAGCAAGTGCCACTCTTGACCTTGGATCTCCACGAAGCTCCATGCCGTGTAAAGACTGTGCGATTTGATTCGCTTCCTCCTGCGCTTCGTCTAGTGTCACGGTGGGCTCCATGAGTTCTAACGTGCTGGTCAGCCGCACCGGGCAGCAGATGATAGCAAATAATAACGAAGGCTTCCCGGTGTCGGCTGGAATGGCTGTTATGTGCTCTTTTTCAGGTTTGATTGAAAGATTTTGATGTCACCCTCTCCAGACCCAAGTTCAATATAATATTCTGGTTCTGGGACCAACCTACTCAAAGAAATAATTGCTCCACCCTTGCCAGCGAGCGGGCCAGCGATGATTGATACCGAGTCATTTAGACCAAAAGTTACACCATCGATGGGTTCATTGGAAAACCATTTTTCATCAATCTCATGAGGGATGTTAAAGTCGCCATCGCCGTGCATAAGTTCACTTAATTCCTCAGGATTCATCACTTTAATTTTCTTCTCAAAACCTCGGTCGTAACCCCGATCGTTGGGCTCAACTCCACGTTGTGCTTTCCTCTGATATTGCTGTAAAAATGAACCAATGCCTTTCGCAATATCATTATGCCGTTTTACCATCACTTTTTTGCGCTTATTCGTTGCGGGTTACATTCTCACACATAATGACGCTTTTCAGCGGACGCGGCTTTTTGCGCTCCGCTGGAAAAGCTTTGTTATATTTAAATCATCGCCTTGGCATATGATTCTTTCTCAATCTCGACGACTTCAACAGTTAACAATGTTGATGGAAAATCAATCATTCTAAGCTGTGATAATATCAGGTTCGCTAATTTTTTCTTTTGTTCTGAATTGCGCCCAGATAAAATCTTTACAGTAACATGGACAAACGCTTTCTTTATAGAACCTGATTGATAGTTTTCAAATGCGATGGACCTCGTTTTTATGTCTTCATCTTCAAACAAGTCTGACTTTAATGCGCCTTGATATACCGCATTTATCAGTTGTGTTGGTTCAACAGATTTTTCTATTTCATTTGAATATTCAACAATGCAATGAGGCATTCGATTGCTCCTTACAAATATAACGCCATTTTCACTGACGCCGGCTGTTTGGCGTCCAGTGAAAAAATGTTATCTTTTTATTACTTCAATATCAGGCAGTTTCTGGTAAACTTGTTCGACCGTATTGCACTCAGTTAAAATGTTTACCACCATTGGAAGCGGCTCCGGCCAGATTTCACGAAAATCACTTTCGTTGTCATCAAGGATTGGGAAGGCCAATTTTTCAATCGGTGGACAAAATTCAGCATTTACACCAGCTTTGTTTCCTCTGGCGTCGATGCGGTACCATCCATATCCCTTGAGGTATACCGCATTCATTCCATGTAAACTGAATGGTGGTCCTCCTTCCTCGATCGACAGGCGCTGATAGCAAAGCCCGGCTGGAATTTTATTTGCCCTTAAGAGTGCGGCCAATAGATGGCTTTTCGAATAGCAATAACCAGTGCCGTGGATTAATACTTCAGAGGCTTTACAGGTTACCGGATTCTGACGGTAATCCCAGCTATGTTTAATTGAATCACGGACAAATTCGAAACAACTTTTAGTAATCGCCTCATCAGAATGGCGGTCATCAGAAAGCTCTGCCGCTTTTTCAACCACCAAGGGGTGCGCCCAATCAATTTGGTCGCTACACGCTAGATATTTTTTAAATCGTTCGTTCACTTTTGTCCTATATGGTGGCAAATCCAAGAAAGATAACGTGCGGGTCAGCCGCACCGGGCAACCGATGTGTGATTTCAAAACGAAGTCTTCCCGGTGTCGGCTGGAGTGGCTGTTGGGTAATTATTCTGGACAATATTCAATTTTATGTTTACCGCGATGACGAGAAGTAACTACAGCCCCGCAATTACAAAAAAACTCTTCATATCCGGTGGTTTTGTTTGGTCTAGGATAGAGGAAAGCACGCTTGCGATTCTCATAACATTGGGGGCATATCCAATGCGGTGGTTCTCCATTGCTTTGAGAACATGTAATCGCGTAAACAACAGCACTGTCCCATGGGGAGTAAAGCTTATAACGATTCTTCTGGGTGTCCCATGCTTCAAAGGCAGCTATTTCTTTTTTAAGATTATCTATTTCTGTCAACATAGACGTATTCTGCTGGAGCAGAGAAAAATAACCAGATTGAATACTGTTAATCTCAGCCAACAGTTCGTTGACTTGTTCGAGATTAACAACGGTATCACGGACGCCAATAATAGCCTTAAGAATATTATTAGCATGTGCGAAAGAAGTAAGGACGGCAGTGGTAACGGTAACCGGATCAGTCATGAATTATACTCCTTAAGAATGAATATTCGAGAATTAAACTCCAAGGTGACCCAACGTGCGGATAAACGGCCCGCGCTGTTTGCGGGTCCGCTTGATTGGCTGTTGGATCTTACCTTCTGTAATCAGGGTATTATGCTCGATTTGGTGAAATTTCAGGAGTACATGAAGTTATTATATTAAGAGCGTTTCCATCATTCCTTATTCCAATCACCAGACTTTCGCACAATTTTTTTTTCATAAATCAGACAAATTATAATGAATAGAATAAATGGCGAAAAAAACAGACAATCAATAACAAAACTAAATACTGCAAATTGAAAGAATGATGTGAATATTAAATCCTGGCCACAAATTATTTTATAAGGAATATTTATAATTTTCCCAACGAACGATAGTATATTTTTTTCATAAAATTGATACCACAACGGACTTATTTTAACCATCAATCCTATATTTCCGAGAAGAATTAATGTGTTATTTCTAAGAGCAGATTTTTTCCATGAATTTAGCTCATTAATACTAATATCAGGAAATTTGGTGCGATAAATTCTAATCCGTCGATATATGTATAAGAATAAAAATAACAATAGTGACACTTGAAATAATACTACATACTTGATGAATAAGGCATATAGGAATAAAAATGGTGCAAAAAATGGTTCCATAAAATTGTTTACTTCCTCCGGAGAAAAATTTTTAACGAGTCGGTAAGAAAAAACTCAAGATGCACAAAAGTACGCAACATTTTATATTATCGTTTTCATCAAACACCGTCCATTCTGTATATCGCTTAACCTGAAATAGATTTTGATACAAATTCAACAGTGCAATAAGCGGACATCTTTCCGCCATATCATCCCCTATGGAGGGACGAAATTTCCACTTATTGTGATATCCACCTATAAAACATGGAAAATTACCTTGTTTCATTTCCACTTATTGCAATTCAACAAAGTGATTTCCACATATTGCGATATTAAAGGCAGAAAACTGGAAAAGCTGTCTTCCAAGCCTGCTGCTCCATGCACTCATTTCCTGACGGATATTTAGAAGATTACATCGTTTCTATCTTAAAATACTTACGACATTCTCTTGAGTTCTGCACTAAATATTCTATTTAATGGAGCGAAACCGATTTTCTGCATGGGTTTCTGATAGAACGTTAAGAAAAACAAGGGACACGTCCATATTGTTGTGCAGCTAAAAGAAGCACCGGAAGGAAATGATGTAAAAGTAAAAATGATTATAAAAAATTTGACAATAACGCAAAAATAAGTTAAAAAAATAAAAAATAACTAATTATACTCCGCCACGACCAAACAATCACCTGACCAGGCAGCACGTACAAATGGACATAGACGACACCAATATCCAGATTCTTCGCCATTTAAAAGATGGACGGAAATCCTTCAAGCTCATCGCCGAGGAGTTGTCCGTCACCGAAAATACCATCCGCAGCCGGGTCAACAAGCTGACGGACGAAGGGATTCTCAAATTTTCCGGCACCGTCCAGGTTGATGCCCTGGCCGGCCATAACCTCCTCTATCTGGGGGTGAAGCTGAAAAATATGGAGCTGCAGAAAAAATCCGAGGAATTCAGCTGCTTGCGAGGTGTGGTGTCGGCTGCAATAGTGACCGGCCGGTATGATATAATACTTCAGGTGCTGCTCGGACCTGGGTACAGTCTACTGGAGTTTATTACCGAACAGGTGGCTCGGATCGAGGAAGTGCAGACGGTGGAAAGTTTCATTGTCTACAAAGGGTATAATCTGAAAGTGCCTTATATACTTTAACCAACCGCTCAACAAGGAGACAACTATGATCGTCGGAATTCTCAAGGAAATCAAGATCGCTGAAAACAGAGTGTGCATGACCCCCGCAGGTGTTGAGGTCATGGTCCATCACAAACATCAGGTTCTCGTCGAGACCAATGCCGGTAAGGGCAGCGGCTTCAGCGACGCCGAGTACGTCCAGGCAGGCGCCACCATTGTGGCCACAGCCGCCGAGGTTTTTGCCAAGTCCGACATGGTCATGCATGTCAAAGAACCGCAGCCGCAGGAATATGCCCTTATCAAGAAGGGTCAGATCGTTTTCACCTATCTCCATCTGGCGGCCGATGAGCAGCAGACCCACGCCCTGATCAAGGCCGGCTCGGTGAATATCGCCTATGAGACGATTCAGAAGGCCGACGGTTCCCTGCCTTTGCTCACCCCGATGAGCGAGGTGGCCGGCCGGATGGCCGCCCAGGAGGGCGCCAATTACCTGCAGATGACCAAGGGTGGTCGCGGCATTCTCCTTGGCGGCGTGCCGGGTGTTGAGCCCGGCACCGTGGTGGTTATCGGCGGTGGCGTGGTCGGCATCAATGCCGCACTCATGGCCTGCGGCCTCGGCGCCAAGGTCTACTTGATGGACACCAATCTCGACCGTCTGCGCTATCTCCGCGAGGTTATGCCCAGCAACTGTTTCCCGATCATGAGCAGTGTTCCCAAACTTCGCGAGCTTCTCGCACAGGCGGATCTGGTCATCGGCGCGGTCCTCATTCCCGGCGCCAAGGCCCCCAAGCTGGTTACCAGGGACATGCTGAAGGTGATGAAGGAAGGTTCGGTCATGGTTGATGTGGCCATCGATCAGGGCGGCTGCTTCGAGACCTCGAAGGCTACCTCCCATGATAATCCGGTTTACACCGTCGATGGCGTGGTGCATTACTGTGTTGCCAATATGCCGGGCGCGGTCGCCAAGACCTCGACCCTGGCACTTACCAACGCCACTCTGCCCTATGCCCTGCAGATCGCCGACAAGGGCTGGAAAAAGGCCTGTCAGGATAACGTCGAGATTGCCCGCGGCGTCAACATTATCGCCGGCAAGGTCACCTATCGGGCGGTTGCCGAGGCCTTTGGTCTGAATTTCACGCCGATAACCGAACTCCTGTAAGATACAGATCCTAAAAAACAAAAGGCCGACTCGAAAACGAGCCGGCCTTTTGTTTTTTTGCGCCCTTCATTCAGAAAAGACGGTGCATAAAATGCACCTCACCCCTAACCCCTCACGCCTTACCGCAGTTCCTCACTTCCCCCACAGCAGAAAGGCCTTGATAAAGGAATCGAGATTGCCGTCGAGCACTGCATCGACGTTGCCGGTTTCGTGCTCGGTGCGATGGTCCTTGATCAGCCGGTAGGGCTGGAGGACATAGGAACGGATCTGGCTGCCCCAGGAGATGCCTTTTTTATCCCCGGCCAAGCCTTCCTGCCGTTCGGCATTTTTTTGCTTTTCCAGCGCATAGAGATGGACGGTGAGCATTTTCATGGCGGTGTCCTTGTTGGAATGCTGCGACCTCTCGTTCTGACATTGGACGACGATTCCCGTCGGCAGATGGGTAATGCGGATGGCCGAATCGGTCTTGTTGACATGCTGCCCACCGGCACCGCTCGAACGGTAGGTATCGATGCGCAGATCCTTGTCGTCGATTTCCACCTTGATCGAATCGTCCAGCTCCGGCAGGACCATAACCGAGGCAAAGGAGGTATGACGCCTGCCGCTGGCATCGAAGGGGGAAATCCGGACCAGGCGATGAATGCCTAACTCGGAGCGGAGAAGGCCGTAGGCAAACCGACCCTTGAACATGATGGTGACGCTTTTCGTCCCGGCCTCATCGCCTGCCAGATAATCGAGAATGTCGGTTTTAAAGCCGCGAATCTCGCCCCAGCGCAGATACATGCGCATGAGGATGGCCACCCAATCCTGGGCCTCGGTGCCGCCGGCTCCGGCGTGGATGGCAATAATGGCATTGTTGCCGTCATGCTCGCCGTTGAACATGCACTCCAGTTCCGCCTGGGACAGTCCTTCATCAATGGTCTCTAAGGTATGGGCGATCTCCAGTTCCAGATCGGTATCCTTATCCTCCATGACCATTTCCAGGAAGAGTTCGGTGTCTTCCAGATGTTTCCAGCGGGCTTCCCAGCCGCCGATAATCTCTTGCAGCTGGCCGAGTTCTTTTTGGATGACCTGGGCGTTGTCGGCATCGGTCCAGAAACCCGGCGCTAAGGTCTGCCGCTCCAGGGCTTCAAGTTTTTCTTTTTTGCGGTCTAAGTCAAAGATGCTCCTTAAGAGCAAGTAGACGAATCTTCAGATCTCCAAGTTTTTGTTTGGATACTGCCGCACCGCTTTCGATAACCATAATTTCAACCTTAAAGCTTATTTGTTGTCAGTATGCCCGGGTTTGTCGCCGCCGTAAAACAAGGGCCAGGCAGCTGCAGAGGATGCCGACTGCCAGACAGGCGGGCGCGAAAAGATAGCCGTAGCGCACCCAGAATGTCTCACCCTGCATGAGCGCTACCTCTCTTGCGGCGGCAAAGGGGACAAAGATCTCCGACTGCAGGTCTATCGTGCCGGTCGGGCTGATAAAGGCGGAGATGCCGGTATTGGCGGAACGGATCAGGCTGCGTCTGGTTTCCACAGCGCGGAACACCGCCATCGCCAGGCTGTGATACGGGGCACTCGATTTACCATACCAGGCGTCGTTGGTCAAATTAATCAAAACATTGGCACCCGTTTTCACCCATTGCCTGGAGATTTCCGGAAAGACCGATTCAAAACAGATAAGTATGCCGGCTTTGGCGTCTTTCCAGGCAAGCGGCTCCTCAATACTGCCGGCGCTGAAATCGCCGACCGCCTCGACCAGGGGGGCGAGAAACGGCAGGAATTGTTTCAAAGGGACATACTCGCCAAAGGGCACAAGATGCGCTTTGTAGTATTTGTCATGAAATTCGCCGTCCGGCTGGAGCAGCAGGGCGCTGTTGAAAAACCGCACTTTTTTCGCCTTACGGTCGACAATTTCGTACCAGGGCGCGCCGGTGAGGAGCGCCAGATCACGACTTTCGACCAATTTTCGGAGAGGCACAATATTTTCGTTGGTCAGCGGATAAAAGGGCAGGGCGGTTTCCGGCCAGACGATCAGCGACGGCGGCCGGGAAGCCATGAGAGACTCGCTCAGGTTCAGATAGGTGTCAACCGTTGCCGCCTGCTGCGACGGTGACCATTTGATGCTCTGGTCGATATTGCCCTGGACGACGCCGACGGTGAGCCGGGGAGTCGCAACGGCCGTCTGCTGTTCGTTTACCTCGGCGAGGCGCTGTTGCGAATATACTCCGGCTCCGCCTATGAGCAGGCAGGCGGGCAGTAGGAGGAGCAGAAGGCGGCGGCCCGACGGCCAGGCTCCGATCAGTAGGAACACCAAGGTGTTGATAAAGACGATGAGAAAGGTAACCCCATGGTGGCCGACCAGGTCGGCAACCTGGATGGCCGCCGGGATTTTATAAAGGGCGTAGCCGAGATCCATCCAGGGAAACCCGGTGAAGGCCACGCTCCGCAGCCAGTCAAGCCCGACCCACAGCGCCGGCAGCAGCCAGAGGGCGGCAAGGGCCGGGAGAGTGTCGAGAATGACCCGGGCAAGCAGGGCAAATACGGCGAAATAGAGGCTCATATAGAGCGCCAGCAGCACCAGTGCCGGCTCCGAGAAATACCAGGCGAGCCTGCCATAGGTGCCGAGGACGATGATAATCCAGTACAAAAGCAGGATAAAGTGGGTAAGTCCGGTAAAAAGGCCGCAAAGTGCCGCCTGCCGGGGGGTACCGGCCTGAAGGGAGAACAACAGCGGCAGGAGGGCCAACGACAGCAGCGGCCAGACTTCGCCGCCGCCGGGAAAAGAAGCCCACAGGCCAAGGCCGGTAAGTATCGCAAGAAAATAGGGATGGCGAAGAAAAGATGTCACTTTATCTCTTGGTTTTCGGAAATCCTGCTGATGCGCACCATCTTCAGTTGTCGGTTATCGGCGCTTTTCGTCTCAAAGCGAAAACCGTTGATATCGACAATATCACCGACGTTCGCCAGCCGTCCGAGGGTATGAATAATCAAGCCGCCGACCGATTCGTAGGAGCCTTCGGGAAGCTTCACATGGAAATGTTCTTCAATTATTTCTATATCGACCCGGGCGTGGACCTGAATCGTTTGCTCGTCTATTATCTCGATTTGTTTTTCGTCGTCATCATATTCATCGTCTATCTCGCCGACGATCTCTTCGAGGATATCTTCCAGGGTAATGAGGCCGCGGACAGCGCCGAATTCGTCGATAACCATGGCCATATGCAATTTCCGTTTCTGGAATTCCCGCAAGAGATCGACGATCGGTTTCGATTCGGTGATAAAGTAGATCGGTCGCAAATAACTTTCCAGATTCACCGGCCCGGTATTCAGGGGGGCATCAGGGCGGGCGCAGAGCCGGAGCAGATCCTTGGCATGAATTGCCCCGATAACATGGTCGGGGTTTTCCCGATACACCGGGATGCGGGTAAAGCCACTGTGGATGACGATATCGATGAGTTCCGACATCGGCGAGGCTTCGTCAAAGGAGACGACTTCCGCTGCCGGGGTCATGATTTCCGAGGCGTAGGTTTCTCGGAATTCGAGGATGGAGTTGATCATCTTCTCTTCGAGGGAGGAGATCAACCCATGTTCTTCGCCTTCTTCGAGGAGTTCCTGGATCTCGTGGTCAAGGTCTTCCTTGGTCCCGGGTTTGGTGAAACTTAACAGGGATTTCAGTCGTTTCAGGACTCTGTTTTCCTGGTCGGATTCCTGAATGTCGCTTGTGTTGTCTTCGCTCATCGTGTGGGGTAGTCGGCAGTCTGGTGGTGGTAATCGGTTCTGCATGGGCTGCGGCAGTTTGTACAGATAAATAACATCCTGGCCGGAAAAATCAATCTTCTCGTCACCATTCTTTTCCTCTTCGGTTTGGAAAATCATTGGTATTTCGTCAAAGAAAAATAGCTATCACAATGAAAATAGGTGATTATTTCAGGTGGAGCCAGCCGATCGCGGATAATTTTTCTTTTCTAATCGACAGCGCATGACTATAGTAGCGTCGATTTTATTGGTTCAATGTACTCTTCTACGCCTTGTGGGAGTAAGAGGCGGTCTGAAGCATGGGATAAAGCATCACAATTACGATCAACGAGGAAAAGATTGGAAGGAAAGGTTCTCATCGCCAATCGCGGCGAAATTGCCATACGGATCATGAACGCCTGTAAGGATCTTGGTCTTCAGTATGTCGTGGTGTATACCGAAGCCGATAAGGATTCGGAACATGTCCGGAAAAACATCACCGCCGGTCCCGAACAGAATGCCTGGCGGGTTACCAGCTACACCGAGCCGAATGATAT
This sequence comes from uncultured delta proteobacterium, assembly GCA_903875445.1. Taxonomy (GTDB): domain Bacteria; phylum Desulfobacterota; class Desulfobulbia; order Desulfobulbales; family Desulfocapsaceae; genus Desulforhopalus_A. The sequence continues at coordinate 50,255 of CAIQWD010000098.1, read as the reverse complement.
CTTTGCGGTGGCCGACCATACCGGCTGCACCGCCATCCATCCGGGATACGGCTTTTTTTCCGAGGATTTTCGTTTTGCCAGAAGGGCCACGAAACGCGACCGGCCCCTCACCTTCATTGGCCCAAACTGGGAGGTTATCCGCGATCTCGGCGATAAGATCAATACTAAAAGGGTGGCCAACCAACTGGGTATTCCCACCATTCCCGGCACGGATATGCCGATTTACAACGAGATGGAGGCGGAGGAAATCGCCGCCCAGCTTCTCGAAGACCAGCGGCAAAGCGGCGTCCTGCAACCCTCCATTCTCGTCAAGGCGGCGGCCGGCGGCGGTGGTATGGGCATCGAAGAAGTCACCGAGATAGAGCGTTTTCGCAGGATTTACCGACAGCTGCAAAACTACGCCAAACGCCAGTTCGGCGATGGCGGCGTGCTCATCGAACAATGTTTACGCGACTATAACCACCTGGAGGTCCAGCTGGTCTGTTCCAAGTTCGGCGAACGGATTCATTTCAGCTCGCGGAACTGCACGATCCAGTCGACGGGGCGGCAGAAAAGGGTAGAGGCGGCTCCCGGCTTCCATAAATCGGCCTTCGAATACGAATTTGACGAAAAGAAGGTCCTAGAGCAGATCGTCCAGTATTCGCTGAAGCTTGCTCACCACGTAAAATATGACAATGTCGGCACCTGGGAGTGGATTGTCAGCAGGTCCGGGCAGCCCTATCTTCTTGAAGTAAACACCCGTATTCAGGTTGAAAATGATGTATCTGCGCGCATCAGTTATATTAACGGCCAGCAGCCGAACCTGATTCGCGAACAGATCCGCTTGGGCCTTGGCGACCGTCTTGGCTACAAACAGAATGCGGTTAAATTCAAGGGCGCCGCCATCGAGCTGCGCATCGTCGCCGAGGATACCCGGCGCGGCTTTGCCCCATGGATCGGCACGATCAACGAATTCAAGTTTCCGACACACCCGTGGTCGGTGGTTTACACCCACGTCCCCTTTGACCGACCGTACCCCATTCCCAGCGACTTTGACCCGAATCTGGCCCTGGCCCTGGTCTGGGGGGATTCGGTCGATGACGCCAAGAACAGGGCTGTGCAGTTTCTCAGTGAGACGGTTATTGCCGGCAGCGATGCAAACAACAACCCGATCATCACCAACCTCGTTTACCTGAAAAATAATCTGGATCGGCTCCTGGCGTTTTAAGAGCCGTCATAAAATATTATGAAAGAATTACACAAGCAGCTTCTGAAGATAGAAGAACGGATCAATTATCTGCTGCAGGTCAAGGATTATTCGAACTGGGGGAATCTCGACGGGTTTAAGAAGACCTGCGACGACCTCAAGCAGACCCTCTATGACCACAGCGAGGAGAGCTTTGCCGGAGAGATCCGCAAGCTCGACGAATCGATCAGTTTTCTTGAGGAACGGGCGGAAGAAAACCTCACCCCCATGGAACGGGTGCGCATTGTTCGCAGCATCCAGCGCTTCAGTCTGAAAGACATCCTCGAAAATGTCTACGAAGATTACACCGAGCTGGGCGGCGAAGGGGATGCCAACGTCGATCCGGCGATGATCTGTGCCAAGGCCACCATCACCCGGAGACTGAAGAACAAGCCCTACACCTCCTCGGTTATGGTGATTGGCCAGGAAACCGGTCACGGCGAGGAGTTCCGTAACGGCGGCTCGTGCCGGCCGCAGGGCAATGAGAAGGCCCTGCGCTATATGCAGGTGGCGGAAACCGAGGGCATTCCCATCCATTTTTATGTCTTTACCCCCGGTTCCTATCCAGTCGAGGAAGGGTCGGGTGCGGCTCAGCAGATTGCCAGAAACATCTACGCCTTGACCAAGCTCAGGGTGCCGATGATCTCGATGATCTCCGAGGGCGGGTCCGGCGGGGCCGAGGCCATCGGTCTTTCCGACTATCGGCTGATGACTTCGCACGGCTACTACTCGGTCATTTCCCCGGAGGGTGCGGCGGCCATTGAAGGAAAGATCCGTGAAGGCTCGAAGGTGCCGAGAGAATTGATCGAGGTCTGTGCCGACCGGCTGAAGCTTACCGCCAAAGATAATCTGGAGAAGGGCACCATCGACCGGATTATCTACGAGCCGATGCTCGGGGCGAGAAGGGACGACTTCAACTTTTTCGCCAAGCTGCGGGCGGAAATGCTCAGGGCCACCGACAAGATAGTGCTCTCCGCCAAGAGTTTCAGCGCCCTGCGCACCTACGAGATCAGGCGGAAAAAACATCAACCGGCGAGCGAAGAAACGCAACTCGAATTGCCCTGGGACCTGAGCCCGGTTGAAACCGACAAATTGCTTGCCCTGCGCTCAAAGAAATACCTCAGTCTCGGCCGCAACGGCTTCATCGGCACGGTCGAGGCGGAAGAGGGCTTCTACAATCTGGCCAAGGTGAAAACGGAAAAGGCCTACTACACTCTGCGCTACGATATCATGAAGAACCATAAACGCCAGGTGCGCAAGGTTTTAAACGATGTGTCGGGGGAAAGTACGGTGATGATCAGACGGCTCACTGAGCCGTTCACTGCCTTCATGGACCTGTGGGGCAAAAAGAAAAAAGACAAGCCGCAACGCCTCATCACCTACGCAGGTGGTGCGGGCCAGCAGGATGCCCCGTCGCTGCGGGTCGACCCGCTGGAGCTGACCGACACCTATACCAGCCCGCTGGCCAACGAGGACCGCACTATCTCCTGTCCCAACGCCGAAAAATACGGCTGCAAAGATCTGTGGGTCCCCGATCTTTACGGCGAATTTGCCGGGGTCTGCGAGACCTGCGGGCATCATTTCCCCTTGGAACACACGTGGTATCTGAAAAACATCTTTGATCCCGGTTCGATCAAGCATTTCAACACCGAGATAAGCGCCGGCAACCCGCAGAACTATACGGGGTTTACCGAGCGTCTGCAGCGCTCCAAAGACAAGACCGGCTGGCGGTCCGGCAACATGACCTTCCATGCCAAAGTGAACGGCATTCAGATTATCGTTAGCATGCTCTATTCCGATTTTCGCAACGGTACCGTCGGCTCGGCGGAAGGGGAGAAGTTTGCCCAGGCCTGTGCTCTTGCCAAACGGAAAAAGCGGCCGCTGCTCGCCTATATCCACACGACCGGCGGGATTCGCATCCAGGAGGGGACTCTCGGGGTTGTTCAGATGCCCAAGTGCACCATGGCGGTGCGGGAATACATCGATGCCGGCGGCCTCTATCTGGTGGTGTACGACAACAATTCCTACGCCGGGCCGGTGGCCTCGTTCCTCGGCTGTTCGCCCTACCAGTTTGCCATTCGCTCAAGCCGGGTGGGGTTCGCCGGTCCCCGGGTCATCCGTGAAACCACCGGTGCCGATATTCCCCCCGATTATCACTCGGCGCGCAATGCCCTGAAGCGCGGCCACATCCAGGGCATATGGGATCGCCGGGAATTCAGGAGGAACCTGCACAAGGCCCTGCTCACCATGGGCAGCCCCAGCCTCTATTATCGCTAACCGACCTTACTGGACAAAGAAATATCCAGCAACTTTACCGGCGAATCGAAGGTTTTCCAGCCATGGCGGAGACCGGCAGGGATAAAGTAGCTTTCATGGACGGTCAGTGTTTTTCGCTCTTCGCCGACAAACATCTCGATCGTCCCGGCGATCACCAGGCCACACTGGTCAAAGGCATGTTCATGGCCGGTATCTTCTTTGCCCGCGGCTATCTCCATGCATACCATTATGAGATCATCGCCGATTGCCGCCTTGCTCATAATACCCGGACGAAACTCTTGCAGTTGCAGGGTGTCTACATTCCAAAAAGCCATGTCATTCTCCTCCTGGTGTATTTTGAAAGAGTGGTTAAGATGAAATATATTTGCTCAAAATTAGAGAAAAGTATAGTTTTTCTTGATGGAATTTCAGTGGATATCATCCGGCCGTTTTGTTGGAGTGGGATGAGAACGCCTTTGTCACTCACCCTCAACGCTCTTTTGGCCGGTTATGACTCTCTTGTCCACCCCTTCGATTTCTGACCTGTCGGTGCAAAGGATTCCCGAATATCCGGCTGCCGTGGCTGTGACCTTGGCGCTCAGGCCGCTGCTGCATCCCATGTTTCAGGCTCTTCCGGATGGAATCTCCGAGTTCACCTTCGCCAATATCTATCTGTTCAGGGCGGAACATCAGTATGCGATTTCCAGACTCTCCGACGACCGCCTGGTCATTTTGGGCAAAGACGGGGCGCGGCGATTTTTCATGTCGCCCTTCGGCCTGCCGGAGAAGCCGCTGCTCGATCTGTTGCTGGCTGACCATGGGCGGATGAAATGTGTTTCCACAGCCCAGAAACCGCAGTTGCAAACCATGGGCTTTGTCGTTACCGAAGACAGGGATAATTTTGACTACCTCTACCTGCGCCGGGAACTGGCCGAATTGACCGGACGAAAATTTCAGAAAAAGAGAAATCTTATTAAGGCTTTTATCAATAATTACCATTACGAAGGTAGGCCTCTGTTGGCGGAGTATCTGCCGGATGCTTTGAATATTCTCGAAGCATGGAAAAAAGAGCATGACTCGCCCGGCGATTATATCGCCGCCAGGGAGGCCTTGGAAAAGAGCGAAGAACTACAACTCTGTGGCGGCATTTATTACGCCGACGGTCAGCCTGCCGCCTACTCACTCGGTGAGGAGTTGGCCTGCGGCACCAGTTTTGTCATTCATTTTGAAAAAGCACTCAACCAGTATAAAGGCTTGTATCAGTTTGTCAATCAGGCCTTTGCCTCGATCATCAGCGATCCCTATACTACCCTCAACCGGGAGCAGGACCTCGGGCAGGAAGGCCTCCGCCACGCCAAACTCAGCTATCGGCCGATCGGTTTCGTCGAGAAATATGCGGCGTCCTTGCCTTGATACGGCAATAGGTTTTCGGGATGGGGGCTCTTTTCGGTAAAAATGGTGTATTGTTACTTTCAAAGAGGCCCTTAGGGTATTCCCATACTTGGGTATCAATAGAGAACATAGGTTCGGAGACCCTTCTACGATAGGGCTTCGAAGAACAATAAAAATAAGAGTGAGGGACAGCATGGCGAAAAAAAAGCAAAAAACAGGCAAAAAGACCTACGAAGTTATCGCAAAACACTACCCGAAAATCATCAAAGCAGTTGAAGCCCTGGGCACTACGGTGCGGGGGGCAGGGCCGCTGGACGAGAAGACCAGTCATCTCATCCAACTGGCTGCCGCCGCGGCAACCGGCTCCGAAGGTGCGGTTCACTCCCATACTCGCCGGGCGAAAAAGGCCGGTGCCACCCCGGAAGAGATCTACCACACACTTCTCCTGCTCATCTCGACCATAGGCTTTCCGCAGGCCATGGCGGCGCTCTCCTGGAGTCGCGATATCCTCGACGTTGAAGAGAAGGAGCAAGACGGCAAATAGACAAGCTCCGGTCGGGCGTCGGTTGGCGCTCGATTGTTTTCTTCGCTTTCTTGTCGCGGCCATGCAGCGGGGAAAGAATCATAACTGCTCTGCGGAGTATGGCGACTAGCGGCTGCCGGTCGCAGACCACGAAATGAAACGTTCAGCAAAACGCAAGCGGGTTGTTGCCCTGACAGCAGTTGTTTTTATTTTCTTCGTCATCTTTGCCGGTTATACCGTCTTCCGGCTCAGTGAGGAAATTCGCCAAAGGTTTGACGGCAAGCGCTGGTCGCTGCCGGCCATTGTCTATGCCCGTCCGCTGGAGTTGTATCCGGGGCTGCGCCTCTCCTTAGAGATGCTGGAAGAAGAACTGCAGCTTTCCGGCTACCGGCGGGAGAAAAAGGAAAAGGGCGCCGGCAGCTACGCCCGCAATGGTTCGACTCTTCGTTTGGTGACCCGTGACTTCCAATACCCTTCCGGTCCTGAGCCGAGCAGGCAACTGACCATCACCTTTGCCGCCGAGCATATTGCCACCCTGACATCCGGCGAAGGCGGCAAGCCGGTCTCCCTTGCCCGTCTCGATCCGGCGCGCATCGGCAGTTTTCACCCAACCGTCCATGAAGACCGACTGATCCTTACCCGGGAGGAGATCCCCAGGCTGCTTGTCGAGACCTTACTGGCAATAGAGGATCGCGACTTCTACTCGCACCACGGCATTGCACCTCTGGGGATTGCCAGGGCCTTGTTCGCCAATATCCGGGCCGGAAAAACCGTGCAGGGCGGCAGCACCCTGACTCAGCAGCTGGTAAAAAATCTCTTCCTCAACCGGGAGCGGACCCTGTGGCGTAAAGCCCAGGAGGCCGTCATGGCAGTGATTCTCGAGTACCATTATGGCAAAGATGAGATCCTCACCGCCTATATGAACGAGGTGTTTCTCGGTCAGGACGATAACCGGGCGGTGCACGGTTTTGCCCTGGCCAGTCAATTTTATTTTCGTCGCCAGCTGCAGGATCTGCGCCCCGATCAGATTGCCGTCCTAGTCGGTATGGTCAAGGGGCCGTCCGCTTACGATCCCCGGCGTAATCCCGAAAAATGTCTTGAACGCCGCAATGTTGTGCTGGAAAACATGGCGACGCACGGCATTCTCACCAAGGCCGCATACACCGAGGCTGCCGCCCGGCCGATAGCCGAGGTTGCCGTGCAAAAAAATGGCTTTAACCGTTTTCCCGCCTTCCTTGAGTTAATCAAGCAACAGCTGGCCGGAGAGTACCGGGAAGAGGACTTGCGAACCAACGGTCTGCGGATACTCACCACCCTTGATCCGCAACTCCAGTATCAGGTGGAAAAAAACCTGCAGGAAACCATTGCGGCTCTGGAAAACAAGCAAGGGTATCAGGATCTTGAAGGGGCAGTGATCATCACCGGCAGAGAAAACGGCGAAGTGCTCGCTCTGGCCGGTGGTAAGAACCCGCTGTCGCCGGGATTCAACCGGGCTCTGCAGGCCAGACGGCCCATTGGTTCACTCGTCAAACCGGCAGTGTATCTGGCGGCTTTGAAAAAAGGATATACCCTTGCCAGTCCCCTCGAAGACCGTGCGGTTTCCCTGAATATCGAAGGCAGCGGTAAGTGGCGCCCGGAAAACTATGACCATAAAGAACATGGCCGGGTGCCGCTTTTCACCGCTCTCGCCAATTCCTTCAACCTCGCCACCGTTCATCTCGGCATGGATGTCGGTCTTGATAATGTCCGTGCCGCCATCCGCGATCTCGGCTACGGGGAGGCAATAGAACCGTACCCGTCGTTGCTCCTCGGGGCCGTCAATATGTCGCCGTTTGCCGTCAGCCAGATGTATCAGACCATTGCCGCCGGCGGTTTTTATACGGCTCTGCGGGCGATAAGCAGTGTCATGGCGGCCGACCACACCCCGCTTACTCGTTATGGCCTGGCGGTGGAGCAGCGATTCAGCCCGGAGGTCATCTATCTCCTTACCCACGCCATGCAACGGGTAGTGAGCGAGGGGACTGCGACGGCGCTTTTATCCTCACCGCTTAAAGGCCTTGCCGTCGCCGGCAAAACCGGCACCTCCGATAATTTTCGCGACAGCTGGTTCGCCGGTTTTACCGGTGATCACCTGGCGGTGGTCTGGCTCGGCCGGGATGACAATACCTCCATCAACCTTTCCGGCTCGGCCGGTGCCCTGAAGGTATGGGAGAAAATTATGCGGGAAGTGGTGTCGTCTCCCTTAAAGCCGGTTGAGCCGGAGGGGATCTCCTGGATGACTTTTGATCGGGCAACTTTTGCCGGGGGCAGCAATGGCAGCGCCGGCACCCGATTGCCGTTTATTGCCGGCAGTCAGCCTCTAGCCTCGGCTTCTCCGGTTCTTCCGAGCAAAGGCAAGACAAAAAAAGATGCCGCAGGTGTTTTCGAGACCATCAGCGGCTGGTTTAAATGAAAGAACACAAAGTGCAATACCCTATGAATAACCTGAGCCCTCCCTCACTATTTTCTCTCTGCCGCACGCTGGCGGTGCTCTTCCTGGTCTTGATGATCTTGGGCGGTTGCGCCACTCCCCGGAAGGCAGAACCGCCGTTAGGCCCTGTGGTGCCTCCGCCGCAGGAGTATAAACCAGTTACCGGGCCAGCCGCCGCCCTCTACACCGAGGCGGAAAAGGCGCTGCAGTCCGGGCGTCTGGCCGAGGCGGAAATGCTCCTTGAGCGTGCCCTGCGCATCGAACCGCGCAACCCTTATTATTGGCATACTATGGCTCAGGTGAAGTACCGGCAAGGGAAGTATCGCGAGACCATCCAGTTCTGCCTGAAGGCCGACAGCCTAGCCGGCAAGCAACCGCAACTCGCAACCCGTAATAAGGAATTACTGCAGCAGGCGAAAAAGGCGGCTCAGCCGCAGTGAGTAAGCAGTGATTGCGCATTTTTTCCCATTCTTGACAGAAGGAGAAAGAGCACGTAGATTGTTGACTCGTTAAATATTATGGAGGCAAGGAATGAGTGCCTGTGAAGAATCTTTTTTTCGGTTGATAGCCCTTACCGGCCAGGCGATGCGCAGTTATGCCGATCAGCGGCTGAAGAGCTTCGATCTGACTGTTGAACAGCTGCAACTCCTCAAAGAACTGACAGTCGCTACCGGTCGGGCGCAGAGTGTTCTTGGGACGATTTCCAGTAAGAGCCCGGCCAACATCACCCGGATTCTCGATCGGCTGGAAAAGAAAAAGCGGATTGTACGCCGTCAGAATCCGGAGGATGGCAGGTCGAGTCTGGTTTTTCTCACCGAGGAGGGAGAGAGACTGCGGACCGAAGTCATTAGTCTGTTTGAGGGAATATGCTCCGAGCTGGTCCGGGGAATCAGTGATGAGCGTCAGCAGGTCGCTGTTTTGGTCCTTGGGGCCATAAAAACCAATATTGAAAGGAGTCAAAAAAATGAAACTGTGTAGTCTTATTATTGCTTTGGTGCTCAGCGCCTCGTTCAGCCAAGCCATGGATCTTGCCGGGATGCAGGCAATGGCCCTGAATAACCGCGAAGTGATACAGCAGTATATAACCAATTTCGAACAGAGCGAAAAAGAGATAGTCCGGGCAAAAGGCGGCTATTACCCGTCGGTCGATCTCGCCTACACCACCAATTCATTGAATGAAAACACGCTCTTGGAGAACAAGAATAACTCGATTGTTCAAGGGAAGATCAGCATGAATCTCTTTGCCGGTTTTCGCGACAAGTATGGTCTGCAATCCGCGCAGATACTGCAGGAGGTCGAACAGTTCAAGTTGCAGGGCATCAGGCAGGATATCCAGCTGAATGTCGCCCTCGCCTATCTGGCAGTGTTTGAGCGCAGGGCCAATCGTGCGGTGGCCGAATCGGCGTTCCAGACCTTGGGAAAGATTTACAAGGATGGTGAAAGCCGTTTTCAGGTTGGGCTTATCGGCAAGAACGAGCTGCTGAAATTCCGCGTCGACTATGACAACGCCGATATTACCTCTAAAACCGCCGATGCCGGCTTGAAGAAGAGTATCATCGACCTGTCGCGCCAAGTGGGCAGCGAGGTCACACTCGCAGACCTCGACTTTGCCGACTTTGACAACCTGCCTCCCTTGGTGGATCGAGGGGTATATGTCGATAAAATGTTGGCGGAGAGAAGTGAGATTAAGGCCATGGAAGCGGCCATCGGTGCCACTTCGGCCCAGGTCGAGGCGGCCAAGAGCGGTTTCTATCCCCGGTTGGACGCAGTGGGCAGCTACCAGCGGTATAACGACGATCTTCTTAACGGCAGTGGTTCGATTAGTGATGAGCAATGGCGGGCACAGCTGGTCGTGTCGATGAATCTTTTCCAGGGAAATACCACCGAGGCGACTATTGCCAAGACTCGGCTACAAGCGCGTGCCCAGAAATATGAACTGCAGGAGTTGAAGCACAACCTGGTCAACGATCTGGACAATCTTTTCATCGATTTGCAGGTGAGCCTTGAGAACGTCCTGGTGGCCAAGCGCTCCATTGAACAGGCAGAGGAGAATCTGCGTATCACCCAGCTCAAATATGACGAGGGGCTGCAGCGGGAATCGGATCTGCTCGATGCGATCACCAGCTTGTCCCGGGCCAAATACAATTACGTGGCGGTGATGCGAACGGTTTTCACCAATCACTTCAGCCTGACACGGATGATCGGTGGTTTCTAAGCAACACAGGGATCAGGGGAGGGCCCGGGTAATTGTCCGCCAAGATGGGTGCGGTGGTAAAGTTTGGTGCGCGTCATTCGGCAAAGTGTTAAATAGGCGGGAAGCGGGCAGACCTTCCTGCACGGAGCAGAAGGTTGCCGGGTCTCGCGGTTTACCCCTTTTTGTAAAGATACTATGGAAAGATTACTGATAATAATTGCTGCAGGGTCGATTGGCACCGGGTTTTACCTGTGGTTCTCGTGGATGGTACGCAGGCCGGCCATGCGGGATTATATAGCGACCCATCAATGGCTCCTCCATCCCAATTCCATCTGTTATTGGCGGGCGGCATTCGCGCTGGTGGGTTTTATCCTGTATTTTTTTGTCGGTTACCAGGCTATTGCTATCTTTATTTTTACCTTTGCCGCTATCCTCGACGGAGTCGACGGTATTGTTGCGAGAAATTGCGATATGGCGACGACTTGGGGGGAGACCCTCGATCCACTGTGCGATAAACTGACCTATCTGCCTCCCTTGGTCGGATTCGCCTATCTGGGGATTATGCGGACAGATCTGGTCTGGATATTGGTGGGGGTCGAACTGGCAGGACAATTTTTGGCCAGATATGTTCTTGCGATCCTCAAATGTTCCGGGGCAGCCAATAACTTCGGGAAGATCAAGGCCATTATCTGTTTTTCTTTGGTTATCTATTGTGGCCTACTGGATGGGAATTCCGATGTCATCGACATGGGCGATGAGGTTCTGGTGGCCTGTATTATCCTTTCAGCGGCATCGGTGATTTGCAAATTCATCCCCAACCGACTGTATGCCGATATCCTCTCAACGCTCAATTTCTTTTGCGGTGTTGCAAGCCTTGTGCTCACCCATAACCGCCATTTTGCCTGGGCAATTTTTGCGATAATCGTCGGCCAACTCTTTGATTTGTTTGATGGCAGAATGGCGGAGAAACATGGCGGAACAAAATATGGCCCATATCTCGATGACATTGCCGATTTTGTCAGCTTCGGTCTTTCTCCCGCCTATGTCATAACCTTATCGGCCGGATACTGGGCGTGGATTTTTGGTCTGATCTATTTGTCCGGGGTTGCCTATCGATTGATCCGTTTTGTCGCCGTCGATAAAAAACGCACGGATCTGCCCTACGGCATATTCAATGGCTTGCCAAGTCCTGCCGGAGCGCTTGTCGTACTCGGGGCCGCCTTAGTTGTACCGGCCCATTCTCTGTGGATTGTGGCGATGGTATCTGTCGGTCTCATGATCAGCCATGTGCGTTTTGCCCACTTTGGTCGGGTAATTCTCAAGCAGATTCCCAGACCCCTGTTTTTTTTGACCTGCGCGGCGCTGGTGCTGGTTATTGCCTTTATTATTAAAACGAAAAACGTCCAGATGTTCGGCTACCTCATTCTCTTCTCCGTGTTGACATATATGATTGTCGGCAGGAAATGTCTGAAGGTAAAAAATTAAAGAATTCTGAGTGTGCAATTATTTTTAGGCGACAGTGTACCTCTCCGAGAATTACCTTGTAATAGGTATCTATATCAAGTATATTGCGTGGACTAAATAAAAAAAATAGCACACTCTTTTCTTGATATCTTACGCCGTACCTCCATAAGTTTCGATACCTTAAAAGTTTTTGCTGAAAATTTCAAAAGAAGGAAACCAGCATGAAACTTTTTATAGGTAGCCTGCCTTACAACATCACCGAATCCGAGCTATCCGAACTTTGTGGGCAATATGGCAGTGTCGTCAGTGCCAAGCTGGTTATTGACCAATTTTCCGGTCAATCCAAAGGGTTTGGTTTTATTGAGATGTCAACCCGATCGGAAGGGCATAAGGTAATGGAAGGTTTGAATGGCAAAGACTACAAGCATCGCACGCTGGTCTGTAACGAGGCGAAGCCTCCGGTTAAAAAAGGTGCCCGGCGCAGATAATCCAGTCTTTCCTTATTTATAATACAATTACTGAGTGTATCGAATGCGATGCATTCAGTTTGTTCACCAATGGTCCCTTGTTGGGACCGACCACACAACTGTGCGACAAAGTCGCACAATGCACAAGGAGTAGTTACAATGGCTGAAGGAACAGTAAAATGGTTTAATGATTCAAAAGGTTTTGGTTTTATCGAGCAAGATGGCGGCAAGGATGTATTCGTACATCATACTGCTATCAAAGCAGAGGGTTTTAAGTCTCTCCAAGAGGGAGAGCGGGTAAGCTTCGACGTGGTTGAAGGTGCCAAGGGCCCGGCTGCGGCAAATGTCGTCAAGCGCTAATTCTATAGCGTTAAAATATTTTCACCCTTGCCCATGGCAAGGGTGAAAAATGTCGGCAAGCCTTGTTAAACGGATTGTTGCGAAAAGCAGGGAGTTAAGTACCATTCTCCGGGGATAAAAATCTGGAGAAGCGGCTGCAGAGAAACGATCCGTTTTCTAAGAGTTCAGAAGCAAAAAAGCTGATTTTCCCCCTCGATCTTCCCTTCTTTAGTGACAGGTCTTTTTCCAAGAGTACCGGTTTCCGGTGCAACCCTCCGCCGGCACTTGTGTGTTAGTACTGTGCGTACGGCCGGTCGTTAACTAAATTCCTTTCGTAATTGTTTTTTGTTGATCTTGCCGACGCTGGTTTTAGCGATCTGTTCGACGATCAACACCTTCTCCGGCATCCCGTATTTGGGGAGAGTGCCGTTATCGACATGAATCTGAATAGCGGCAAGTATGTCCTCGGCGCGCAGGGGCACATTGTTGCCTGGCTTGGGGACCACCAAAGCTACCGGTCTTTCACCCCATTTAGGATCCTGAATACCGATGACCGCCACCTCGCTCACTCCCGGGTGCTGACTGATAATATCCTCCAGTTCGAGGGAGGAGATCCATTCGCCACCGGTCTTTATGACATCCTTTAACCGGTCGGTAATCTGCAGATATCCCTCGGTATCGATGTAGCCGATATCGCCGGTGTGCAGCCATCCCCCCGCCCAGAGTTCCCGGCTCTTTTCTTCATCCTTGAAATACCCCTGGGTCAGCCATGGAGCGCGGACGACAACCTCACCGGTCGATTTTCCGTCATGGGGTACCGGTTGGCCGTTCGGGTCAAAGAGTTCCAGTTGCACATTGCTGATCGGCAGTCCGGTCCGGCAACGCATGGTGATCTGCCGGCTTTCGTCCCATTGCCGCATATGTGGCTTGAGGAGGGCGAGGGTCAGAATCGGGCAGGTTTCCGACATGCCGTAACCGGTATAGACATTAATGCCGTGGTCCATTGCCTGTTTGCACATGCCCTTGGAGAGAGCCGAGCCGCCGATGATGACCTTCCAGCGAGAGAGATCGCATCCTGCAATGGTCGGATTTGACAGCAACATGTGGAGGATGGTTGGTACGCAGTGAGAAAAGGTAACATCATGGGTTGCGACAAGCTTGAGAAGTGTCGCCGGTTCATAGCGCCCAGGATACACCTGTTTGCAGCCGAGCATGGTCATCAGATAGGGCATTCCCCAGGCATGAACGTGGAACATCGGGGTGATCGGCATATATACATCTGCCGAGCTGATTTGTGCTTGGCTGTCTTGGGCGCAAATTACCGAGAGAACCCCGTAAGTGTGCAGAACCAGCTGGCGGTGGCTGAAATAGACCCCCTTTGGCAGTCCGGTCGTCCCGGTGGTGTAAAAGGTGGTGGCGATGCTGTTCTCATCAAAATCCGGGAAGGAGTATTCCTCCGGTTGTTCCTGCAACATGCGTTCATATTCGGCATCCTGGCCGTTTGGAGCATCATTGTTGTCACTTAATAAGACGATTTTTTTCACCGTCGTCAGGTTGTCCTTGATCGCCGCAAGCATAGGCAGGAATTCGGAATTAACGAGGAGCACGTCATCTTCAGCATGATTAATGGTGTACAACAGTTGCTCGCTTGACAGGCGGACATTGACGGTATGGAGGATTGCGCCGATCATGGGGACGGCAAAATAACATTCGAGATAGCGGTGCGAATCCCAATCCATGACCGCCACAGTGTCTCCAGCTTCTACGCCGAGTTTTGCCAGTGCATGGGCGAGCTGACAGATTCGTTTGCCGAACTGGCGGTAGGTAAATTCCCGCTGATCCCGGTAGATAATTTTTTGTTCCGGCGCATAAATCAGCGGCGTGGTGAGCAGGGTCTTAATGAGCAGGGGATAGGCATAGGCGGAAGGTGCGGGGGGCAGGATTTTAGTCTTCATGATGCGCTCCTTGGGTTGAAGATTTGCGGTTGTGGATTGTCCCATTCTTTTCCACTTGCTTTTCCGGAAATAAGGATGGGACAATGGCAAGCGGGGATCGGTGTTTGAGAAGCAAAAACAAGGCCAGGCACAAAAAGGAGAATACTCTTTAAGATGCCGAGGTGTTAAGCGGTTCACCTCGATGCGGGAGCAAGAGGTGATGGGAAAAAAATAACTCGGTACCGGGGGCAAATCTATTGGTATCTCATTGATATTTCGTTTAGAAATCTAAAAAATTATTAAATAACTCATAATGAGAAAATAATTACTCATTAAGCTTGTCGAGAAGATTCAATTGCCGCATTTTCAGATAGAGAGTTTTTCGCTCTATGCCGAGAAGTTGTGCGACTCGGGTGCGGTTCCAACGACAGGCTTGGAGGTGATGGAGGATGAAATCGCGTTCAAAGAGGCGACCTGCATCGCGAAGAGACAGATTCGTGTCAATGCCGGATTGTGCTAGAGCAACCACATCCGCCCCTCCGGTGCCGACATCCCGACCGGGAAATTCGAGGACATGCAGATTGATATAACGTTGAATGGTGTTTTCCAATTCCCGAACATTTCCAGGCCAATGGTGGTTGACGAGCATTTCCAGGGCATGACCGTGGAGGACGGGCGGTGTGTTCTCCGGGGAGTATTTGGCGAGAAAGTGCTCAACGAGAAGCGGAATATCCTCCCGGCGCTGCCTAAGAGGCGGGATGGTGATCGGAATGATGTGGATGCGATAGAAAAAATCTTCCCGCATGCGGCCGTTCTCCAGCAAGGTCCTGAGATTTTGATGGGTTGCAGCGATGATTCGCACATCGGCCTGGCGGTTTTGCAGGCCGCCCAAAGGGCTGTAGCCGTTGCTTTCCAATACCCGTAACAGCTTAACCTGCATGCTTTCGTCTATCTCGCCCAGTTCGTCGAGAAACAGGGTGCCGCGGTTGGCCCGGTCAAATAAACCGGGTTTATCCTTTTCCGCGCCGGTAAAGGCCCCCTTGCGGTATCCGAAAAACTCGCTTTCCATGAGCCCTGCCGGAATAGCGGCACAATTGACGGGAACGAAGGGCTTTCCGGCCCGGTCGCTCATCTCATGGATGGCCCTCGCCACCAGTTCTTTCCCGGTCCCCGATTCGCCATAGAGAATGACATTGGCCTGGGTGGCGGCGGCGCGGAGGATGAGTTCATAGACTTTCTGCATCGCCGGACTTTTACCGATGATTGCCCCGAATTTGTAGCGGTCGCCGATATTTTCCCTGAGACGGAGATTTTCTTTGGTGAGATAATTCTCCCTTTCTTTTAGCGCCTCTTCGGTCGTCTTTCGTTCATGGATGTCGATGATGACCGTCTGTTTTTGCGAGATTTTATTTTCTTCCTGGTAAACCGGTGAGCTGACCGCGTAGTACCAGCGTCCGTCGCGGGGGTTGCGGAACTCATAGTTCACCGTTAGGCCCTGCAGCACCTTGGCGTCGTCACACCAGGCACAGGGGCTGTCAAGGCCGTATAACCGTTTGTGACAGGGAAATTCCTCAGCCGGGAAGGCCTGCGAATCTTTTTGCTTACGGTTCATGAACAGCAAGGTATGGTCGAACGAAGAGACGTAAAGAAAGCCGTCGAAGGCTTCGAGAATACCGCTCAGGCGCGAAGTACTCTCAAGAAGATAGCGGCGAGCGGTTTTCAGGGAGGTGATATCGAGGAGCGAGGCGACGCTGGCCTCGGATCCGGCAATCATATCGACTCGTAAAAAGACATCTTTGCAGGCTCCGTGCTTGTCTTTCAGGGTAAATTCATATTCGATGGGAGCCTTGCCGTCGCCCTGCCGCCGCTGCATATGATACCGCAACATTTTCTCCAGATCTTCGGCCTTGGCAATGAAGAGAGGCCACTTCATTTTACCTTCAATTTCTTCTTTGCTGTAGCCGGAGAGGGCGACAAAACGATCATTGGCCAGAGAGACGGTCGTATCTTTTTCGATGATGATGGTGGCGGTGCCGGTATTCTCAAAGACGCTGCGGTACTGATCGACACTTCGCTCAAGGGCCTTTTCGATGTCTTTTTGCCGGCCGAGATTCGCTGCGAACCCATGAAGAGAGGTCATTTTTTTGGTGGCATCGTTGGCGATGTCAGTATGTGGCCGACAATCGAAAAAAGTCCCATCCTTTGTCCTTTCCGCAAGATCGTAAAGAGACGCCAGGTAGTCTTGCACTTCCGGGCTGTCGGCGGCGGGTGACCAGGGCGCAAAGTCCTTGTCGGTATCCGGCGCCCAGGGCCCTGGTTTTACCTCGAAGAGAACGGTATCGGGGCAAAGAGCGAGAAAGGAATGGTAAATTCCCGGTTCGCTGTCGAAACCGAATTCGCCGCTGCCGGCCGCCAGGGTCCGCACTTGCTGCACATCTCCCTCTAGACCGAAAACCAGGCACAAAATAGCGCCCTGCAAAACGATGATCGACTCCGGTTTGGGCGGGAGGAGGTGGCGATGGGGTCGAATATAGCTGCCCGGCTGGACGGCATTGAGCATCCGGTGCAGAGCCGCTTCCGGACCTTTGTGGAAAGGGAGAATCATTCGTTTCCGGGGATTGCATCTGGATGCCGCAATCGCCTGTTGCACAAGGGTCGCGCCGATGACGGTGGACCGGCCGGCAGGGGCGGGCAGGGAATATATTTGTTTGGGCGGCATGGGCATCACCTCGGGATGGACGGCAATGGTCCTTGCCTGGTCGGGATCTTATTGACTTTATACGGTTTCATACGCCTCTCTTGGCTTCCGCGCTTATAAAATTTTCGATGAGCAGGCGAGAGATAGAGATTTTTGACGGCAGGACAGGTAACTCACTCAGCGAAAACCATCTGGCGTCCTCAAGTTCCTTGTGGTCGATGCTGATCTCTCCGCTTTTATAGGTTGATGTAAAGCCGATCATCAACGAGTGCGGGAAGGGCCAGGGCTGGCTGGCGACGTAACGAATCTTGTCGACACGGAGCGCAACCTCCTCGAATACCTCACGGCAGACGGCTTCTTCAAGGGTTTCTCCGGGTTCGACGAAGCCGGCCAAAGTGCTGTACATCCCGGCGGGAAATCGCGGAGCACGGGCAAGAAGAATATGATCGTCACGGACAATCGACATGATGACCGCCGGCGAAAGCCTTGGATAACTGATAAAATTGCAGTTTGGGCACTTTCTCGCCAGTTCGCTCCGTCGATCGATCATGGCTGTGCCGCATTTGCCGCAGAATCGATGGTCCCGATGCCAATGGACGATTTGAATCGCCCGTCCGGCGAGACAAAAAATATCGTCATCAAGGGCTCCGAAGAGGCCGCGTAAATCGCGAAATTCCATATCCCCGAGGACCGGTGCTTCGCCTTCCAGATCGGCAACAAAACAATCGGCGCTTGCATATCTGCCAAGATATTTGCTGAATATCGGCTGTAGACCGAGTTGCTCAGGGCTCCGCGTACAGATGGCAACCGGTTCTTGTCCCGGCAAATGGACGAGAAGCATGCCCTTTGCAAAAATGAACCACCAGCTGTCGGTTGCCGTGCCATCCGCTTGGACACCGGAAACAAAAGGAGTTTTCAGGGCGAAAGGGGAGATCATAAGCCGTATCCGCTGTAATTGACCCGTGTCGCTTTCAACAAGGCGGAAATCGGTACGGTGACTGTCGCAACCGGGTTTTTCATGACAAAACAGCTCCAGACTTTGGTTTCTCAGAAAAAAACATTTGATTACCTGTTGATGTATTGCCATTCGGATGGTAAAAAGTCAAGAAATCGAAGTGAAAATATCTGTGATTTGCCGCAGTTAGTTCCCTGACTCCTTTTCTTCCCTGATTCTCGATAATTTTCAGGGCAGGAGATGCTTAAGAGAACTCTGCAGAGTGCTGGAAAATATGGGAGAAAGGACGTGAAAATTCTTATCGCAGAAGATGAATTTACCACCCGAATGATGGTCCAGGTATGTCTTGAAAACTGGGGATACCGTGTTGAAAGCGTGACCAATGGCAATGAGGCTTGGGCGGCGTTGCAAAAGCCGGATGCACCCCATATCGCCATCCTTGACTGGGAAATGCCGGAGTTGGATGGAGTCGAGGTCTGTCGGCGGGCAAAGGAGATGGACTCGATCAACCCTCCGTATATCCTGCTGCTGACTTCCCGGGACAGCACACCCGACATAGTCAAGGGCTTTGATGCCGGTGCCGATGATTATATGACCAAACCCTTTAATGACAATGAACTGCGTGCCCGGGTCCGGGTGGCCGAACGGCTGGTGCGCACCCAATCCTCCCTGTCGGAATCGGTGACTGAGTTGAAGGCGGCATTAAATCAGGTGGAGATGCTTGAGAATGGGGTCGAGGTGTGCCGTGACTGTCGGAAGATTTTCAGTCCTTATGATGGAGAGTGGCATGGTTTTCGCGATATCCTGGAAAATGGTGCCGACCCCCGGTTTATAGTCAACACCTGTCCAGAGTGCGTTAAAAAATAACAATCACTTCGCTTGCCGTGCTCCCAGGCGAAAATGGGGTATGAGCCCTGAAAGAGCGGCTCTCTCACATGCCCACGGCAAACATAGATTCCAAGTCGTGCCGGGAATAGGCTTTAAAGGCCAGCATTGTTTCGGTTTTGAGGATTGCTTCAATGATGCGCATTCTCTTGGTGACGAGGTCGGACAGTTCGTCGTTGGTAGCCACGCGTACAATGGCCACGAGGTCGTAATTGCCGCTCACCGAATAGACCTCGGAGATTCCCGGGAGAGCCTTGAGCTGTTCGGCGACTTCATTGATTTTTGTTCGTTCGACATTCATGAGAATTATAGATGTAACCATTTGCTCTCCTGTATAAACGGCTTAGCTGCAGTTTGGATTTTTGCAGTGAGGAATGTGTTTTTGCAATAAGGAATATGTTTCAGTATATAGTAGTATTTTTGAGAAGCTTTGACAATCAGCGGATGAATCTTTGCTGTCAAAGTCAAGATTAGGAAAAAACAAGAGGTCTCTATGTTGCAATTTTTTAAGAACTTGTCGATCAGGACAAAAATTGCCGGATTTGTTATCCCCTCTACAATCGCCTTTGGCGTTGTAATGACAATTTTGGCCTTATATCTGCTGAATGATTTTAAGGATACCTCTCAAAACGATTTTAGGGCTGTCATTTTTAGCATACAGAAGGGTGATCGAGCCGATTTGACCGGAAAAAACACCGAAGAGCTTTTTCAGAAAGTTACCTTAAAAGCCGATGAAAGAATAAAATCCATCGGCATGCTTTTCATTTCGATCGTTTGTGCAGTCATAGTCTTGGCGACCATTGGGGCAATGATAATTGCCGGCCTTATAGCTAAACCTTTGCAAAATGTTGCCGCCGGACTCGAGAATATCAGCTCGGGAGACGCAGACCTTACGCAAAGATTACCAGTTACAGGCAATGATGAGGTTGGCAAGGTTTCACTGTTTTTCAACACTTTTTTAACGTCTCTGCAAACAATTATTAAAAAGCTTCAAGGGGATTCCGAGCAACTGAATATTGCGGCAAAATCAATTCATACCACCTTGAAGATCATAGAAGAGAAAGCCGCCTCGACCAAGACGGTTTCGCAAACAGTCTTTCGCTCCGCCAGCTACATGAGTACCGACATGAAAGAAATTTCCTCGATAATGGAAGAGTCTTCTGCAACAATTACTGTTGTTTCAACCGCCATTGATGAACTTACTTCCACTGTAAACGAAATTTCCGCAACCTCCGCAAAAGCACATACCAATACTGAAAAAACAAAAGAAAAAATGGATGAGCTGGAAGCCGAGGTCTATGTCCTTGGTCAAGCGGGTGAGGATATCAACAAGGTTACCGAGGCGATTACCGCAATCTCCGATCAGGTCAATCTGTTGGCACTCAATGCGACCATCGAAGCTGCTCGAGCAGGAGAGGCCGGCAAAGGTTTTGCGGTTGTTGCCAATGAAATAAAGGAACTGGCAAAACAGACCGCAAGCGCGGCAACGGAAATACAAAACCGCATAGATCATGTCCAGCAGGTGACGAAAACTACCATTACAGGAATAAAAGAGGCTGCGGAAATTGTTTCCGAAAATAGCGGAATCGTGGCGACCATTGCCAGTGCGGTTGAGGAGCAGTCGGTTACTGTGACGGAAATTTCCAAATCTCTTTTTGCAGCGACGGAAAAAATAGGCTATTCAAACGGCAAGGTTTCAAAAGCTGCTGGTTATGCAGAGGAAATGGCAACAATGGCCAATAGTGTTACCGATGCCGCCATTCAGGTCGATGAAGCGGTTGCTGCCATTGCCAAGACCTCGGCAATGGTGGAAAAATTGGCAGATAGCTCGGCCAAAACGACTAAACAGTTCCGAACCTGATGGCGGATTTTGGTAACAAGTGATCAGGGTGCGTAAAGCACGACACTATGGTTCTCGCCGGCCAGCTCCTCGTCAATGATGGCCGCCAGGATCTGCCAATCGCCACCGGCCAATCCGGCACCGATTTTCGGGTAGCCGATGAGCTTGCCGGGAAATTCTATTTTGATCTTGGCAAAGAGCCGGCGAACGGCAGGGTAATCGACGAGGACGTCGGCACCGTGGAAATGATATTGGGTGTAACCGTTGATTATGGTGAATTGCCGTCCGTTACGGGTGACGGTGGCAGAACTGAAGGTGCCGAGTTTCTTTATGTCTCCCCGGGGAGTGGCCAGATCGGCGGCGTAAGCCTCGGGGAATTCCTCGCGAATAGTCCTTGCTATTCCCCCACCCATGGCGCAGAAACAATTGCAGCCATGGACAATGACATCAAATCGCCCTGCAAGGGCAAGGGCGAGGAGATCTCCATTTTCCGTCATCCTTTTGTTTCCCTTAGATCGACACGCGTTTAGCGAACAGTGACCAGATACCGGCCGCAGAAAGCAGGGTGCCGCCGACGAGATGGAAACGTCTTTGCGCGCGGGGTGAGCTGAGCAGACGACGGGCGGAGCCGGCAAACAGGGTGTAAAGGCCGGCATTAATGATTGCCAGGATGACAAAGGTTATTGCCAGAAGCCAGAGTTGCGCCCTTACCCCGCCGGCGTGGTTGATGAATTGCGGCAGGAAGGCGACGAAGAAGATGATGCCCTTGGGATTCATGGCGGTTACCAGGTAGGTGTTGACAAAGAGTTTCCAGGGCGAGGCGGCAGGCACGGGCATGACGAGATCTGTTGCGGCGGTTCCGGCTCTCAGCAATTTAACACCGAGATACAGCAGGTAGAGACCGCCGATAAGCTTGATGACCGTGAAGCACATGGCGGAAGCGGCGAGCAGGGCGCCAAGACCGAGCAGGGAAAAAAGCAGCGCGGTCGAGTCGCCGAGGGCAACGGCTGCGACCAGAGGCAGGCCTGCCCGGCGACCGTGGGCGATCGAGTAGCTGATGACGGTAAGTACGGTCGGTCCGGGAATAACCAGGACAATTGCCGAGGCGGCGACAAAGGCCAGCCACATTTCAAAGGCCATGGGGGTATTTTTTAAGGATGAATTTCGTAGAGGTACTTCCCTTTTTTACACCAATACGGCAAAACTACCCTTTTAAGGCATCTTTCGCAATTTTTTTATGTCACTCTCCAGCCATCAGAAAAGAACTTTCACCAGCAGAAATCCCACTACACAGCCCGTACCAACCCCGATCAGACCGGGAATGATGAAACTATGATTTAAGATATACTTGCCGATTTTGGTAGTGCCTGAGCGGTCAAAACCGATGCAGGCCAAATCGCTGGCGTAGGTCGGCAGGACAAAATACCCGTAACAGGCCGGCAGGAACGCCAGAATCACCTTCGGATCAACACCGATGCTGAGCCCAAGCGGCACTATTGCGGCCAGTGCCGCGGCCTGGCTGTTTACCAGCTTCGAAACCAAAAACAGGACAATGGCATAGGTCCAAGGTTGGGTTTTTACTACCCCGGCCAGCGTGTCCTTGAGAAGGGTGAAATGCGCTTCAAAAAATGTATCGGCCATCCAGGCCACCCCGAAAATTGAAATAACTGCTACCATCCCGGCCTTGAAAACTGTGCCGTTGGGTATCTCCTGCGGTTTGACCTTGCAGATCATCAGGATCATGGCACCTGCAGAAAGCATCATCATCTGGATGACGAGATTCATAGACAGTGGCTTTGCCTTACCGGCAGCCCCGAAAACCGGCCTGAGTTCCTCGAATGCACCAAGAACAACCACCAAAGCTATTGCCCCTAGAAAAATCCAGGTTGCATAATAGGCCTCTTTTGGGAACACTTTATCGAGCAGAGTGGCAGACTCACCGTAAATATAGTCGCGTTCGGCCGGGTCCTGCAGCCTCGCCTGAAAGTCGGGGTCTTTGTCCAAATCCTTACCACGCTTCAAACTCCAAATTGCCGCTAAAATAACGCCGCACAGAGTGGCAGGTATGCCGATGGAGAGAATTTCCAGCAGACTGATAGGATGACCAAATCCAGACTCTTTACTCAACATTGCCACCATGGATACGACGGCAACGGAAACCGGAGAAGCACAGATGCCTATCTGGGATGCGACCGAGGCCACCGCCATCGGGCGCTCCGGGCGAATGCCCTTTTTAATGGCAATATCATAAATTATCGGGAACATGGTGTAGACGACATGGCCGGTTCCACACATGACGGTCAGGGTCCAGGTTGTAAGCGGAGCCAGAAATGTGATGTGATCCGGATGCTTTCGAAGAAATCTCTCGGCAAACCGCATCATGACGTTGAGTCCGCCGGCAGTTTGTAGTACCGAGGCACAGCCGAGTACCGCCATGATCGTCAACAGCACATCTACAGGGGGCTTACCTGGCGCCAGATGAAAGATGAAGGCGAAGGTCAGCAGACCCGCGCCGCTTATCAAACCCAGACCAAAACCACCGTATCTGGTTCCTACAAGCAGACAGGCAATGATTATCAAAAACTCCATTGTTATTTTTAGATCCATGTTCCCCGGCCTCCTCCGAAAGAAAAATCAATGGCATTAACGCCTTCACAATGATCCTCCGGCAAACTGCCGCATCAAAGTGCTGACTTACAGATAGCACAGACCGTGCCAACGCCTAATTTTCCATATAACAGGTTGATTCTGTGTAGAAAGTCTATAAACAATGCGGAAAAAACAAAAACCGCCATAACCAAAGGTTATGGCGGCTAAAGAGGATTTGCGCTGCTGCCGTTGTCTGCTGCGAGTTTGGCTCTATTATAACCTCTGATTATACTAATAACCTAAGGTTATGGCAGTTTTTAAGACACTAATGACTTTAAGCGTTTGGAGAGTGCCGGCTGCGAGATGCCAAGCAGCCTGGCTGCCATGGTTTGGTTGCCGTTGGCACGGTCCAGTGCGTCCCGTACCAGGTAGGCCGCTGCTTCACTGAAGGTCGGCAGCTTGTCGAATCCGGCAAATGGGTTTCTCCTTGGCGGTGGAACAGCTTCAAGTCCATCCTGACGGGAGCGTTCCACCGCTTTGATGAAACTGTCCATGGAGAGCATGCGATCTCGATGCACACTGACTGCATCGAACACCATCGCTTTTAGTTCACGGATATTTCCTGGGAAAGTATAGGTGTTCAAATAATGCACCAATTCCTTGGGCGGAGTCGGTTTTTTCTTTCCCAAGGTCTTTGCGATCTCGGCAAGAAAATAATCCAGCAACAAAGGGATGTCACCGTAGCGCTCGCGCAGTGGCGGCAGATGCACATGATGGGTGCTCAGACGGTAAAAGATGTCTCTGCGAAAACTTCCTGTCCGTTCTTTTGCGACAAGATTCTCGTGTGTTGCCACGATAATTCTGGCCATAAGTCTTTTGGGCAGATCGCTGCCGAGCGGAAAATATTCTCCCTCCTGGATCAGTCGCAACAACTTAACCTGCGAAGGGATGCTCAACTCACCGATTTCATCGAGGAAAAGTGTTCCATCCGCAGCTTCTTCGACCATGCCGCGACGCATATGTTCAGCCCCGGTAAAAGCCCCGCGCAGATGCCCGAAAAGGGTGTCGGCAAAAACCGAATCATCAAGACCGGCCACATTGACGGTCACCAGTTTTCCGCGGCAACTGCTTAACTTGTGGGCCGCCCGGGCTATCAACTCCTTGCCGACACCGCTTTCTCCGGTTATCAGCAAAGGCTGAGGGCTGTTGGCTACCGCCTCGATGTAGGAAAAAATCCCCTGCATGACCCGGTCATTTGTAACTATCGACTCAAAAACTTCCGGGTGGCGCAACTCGGGAGAACAGAAGCGGCTGGCCATCTGGCGATGATCGCGCTGCAACTCCTGCATCTTGACGGCTCGGAGCACACCACCAATCATACGGTTTGGGTCGTCGGTCTTGACAAAATAATTATAGGCGCCTCGGCGCATGCAACCGACGGCACCTTCCACCTGATTCAAGCCGCTGATGACGATGACGACAACTTCCGGATGCTTTTCCGCTATCAATTCCAGCAGCTCTTCACCGGACAGATGCGGCATGGTCAGGTCGAGCAGCACCAAACCTATATCGCCGGCATCGAGAATTTCAAGGACCTGTCTGCTGTCGCTGCAGGTCGTGATATTGGTGATGCCGGCACACGATTCAAGGGTCAGCGCCAAGGAGCCGAGCCAGTCAGGTTCATCGTCGACAAGCAGGATACCGAAATCAGGATAGATTGTCTTGGTCACTTGGGTTTCTCCTCAAGAACAACAGGAAGTCTTAGGGTCACAATTGTTTCGAGCCCCGGCGTCGATAGAAACTCCAGCGTGCCGGAATGCTCCTTGACAATGCCCGCGGAGACCGAAAGGCCAAGGCCTGTTCCGCCCATTTCCCGCTTAGTGGTAAAAAACGGGTCGGTTAAACGTGCCAGATGCTCCGGTGAGATGCCGCTTCCTTCATCCCGCAGACGAAACTTTACCGATTGCAGTTCCGAATCATATCCGGTGGTCAACTCAATGCAACGATCGGTATCGGGTAGTGCCTGGCAGGCGTTGAGAATCAAATTAACCAGAACCTGTTCTATCCGCGGGGCATTGCAATAAATTTTAGGCATCCCGGAGCCATAATCAACTTTGAAACGACGCGTGGCTTTGCGGATTGTCGGCTCCACAAGCCGTACAGCTGCCTGGGCCATTTCATTCAAATCGGCTCTTTCGTTGCAGGTGATATCACCTTGACGGGTAAAATCCTTCAGATCATCGACAATTCGTTTGATCCGCTTTCCGGCATCCTGGATTTTTTCGAGGCTGCGCGGGATTTCTTCACGCATGCGGGAATACGGTATTCCGCCACAGACAAAATCCCCGTTCTCCCGGTAGTATCGTTCGAGAATCCTTGTGGTGTCCGAATGTACTCGCTTCAGGGTCGGAACCTCCAGTAAAATCAGCCCGGTCGGGTTGTTAATCTCGTGGGCCACCCCTGAGACCAATACCCCCAGAGCGGCCATTTTGTCAGCCTGTACCAGCTGTTTCTGATTCAGCAGCAGTTGTTCTTCGGCATGCTTACGTTCGGCAATCTCCCGGGTCAGATCGGCAGTACGCAGGGCTACCTGGCGTCTGAGCATATGGGACCAGATGGCAATTCCACCGAGCAAAAGCAGCAACGGAATACTGACGGATGCGCCGAACTTGGCCAGGTGGCGCCAGGTAACCTCTGGCGGTTCCAGCACACCGAGCCAGCGATTGTAAATCAACTCATACTGGCCCGTCTTCTTCAATATTGCCAGCCCCTCATTGAGTCGCGACAGCAACTCGGCATCACCCTTTTTGACGGCATAACAGTATCGGTGCGTAGCCACATTCCTGACAACCGTGTTCAGGTTTGAAAGCTTGAGTTCTTTGATGATGTACATGCCGGGGACTATGGCAACTATTGCAAAATCGATATTGCCGGCGGCAACCTGGCGCAAGGCTTCTGCCGGGGTTTCGGTAAGCGTCAGGGGACCACGAAAGCCGGTTCGGACCAGATAGTCATGCATGATACCGCTATGATGAACGGCGACGGAGTAATTATCCAGACCTTCCAGTGAACCCACGACAGGCGAATCGCGGCGGGCAAAAATGGCGTGATTGACGATAGTATGCGGGATTGAAAAATCAACTTCCGCTGTTCGTTCGTCCGAATAGGACATTCCCTGCAATACATCCACTTGATTATTCTGCAAGGCGGTACGCATGTCCGACCAGGCACTCAGGCGAAACTCGACCTTCATACCCATTACATCGGCTATGGCGCGAGTCAGGTCAACATTGTAACCGCTTGGTTGACCATCATTATCGAGGAATTCGTAAGGCGGATAGTCACGATCGCCACCGACAATGATGGTCCTGGTAATACCGGAAACCTCTTGGGTTGCGGCGCAGGAGATATCAGCAAGAAAGGGAACGGACCAGAACAGAACTCCGAGACCGAGCAGGGAAAAAACCAGTGCGGTTGAATCGCCAAGGGCAACGGCTGCAACCCGTGGAAGGTTGGCCCGGCGACCGTGGGCGATGGAAGAGCTGAGGACGGTAAGGATGGTCGGTTTTGGAATAACCAGGACAATTGCCGAGGCGGTGACAAAGGTCGGCCAGAATTCAAAGACCATGGGGTAATCCTAATCAAGCATTCTTGGCATGTCGCATTAAAAAGGTGTCAAGCCGGTTGGCAAAATTCTTGTGATCGCTTCGACTCTCTGCCGCCGGGCCGCCGGTATCTATACCGCTTGCCCGTAGCGTATCCATGAAATCGCGCATCTGCAGGCGGGCTTTGATGGTGTCCGGCGAATACAGTTCGCCACGGGGATTAAGGGCATGGCCGCCTTTTTCAAGGACCATTGCCGCCAGAGGAATATCCCCGGTAATAACCAGATCCCCGACGCTCAGGCGCTTGACGATTTCCCTATCGGCAACATCAAAACCGGCTGCCACCCGGAGAAATTTAATGCACGGCGATGCCGGCACGCGCATCGGTTGATTGGCGACCAGGGTCAGCAGTACACCGGTGCGTTCGCATGCCCTGAAGAGGATTTCCTTGATCGCCACCGGGCAGGCATCGGCGTCGACCCATATTTTCATTTCATGCCACATCTGTTAACGAACCTTGGAGCCGAAGGATATCAGACCACACCGGAAAGAGAGAAGACCTATTCCCTCCGCACACCCCTAGGGCAGCATGGAGGAAACAGGTCTTTCTTGTTATGTCGCAGCCTTTCATCCCATTGCAACAGAGCCTGTTCCGTTTGCCGGAACAGGTGCTACTCTTCGTAGCCCTTGCCTTTACAGGTCGGACAGGTCTGGTCGGGGGTGCATTGGGTGTCGTCGGACAGTTGATCGTTGGTGCCGCGCCATTCGGAACTTACCTCGCAGACACCATCGATGATTTTTTTGCCTTGGCAGGTTGGACAGGGGGTGCATTTTTTTTCACTCATATATTTCTCCTTCTCCTTGTGCATCAGTGTGATGGAAAAACCTCGAAGGGTTGTTCAAGGTTTTTCTTCAGTGAGGTATCCTTTCAGTTTTTCCAACAGCGAGTCGGGGAGTTCGCGGTTATACATGAACGCCTCCGCCTCTTCGCCGGTTATCTGTTGTTTTACCTCAAGGGGCAGCGATCGTAGGACAGCCACCCTTTGAGGATCCGGCTTTTCATTCGGTAATTTTACCATCGGGCAACTCCAGTTCGGTTTGACAAGCAGGGGATAAGCCCTGTGATATTGTTATAAGGTTGCTGTGAATGATCCTTCTGTCAATGGCAAACGATCACTTTGTTCGTTGTAGGATTTTTTTCGGGTGTTTTTGCAATCTCTTATCAAGGGACTTGAACCCCGCAAAAGGGTGTTTCCCGCCTGCCTATCACCAGTAATAGATGGCCGCTCCGCCCAATTCCTGTTCAATCTCCAACAGCCGGTTGTATTTGGCGATTCGTTCGCTACGGGAGGCCGAGCCGGTTTTCAACTGGCCGCCGTCCATGGCCACAGCGAAATCGGCGAGGAAGGTGTCCTCGGTTTCGCCCGAGCGGTGCGAAATGAAATAGCGCCAGCCTGCGTCACGGCACATCCGCACCGCATCGATGCTCTCAGTAACCGTGCCGATCTGGTTGAGCTTGATCAGTACTGAATTGGCGGTCTTTTCTTCGATGCCTCGGGCGATATATTGGGTATTGGTGACGAAGATATCATCGCCGACGATGTCGATCTTGTCGCCGACCAGGGCGGTCAACTTCTTGAAACCTGCCCAATCGTTTTCAGCGAGGGGGTCTTCCCAGGAAACGATGGGATACTTTTCCACCCATTTCCCTGCCATTGCGATGAGATCATCGGAGGTCATCTTGCCGCCGCCTGACTTTTTCAGTTCGTATTGACTGGTTAGATCGGTAGAAAAAGAGCTGGCGGCACTGTCGAGAGAGATGGCGATATCCTGACCCGCCACATATCCGGCCTTGTCGATCGCCTCCATAATGATCTCCATAACCGCTTCGTTGCTTGCCAGATTGGGGGCGAAACCACCTTCGTCGCCGACGCTTGTGGCCATGCCTTGCCCTTTCAACAGCTTTTTCAGGACATGAAAGGTCTCGGCGATGTAACGCAGACCTTCGCTAAAGTTCGGGGCACCCACCGGCACCGCCATGAACTCCTGGATATCGACGCTGTTGTCGGCGTGGGCGCCGCCGTTGATGATATTCATCGCCGGTACCGGAATCCTTTTGGCACCGGCACCGCCGAGATAGCGGTAAAGAGGGAGTCCGCATGCCATTGCAGCGGCCCTGGCGACCGCCATCGATACGCCAAGGATGGCATTGGCGCCGAGGTTCGATTTGTTGTCGGTGCCGTCGAGTTCGAGCATTCTGCCGTCGACGGCCGCCTGTTTCGAGGCGGACATGCCGAGGAGCGCCGGACCGATGATGCTGTTGACGTTGTCGACCGCCTTGAGAACGCCCTTACCCAGATAACGGCTCTTGTCGCCGTCACGTAGTTCGATGGCCTCGTTTTCGCCGGTGCTGGCGCCGGACGGTACGGATGCGGAGGAGGTGGTTCCGTCCGCCAGTTCAACAAAGACCCTGACCGTTGGGTTGCCCCTTGAATCGAGAATCTCCATGCCTCGAACAGCTGAAATTGTGTCTTTCATGTGACTATCCCCAGTTTTACAAAGGTTAAGTTCCGAGTCCTGTTTGTCAGGCTGTAGGTGTAATCTCGCAGTGCAATATAAAGCGATACGCTGCGTCTGCCAATGCTTTTTACGGGCTATAAAAGGTCGCCGGCGCTGCCTCCGGAGGCAGGAAGATAGTAGTTGCAATGGGCGGAGGGAAGGTGTAGTAAACGAAGTTTGTCCTCCGGCCACTGTGCTGTGGGTGTTTTGTGTGTTATGATATTACCGTCAATGACGGCGTTTACCTTCAAGAGTGCGGAGTTCCGTTCGCATTTTTCTTCAACCCAACACCATCGGGAGCCCCTCGTGAGTGTCGAAAATAATCAAATAGCAGAACCGGACACAGTGCAGCAGCGAATCATAAAGAAGGTGTTTACGGTGTTCGTCAGCCTTTTGGCCTGTGCTCTTTACTTCCATTTTTTCGTCAACACCGCCTCGGTAGAGGTTGAACTGACGGTTGCCCAAAAGACCCATTTCAAGATCTATTGGGCGAAAGAAGGTCAGGTCTATTCCGAAGAGAATGTGGCGGAAGCTATAGCTACTCCGGAGCGTAAACATTACAGTTTTTTTCTCACCGATATCGGCAAGGTCGCCAAGCTGCGCATCGATACCCACGAATATACGGGTGAGGCAACCTTGAAGGGGCTGGTTATCCGCCAGGAGGGGTGGGCGCCGATCACTCTGTCGACCGCTGACCAATTAGGCCGCTTGGTGCCTTTGCAGCAGGTTGCCGAATCGCGTATCGATTACAACGGCCTTTGGCTGAAGTCCTCCGGTAATGACAGCAATTTCGAGCTGCTTATTACCCCGGAAAAACAGAGGCTTGATCTTGGCTGGCTGCTGTTGCGGCTGGCTGCGGTAGCCGGCATGGTTTATTGCGTGCTGCACTGCGCTGCTCCCTTGGCGATGAATCTGCGTTTTGTCCCGGTGTTGTTGTTCGGGGTATGGCTGTTGATCATTACCATGGCCGGGATAAGCAAGGAGAACAGTCATCCCGATGAATCTGCGCACCTGTCGGCCATGGCCTTTTATCAGGACCATTGGTTGCCTCCACCCATAGACGACCCGGCGATTTACAATACCTTCAATGCCTACGGGGTGTCGCAGTTGAAGACTAGCGACATCTCTTATCTCTTTGCCGGCAAGATCCACACGTTTGTGCAGACCTTCGGCATTCCGGAATACCTTTCCTTCAGGCTGTTCAACGTCTGTCTATTCGGACTCATTGTCCTGTACACGATCCGTAACCGATATGCGCGGATGGTGGCGCTGCCCTTTCTCGTCTCGTCGCAAATCTGGTATACCTTCAGCTACTGCGGACCCGATGCTTTTGCCCTGTTTTTTACCTTTCTCGCCACATGCGAAGTGATAAACCCCAATAGCCTGCTGCATCGTTATCTCAAGGGTGACGGTTGGGGTGCCAAGCTGCTCGGTTTCGTGCTGTTGGGTGTTCTTCTCGGGATTATCTTCCTGCTGAAAGCAAATTTCCTGCCTTTTATCGTCTTCTTTTATCTGGTCCTCGCGGTCAAGGTGTTTTTTACCGAGGAGTTTTTCTGGGATAAAAAAGCTGCGATCTTCCGCTTGCTCTTGATCACCTTCGTCGGATTGAGCATCTGCGGCGTGAAGGTCGGCGCCGATTATCTGACAAACGGTTTTGGCAGCCAGGGGGGAATCACTCAACTCCAGGATAACTTGGCGCTTCCCATGTATAAATCGAGGACTGAGTTGCAGGAAAAACATGTTACGCTTTCCCCAAAAGCGCGCGGCGTAACCCTTGGGCAGATGCTCGAGACCGATCACTTTTTTGAACAGATCTTTCGAAGCAGTTTCGGGAGATTCGGCTCCTTAACTATCTCCGCGACGCAGGTCTATTATGATCTTGTTCGCTGGTCCGGGGTGTTGCTGCTGACGATTGTTTTTGCCGCCATCTTCCGTGGTGGAGGTCTCGCCGGCAGCGGGCTGGCTTTAGCCGCTTTGGGCTTATCCGGAGCATTGTTAGGGGCTTTGCTCTATCATTTTTGGACGATGGATTTTCAACCCGAGGGGCGCGACCTTCTCTCCCTCATGCCGATATTCGGCATCCTTTATGGGTGGAACCACCAAGCGATAAATCGGCGAGTGCTCATTTTCGGTCTGACCCCGATGTTTCTTCTAGCGATGTACGGTTTCATCTTTGTGGCATTGATGCACATTCCCCGCGTTGTCGTCTCATAAGAACGGCGTGAGGCATGAGGGGTTTTAATCGAATGAAATTGCCGCTGGCTTACGACTAAAACAGAGCACTGAACACCCCGTTTTCACGGAGGATATTTAAACCGATAAGCCAGAGCACCAGGCCGCCGACTATTTCCGCCCAGGTACTGAGCCAGGTGAGGTGGGCTACCCGTTTGCCAAGATGCAAACCGGCGATGGTGAACAAGCCGGCAACGATGCCGATAATGATTGCCGGGGTGATGATCGACACCCGGAGCATCGACATGGACAGGCCGACCGCCAGGGCATCGATGCTGGTCGCAAGCGACAGCATCACCAGCGTCATGCCCTTGGTCGAATCCTTCCTCGGTTTTACCTCTTCCTCATTTTCATCGGCCAGGACGGCCTCTTTCAGCATATTGCTGCCGACAAGCGCCAGCAGAACAAAGGCCACCCAATGGGCATAAGCCTCCATATAGCTTTGCACGGAGGTTCCAAGGCCCCAGCCGAGGATTGGCATTAGGGCCTGAAAAAGGCCGAAATGCCAGGATAATCTGAAGGTTTGTCGAATGTTTACCCGTTTCAGGCTGACCCCGGTGGCAATGGCCACGGCAAAGGCATCCATGGCTAAGGCCACGGCGATTCCTAGAATGGTGAGAAGATGCATGATATGGGGTTCCTCTAGTTGCCGGCTTTTCGCTTGAGAATAAGGAGCAGGGGGATTGAAGCGAAGGTTATCCACATGATAAGTTTGAAGTCGTTCAGATAGGCAATGGTAAGGGCCTGCCGAGTAACTTCCCCGTTCAAAGCGACTACCCCAGCGGTGGTGGTCCAGTCCCAGATTTTCGGCAGATTTTCGAGGGCCATGGCCAAACGAAACGGCTGTATCATATCGGCCAAACCGGCATGATTCACCTGGGTGTTTCGGGCAAGGAGGGTGACAACAACGGAGATACCGATACTGCTGCCGATATTGCGCATCAGGCTGTACATCGCCGTCCCTTCGGTACGGAAATGGGATGGCAGTGTCGCAAAGGTGCTGGTGCTGAGGGGCACAAACACGAAGCCGAAACCAAGGCCCTGAATGACCCCGGTCCAGACTATTACCGGGATGGACACCTCGGCGGTAAATTGTCCCATGATAAACAGGGCGAGGACTGTCAGGCAGAGGCCAGTGAAGATGAGCAGGCGAATGTCTACCTTGCCGATAAGTCGGCCAACCAGCATCATGGCAACCATGGTTCCCATCCCGCGCGGCGCCAGAACATAGCCGGTGGTGACGACCGGAAAACCCATCAGCTGCTGCATGAAGGGCGGCAACAAGGCGAGAGTGGCGTAAAGCGTGGTACCGATTATGAAAATAAAGATAAGGCCGACAATAAAATTGCGATCGGCAAACATGCTCGGCTGGATAAATGGATTTTCGGCACTGAACATGTGAACGAGAAACATATACAGAAACAGGACGGTGGCTACTGTCTCCACCACAATCTCCCGGCTGGAGAACCAGTCAAGTGACTGGCCGCGGTCAAGCAGCAGCTGCAGGGCGCCGATCGCAAGGCTGAGCAAGACGAAACCAAAGTAGTCGAAACCTCTGTCGCTGTTGAGCTTGCTCTCGGGCACCGAGGCCATGATCCCAGAAAAGGCAATGAGGCCGACGGGCAGATTGATATAGAATACCCAGCGCCAGTTATAATATTCGGTGAGATATCCTCCTAACGATGGCCCGATGATCGGCCCGACCATTACCCCGAGGCCCCAAATCGCCATGGCCGAGCCATGTTTTTCACGGGGATAGGTGTCGAGCAACACGGCCTGGGAAAGCGGCACGAGACCGGCACCGAAGACACCCTGCAGCAACCGGAAAATGACAATCTGGG
Source organism: uncultured delta proteobacterium (assembly GCA_903875445.1). Taxonomy (GTDB): domain Bacteria; phylum Desulfobacterota; class Desulfobulbia; order Desulfobulbales; family Desulfocapsaceae; genus Desulforhopalus_A. The sequence goes on along the minus strand of CAIQWD010000098.1, from coordinate 16,787 downwards.
TGAGAGAGGTGGAGGCCCCGCAAAGCATCGAGGCGACGGTGAAACCAACCACTGAAACAAGGAAGATCTTTTTTCGTCCCAGTCTCGCGGCGAGCACGCCGGTGACGGGGGTCATGATCGCCGCCGCCACGATATAGGAAGTCAGCACCCAGGATATCTGATCCTGGGTCGCCGACATGCCGCCCTGCATGCTCGGCAGGGCCACATTGGCGATGGTGGTATCGATTGCCTGCATGATTGTCGCCAGCATGATCGACACGGTAATCAAACCGCGGGAAGGAGTCTGGGCGGAGGCTTGGGCTGCGGATGCGGGCATACTATTGGTTGTCGCCTTGGGCAGCCGGAGTCACGCCGGTTATTCCTAATCCTGCCAGAGTCTTCCGGACAAATAGGGGCAGGGGCCTGCGGTATTCGGTGTCAATTCGTACCTTGGTGCTCATCCCGGAACGGAGAATGAGTACATCTGAGTTATTATTGACACTTATACGCACCGGTATCCGCTGCACCACCTTCACCCAATTGCCGGTGGAATTCTGGGCAGGGATTATGGAGAATTCGCTGCCGGTACCGGGGCTGATGCTTTGCACTGTGCCGACGAATTCATGGTCGGGATAGGTATCGACCTCTATAGAGGCCCTTTGTCCCGGATGGACACGGGTCAATTCGGTTTCCTTCAGGTTGGCTTCAATCCAGAAGCGGCTGTCGGCGATGAGACTCATTACCTGTGTCCCCGGCTCCACATGCTTGCCGACCTCAGGAATCTTGCTTACTCGACCGCTGAAAGGCGCCAGGACAACAGTTTTTTGCAGATCAAGGGCCGCTTTCTCCACCATAGCCTGTGCCAGCCGATAACTGGCAAGAAGATCGGCGGCGATTTCCGGATTGCCCTCCAGGTTTGCCAGAATTTGCTCCTTTTCATTACCGATGATTTCCAGTCGATACTGGCTGAGTTCTAAATTGTGCTGGGAATCGTCGAGCTGGGCTTTTGCCACCGCCTGACTCGATTCGAGACTGGATTGCCGCGTATATTCTTTCCGGGCAAAGTCGATGTTGCTCTGGGCAAGTTTCAGTTCATTCAGCTTCTGCCGATAACTTACCTTTTTGATCCGTATCTCGGCCGAGGCTTCCTGCAGACGAGCCCGCGCCTGTTCAAGGGCGATGACATAGGAGCGATCGTCGATTTTGCAGAGCGGTTTACCCTGGAGAATAGAATCATTTTCGCCAACCATCACAGCCACGATCGAACCGGAGACTTCGACGCTGACCGCAACCTTGTCCGCTTGAAGATAGGCATTGTCGGTGTCCACGAATCTTCCGCCGGTCCAGTAAAGATAGGCGGCAACAACAGCGACTGCAAGAGGCCCGAAAGCGAGGAAAAATCGGCGCTTAAAATGTTTCTTTTGGCCAAGGGAGTGTGGCAGGTTGAGCTGTTCCGGGTTTTCTAGTTGTGAAGGCATATGGCTGTTCAATTCTCTTTACTGAGATTGGATTTCATTTTTTTGAGAGTGTTAAAGAGAACCGTAAATTCATCTTCACCCACTCCCAGCAAGGCTTGGGCTCTGGTCTGCAGGGATTTCTCCTGCATGGTTTCAAGAAGCGGCCGGGATATTTCTGTCAGGTGAAGCTGCACTGCCCGTCTATCCTTGGGGTCCGGCTGTCGAACCACCCATCCCGATTCTACCAGTCGATCAACCAACCTAGTGAGGGTGATCGGTTTAACCTCCAGCTGGTCGGCAAGCGTCGCCTGATTACAGCCCTCCTGCCTGGCTATATGGGCAATTGCCCGCCACTGGATCTGCGTAAGACCAAGTGCTTGAACGCGTCTGTCGAAATCACGTCGCATCAATCGGGAAACATCGTAGATCAGAAAGCCGATGCTTTTTTCGGGATCAAAATATTTCATGGCAGGCATATTATTAGGCATACATATAATAAGCAAGGCTTACTAATATGGCACAAGTATTTTCCCGAGACGAGGTCGGTCGTTCTTCAATAATTGTCGTTAGGAAAGTTGGTCAGCGGAGGGGAAAGTGTGGTGTTGACCGACAGGTGCTCCTTCTGCATGGCAGAAAAGATCAGGACAGTTCTTCCTGCCATACAGAAGGCGAGTTCTTGAAAAATCTATTAACTTGAAGAGCTTGTGCTACCGGTATTAGATGACACCTCGCCGGTCATTTGTTCCAGGAGTTGCCGGAGACGGGACAACTGGTCTTCACCGGAATTGGCCAGGTAGGCATTGGTTACCTGTTGCCGATCCGTTCCACCGCCCATGCCCGGAGGGGGCGGTGGAGGAGGGCCCATCTTCTCCTTCATCATCGCATCCACTTCAGTCTGGCTGAGTTCGCCGTTGCCGTCGGTATCAAAGGTGCTGAGGGCCTTTGAAAAATCCACGGTCTGCCCGGTTGACGAAGCAATATCTTTTGCCATGGTATCCAGCTCTGCCTGGTTTAGCCCGCCGCTGCTATCGCTGTCGAGCTCCTTGAATTTGCTGGCCGGATCGGTCGGGGCGGTGGTCGAAGAGGCAGAAGAGGCGTCACCGAGCATTTTCAACAAAATCGTTAACTGATCTTGGTTGAGGGAGCCTGTAGTGCCTGTTGTCGATTGGTTATTGGTGCCCTGTGCGCCGTCCGGCGGTGGACCCATCGTCTCCCGCATCATGGTATCCATTTCCTGCCGGCTGAGCAGACCGTCGCCATTTGCATCGTAGGTGGTGATTGAGGCATCGACATCCAGGGTCTTGCCGGTCATCTTTGCCAGTTCCTTGCCGAGGGCACTCAGTTCGGTCTTGTCCAGGCCACCGTTGCCGTCGGTATCAAGTTCCTTGAATTTTTCTGCCGGATCGGGGCGTGAACGGATAGACGAGGATATGATCGAGCCTGTAATACTGCCGTTGTTTATTGCATTGATACTGCTCATGGATTCTTCCTCCGTTGGTTACGTGTCCGCCAAGATTGCAGAAGACACGATTCTTATAGGTAGTCTGCCTCTTCAGAGGCTATTATCGGTCGTTAACCTGCCATTCTTCGTTAAGTTACCGTCAAATTGTGTAAAGAATTGTAAATATTTTCGATGACTGGTCGAGAAAGAGACCGCTGTACCTTTATGTTGCGATAGGCTACCATGCAGTTGTGCAAGGCCCTGCCAGCCCCAAAAACGCCCCCTTTACATTTCTTTACAGCAAGAAGTGGTCATTGTCTGTAGCTTCACCGGAACCGCGAGGTTGGGCTCGCATGCTTCGCCACCATAAAAGTAAGGGACCACCGTGATTGAGATACTGGTTATCGACGATGATAGTGAGTTGTGCGAGCTGTTGACCGATTATCTGCAAGCGGAAGGGTTTGCCGTGGAAACGGCCGGAGATTCGCAACGGGGAATCGATCGTGCCCTGTCCGGAGAACATGCCCTGGTGATACTCGATGTCATGCTGCCTGAGATCAGCGGTTTTGAAGTTCTGCGCCGCATCCGGGCAGCCTCGGCAATCCCGATCCTTATGTTGACCGCCCGCGGCGAGGAGGTGGATCGGATTGTTGGTCTTGAGATGGGGGCCGACGATTATCTGCCGAAGCCGTTTAACCCGAGAGAACTTATTGCCCGGCTGCGGGCAATCTATCGCCGGACCGAAGAATCGCTCCAGAGGGCGGAAGCCGGAGCAACGGACGCGCTCCTCTGTGTCGGTGACCTGAGTCTAGATCCGGGGACGCGAAATGTCCGGCAAGCCCATCGCCAGGTGAGTATGACCGCCGCGGAGTTTTCCCTGCTGCAGGAACTCCTGTCGGAGGCGGGCCGGGTTGTCAGCCGGGAGAAGCTGGTCGAGAAGGTCCTCGGGCGAAAACTGGCGATGTTCGATCGGAGTATTGATGTCCATGTCTCCAGCCTGCGGCGCAAGCTTGGCCAGGAGTCAAACGGAATGGAGCGGATCAAGACCATTCGCGGGATCGGCTATATGTATGTGAAGCTCGACGGATAAAAAGAAGCCTGGCCGGCGAAAAGCAGGAACGGTGATGACGAGATGAGAAGCCTGTTTTGGCGACTTTTTGGCAGTTTCTGGTTGACGATTATCTTAGGTGGCGCCATGAGTTTTGTGGCCATCTCGACCTTCCGCCATCTCTCCATGGAAATGCTCCGCGACGATATGTCGAAAAAGGCCGACGAACATCTGACAAAACTCGTTGTTCTCTCCGGTCAGGCGGCCCTGCAGATGTATCGATGCGGCGGGCAAACCGCCTATGACAACTATGTCGGCGGGCTGCTTGATAGTGCCGGTGTCAGGATCAGCCTGCTCGGCCCCGACAATCGAACCATCAAGGGCGAACCGGCGCCTGTGGCAGCGGTGCAAATGGCCACAGAAGCGAGGAGTACGCATCAGACGGCCCTCGACCGATCGCCTTCCAGTCTGACAGTGGCCAAAGAGCTGTCATCAGATGCGAACGAGGCCTTGGTCGTGGTGGGAACCCACACCTTCGGCCCTCCCCCTGGGATGTTTCCTCCCGGAGGGAAGGAACCGCCTTTCTTAACCGGACTTCTGCCACCGTTTTTCAGTCAAGGCGAAATCATCCGAACTGCCGTCATGCTGCTGGTCATAGCCCTTGTCTGCTATCTCCTCGCCAGATCCCTGACGACACCGATAAGAAGACTGCAGAAGATTACCCAACAGATCGCCGGCGGCGACTATTCCGCCAGGGTCGGCGGCAGTCTCGGCAGGGGCGGCAATGAAATTGCCGACTTGGGCCGTGATTTCGATATCATGGTGGAACGGACGGAGAAGGTCATTACCTCGCAAAACCGGCTCCTCCGTGATATCTCCCACGAACTTCGTTCGCCCTTGGCCAGGTTGGTTGTCGCCCTGGAACTGGCGAAAAAATGCTGTCCGGAAGAGGAAGATACGGCCCTCTCGAAAATCGGTCAGGAGGCTGCACGCATCGACGATCTCATCGGCCATCTGCTGACATTAACCCGCCTTGAAAGCGGCGCGGGCATCCTCGCCGTCGAGGTGGTGGATTTGACCGAACTGGTGCGGTCCATAGCCGCCGATGTTAATTTTGAGGCAGCCGACAGCCATAAAGGCGTGACGATTGTCGCCGCTGCGACGGTGCGCCTTAGCGGTTCCCGCGAATTGCTGCGGCGGGCCATCGAAAATATCGTTCGCAACGCCGCCCACTACACCGCCGCAAACACCCGGGTCGAGATAAGCCTTGCGGTGTCGAAGGCTGAAGCGACGATCACGGTAAGCGATTATGGCCCGGGTGTCCCCGAGTCGGATCTGCCCCATCTTTTCCAACCGTTTTACCGGGTAGCCAAGGCCCGAGAACGACAAAGCGGCGGAGTCGGTATCGGGCTCGCCATCGCCCTGCAGGCGGTGAAGGCCCACGGCGGCGCGATCACCGCTAAAAATCTGAGCGAGCGGCAGGGGTTGGTGGTTACCATTACTCTTCCCTATGCCATCTGCTGACAAGAAAAAAGAGCGTGCAGGAGCGATGAAGCAAAACAGGGATAACAGAGAGATGACCGGCTTCCTGCAAAGCACATTATTTACCGGCACCATTTTGGTCTCGGCATTTTTGCTGTTTTGGGCGCAGCCCCTCTTCGCCAAAATGATCCTGCCGATTCTCGGCGGTGCGTCGGCGGTATGGACAACCAGCATGCTGTTTTTCCAGTTTACCTTGCTCGCAGGCTACGTCTATGCCCACTATAGCAGCAAGTTGTTGACAATAAAATCGCAAGTTTTGCTTCATTTGTTGCTGCTCGGCGCGGCCAGTATCTCGCTGCCCTTTTATATCGATTACGCTAGCGCGAAGAGTCCGGAGGGTTCTCCCGCCCTGTGGGTGCTGTCGCTTGCGGCTTCTACGGTTGGACCGCCCTTTTTCATGGTATCCGCTACGGCGCCGCTGCTGCAGCGCTGGTTTTCCCTGACGCGTCACTTATCTCGTGAAAATCCGTACTTTCTCTATGCCGCCAGCAACCTCGGCAGCATGGCCGCCCTGCTGGGCTTTCCGACGCTGCTTGAACCGTTTCTCGGTGCGCGCCTGCAAACCGGCTACTGGCAAAGCGGATATTTTGTATTGTTGACATTGTTTCTCACCACCGGCCTTGTCACCCTGAAACAACTGGCTACGGGGAAAGACCCATCGCTCTTGCCACCGATGCCGGCACTCGCGCCTGACCGGGAAATTACCACGGGCCGCCGAGTCTCTTGGGTTTTTCTCGCCTTTCTGCCGTCGAGTATGATGCTCGGGTTGACCAGCCACGTCACGGTCGATATCACCCCCGTGGCAATGTTTTGGATCGTGCCCCTTGCCCTCTATTTACTGTCATTTGTGGTTGTCTTCTCGCGCCGGCAACACCTTATCCCTAACAGGATATTGGCGGCGATAATAATTATTTCCACCTTGGTGCTGTTGTATATGCGCTTTGAGGGTTATGATAATAAGACCATCTCAACCGCCACCCTTGCCGTTGTTTTCCATCTTATCCTGTTTTTTGCATCGGCCTGGTTGTTGCACGGTTTTCTCAGCAGCAGCAAACCATCGGCGGTACGCTTAACGGAATTTTACCTATGGATGTCCATCGGCGGCATGCTTGGCGGTTTCTTCAATGCCTTGCTTGCGCCCCTGATTTTCAACCAGATATATGAATATTATGTCGTGGTCGTGACGGTTTTCTGCATTGCTCTGCAGGTGTTAGCGGTAAAGCCGGACGGTACGGCAAGCGGCAAAACGCCGCCGACCCTTGCCATGCTGATCGCCTTTCTTGTGCTGCTGCTGGTGTTTTTCCTGGTCGATACGGTCATGAGCCATCCGATTACGACAAAAGTCAGGCAAGTATTTATTTTTGCTTCGCTTGCGTGCATTATATCTGCTATCTTCGTTGCATATTATCAACCTGGCAGATGGTCGCGGCGCTTGGCGGTACTTGTCGTTGCCCTTGGAGTGGTCGGTAATGTGCTCATCCTGACGCAAACGCATGCGAACATCCTCTTGGCCCGGTCCTTTTACGGGGCGTTGAAGGTGAAACTGAAACTGGATATCGACGACGTTCCCTATCATCTGTTTATCCACGGCAGCACGCGGCACAATCTGCAAAGGTTTGCGGCAGATGGCGAAGGCAACCAAGAGCCGTTGATGTATTTTCATCGTCAGGCAAATATCGGCCATGCGGTAAGTTCCATGCAGGCGCACCTGGACCGCCCGTTGCATTTGGGTTTCGTCGGTTTGGGGGCCGGAGCGATGAGTGCCTATGTGGAGGTAGGCGATACCGCCACCTACTACGAACTTGACCCGGAGGTGGCGGCCATGGCCGAAAACCGGGAATATTTCACCTATGTCGGCGATGCTAAAGGCAATATTGAAATACGCCTCGGCGATGCCAGTCTGCAGCTTAAAAAAGCCGGCGACGCCTCGTTTGACATCCTGCTGATAGACGCTTTTTCAAGCGATGCCATTCCCGTTCATCTGCTTACTGCCGAGGCGGTAGCCCTCTATCTCCAGAAGATTAAGGATGATGGCGTGTTGCTGTTTCACCTCAGCAACAGATACCTCGATTTATACCGGGTCCTGCAGGGCCTTTCTTTGCCTCACGGTTATGTGCTGTATTATGCTTCAAGAAATAATGTTGCAAGGCCTTCCGAGGTCGCCAATGGTATTTCCGGTCTTTTCAGCCACAGTCAGGTTGCCCTTATTGCCAAAGAAAGTTCCTTGCCGGCGGATATCAGCGAATCGGATAGATGGCGTAAGCTCGAACGTGATCCCGGCTTTACAACCTGGACGGATGATTTTTCAAATGTTTTCGGAGTGTTCCGGTTTATTCGTGGGGAGTAGCGGCCACTAGCAAACACGTTTAACCTGGTTGTTTCTCTCCTTACACCCTGCCTTTTCTTTTTGCCGCATGGAAGGCCTGATCCAGGTCGGCGATAATGTCTGTCGGATGTTCGGCGCCTACCGAGAGGCGGATCATATTGCCGGGGATACCCGCCAGGGCCCGGCCTTCCTCGCCCTGTTGCTGGTGCGTTGAAATGGCCGGGATGGTGGCGACACTCTTGATGCGGCCGAGATCGGTGGCCCGCCAGATACGCTGCAGGTTGTCGAACACCTTGCGGGTCTTTTCCACCCCGGCTTTGACGCAGAAAGACAGCAAATGGCCGTAACGGTTGACCGGTCGGTTGTACTGGTCGTCGTACTCGGCGTCGACCAGCCACATGTACCGGGAGGCCAGGTCGTGCAGTGGGTGGTTCTTCAGCCCGAGATACTGGACACTCTCCACTCCTGGGTGACCGGCGAGGTAGTCGGCAACCTTCTCGCAGTTGCGGCTCATCAGGTCCATCTTCGAGCGCAGGGTGCGCATGTCGTTTAAGGACATGATCGCCTGCAGGGGGTGGAGGTTGGGGCCGAAGTCGCGATTTTGCAGGTATTTTACCGAAAGCGAAAAATCCTCCTTGAGCTGGTCGTCGTCGATATTTGTGACCAGATTTTTCCGGGCGATGACCGCGCCGCAGATACCGAAGCCGCTGCTGGTAAGGCTCTTGGTCACCGACTGAACGACGATGTCGGCGCCGTGGCAGATGGGGCGGAGGAGGGCCGGGGTGGCGACGGTGGAGTCGCAGATGAGCGGCAGGTTATGGCTGTGGGCAAGATCGGCAACCGCTTGGATGTCAAAAAAGCCGAGTTGCGGGTTGCTGGGCAGCTCGCCGTAAAGAAAGCGGGTGTTGCCGTCGATCTTGGCCGCCCATTCGTCCAGGTTGGTGGCGTCTCTTACCCAGCGGCATTCGATGTTACGTTCCTGCATGAGGCGGACGGTAAACTGCTGGAAGGTACCACCGTAGCACTGGGCCGTGGCGACGAAATTGCGCGGTTCGCCGGCATCTTTTATTACCCGCAGAAAGGGCTGTACCGCCGTCATGATGGCGGCCATGCCGGAGGAGGTGGAGCAGCACGAGGTGGCGCCGTCATAGCCGTAGCCCTCAAGGAGAGCCAGGGTCCACTCGTAGTAATAGGTCGAGGGGTTGGCGATACGCGAGTAGCACCAGGTGGGGATCTTGTAGGCAAGGGCTGCGGCCATCTCGTCCGAGTCGTTGTAGGCCTGGGAGGTGCTCATGAAGATCGGTTCGATGATCGCCCCCTGGTAGTCTTTCAGGGCATCGGTTACCGAATAGAGACCGTGTACGGCGATGGTGTCGAATTTCCATTTGCGCACCGTTTTTTCAATGTATTTCGCCCGTTTTGCCAAGTATTTATTGTTCTTGTCGATATATTCCTGCATCCCGCGGGTAATGTGCACGGCGTCTTTTTTTGACATGGAGACCTCCTTTGGGGACTAACCGGCAAGCGCCTGACGTTCCAGGTCGAGGAGCTGCTTTTTCACTGCCAGTCCGCCGCCGAAGCCGGTAAGGGAGCCGTCTTTGCCGATGATGCGGTGGCAGGGAATGATGATCGGGATCGGATTCTTGCTGTTGGCCATGCCCACCGCCCGACAGGCCTTGGGGTTGCCAATTCGTTGGGCAATCGCCCCGTAGCTGGCGGTCTCGCCATAGGGGATATTGCACAGTTCCTGCCATACCCGTTCCTGGAAGGGGGTACCTCGCGGGGCCATCGGGCAATCAAACTGCCGCCGATCGCCGGCAAAGTATTGCCGGAGCTGCCGTAGGGTCTCCACGAAACAGGTCTCATCCTTTTGCCATTTGGCCGGTATCGAAAGCTTTTCTGCGGCCTTGGGAAAATGCAGTTCCTCCAACACCCCGTTTTCACCGACCAGCAGCATTCTGCCGATGGGGCTGTCGCAATAACAATAGCGTTTCATAGCATCTCCTGTTGCTTTGTTGGCTTGGGGTATTCTTACATACTGTCGAGGGCGGCCTGGTAATTGGGCTCCTGGCCTATTTCCGGCACCTGCTCGGTGTATTTGACCTTGCCGTCCGGGTCGATAACCACAACAGCTCTGGCGAGGAGGCCGGCAAGCACCCCGGTGGTGATGGTCTGGCCGTAGTTTTTACCGAAATCGGCAGAGCGGAACACCGATGCGGGGACGACGTTTTTCAGACCTTCCGCCTCGCAAAAACGTTTATGGGCAAAGGGCAGGTCGGCGGAAACGCAGAGCACCACAGCATCGGCGCGGTTGCCGGCCTCGCTGTTGAAACGGCGGGTGGAGGCGGCGCAAACCCCGGTATCGATGGAGGGGAAGATGTTGAGAACCACCGTCTTACCCCGGTAATCCCCCAGACCGACCGTGCCGAGATCGGTCTTCACCAGAGTAAAATCTGGGGCCGGGGAACCGACCGCCGGCAGATTGCCGATGGTTGCTATCTCATTGCCTTTGAGGGTGATTTTTGCCATGTGTGTCTCCTTTCTGAGTGAAAAATCTTTTGTATCGCCAGTGGTTTTTTGTAAGAAACCATTTCTGATCTTGGGAAATGTTTTCCAGTCATATGATAGTTGTTCCTACTTTTCGATTGTTTGTCAAGTTTTCCAAGGCATTTTTCCGGCAGAGTGGCTGCGGAGTGGAAAGAGGGGTGGATTTCTCTTTTCTCGATAGCCATTTCACCAAAGTTCCGGCGCCAGATGTGGAAATTATTGGGCAAGCTATTGAAATCAGGAACAGGGCATGGTTTAAAGGGAAGTGACTTCTCATGATAATGGTGCATGGGCAAGCCCGGTCGGTGTTGCGGCAGTCAAGGCCCATGGAAGAATTTTCTGCATGTTTTTACCCTTTCAAGGGGGTAATGCACAAGCCTCGTTTCTCGGGGTGAGGCAAGAGAGCTACTATGTCTTTCCTACCGGTTATCGGCAAATCGATCAAGAAGCAGCTTGAGGAACGGGAGGAGAAAATTCTCTCGCCCTTCGCGGCGCTCAATAAAAATTCCTCCGGTCGTCATCTCGAAGAGGAGGAGGATCTGTCTGATATTCGTCTGCCGTTTCAGCGCGATCGCGACCGGATAACCCATTCGAAAACCTTCCGCCGGCTGAAGCACAAGACCCAGGTCTTCCTTTCTCCTGCCGGCGATCATTACCGTACTCGCCTGACCCATGTCCTTGAGGTTTCACAAATCGCCCGAACCATCGCTTCGGCACTGTGTCTGAACGAGCCGCTGACCGAGGCCATCGCCCTGGGCCATGATCTTGGTCACACCCCGTTCGGCCATGCCGGAGAGGCGACACTGAACGACTTGCATCCGAGCGGGTTCAGGCATTATGTGCACAGTCTGCGGGTAGTCGATTTCCTCGAAAATGGCGGCAAGGGCCTCAACCTCACCTTTGAGGTGCGCAACGGTATCGTTCGTCATTCCAAAGGGCGCGCCGACATCCTGCCGAAGGACAAGTCGGAGATCGCAGTAACCCTGGAGGGTCAAGTGGTCCGGCTGGCGGACATCATCGCCTATGTCAACCATGACCTCGATGATGCGCTGCGCGCCGGCATTTTAAAGGAGGCGGATCTTCCCGAAAAAATCAAAAAGGCGGTGGGCGAACGCCATTCCAAGCGCATCGGTGCTATGGTCAGGGATCTCATTGTCGAAACGCTCACCGCCAACGACGGCAATCTGCATATCAGTACCCGTATGCTCGAAGCGATTACCGAGTTGCGCGGCTTTCTCTACGATAACGTCTATACCTACTACAAGGTGCACAACGAGTTCGTCAAAGCCCAGCGGATAATTGCTGATCTTTACAAGTATTTTCTCGAAAACGGCATCGTTCGCCTCCGAGGCGACCGGTGGGAGTATGGGGTCGGTAAGGAAAACTGGGGTGATGAAAAAGAGGCGCACCGCAAGGTGTGTGACTATATCGCCGGGATGACCGATCGCTATGCCCTCTCCATCTATAAGCACATTTTCCTGCCCGAACCATGGAGTGTCAAATAAGCTGTTTTTTATCTTCCGCGTCGAAAACAGTTGAATTATGGCAAGGTCGCAGTTACTTTCGAAAATGGTGCGTCCTGTGACGAGAACCGTAACGATTCCTAATAATTATTTGCAATCTATAAATATGAAAGAAGAAAACCAGTTGAGTAAGGGATATGAGTTTGCCGCAGTCGAAGAAAAGTGGCTTGGCCGCTGGCAGGAAAGCGGCTGTTTCTCGGCCGGCATGGAAGACGGCAAGCCTGCATTTTCAATAGTCATTCCACCGCCTAACGTCACCGGTGTCCTGCATGTCGGCCATGCCCTGAATAACACCCTACAGGATATTCTTACCCGCTATCATCGCATGAGTGGCCACAACACCCTGTGGGTGCCGGGGACCGATCATGCCGGCATCGCCACCCAAAATGTGGTGGAACGGCAGCTCGCCGCCGAAGGCAAGACCCGCGACGACCTCGGCCGCGATGCCTTTATCGACAGGGTCTGGGCCTGGCGCGCCGAGAAGGGGGGAACGATCATCAACCAGTTGCAGAAGCTGGGGGCGTCGTGCGATTGGCAGCGGGAACGTTTTACCATGGACGAAGGTCTGTCGAAGGCGGTTCGTGAGGTATTCGTCCGACTGTACCGGGAAGGGCTGATCTATAAAGGAAACTATATCGTCAACTGGTGTCCGCGCTGCCATACCGCCCTATCCGACGACGAGGTGGAGCATGAAGACACCAAGGGCAAACTCTATCATATTCGCTACCCCTATGCCGACGGTTCCGGCCATGTCGTTGTCGCCACCACCAGGCCGGAAACCATGCTCGGCGACACCGGGGTTGCCGTGCATCCCGAGGATCAGCGCTATGCGCACTTGGTAGGTGTCGGCATCAAGCTGCCGCTCACCGACCGAGTAATACCGGTGGTGCTCGATGCCCATGTCGACCGGGAATTCGGTACCGGTGCCCTCAAGGTGACGCCATCCCATGACCGCAACGACTACGAAATCGCCCAGCGCCATTCCCTGCCGCACCTGAAGGTCATGGACGACAAGGGGGTTATGAATGCCGCAGCCGGTGCCTATTGCGGCCTCGACCGTTTTGCCTGCCGCAAAAAGGTCGAGGAAGATCTCGAACGCCTTGGTTTTCTTGAAAAAATCGACGACTATGAGCATGCCGTCGGCCACTGCTATCGCTGCAAGACGGTGATCGAGCCGACCACCTCCGTGCAGTGGTTCGTGGCGGTCAAACCCCTGGCCGCCAAGGCGGTGGCCGCGGTTCGCGACGGGCGCATCAATATCTATCCGAAATCCTGGTATAACACCTTCTACAGCTGGATGGATAATATCCGCGACTGGTGCATTTCCCGGCAGATCTGGTGGGGGCATCGCATCCCCGCCTGGACCTGCGGTGACTGCGGCGAACTGATTGTCGCCTCGGAGGATCCGACCTCCTGCCCGAAATGCGCATCCCTTGCCCTTGTCCGCGAAACCGATGTGCTCGACACCTGGTTTTCCTCGGCCCTGTGGCCTTTTTCGACTATGGGTTGGCCTGAGAAAACCCGGGAATTGGGGATTTTTTATCCGACCTCGGTCCTGATAACGAGCTTTGACATCCTCTTCTTCTGGGTGGCCAGAATGATGATGATGGGCTTGCACTTCATGGACGAGGTGCCGTTTAAGGACGTCTATCTGCATGCCCTGGTGCGCGACAAATTTGGCAAAAAGATGTCCAAGTCGACCGGCAATGTCATCGATCCGCTGGTGGTCATGCGGGAGTACGGCACCGATGCCATGCGTTTTACCCTCACCGCCTTTGCCGCCCAGGGCCGGGAAATCAAGCTCGACGAGGAGCGCATAGAAGGCTATCGGCACTTCATCAATAAGATCTGGAATGCCGCCCGCTTTGCCTTGATGCATGTGGCCGATTATTCGGAATCGGTAAAAGACGTGGTAGCCGTGCCGGGCGACCTGCCCCTGGTGCATCAATGGATTCTCAGCCGTACGGCGGCGGTCATAGATGAGGTCAGGCTGGGGCTTGATGAGTATCGTTTTAACGATGTTGCCTCGGCCATTTATCAGTTTATCTGGCGGGAATTCTGTGACTGGTATCTGGAGTGGATCAAGGCCGATCTGTTTAGTAACGACCCGAAGGCTCAAGGGCAGGCGAGAGGTGTCTTGCTCGTTGTCCTCGAAACGATCCTGAAATTGATTCATCCCATTACTCCCTTTGTCTCCGAGGAAATCTGGTCGGTTCTCCCGGGCGAACGACCCTTGCTGGCGACCACACCTTTCCCGAAAAGGCAGGACGACTGGAACAATCCGGCGGCGGTCGAGAAGATGGAACTGCTGATGGCGGTCATTACCGGCATCCGCAATATCCGTTCCGAGGCCGAGGTCCATCCGTCGGCGAAGATAGAGGCCTTTATTATCTGTGGCGATGAACAGAAGGCGGTTTTTCTTGCCACCTTTGCCGCCGCTATCAGCGACATGACGCGGTTGAGCGCCTTTACCGTCAAACAGCAGATAGAAAAACCGGCCGACGCCGCCACCTATATTTGCAACGACCTGGAAATTTTTGTGCCGCTCAAGGGCCTGGTCGATGTCGCCGGCGAACTGGCCAAACTGCAGCGGGAGCGGGAGAAGGTCGAGGCCAAACTGGCACAGGTCAACGGCAAGCTGACCAACGAAAAATTCCTGGCCAACGCCAAGGCGGACATTGTTGCCAAGGAACAGGAAAAAAAGGCCCTTCTCGATGCGACGATCGATAAAATAATCGAGGCCGAAGAGCGGCTCAAACGGATGGTGTAGGGCATGGCGATGGATAAAAACATGCTGCATGCAATGATTCGCGACTTTCTCCGCGAGGACATCGGTCGCGGCGACCTGACCAGCGAAGCGATTTTTTCCGACCGGCAAATGGGCAGTGCCCGTCTGGTGGCCCGCGACTCGTTTGTCGTCGCCGGGGCGGAAAGCGTCGCGGCCGAGGTGTTCAAAGTGCAGAATCCGACGATCAAGGCCGTCGATCCGCTGGCCGACGGGACTCGCACCAGTGCGGGCTCCGTACTTTTAACGGTCAGCGGCCCGGTTGTCGATCTCCTCAAGGCCGAACGGGTGGCTCTCAATCTGCTGCAACGGTTGTCGGGCATTGCCACCCTGACCGCTTCCTTCGTCGCCAAGGTCGAAGGCTATCCCGTACGTATCACCGACACCCGCAAGACCACCCCCGGCCTGCGGGTTCTGGAAAAATATGCAGTGCGCGTCGGCGGCGGCAGCAATCACCGATTTAATCTTACGGACGGCGTGCTGATCAAGGACAATCACATCGCCGCCTGCGGCTCGATCAAGGAAGCGGTGGCCAGGGTGCGGCAGCAGATCCCGCACACCATTCGTATTGAGGTGGAGACCGACACCCTGCAGCAGGTGCAGGAGTGCCTGGAGTGTCAGGTGGATATCATCATGCTTGACAATATGAGTCCGGAAATGATGGCCGGAGCAGTGCAAAATATCAATGGTCGCGCCTTGGTAGAGGCGTCGGGTGGCGTCAGTCTTGCGACGGTTGCGGCTATTGCCGCAAGCGGTGTGGATATCATTTCCATTGGTGCTCTCACCCATTCGGCGCCCTCCTGTGACATAGGGAT
This sequence comes from uncultured delta proteobacterium, assembly GCA_903875445.1. Lineage (GTDB taxonomy): Bacteria > Desulfobacterota > Desulfobulbia > Desulfobulbales > Desulfocapsaceae > Desulforhopalus_A. The sequence continues at coordinate 1,324 of CAIQWD010000098.1, read as the reverse complement.
GGACTGGTCTTTTTAGAAACTTGATGTCGATACACGGAGTTAAGTGGAGCATTTGGCGAATAATACTTGATTTATTGGTTGGAAGTATGAGATACTCGGAGATATGTTAGAAAAACAAAATGCGTTTTCGGTAAATCCTAACGCACTTTTTAATCCAAAGAGGTTGGCTCATGCGTTGCCCAAAATGTGGATACATTTCCTTCGATCACCTGGAACAATGTTTAAAATGTAAGAAGAATATCAAGGCGGTATCGGACAACATGCATGGTACCGTCTTTAATGTTGCGGCCCCGGCTTTTCTGCAACTGAGCAGTCGGCAAGAGGAAGAATCGGAAAACGATGAGGCCTTTGCCGACGATCTTGAGGCGGACGACGAATTCGTTGATGAAGACCTTGAGGTTCTGGTTGAAGGGGAAGCTGCAACAGAGGTTGTAGCCGAGGCGGCTGATGATATGGTCGATGCCGGTCCCCGGAAAGGTGGAAAAACCCTGACAGACGACGAGGAGTCGGGGGATCGGGAGATTGAAATTGATCTGAGCCAGTTCGAAGACGCCTTAGATCTCGAAGGGATGCCTGGGGAAACAGAGAAAGTTCAGCAAGAACAGGAGGTTCAGTCCTTGTCGCTGAAGGTGCCGGCGGAACTCGGCGACCTTTCCGATCTTGCTCCTCCGAGCAGGGGAATGCAGGCTGAAAAGTCAGAGGCAAAGGCTCCTGCAGAGAAGGCTGCCGCCGGTGCTGATATGGACGATATGGATTTCGATCTGGGATTGGGGGATCTTGAAGCGAATTTCACCACCGGTTCCGATCCTGCCAAAGAGACGATTCTTGCGCTTGATGACATCGATTTTTCCGAGACGCTTACCAAGACTCGTGCAAACCCATCCGAGAGGCAAAGCGGTGCCGGCATGGATGACGATTTGAACTTTGATCTTGATCTTGGCGGCCTTTCAATTCATAAGGATCTTTAGACCTTAGAATTTTTTTTGTGCACTTTTTCGGCAAACAATCCTTTGCAAAGATGATTTGTTCAGGGTGTCGGGAAAAAGGTGTTGAGAGTGGGAATAATGCCGGAGAAAAATTATTGACACTCAAACCGAAGTCGGGTAAATAGGCCTCTCCAAAACAAATGCCGGGATAGCTCAGTCGGTAGAGCAACGGACTGAAAATCCGTGTGTCCCTGGTTCAATTCCTGGTCCCGGCACCAGTAAATATAATAAGGGGTTAAGTCAGAAATGATTTAATCCCTTTTTTGTTTTTATCGAGTCCTTTCGGCAAGCCTGCCTATCATGAAGGTACAATCGCTGGTAAAGTCCGGTGGGGGAGT
>CAIQWD010000097.1 GCA_903875445.1 uncultured delta proteobacterium | reverse complement strand
CGCGAGGTTGGTTGCCCTGGAATTATAAGGAAAACTTCACATCTCCCGCTTGTTGAACGAGATCCAGCACCTACTCCCCCACCGGACTTTACCAGCTATTGTTCTGGCAAGATAGGCAGGCTTGCCGAAAGGACACGATACAGTTACGATGTGTTTAAATATTGATTGCCGAAAAATGGGCAGGAAATTTTGCGACGGCTCCTAATCAATATTTATACTCATTCTATTATTCCCATAACATTTCTCCGGCATTCTCCATCTGGTTACCGCTTTCTCGGCGGGAGAGAATGGTCTCGCCCCGAAAGATCGTCACACACTCGACAACGCCGGCATATTGTTAACTCGAATGCGAATCGACACCTCCCTGTTTTTGCTGGTTTTACTGCATATGTGCCTCGCCCCGGGAATTCTTTATGGGCAAGCCTTTTACGGTTCAGGTCTTCCTGCCGCAACCTCTCTTCTGGCAATCGACTTCTCTACATTACCTGCGCCACTGCACAAGAATTTGGTGAATTTTGGGTTTGCCTTAGAAAAACAGATGCAGGACGAAAACAAGATCCATCTTGCATCGGAGAACGGACGTCTGAAAATCTCCACCTCCGGCCAGGCCTTCGGCTTTATGGTGAAGAAAGATTTGCACGTCGATCAGCCTAACCAGCTCGAAATCGAATGGGGGGTGGACACCTATCCTCCAGGGGCTGATTGGCGCTATGGCAACAACTATGAACCGTTGATGGTCATTCTTTTTTTCGGCGAAGTACTGCCGAGCAATCATCTTTTTCTGCCCAACACCCCCCTGTTCATCGGGATGTTTCTCGGCAGAAACGAACCCCCTCAACAGCCATATACCAGCAAAAACTATTCAAAAACAGGAAGATATGTTTGCCTTGGAAACCCCGAACCGGGGCAGGTGATCACCAGCAGACTCGATATAGCCAAGGCCTTTCATTTGTGGTTCGGTGACCGAGAAATGCCACCCGTCACCGGAATTGCCATCGAAGTCGATACCGGGGAATTGGCCTTTGGCGAAAGGTCTTCGGCTTTTATTAAGAGCATCAGCCTGGGAAGGGCTGACTAACCAGAACAGGTGCCATGTTTACTATTGATCAGGTAGTGACCGACCATTACCCCGCCCTGAACCATCGCAAAATCAGTGGTCCGATCATCAAGACCCTGTTGCGGAGGCTCCTCCACGAACAAGCCTTTCAGGATTTTGCCGAACACTATCCCCATTTGCGCGGCATCGAGTTCATCGAACAGGTCCTCAGCTATTTCCACTTCAGTTTTGCCGTGTCCGACACCGAGCGGGAAAACATCCCGGCATCCGGCAGGGTGATGATCATTGCCAATCATCCGATCGGATCACTTGATGGCTTGACCCTCTTGAAACTCGTCCATGAAATACGCTCCGATGTGAAGATTGTCGCCAACGGCCTGTTGATGGCAATCGCACCGCTCCGTGCCCTGCTCCTGCCCGTGCAAAATATGACCGGAACAAGCCGAAAAAAACACATTGAACGGATAATTGAGGCTCTGGCCGGTGAACAGGCGGTAATTATTTTCCCAGCAGGCGAGGTCAGCAGGTTTGGTCTCCAGGGGATCAAAGACGGGCCATGGCACAGGGGATTTCTGAAAATTGCCGAAACTGCCAAGGCTCCCATCCTGCCCATACATATCGCCGGGCACAATTCCGTCTCCTTCTATCTTGCATCAATCCTGGCGAGGCCGCTTTCAACAATAATGCTGGTCGGCGAAATGTTTCGCCAGGAAAGAAAACAACTCCGTATGACCATCGGTTCGATTATTCCCTATCGGGCATACAGCGGGACGGCAATCCGTCGCAGCGACAAAGTCAAGCTGTTTAAAAAACATGTGTATCGTATCGGACACGGCAAGAGGCCTCTTTTTGTCACCGAATCGGCCATCGCGCGCCCGGAACGGAAGGCCGATTTAAAAAAGGCGATCAGTCAAGGCGAAAGACTTGGTAGAACGCCGGACGGCAAAACCATGTACCTCTTTGAACCGGTTGACTCCTCGCCGGTGATGCGGGAGATCGGCAGACTGCGCGAGCAGGCCTTCAGAGCGGTCGGAGAAGGGAGCGGCAGGCGTCGGGATTTCGACCACTTCGACTGGTATTATCGGCATCTCATCCTCTGGGACGAAGAGGATCTGGAAATCGCCGGGGCTTACCGGTTTGTCGATGCCGGGACAATTATTCGAGATAAAGGCCCCGACGGTCTCTATTCCGCCAGTCTCTTTAAGTTTGATGCGGAATCCTCCCCATTTCTGCACGAGGGTTTGGAACTCGGGCGCAGCTTTGTGCAGCAGCGTTATTGGGGAAAACGCAGTCTTGATTATCTCTGGTACGGGATCGGTGCCTTTCTCGCAAAAAACCCGCAATACCGCTTCCTCTTCGGGGCGGTCAGCATCAGCAATGCCATGCCCAGTCTGGCCAGGGAACTCATGGTTTATTTCTACAAACTCTACTTCGCCGGGGTAAGCGAGATTTCTTGTTCCCGCAACCCCTTCAGCTTCTCCCTGCCGCTTGCGACCCTGGCAGAGGAATTCACTGGTGATGATTATCGCAGTGATTTGCGCAGACTCAAGTCACTGCTGAACAACCTCGGCACAGCGATACCTCCACTTTATAAACAGTATGCCGAACTCTGCGAACCGGGCGGCGTGACCTTCCTTGATTTCAACATTGATCCGGCCTTCAATAACTGTGTCGATGGCCTGGTCATCGTCGATATCCATAAACTCAAGGAGCAGAAAAGAAAACGCTATATGGAGCAAACAATTCTTGAATGATATCGAGTTCACGGAGTGCACCCCCTACAAGAGAGAGCATAATGCCATGCAAAAAAAGAAAAAGTTTTTCATTCTCGATACCAATGTCATCCTCCATGACAGTTCCTGTATCTACAACTTCGAGGAACACGATATTATCATCCCGATCCCGGTTCTTGAGGAACTCGATCAGTTCAAGAAGGGCACGCAAATCATCAACCATCATGCCCGGGAATTTGTCAGGGAAATCGACAAGCTGAGTACCGGCAAGCTTTTCAACGGCAATATGACTTTGGGAGAAGGCAAGGGTGTATTGGCCATCCGCCTCGATAAAGAAATGCACGCGGACCTGCAGCTGGTCTTTCCCAATGCTGAGAAAAAAGATCACCGCATTCTCAATATCGCTTACCACATTTCGCAAAAACACAAAAACCACGCCGTCATTCTCGTCAGCAAGGACGTCAATCTGCGGATGAAAGCCCGCTCCGTCAGACTGATGGCTGAGGACTACACTACCGACTACGTTCGTGACCCAACCCATCTCTACTCCGGATGCCACGTAGCCGAAGGCATGGCCAGCGAACTGCTGGTTAAACTCTCAGAACCGGAGGGAAAACTCACCAGCCGTGACTACTCTCCCGCCACACCTCTGTACGCCAACGAATATCTGGTCCTTCGTAACGGCAAAAAATCGGTACTTGCCACCTATCTTGCAGGTGATGATAAAGAAATGACGGTCATCAAACGGGTCGAAAAACAAACTGCCTATGGCATAACCCCACGCAATGCCGAACAGATTTTCGCCATCGATGCCCTGCTCAAACGCCATATCAAACTGGTGACCATCACCGGCAAGGCGGGAACCGGCAAAACCCTTATCGCCCTGGCGGCGGCCCTAGAGAGCCGATCCGAATACCGGCAGATCCTCTTGACCCGTCCCATTGTTCCCCTGTCCAACAAGGATCTCGGCTTTCTTCCGGGAGATATTGCCGCAAAAATTAAGCCCTCTATGCAACCGCTTTATGACAATCTCGCCGTCATCAGCGGGCAGTTTCCAGAAAAGAGCGAAATGTTTCAACGGTTGCGAGTAATGCTGGAGGGAGACAAGCTGGCTATCGAACCCCTCGCCTATATCCGCGGGCGCAGCCTAGTGAAGATGTTCATGATCGTCGATGAGGCGCAGAACCTTACTCCCCATGAGGTCAAGACCATCATCACCCGGGCAGGGGAGGGTACAAAAATTGTCTTGACTGGGGACATCAACCAGATCGACCATCCCTATCTGGGTATCCATTCAAACGGCCTTCGCACCCTCATCGACAAAATGCAGGGGCAGAAAATTTATGCCCACATTGACCTGCGTAAAGGTGAACGTTCGGAGTTGGCGGAACTGGCCAGCAATATTCTCTGACCAGATATCAAATAGAAGGTGCCGGGCAACAGAAGCTTAATGAAAATCTCATTCCTGTTTAATCTTTCTTTTTTAAAAATGATCGAAAGGTTGCACAAAGTAATCATAAACAATCTTTCCATCTCCCACTGAACCGTGACAATAAAATGAAAACAACAGACGTAGGTGATACAGGTTTTTTTGGTGTCCTGAGTGATATCAGTCTGGAAGACTATATCCAGTTGATCTGCATGAAAAACTCTACCAAGGCCATCCGCGTTACCCAGCAGGGCGAGAAAGGGTTGATTTTCATCGATCAAGGCAAAATAATTTTTTCCTCTCAGGACAGGCTCCTGGGAATTGACGCCTTATGTCAGATCCTTTCCTGGAAAAAAGGCTCGTTCAGAGAGGTGAAAATAAAGAAACTGCCGTTGCCGAATATCGACAAGGATTATCGCTCTCTCCTTATTGAGGCTGCCGCCCGCGTCGAAAACTCCACATCCGAGACAGAGGCTTCTGAACGGTCAGGTAATATTATGCAGCAATCTGACAATCCAATCGGGCAGACTCCCACCAAGATACCGGTAAGGAGAAAACGAACCCTCCTGGCCTTGACCACTATCCTGCCGATTTGCGCCATAGCGGTTCTTATGCTGGTTTTAAATTTCATCGACAGATTACCCGTCCCGGCTTTTGCCGTCACCTCCCCAAAAACTACGCAAGCATCAGCTGTCGCTGAACAGCCAACTGCCAAGCCTGCGGCGACCAACCAATCGATTTCCATCGGACCTCTGGTAAAAACTGAGGGGAAAGAAAGCCTTCCCGAAGAAACTATCCTTCGCCTGCACGGCTCAAATACTATAGGGGCAAAGCTTGCCCCTGCACTGATCAGCGGCTACCTGACCACCATACTTGGGGCTGAAAAGGTCGAACAGCTACCTGGGAAACAAGCCAATGAGGTCGTTATCAAGGCAAAATTCAAAGATTCCATCAAGGTGGTGGAGATTCATGCCCATGGCTCGACCACCGGCTTTAAAGGTCTCGCGGAGGAACAATGCGAAATCGGCATGGCATCCCGGAAAATAAAGGAAAAGGAGGTTGTCGAACTCAACAAATTCGGTGAAATGACCGCCCCAACTAATGAACATGTCATTGCCCTTGACGGCATTGCAGTTATTGTCAACAAGGGTAACAAAATCGATACGTTGAACATGCAGCAGCTTGCTGACATCTTCTCCGGTAAAACCACCAACTGGTCCCAAGTGGGAGGAGTACCAGGAGAGATAACGGTTTATGCAAGAGATGATAATTCGGGAACCTACGATACTTTCAAATCCATTGTCCTCGATAAATTGGAGCTGAAGCAAGGCATTAAAAGGTTTGAATCGAATCCGGAGCTGTCGGAACAGGTTTCCCGCGATCCCTTCGGCATAGGATTTACCAGTTTGCCAAGTATTGACAAAGCGAAGGCAATAGCCGTAGCCGACACCGGCGCCAAACCTATTTTCCCGAGCTTCTTTACCGTTGCCACCGAGGATTATCCGATTGCCAGGCGTTTGTACTTGTACACGGCAACCTATCCGAAGAACAATCATGTGCGAGATTTTATTGAATATGTACATTCCCGGCAGGGACAAGAAATAACCAATAAAATCGATTTTGTGGACATGAACATCAAAACATTTTATAGCGAAAAAATTGATCAGGCCCAAATAAAAAACATCGCAATGGTCCAGGATTATCTCAAAGCCACTGATAACGCTCAGCGTCTTTCCCTCAATTTTCGCTTCAACACCGGCAAGGTGACGCTCGACAATAGAGGTGAACGTGACCTGACCAGGGTTGTTGATTTTCTCAAAGAGAGACTTGATCGGAAAATTATTCTGGCCGGTTTTGCCGACAACGCCGGTGACTACGATGTGAACTTGAAACTGGCGAAATTTAGAGCCGAAACAGTGGCCGTACAACTTCGTTCCAGGGGTATTGTCGTCCAACAAATAGCAAGTGCCGGTGAGGAGCTTCCGGTTGCAACAAATCTGTCCACCTCCGGCAAGGAAAAGAACCGCCGGGTTGAAGTCTGGCTCAAGTAAAAAAAATATTTATTGGAGGTTCACCATGCAGAATAACGAACTAGCTAAGATCACAGATTATTCCTCTATCGAGAATGAAGAATATTTGACACCAGCCCAGTTGGCCTATTTTGAGAAGATACTGCGGCAATGGCGACATGAGTTGATTGGTGTTTCTCTTTCGGCGAAAAATGACCTGAAAGAAACCTGTTTTGGAGTTCCTGATCTTTATGATGTCGCCTCGGCACAAACAGAAATTCACGTTGAGCTTGAAGGGATGAAAAGGCACCGAGGACAAATCGTGATGATTGATAAAGCATTGGACAGGATTAAGGATGGCACCTATGGCTATTGTGAAATGACCGGTGAAAGAATTGGCCTGAAACGTCTTGAAATACAGCCGACTGCAACCCTCTGCGTCGAAGCCCAGGAGATGGTTGAGCGGGCTGAACGAGGAATGCGATATTCGCAAATAGCAGCTTGCCGGTTCTGACCGGTATGTCGGCAAAGAATGCCAAAACTTGCAGCTTCGATTTGCTGGATAGCACCAACATCGCGGGAGTTTTCAGATAATGGGAACTCTCGTTCCAACTGGTTATTTCCGGAGCTGCTGTGAGATACAGCGTGCTTTGTGTACTCCGCCTGTATCGTGTACCATTTTTCACCTGACCGCAATCCCCTCCCAGCAATTTAATTGAATATTAATATTTCCCTAATCATTTACAAACAATTCTCATCTATCTTCTCATGCAGCTCTGGAATGCGCCACTTTTGTCCTGCAGCAAATATCAACCCTAACCGATCAAGGAATTTTTGCATAATGGAACATCACTTCACCTTCCACCACGAACTTACCAAGCTCAATAAAAAACTGCTGACAATGAGCGCCATGGTTGAAGAGCGTGTCCGCAAAGCGGCACAGATAATTGAGAGCAAAGACCGGGAGATGATTCAGGCCCTCATTCTCTCCGACTATGAAGTGGACGATCTGGAGATAGAGATAGAGGAGGACTGCCTGAAGATCCTTGCGCTTCACCAGCCGGTCGCCAAGGATCTCAGGTTTTTGATTACCGTCATCAAGATCAATAGTGAGTTGGAGAGAATCGCCGATATCGCCGTGAACATCGCCAGACGTGTGCAGAATATCTCGAAATTCAAACATGCCGGGGCGGTTTCCTACGATTTCTCAAAAATGAGTGAGAAAGCGGTGCTCATGCTGAAGAAAAGCATCGATGCCTTGATTGGGGGCGACGCTGCGCTCGCCAGGTCACTCTTTGTCGATGATGACGAGGTCGATGCCTTGAAAGACCGCTGCTACGAAGACATAAAAATTAGAATTAAAAATGACCCGGAACACCCCGGTTACCATATCAACACGTTTCTCCTCGGTCGCCATCTTGAGCGCATTGCCGATCGAGCCGTGAACATCGCGGAAGAAGTCATCTATCTTGTTGAGGGGACCATCACCCGGGCCCAGTAAGCGACGATTGCCCACAATTGAAATATTAACCTGTTTCTAACAATTTTCTAATACAGACTGCATAAATTGGCCTTGTCTTCGTATGTGCTTCGAATCGTAACGGTTCCTTCAAGCACAATCATTATTCCTCAAAGGAGAATAGTAAAATGCAAAAAATGAGAATCATCAGCACACTTTTTCTAACCGCTGCGGCAGTTGCCGTATTTTCCGGCCCCTGCCAGGCAGAAACCACCATCACCGGAGCGGGGGCAACTTTCCCGTATCCCGCCTATGGCAAATGGGCCTACGATTACAATCAGGAAACCGGTGTTCGCCTGAATTATCAGTCCATCGGATCGGGTGGCGGCATCAAGCAGATCAAGGCAAAAACTGTCGATTTCGGAGCATCGGATGCCCCCCTTGAACCAAAAGAACTGAACGAAGCCGGCCTGATGCAGTTTCCGATGATTATGGGTGGTGTCGTTCCGGTAGTCCACATCAAAGGGATTGCATCCGGTCAGATGAAGTTGTCGGGCGATATCCTTGCCGATATCTTTATGGGGAAGATCAGCAAATGGAACGACCCCAAGATTGTGGCCGAAAACTCTGGTTTATCCCTTCCCGCTGAGGACATCACCGTTGTCCATCGCGCCGATGGCTCTGGAACTACCTGGATCTTCACCAATTATTTGACAAAGTTGAGCAAAGAGTGGAGCGAAAAAGTCGGCAGCAAGACATCGGTTGAATGGCCTGTCGGTCTTGGCGGAAAAGGCAATGAGGGCGTTGCCGCTTTCGTCGATAAGGTTGACGGTGCCATCGGGTATGTCGAGTATGCCTACGCCCTGCAGAACAAGATGACTTCGGTGATGCTGAAGAACCACGATGGAAAATATGTCGCGCCCACCGCCGAAAATTTCCAGGCAGCCGCCTCCGGTGCCGATTGGGCCCATGCAGAAGGATATTACATGGTCCTGACCGATCAACCGGGTGCAAACTCATGGCCGATCACCGGAGCCTCTTTCATACTTCTTTATAAGACCCAGGATAATGCAACTCAGGCGAAAGAGGTTTTGAAGTTTTTTGCCTGGAGTTATCAACATGGCGGCAAGGCCGCTTTGGCTCTCGACTATGTGCCGATGCCGGCCGAGGTCGTGAAAATGGTGGAGATGACCTGGCAGAAAGATCTGAAGGATAAGGAAGGCAAAGCAATCTGGCAATAATCAACACATAAATCCCAAGTTCAGGCCTGGAATTACTGCCAACTTATGAAGATGAAACAAACCAAAATCTGGGGTGACCTTATTTTCCGTGGCCTGACTGCCTCTTTTGCTTCAGGTATTGCTGTGATCTTTGTTGCGATCCTTCTGGTACTTTGGAACCAATCTCAGCCTTCTCTTGAAAAATTCGGTTTTTCTTTTCTTTTCAACACATCCTGGAATCCCGTTAAGGATAATTTCGGAGCTTTGATCCCGATTGTCGGCACTCTGCTTTCCACCTTTCTTGCCTTGTTGTTTGCTATCCCAATCAGCCTGGGGATTGCCTTGTTTCTGGCGGAACTGGCACCCCATTGGTTGCGGGCACCCTTCGGCACTGCTATTGAACTGTTGGCGGCAATACCCTCCATCGTTTACGGCATGTGGGGATTATTTGTGCTGGGACCTTTGATGGCCGATTATGTCCAGCCTTTTCTGAAAACCACTCTTGGATTTCTTCCGCTGTTTTCAGGTCCCTCCATGGGCATCGGCATGTTGACTGCCAGTCTTGTTCTGACCCTCATGATCATTCCCTTTATCTCCTCGGTGGCCCGGGATGTGTTTTTAATGGTACCGCAACCTTTGAAGGAGGCCGCTTACGGCCTTGGCGGCACTACCTGGGAGGTGGTCAGGGATATCATGATTCCCTACGGCAGAAAGGGTATTGCCGGGGCCATCTTTCTCGGCATGGGACGAGCGCTGGGCGAGACCATGGCGGTAACCTTTGTTATCGGCAATGCCTACCATCTCTCCTGGTCTTTATTCTCCCCGGGCAACTCGATTGCCTCGACTCTTGCCAACGAATTTACCGAGGCGGATGGCACGGTTTATCTCTCCTCTTTAATCGAATTGGGATTGGTGCTGTTTTTGATCACCCTGATTATACTGAGCCTGGCGCAGTACTGGCTTCGCCGCAGTCAGGCAGGGAGGGCATAATGACCCGACTCACCCGAAGAAAACTCACTAATTCCATAGTCCTGACCCTATCGAGTCTTGCCGCAGTTGCCGGACTGTTTATGTTGACCTGGATCTTGGGCGATGTAGCCTGGAAGGGCTTTGCCGCCATCAACTGGGACTTTTTCAGCAAACTGCCGACGCCTCCCGGTGTCAAGGGTGGAGGACTGGTCAACGCCATCGTTGGAACCCTCCTGATGACGGGTGTTGCCACCTGCATTGCCGTCCCTTTTGGGATGATGTCGGGAACTTATCTCGCCGAGTTCGGCAAGAACAATAAATTTGGCAATGTTCTTCGTTTTCTTGCCGATATTCTGGTTTCCGCCCCTTCGATTGTCATCGGCGTCTTTGTCTATCTGATTCTCGTTAAACCGATGCATCAGTTTTCCGGCTGGGCGGGGGCCATTTCTCTTGCAATCATCATGCTGCCGGTGGTCAGTCGAACAACCGAGGAAATGCTCCTGCTGGTGCCGGCGGAGATTCGCGAGGCAGCTTTGGCGCTTGGATCGCCTTACTGGAAGATGACAATAAATGTTATCTACCGTTCGGCGTCTTCCGGCATTTTGACCGGAGTCATGCTGGCGGTCGCCAGGGTCGCCGGAGAAACAGCGCCGCTCCTCTTTACCGCCCTGAACAGCCCGTATTGGATGCATGGCATGAATGAACCGATGGCCAATCTAACCGTGGTCCTCTTCAATTATGCCATGAGTCCCTATGATGATTGGCACAGGATGGCCTGGGGAGCAGCCTTCCTTATCACTATGACAGTCCTGGCCGTGAATATCTTCACGAGAATGGTCCTGCGCACCAAGGGGAGAACGTCTTGAATATGATCATGGACAAACAGGCAAAATTCCGAAAGAAAATAGAAATGAAGAGAGAAAACGAGGGGATGGAATTGGGACCACATAAAAAACAGGAAATGGGCGAGATCAAACTTTCCATCCGTAATCTCAATTTTTTTTACAGCGATAAGCAGGCCCTGTTTGATAATACGTTGGATATAGCCGACAAGCGGGTGACGGCATTCATAGGCCCGTCCGGCTGCGGCAAATCCACCCATATCCGAACCTACAATAGAATGTTCGAACTTTATAAAGGGTTCCGGGCCGAGGGCGAAATCTGGATGGACGGGATCAATATCCTTGATCCGGCCATCCCGGCGCTGCATCTTCGCCGCAAAGTGGGAATGATCTTTCAGAAACCAACCCCCTTCCCCATGAGCATCTTCGATAATATTGCCTATGGCTTGCGCTTGTATGGTGGATACAGCCAAGATGAAATTGCCGGGAGGGTTTCCAAGGCCCTGCAGGATGCCGCCCTCTGGGACGAGGTAAAGGATAAACTTCATTACCCCGGCACGGCACTGTCCGGAGGCCAGCAGCAGCGACTCTGCATTGCCAGGGCCTTGGCCGTGGAACCCGATGTCCTCCTTATGGATGAACCCTGTTCAGCCCTTGATCCGATAGCGAGTTCGAAAATAGAAGAACTCATCGGGGTTATCAAGGAAAAGATCACGATCATCATCGTTACCCATAATATGCAGCAAGCGGCCAGAGTTTCCGACTACACCGCCTATATGTATATGGGTAAACTGGTGGAGTTCGGGGCGACTAGTAAAATCTTCTTAAACCCGGATAATAAGGACACGGAAGATTACGTCACCGGTCGGTTCGGTTGATTGCTCCTCTGCCATAGTTTTTATTCAATTTTTTAGTGTCCTAAAATCGGATGCAGGGACAATACGAAAACGCTCAATAATTCCTGTGAGGTGTTGAGCGATAGCTTGGATGTGATCAGCAGAGTCGGTAGTCCGATGGGCTGCCGATTGGGCGTTTTGCAATAATCCGGTAATGGAGTTTGAGAGATGAATGATTTCGTCCCCTGACTGGTCGCCTGCCTTGATAGCGTCGGAAATCTCTGCAACAACGTTAAGTACTTTTATAGTTTCTCGTTCTATCTGGGCTACGGCCTCTCCAGCCGGACGTGTGGCTGAGATGCTGACATTCACATGATCGATCATCCGATTTATTGCATCTGCCGATTCCGTCGAAATAATCTCCATATCAACGACACGCCTGCCAATCTCTTGCGCTGCTTCTTCCGTTGCTACTGCCAGGTTCTTCACCTCGCCTGCGACAATTGCAAACCCACGGCCGAGTGAACCGGCTCGAGCCGCTTCAATGTGGGCGTTGAGTGCGAGTAGTTTTGTCTGTTTTGTAATATTTTGCACATTCTCTACGACCCCTCCAATTTTCTGACAAGCATCAACCAATGCAAAAATACGATCAGCGGCCTGCTTGACAATGCCCTCCACGCCGTCAATCTCGGCTACTCCCGATCGGATTATTTCGGCATTTTCAGTGGCAATTAGACCAGAATGCTGTGCAATGTCGGCCGCATCCATACTATGCCGGGCAATCTTCCGGATATGCTCTGCAAGGTTCACAGCTGTAACATGTATATTCGTTGCGGCAATCGTGCCTGATGCAGCAATACCTTCAACGATATTGGCATCCTCGCGCACTATTTCTGTCGCTTGAATGCTTTTATGTATCACTGCAATCATCTCGGTGAGGCATTCTTGTAAAGTGGCAAGCAGTTGATTGATGGCAGCTATTGAGCGCCCTAGTTCATCATTACCTTGATGAGGGACTCTCTGCGTAAAATCAAGATCTTGTGTTATTTTCTGGATAGTTGCATTCATTTGGCAGAGTGGACGAAGAATTCGTCGCTGCAGTATCATTCCGATATTTAACAATAAAATAGATGTCAGTATCCCCACAACGATAAAGCGTATGGCAGCATGCCGCATACCCATTTTGAGGTTCAGAGTTGCAGCGTCCTGGTTACGCTCAGCTTCGATCCGCAAAGTATCTGCCACTTGCTGAACCTCAACGAGGGAGGGTTTCACCGAACCAGCCAACACCGCCATAGCGATTTCTTGATTTCCGGTAACAGCCATTTTGCTAAGGCTTTCTAATGCCTTAAAGTAGCCCTTCAAACTATCTCTGAGTTCCAAAAGCAACCCCTGTTGTTTGTCGGAAATCAAGAGGATTGAGCATTTATCCAGCATCAGCATGACATCTTTGTGGGCCTGATCGACGTGTGCTTGCTCCTTCATCAGCTGGTTTTTATCAGATTCTATTGCCATTCCGGCAGCATCGGCCTGCAGTCGATGAAGAGTGGATTCCATATCGGTGACCAGTAATACACCGGGGAAACTGTTTTGAATAATATCTTCAATGGAACTCTGTGTCAGTTGCGTCTGAAATAAACTGAAGACGATTATTGCGGCAAGTGCTGCTATGGCGACACAATTCAATAACCAAATTCGGCTTCGAATTGTAAGCTGAATACGGCCGAAACTTCTAAGATAAAGCCAGTGCATTGGCCGAAAGACTGGATTTGAAAATATAGTTAACTTTTGGAGCATATACTTCCTTTTTTGATGTCTACCGATTACCAATTGGCTCTTCCTTCATTTCTTGAGCATCATTTCACATAACTGTGAAATGATGCGATGGCGGCAATTAATCGGCCAATGCAGAAGTGGATGATTCAGCGGCGAAAATGTCCTTTGGCAAAGTGGGTTCCACTTCGTAGATAAAAAGAGAACTTCCCATAATGGATTTGGCATGGTGCTTGGCAATAGCCGCCGCCTCGGAAAGGTCTATCTGGCATTGCCAATCCGATGGTTTGACGACTACAGCCCCGACTGACAGGGTCATTCGCGGATATTGCCTCTCCTTACCTTCCCGGTCGGCGACTGTGATAACGCTGCCGATATGGTCCTTGTAAAAACCGCCGATACTGTTGTCGAACTGCTGCAGGATACGCTTAATGATGGCCTGCCAGGCGTCAGTCCTGAAAATGACCACGAAATCATCTCCTCCTATGTGACCGATAAAGTCATCTTGACCGTTGACATTGGCAACTAACAGTTCGGAAACCAATCGCAATACCTTATCGCCGCGACTGAATCCGAAAAAATCATTGAATGGTTTAAAGTTGTCGAGATCAAAATAGCAGACGGCAAAGGTGACGGATTCTCTGAAAAGCTTCTGCAGCTCTTGCTGGATGGGAACATTCCCCGGCAACAACGTCAACGGATTGGCGTAGCGGGCCCGAGTGATCTGCAGTTTGGTGATTTCATGAAGCAAATCGAGAATCCGTCCTTTCCCGGCGAGCGAACAGCCATCCAGGATGATGAATTCATCGGTGTGAATATCAAGAGAAGTAGTCAATCGGAAGCTGGCTTTTTCCAAAGGTAAACCCTTTTCCACCTGCATGACGTTGCGATTCATGAAACGAAAGATCGGTTGCTTATCGTAGATTGCCCTCCCGTAGAGGCTCGCATAAAGATTCATAAAATCCTTTCGTAAGACCATACCGAGGACCTCACTGTCATGAAGAATCACGATGGATTTTTCTTCAGGCATGGCTGTAAAGAGATCGCCGACCTGCATAACCTTTGTATCGGCCTGTACCGATATTGCCGGCTTGAGGAGGATCTCTACAGT
Source organism: uncultured delta proteobacterium (assembly GCA_903875445.1). Lineage (GTDB taxonomy): Bacteria > Desulfobacterota > Desulfobulbia > Desulfobulbales > Desulfocapsaceae > Desulforhopalus_A. The sequence continues at coordinate 22,138 of CAIQWD010000097.1, read as the reverse complement.
CGGCGATTCGACCTCTGCCGCGTTATCACGGGTTTCTTTTCTGAATAATTTTGGAGAAATAACGAGCGGTGGTATCTCCACGGGGCGAGAAAAATAATACCCCTGCACCATTTCTACTCCTAATATTCGTAATGTTGCATATTCTTTGGCGGTTTCGACTCCTTCGGTGATTACTCTACATCCTAGCAAGGTTGCGGTACTGAGAATGGCTTTAACAAATTGCTGCTTGGTCCGGTCTTCGTCTATGCCATGTATGAAATGCCGGTCGATTTTGACGATGTCGGGATGGATCTCCGACCAGAGTTTCAATCCGGAATAGCCGGCGCCAAGATCATCGAGAGCAACCCTGAAACCCATGTCCCGGTAATGCGTCATGGCCTGCTGCATCATCTGGACATCCTCCACAATATGGGTTTCCGTCAATTCAATGATGACCTGGCTGGATTTCAGTCCAGCCTCTTCAATATAACGCAGCGTTTCGCCTTCGCGGAAGTGCTCATTCATCAGACTGTATGGATCGACATTGATGAACAGCCTGCCGGGCAACTCCATCTGGGCGAACCGATTGATCACTGTTTTACGGCAAAGAAAATCGAGTTCCGTCAAACGACCCGCCCAGGTTGCCGCCTCAAAAAGTCTTGTCGGAGAATGGAGCACGGTATTTACCGGACCGCGAACCAGACCTTCATATCCATAGATCTGTTGCGTTTGCAGATGAATGATCGGTTGGAAATGTACCTTGATATTTTGTTGTTCAATTATTGTATTCAGTAAATCACATGTGATGTTGTCCATCTTCGCCGAGTTCCTTGAATGATGAGAATAGGGAGTGCAATTCAAAGTGGATCCCGCTTGGATACACTTGCTGTACAAGTATATCTACAGTCAAACCATTTGGTTTTTGTTATGATTGTAAAAGAAATTGACAAGGGCCAGCAAAAACGTGCCGACGATAAGGAGCAGAGAAATCGCGTTGATCACCGGGGTGGAGCCATCCCTCACCTGCAGGTAGAGGTTGATTGGCAGGGTCGGACGGGCACCAACGAGAAAGAGGGTGGTATTGAAATTTTCAAAGCTCATCAGAAAAGACACGGCCCCGGCGGCAATGATCGAACTGCGCAGATAGGGCAGGGTGACGTGAACAATAACCTCGAAAGGGCCGGCACCGAGATTAAGAGCCGCCTCCTCCAAGCTACGGTCGAATTTGCGCAGCCTGGCCGATATCACCAGGGTGACAAAGGTGGTGATAAAGGAAAACTGGCCAAATACCACCAGCCAAAAACTCGGACGAAAGATTTCCAGATCAAGGCCGAACTCGTCTTCAAAAAAGACCCCAATGCTGTTTGCCCCAAGAAGAAGAGAAATTCCAAGGATCACTCCCGGAATCACTAAAGGGGCAAGCATCAGGAAATAGAGCAGTTCCTTGCCCCAGAAATTTTCCTGTTCAAACAAGAAGGCGGCGCATACCCCCACAATTACACAGAGGATCGAGACGCAGACGGCGGTCTGGAAACTCGTCCTGATGGCCCGCAGGTTCTCTCCATCGGCAAAAATACCCACTCGCTTTGGTCCCTCTGAGAAAAACCAATCGAGCGTGAAGCCGTGCCAAGGTAATGAAGGGAAGTCGGAATTGTTGAAGGCCAGTACACAAGTCACCAGCAACGGGGCGAATAAAAAGAGAAAGTAGAGAACCATAAACAGGGTGAACGATCTGTCGTAGGCCCGTGACCGGGGCAGAGACCTGATCATGATGATAACTCCCCAAGCCGTTGCCCGGTCAGCTTCAGTCCGAGCCAGATGATTGCCGAGCTGAGGACCAGGAGAAGAAAGCCGAAGGCCGCCCCCTGGTTCCAGTTGAAGCTGGCGATGAACTGGTTGTAGATCTGCTCGGTAAACCACAGGGAATTCTTACCGCCCATCAGGTTGGGGGTCAGGTAGTTGCCGAGCACCAGCATGAACACAACGATTGAGCCGGAAACAATACCCGGTTTGCAGTGGGGGATGATGATCGTCCGCCAGATGCATATTTTGCTTGCCCCGAGGTCGCAGGCGGCTTCAATGAGGCTGTTGTCCAGGCTGTCCATAACCGACACCAAGGGTATAACCATAAAAAGCATCGAGGTGTAGACCAAGCCCATGATCATCGTCGCATCATTGTAGAGCATCTCCACAGGTTGATTGGTAAGTCCGAGACTCTGGAGGAAATAGTTCAGTACCCCAGACTCCCGCAAAAGAATCATCCAACCGTAGATACGCACCAGTTCGCTCACCCAGAACGGCAGCATGAGCAACACCATCAGAAAACCCCGTAGGCCCGGCTTGGCGATTTTTGTGACATACAAGGCCACGGGCAGCGCCAGAATCAGGGTAAGCAGGGTGGTTATGATCGAATAGAGGGCGGTGCGGACAAAGGTCAGCCAGTAGATCGGCTCGGTGAAAAAATTGCGGTAGTTGTCGAGGGTCCAGGAAGCGTCGCCGCGAAAACTGAGGAGCAGCAGATCCAGGTGCGGCAGAAAGATGAGGAGAACCAACCAGAGCAGCACCGGGGTTATGAATATCCAAAACATCCCGGAGCGTTTCATGGTTGGTCCAGAAGTTCAAAGGCGATTCCGGTTTTGGGATGCCAGCCGAGGGTGATCTCGGTTGCCGGAGCGATATGGTCGAAGGCACGATTCTGGGGCAGAGCAACCAGGAGTTCGTGGCCGGCAGCGGTGGCAGTCAATAACCTGCTGTTGGCGCCATCAAAGAGGATGGACTTGACCGTCACCTGGAAAATATTGAGCCCCGCCCGGTCGATCGGTTCGATGATCATCGCTTCGGGGCGTAAAAAAAGGGTGACCCGGCTGCGTCCACTTCCGCCACGCTGCCGACAGTGAAAAACAAAACCTTCATCGGTGAGGACCTTCACTGCCTCTCCATCCTTTTCCACAACGACACCCGTCCAAAGGTTGCTGTCGCCCACGAAACCGGCAACGAAAGGAGTCGTGGGATCATTGTAAAGTTGTTGCGGACTGCCTATCTGCTCAAATCGGCCGCGGTTCATAACGGCAACCCGGTCGGACATGACCAGGGCCTCCGATTGGTCGTGGGTGATGTAGATAAAGGTGGTTCCAACCTTGGCCTGGAGTTTCTTAAGTTCCACCTTCATCTGCTGGCGCAGTTTGAGATCAAGGGCGCCGAGCGGTTCATCAAGGAGCAATACCGAGGGGTCCAGCACTAGGCAGCGGGCAATGGCAACCCGCTGTTTTTGACCGCCGGAGAGTTGATGGATGCGTTTGTCGCCAAATCCGGGGAGCTCGACACGTTCGAGGACTTCGTCTGTCCGCCTACGGATTTCCGCTGCCGCCACTCGCCGCCGCTTCAGGCCGAAGGCAATGTTTTCCGCCACGTTCATCATCGGGAAGAGGGCCAGGTGCTGGAACACCAGATTAACCGGACGTTTGTCGGGGGTGATCCCGCGCATACTGCGGCCGCCGATCAAAAGATCGCCGCTGCTCGGCTCCTCGAAACCGGCGATCATCCGCAACAGTGTCGTCTTACCGCAGCCTGACGGACCGAGGATGGAGAAAAATTCTCCTTTGGCAACTGAAAACGACACTTCTTCGACGGCGCGAAAAGAGCCGAACTCTTTGTTGAGACAGGTGACGATAAGATCGGCTTCCATGATAGGAGAGAGAGCATCCGAGGCCAAACAGGCCCCGGATGCAGAGGAGTTTTTAGTACCTTAGAAATTCGTTTCTTGGTTTATATAAACGAATTTCGTCAAGGTACTTATCCCGCTTGCCGGGGTTAGTTGGCGGCCTTGATCTTATCCAGTACCTTGCCTTCCAGCGCTTCCAGCTTGGCTGGGACCGGTGGATACCATTTGATCTTGTCGATGACCGTCTGGGGATAAGAACGATCGAAATTGGCCTGGAAAGCCGGATCAATGAATTTACCGGCACCCTTTGCGGCGGTCGCGGTCTTCTCGGCGTTAGTGAATACCGCACTGTTTTCCGGCTTCATTATAAAATTTATCCACTTATAGGCGGCATCGAGATTCTTGGCCTTAGCCGGAATGGCAAAGGTGTCGATCCAGCCGAGGGCACCTTCGACGGGAGCGACGAAATCGATATCCTTGTTTCCGTCGTGCAGTTTCCAAGCGCCGTTGTCCCAGGCCTCGGCGACGGTGACTTCGCCGGCACGTACCGATTCGAGCAACTGGTCGCCATTGGCCCAGTAGTTTTTGACAAGAGGCTTGGCCTTTATCAGCTCCTCCTCGATCTTGGCAAGCATTGCCGCGTAACCCTTCTCGTCGGCATAGAGGGCGAAGGGGTCAAAACCAAGCGCGAAACCGAGACCAATCAAGGCCGGGCGTTTCAGGCGATAGCTAATCCTCCCTTTGTATTGCGGGTCGATGAGCGCCTTCCAAGAGGTGGCTCCTTTGACCTGGGCACCGTTGACCACTAGGCCTGAGGTTCCCCAGCAGAAAGGCACCGCATAGGATTTGCCTTCGACCAAAGTGTTCTTTTTAACCGCCTCAAGCATTGAGGGAACGATTTGACCAACATCGATCTTTTTGTAGTCGATGGGTTGATAGATCTTGAATTCCTTCTGCACCGAGGAAATCCGGTCTTGACTCGGCTGGACCAGATCGAAACCGGCACCGCGGGTCGCCCGAAGCTTGGCAATCATTTCCTCGTTATTGGAAAAGGTAGCTTCGACCTTGATGCCGGTCTCCTTCTCGAATTTGTCGACCAGCTCCTTGGGCGCGTAGCCTTTCCAGGTCAAGAGCTGCAGGGTGTCTGCCATCGCCGCCGAGGAACATAACATCAGGAATACCGCAAAAAGCACAACTTTTTTCATAACGAAATCTCCTAGTAAGGTGAGAGTGAGGGGCATGATCACTCCGGCTGCAAAGCCGAAAGATCACGGTTCGATTGCGCAAGACATATCTCGAAGTTTTTGAGAATTGCCACGTCGAAGACCATTCACTATCCAAGAAGATTGTTAGGCTAAAGATTGGATTGAGTTATGATTGTGTTTCCGGAAAATTTGTTACTTTCTTGTACGGTCACTGAAAGGAGGAGAGAATCAAGCAACCTGAGTGTGACTGTTGAAGCGCATATTGTCTTCAGATGCAGAAAAAGAAACAAATTTTTGAAAAGATCTTTGGTTAGTTTTGAACTAATTCCTGTTATTGCTGTTGGCACTAAAATTATTGCTAAAGCTGCTTTAAAAGGGTAGGCTTGAAGCATCGGGTCGGGTGGCTCTTCGCTGGGATGTGTTTTTGGGGTACACTGAAGAAGCCCTTTCTTATCACCTCAACACTTTGTCGGAGCCTCTCTTATGAAACATGGGAAATTGTATTTCGCCCTTGCCTTGACGGTGATTTTGCTGTGCATCGCCGCATGGCTCGTGTTCTTCTTCAACGTTTCAGGCACGGCGAACCGACCCATTACACTGACCGGGGGATCAGTCCAAGGCATCGTCAAACCTCTTGACGTAGTCTTCAATCCTCCGGCCCTGGAGGATGCCCCTGCCGAGAACAGAGACGCGGTGCTGCTCGGCTTCAAGATCATGACCGAGACCAAGAAATACGCCGGCGAATACGTGGGCAACAACTTGGCTTGCACCAACTGCCACTTCGAAGGCGGTCGCAGCAAGGACACTATCTCCCTGGTAGGCGTGGCCGCCGTATACCCGCAATACCGCAGCCGTTCCGATTTCTCGACCGACCTGACCCTTCGTACCATGGACTGCTTCCAGCGCAGCATGAACGGCACCGCGCCTCCGGCCGACAGTGAGACAATGCAGGCACTGACCGCCTATTTCCAGTGGATCTCTAAGGGAATCCCCATTTATGCGGAAGTGCCTTGGATCGGCCTGCCGCAGATGGACAAGAATCTCAAGCCTGACGCCGCCAAAGGAGATCCGGTGTATAAGGACGTCTGCGCCCGCTGCCACGGCGGTGACGGGCTTGGCACACCCATCGCCCCGGCCGTATGGGGCAACGGCTCATACAACAGCGGCGCGGGCATGAACCGGGTGGAAACCTTCGCGGCCTTCGTCTGGCGTTTCATGCCCAAGGCCTCGCCCAATCTGACCCCGGAGCAGGCACTGGACGTCGCTGCGTTCGTCCACGACAAGCCCCGGCCGCATTTCCCCGGCACAAAACCGAGTAAGCCGAAGTCTATCGACGAAGCAAAATAGGAGGCAGAACGGTATGAACTTCCCCATTCTGCACATTCCTGGGCTGGGCGATGGTATGACCATAGCCCTTGACGCAGTGTTGCATGTGCTCATCAGTCACGGGCTAGCCATTGGCGCAATAACCATGGTTGTGCTTTTCCAGGCCCTTGGTGCGGCTGGGCGGGGTACCTTCTGGACTAGACTCGGTCGCTCGATGCTCGGCCCGTTGGTTATGACCACGACCTCGGTGGGTGCGGTCACAGGCGTGGGCATCTGGTTCATCACCGGAGCCCTGGCCCCCGGCGGCATCGGCTCACTCATCCATCTGTTCTTCTGGCCCTGGTTCATCGAGTGGGGTGCCTTCACCGCGGAGGTTGTGCTTCTGCTCATCTATTATTCCCTCTGGGATCGTACCGTGGACACCCGACCGAGATTGCTTCTCGCCGTGGGTTGCGGTTATGTGGTCATGGCCGTGCTCTCCGGTATCCTCATCTCCGGTATCCTTGGCTTCATGCTCACGCCGGGCGGTTGGCCTTCGGGACAGAGCTTCGTCCAGGCCTACTTCAACCCGACCTTTGTGCCGCAATGCTTCCTGCGCATCGCGGGCGGCATAAGTATCGGCGCCTTGGTGGCGCTTACCTGGACGGCCTGGACCTTTAACGGTCCGGCCGAGGAGCGGGGCCGTGCACTGCGCCTGTGCGGGTTTGTCTTCCTCGCGGCCGCTGCCGTGACCGCTGCTGCAGGCGTTGTCTACTTCTCCCGCGTGCCGCAAACCTATCTGACTCACTGGATCTTCGCGGTGGCCACCTCGGCTCTTTCCCAGCGGCCGGAGCTGGTGATCCTGCTGAACGTGGTAGCCGGGCTGGTCCTCGTTCTGGCCGCACTGGCCGGCGTGGCCAAACGCGCCACCCTGAGCCGGGTCCTGGTTATCCCCGCACTGGTTCTGAGCGTCGGATTCATCTCCGAGTTCGAACGCGTGCGCGAGTTCGTGCGTGGGCCCTATCTGCTGCCCGGTTACATGTACGCCAACCAGATTCCTCTCGTAAACAACCTTGCCGCCGAACAGGAGGGTACACTCCCTGGATTGCACTGGGTGCGCGAGGTCCGTACCGACACCGCCCCGGCGGCGCGCTCGGGCCAGGCCTTGTTCGACGCCAACTGCGCAGTTTGCCACACCATCGGCGGGGTTAACGACATCACCCAGCGCATCGCCGGGCGTACTCTGGAAGGGGTCAATGCCATCACCTCCATTACGGAAAGCTTAGTACCCTTCATGACGCCGTTCTCCGGTACAGAGCAGGAGCGCCTGACCTTGTCCACCTATCTCTATTCCTTGGCCAACAAGGACTCGCGGCCTGCACCCCAGTTACAGAAGGAGAAGAAGCAATGAAGCCTTGGGAGGATCTGTTCCTAGCGCTGCCTTTGCCGGAGCATTGGCTGCGCGGCATGCTTTTCGTCACCTTCGGGTTGCACCTGCTTTTCGTGCTGCTCATGCTGGGTACGGCCATGATTGGCCTGTACTCTTTTCTGGAGGCTTGGTTTTTGGGTAATCCAGAACAGCAACCTTGGAACAAGAAGGTGGTGGAGTCGCACCTGGGTCTCAAGAGTCTCGCCGTGGTTCTCGGTGTGGCCCCCCTGCTGGTGATTCAGGTCTATTATTCCGATGCCTTTTTCACGGCCACGGGGCTTTATGCCTATGCCTGGTTGGCGGTTATCCCGCTGCTCATTGTGGCTTTTTTGAGTATTGATGCTTTTGGGCACAAGCTTGGCACACGGCCCTTGTTGCACTTGCTGTTCGGCGTAGTCGGGCTTTGCGCCCTGCTTACCGTGCCGGCGATCTTCACCGGTGCGCTGTCACTCATGGAGCGGCCGGCCTTCTGGGCCCAGGTGGCCTCACAGGGCCCGGCCTCGGACAGCGGCTACCTGATGCACTGGATCTTCCGTTATCTGCACATCCTGGGCGCGGCTGTGGTCTTCGGCGGTATCTTCCATCTCGTCTTTTCCGCCACGGGCAATTCGGAGCGCAGCGAACGCCTGGGCCGCTGGATTCTCGCAGCCGTCCTGTTTCAGGTAGTGGTGGGGGTTCCCCTGCTCGTCACGATCAAGGGCACACTCGGCGGACCCGGACTCGCGGCTGTCACCATCGGCACATCGGCCGCCATGGCTCTGATCTGGCTGTTCCGCGCGCCTGTGTTCGGCATCATCCGCCTGCGCGTGCTCCTGCTGTCGCCCGTAGTCCTTGTAGCTATGCTGTCGGCGCGTCAGCTTATCCAAGACAGCGCACTCACGGAAGTGCGTGCCCAGGCCCTGGCCAACCGTACCCTCAAAATTGCGGCCCTAGCGGTCCAACAGCCCCAGGCCCTGGCGGCCTTCAACACCAAGCTGCGCACGGTCTACGACAACGGCAAAACTATCTATGCAGGGAGTTGCCGGCCCTGCCATGGGCAGAACGGCTTGGGAGACGGTCCGGCCGCGCGGCGGCTTTTGATTCCCGCCGAGGATCTGTCTTCCATCCGCGCCGACAGGGAATACATCAATGCAATTCTCCTGAAAGGCGTGCCGGGTTCGGACATGCCATATTTTACCTTCTTCGATCGCGCGAAACTAGACAGCCTTCTGGATGAGCTGGACGGGCGCTTCACCATGTTTGCGCGCGCGACCACGCCTGGAGCCATTGGTCCCGAGTCCCGGAAGATTTGGGACACGACCTGCGCCACTTGCCATGGACAGGGCGGCGGACTCAGCACCTTCGGCAGGGCCCTGCAGCCCGCGCCGCCGGATCTGACGCGCTACACCCTCACCTTCGCGCGAACTTTCGCGGTTATCACCGAGGGCTACCCCGGCACGGTCATGCAGCCATATCGGGACCTGCCGGAGGCTGTGCGAACAGACCTTGCCAGCTTGAGTTTGCAGCTGCGCAAGCGCTAGCGGCAAAGCCCCATGGCGCTTTCCTCACATTGTCATTGTCTTATCATATCGACAATGATGTTCTTTGCTTCTCCTCCATAGGGATACTGCTTTAGTTCTTCTTGCCAGCTGAGGACCTCGTCTTTTAGGGCATCCTTTCCATCGGTGCTCTCCAACTGATCATCATATCGTTTTCTTATGACTGTTATAAAGCGGGATCGCTTACCACTGGAATCAACAGCAGCGGAGTTGTGCAGAGGCTGCAGAGTTTGTGGCTGAAGCTGCCGGCCAAGAACCCCTCCATGCCCGATTTCCCATGGGTTGCCAGGACAATGAGATCAGCCTTAATGGTCTGGGCCGATTTAACAATGACGCCGACGGGGTCTCCCCGAAGTACATCAGCACTTGCATTGTATCCTTGGCGCAGAAGTTCGCTAAGGCGTTGTTGGACGAATTTCTCTCCATTCCGGGCGGATATTTCCAGTAGTCTCGATGTGGTTCCTGGAAGCAGCCTGCTGGTCACAGCCCTAACTCCTGACAGGGTAGTGAAAAGTTCAACAACCATGCTCAAATGGAGTGCTGCTCCAAACTTGCCTGCTAATTCCTTCGCAACCGGAAGTCCCTGACCGTGATCCGGGTCGTTATCCAGCGGTACTAAGATGGTTCTGCAAGAAAATTCAGAAAGTGCCCCGGTCGCATCAGGGTGGATGATCAGCACGGGAATTGATCCGAGACCGATAATTGTTTGCGCTATGCTACCCATAAACAGTTGCTTTGCCTTACCCCGCCCGTGGGAACACATGACAATCAAATCGTAGTCCAGCTCACCCGAATGGTCGACAATACTGCGGGCAACATCAGCTACTTCCGCGGTGTGCACATGGCAGTCGAGAAGCTGTACTTTTGGAAACCAGAGCTTGCGTATTTCCTGCAGATAGAGCTCTGCTTCTTGAGCTGTCCTCAGATGAGGCTGGCCATGGACTTCTTGAGGTGCATTGTTTTCTATAACATGAATAAGCGTGACCATGGAGGCCAGCTTAACAGCTATATAGGCAGCTGCCGGCAGTGCTGATTCAGCCAGCCGAGACCCATCTAACGGAACGAGAATATGCTTGAACATGATATAACTCTGCTAACTGAGAAGTTGATAGAGAAGATACACGTTAAGAGTAACAATGATAAATGCGATTAGCCCGGCCAGAGCTGTGGTCACTGGCTTATTGACCATCTCCCCCATAATAGTTTTGTTCCGGGTGAATATAACCAGAGGCACGACGGCAAAGGGTAGCCCAAAACTGAGGACAACCTGACTCATCACTAAGGTGCGGGTGGGGTCCAGGCCGATCCAGATTACCAAAATCGCCGGAACCATAGTGATCAGTCGCCGCACCAAAACAGGGATATGTGTTTTCAAAAATCCCTGCATTATCACCTGTCCGGCACTGGTGCCCACGGTGGATGATGACAACCCGGCAAAAAGCAGTGACAGGCCGAAAAACCATTTTGCCCCAGCGCCGAGAAGCGGCTCCAGCGTTAGATATGCCTCTTCGATAGTGGCAATATGGGTAAGTCCCGTTTTATAGAATGTAGCTGCTGCCATGATCAGCATCGCTGCATTGACAAAACTGGCAATGCCCATGGCGATAACAATATCCATTATTTCAAATCGATACAATCCCTGCAGCTGGCTTTTTTCCTTAACCACAATCCGACCCTGCATGAGAGCAGAATGGAGAAATATGGCGTGAGGCATGACTGTCGCTCCGAGAATTCCGGCCGCAAGTACAATGCTTTCCGGCCCTGCAAACTGGGGAATAACCGTGGAGTGAAAAACCTGGCCCCAGTCCGGTTTGTCGAGAATGGTCTCCACCAGATAGCACAGGGCAATCATCCCTACCATGCCAGAGATAACTGCCTCCAGTGGCCTGAATCCATAACGTTCAAGTCCAAGAATCAGCAGGGTGGCAACTCCGGTGAGAAGTGCTCCCACCAGGAGTGGCACACCCAGAAGGAGGTTAAATCCTAGTGCAGCACCCAGGAATTCTGCGAGGTCAGTTGCAATGGCCACCAGTTCCATCAGACCCCACATGACCAGGACAACCGGTCGGGGAAACTGTTCCCGACAGTGTTCCGCAAGATTTTTCCCAGTGACAAGTCCTAGTTTTGCGGACAGGGTCTGAATGAGCATGGCCATCAGGTTGCTGACTACGATAACCCAGATCAGCATGTAACCGAATTGAGCCCCAGCCTGGATATTGGTGGCAAAGTTACCCGGATCGACATAGGCAACGCTGGCAATAAAGGCGGGGCCAAGAAATGGAAGAAGGCGTGTCAGTCTGTTTTTGGCAGGAGCCGTAGCGAGGATCTTTAAGGCACTCTGCACTGTCTTGCAATCAGAGCTCTTAGAATGTGTTTCTGAATGGTTACTCTGCATTCTTGCTTTCCAAATTGACTGAAGAAACAAATGGTGATTTTCTCAGACCCAACCTCGCAGATGCCAGGGTGCAACAGATTCATGGATACCTATAGGTTTAGCTTGCCTCGGTCAAGCCAAAAGTTGTTCATCGCATAGATTGATCTTCCTGGCAATCAATTGTTTTTAGATGATAATTGCTATTGCGATTAGAGCAAGTGCCAGCTTGGGCGGATTTTTAAGCCTACCCCACGGTATTTAAGGAAAGACTGCAAGTTCGAGGTGGCCCAACAAATGGCCAATCACGAATCAGCTCGTACTACAGGTCTCTATGGCCGTCGATGAGATCGAATGGATTCTGATTTGCTTCGGCCAAACGGGAAAGACTTTCTTGAGGGGGTTCGGGCTCCCCTCTAGATGGAATCCTCTTCATCAATTCTTCATGATAGATCGATTACTAATACAGCTAGTGGTGTCTCCGACGCTATCGATTCAGACGATATTAGCTCAACTGGATTGTTATGATGATTGATATGACACCCTAACTGAAGCTTGTCTAGTGTAGACAGCCAGTTGATTGATCACCAACAAATTCATGTCAACGAAACACCGAACCAAAAAAAATTCATGTTAAAAAAAGTACTACTGGTCGTGATAATCACGTTTTTTGTGTCAAATTCCCATGCGGGGGATCTTCTTACATCATGGCATGCAGCGCGGGCCTACGACGCAAGTTTTTTGGCTGCAGGTAAAGCATCGGCAGCAGGTTTAGAGAAATCGACGCAGGGCGATTCGCTGATTTTACCACAAATCGCATTCACGGCAAATATGGACCAAACCAAGAAGAGCGTGCATCCCGGGGATCCTTTAACTGCCGGCACAGACGAGCATGGGCCTCAGTACGGATCAGCCATATCGCTGGTACAACCGATCTACAATGCTTCTGCATTTGCCATTCGCGATGAACTCAATCTTCAGGCTGAAGAAGCCCAAGTGCAATATCGTATCGCTGAACAGGATTTGATGTTGCGTGTCGCCAAAGCCTACTTCGAAGTATTATTGTCGCAGAAAAATGTCGACCTGGTGAAAGCACAAATGGATGCGGTGAGTCAGCAATTGGCTCAAGCAAAAAAAATGTTCTCAGTCGGCTCGGCGACTATTACCGACACAAATGAGGCACAAGCTCGTTTCGATGCTATTGTTGCCGGCGACATTTCAGCGCGAAACGATCTCAAGCTCAAGCAGTCCGCTTACCGGCAACTCACCAACCTTGATCCTTTTGAATTAGTCCCGATCTCAGAGACCCGAACACCGATCCCACCCCAACCCGCAGTTATTGACACTTGGCTTGAAAAAGCACCGTCCGGCAACCTGACAGTGATTGCCCAAAAGATGGGTCTACAGATTGCAAAGAGTGAGATTGCACGCTATCGGTTAGAAACCTCTCCCATCCTTTCATTGGTTGCCGGTTTCGGGACGCAATGGGATGGGAGCACGTCCACCCATTCTGACCTTCCGGATCGTACTTCCGACGGCACCATTGGTTTGCAACTTACTATTCCACTTTATACCGGCGGCTATCGCAGTTCCAAATACAGGGAATCCGTTTCGTTAGCTGCTCAGCAGCGCGACGCGCTTGAGGCAGTGATTCGTGATGCGCAGCAAACGATCCGTCAATCATTCTATGGTGTCGAAACCGGTGCAGCGCAGATCAAAGCGTTTGAGCAGGTGCTGATATCAAGTGCGTCTTTCGTAGCATCAAGCAAGATGGGGCGAGATGTAGGTATTAGAACAACGGTCGACGTTCTCAATGCGCAGCAAATCCACTACCAGAATCTCTACAACCTGGTTGTTGCAAGATATCAATATTTGCTAAGTAAGCTTCAATTGGCGGCAGCGGTTGGCAACCTCGACGAAAGCGAAATAGAAAATGTTAATGGCTGGCTTATCACGATTATGTAACGGGGGAATAAAGCCCCTTAAAATGCACACAGATTAGATCTGCATACTGTGAGAATAAATTACTCCCATGGCTATCGACAAGAAAAGAGCAACAATTCTAATTGGCATTATTATCATCGGCTCTGCCCTCGCGCTCACATTCGGATTTTCTTTCGGTCGCAAGACAGATAATTCCACCCCGAAAAAAACTCCTCTCGTCAGTGTAACGGAGACAAAGACACAAGATTTCCCGATTGAATTTGCAGCACAGGGACATCTTGTTGCGCTTAACCAAGTGGACGTGCGGCCGCAACTCACCGGAACAATTCAGAGCGTGAATTTCAAGGAAGGCGATGAAATCAGAGCCGGTCAATTGTTGTTCACACTCGACGCAAGTGACGCGACCGCGCAGTTGAAACGATTCGAGGCACAGGCTGCGCAAATCAATGCGCAGCTTGTCGATGCCAAACGTGACTACAGCCGCGCAACAGAATTAGCAAAATCAAATTTCATTGCACCCAGCGCGGTCGATACAGCCGCCAGCAAAGTCGATGCTTTACAGGCTCAACTCAAAGCCGCCGGCGCTGAAATTGATAGTGCACGCATAGTCGTCGAGCATACCAGAATCACTGCACCGATTTCGGCAAAAGCCGGTGCTGTCATGGTTTATTCTGGCAGTTTGGCCCAGGTGAGTGCAACCGCACCCTTGGTAACTCTTGCGCAATTTGATCCTATCGGCGTTGAATTCAGACTTCCCGAGCAGAACTTGAACCCGATCCTTGCGGCGCGAGCAACTATGCCGGTCATAGTTACGATTGACTGTCCTGATGGTAACAAAATTGAAGGCAAGCTCTCGTTTATCAATAACACAGTCAACCCCGATACCGGCACAATCAATTTGAAAGCGACCTTTCCCAATCCGCAGCAGAATCTATGGCCCGGCGCTTTCGCGCGGGTCACGGTGCATGCCGGTCTTAGCAAGGGGGCTGTGGTTTTACCACCGCAAGCGATCATGGAAGGACCAAACGGGCGTTTTGTGTATGCCGTGGATGCTGATAACAAGGTCACTTCCAAGGCCCTGACGTTGTTGCGCATTCAAAATGAAATGGCCGTAATCGACGGGCTTAAAGATGGCGAACGAGTGGTTCTCGAAGGTGGCCAGAATCTGCGTTCTGGAATGTTGGTACAAGTGGCAGACCCGTCCATCCCTAAGAATTCTACCGACAAACTTACTGGTGCCGACTCCATGGCAACTGAGTCGACAAAATGAAAATTTCCGAACAGTGCCTGCAGCGCCCGATTGCCACAATGCTGTTGTGGTTAAGTGTAATTGTCGGCGGGGTCGCATGCTGGCTACAGCTGCCAATTTCCGCATTGCCCAACTACGATACACCGACCATTCAGGTCAGCGCGAAATTACTTGGTGCAAGCCCGGAAACCATGTCAACGTCGGTCGCCACGCCGCTTGAAAAGCAGTTTACGGCGATTCCCGGATTGATAACGACAACGTCTAGTAGCATTCAGGGTGAAACACAAATCACCCTTGAATTTGATCCAAGCCGCAATATCGACGCTGCTGCAGGGGATGTACAGGCTGCATTGTATCGGACAACCCGGTCGTTGCCGTCAGAAATGACAACTCCGCCATCGTACAGAAAAATCAATCCCGCCGATGCTCCCGTATTGTTGATCGGTCTCAGTTCGCCGGCGTTGAAGTTGACCGATTTGAACGGGTATTCCGACAATCTTATTGTGCCTGCTCTTTCGACGTTGAACGGCGTGGCGCAGGTCACTGTTTCAGGGCAGAAGCGATTCGCAGTACGCATCAAGGTCGATCCTGATCGACTGGCCGCAGTTAACCTAACTTTGGCCGACGTAACTACTGCATTGAAGGCGGCGAACTCCAACGCGCCACTTGGTGAACTTGATAGTAACCGTCAAATGATGGCATTGCAAATGGCCGCCGGACTCATGAAAGCCAAAGATTTTGGCAACGTGATCGTGGCGTCACATAACGGCCAAACGGTCCGTTTATCCGATTTTGCAACCGTTCTCGACAGCATAGAGAATACACAAAATACCAGCTCGATCAATGGTGAAAATTCGATTCTATTGTCAGTTCAACGTCAGCCAGGCGCCAACACGGTTGCTACTATCGATGCCATTCGGGCCATGATTCCAAAGTTGGAAAGTCAAATGCCCGGCTCAGTGAAAGTACAGCTGTTAAATGATCGGTCAATTTCGATTCGCAATTCCATTCACGACGTCAACATGGCAATGCTGCTGACGATCGGTCTCGTCATCTTGGTTATTCTGTTGTTTTTGCGGCAACTTGCTGCAACGTTGATACCATCCATAAGCCTGCCTATCTCGCTGCTCGCCACGTTCGGCCTTATGTATACGTTCAATCTGAGTCTCAACAATATTTCGCTGATGGGATTGACGATTGCGGTCGGATTAGTGGTCGACGATGCCATAGTAGTGCTTGAAAACATCATGCGCTATATAGAGGAAGGTATGGAACCGTATGCGGCCGCAGTGCGTGGTTCTTCGGAAGTCGCTTTTACCGTTATATCGATATCGGTTTCGCTGATCGCCGTCTTCATCCCAATTTTTTTCATGCCTGGCACAACAGGGTTGCTTTTTCATGAGTTTGCGATCGTTGTATCTCTCTCAATCATGGTATCTGCAGCCGCCTCCCTTACGATCATACCAGTGCTGGTGCCGATGCTAATCAAAAATCGTCACCAGAGCCGTTCGCCGTCCGCCTGGAGCCGAACGTTCGAGGATGGATTCAACTATGTGTTGAACAAGTACAGCCTTGCTCTTGATTGGGCACTGGCCAATCGGGCGGTTGTGCTAACCGTAGCGCTTGCAACGTTTGGCCTTACTGCATGGCTATATATGATCGCTCCTAAGGGATTTTTCCCGCTGGAGGACACTGGGCAGATTTCAGCTAATGTGGACGCACCTCAAGATATGTCATACGAAGGTCGGTTGGCCGTTCTATCGCAGCTTGAAGCCGTGATATTGAAGGATCCAAGCGTAAGTGACGTGGCATCGAAAGTTGACCATGACACGACTTCATTTTTCATCACACTGAAAGCCGGTGGAACGCGTCCGCCGATGGCGGCTGTACTTACTCAGTTGCGAAAGGAGACCAGCTACCTGCCGAATATTCAGGTGTTTTTCAGCCCGGTCCAGAATCTGAAAATTGGCGGCCGCGGTTCGAAGAGTATGTACCAGTACACCTTGCAATCGGTTAGCCCGGGGGACTTGGATGTTTGGTCTGAGAAATTGATTGCTGAATTAAAAAAATCAAACGTGTTCGTCGGATTGAACTCCGATTCTCAGCGAGATGGTCTCGAAGCGCGCCTGGTGGTCGACCGCGATAAGGCTTCGCTTTTGGGTGTCGACATGGCCAGTGTACGCAATACTTTGTATGCCGCCTACGGTACGCAACAGGTATCGACTATCTATGCGCCGGAGGACAGCTATCAGGTAATCATGGAGTTTGCAGATGAATATCGCCGCGACGAAAGTAATCTTTCGAAAATACAGGTACGTAGCGCAACCGGAACCTTGGTCCCCCTCAGTGCCTTCACCAGGGTCGATCGCGCGAAAGGTACTATGGCAATCAATCATCAGGGGCAGCTACCGGCGGTCACGATTTCGTTCGATCTTCAGCCTGGAAAGTCGCTGTCTGAGGCAACTGCGGCGATCAAAGCCGCGCAGCAACAGATTGCTCTCCCCGTTTCGATCTTCGGCGCTTATGCAGGTCAGGCGGCATTGTTTCAACAATCACAAAGTACCCAATTGTGGCTCATCGCTATTGCGATAACAGTGATTTATGTGATTCTTGGCATGTTATACGAGAGCTGGATTCATCCTGTGACGATTTTGCTCGGTATTCCATCTGCAGCTGTTGGTGCATTATTAGCGTTACGAATAACCGGGTTGGAACTGAGCTTTATTGCCATGGTTGGTATTTTGTTGCTGATTGGGGTGGTAAAAAAGAACGCTATTATGATGATCGACTTTGCCCTGGACGCACAACGCAGGGAAGGATTGCCACCGGCACAGGCGATTCGGAAGGCTTGTTTACTCCGCTTCAGGCCAATTATGATGACAACACTGTGCGCCATCATGGGCGCGTTACCCATTGCGTTTGGGTTGGGTGCGGGAGCTGAATTGCGTCAGCCACTCGGTGTCGCAATTGTTGGCGGACTTTTGTTCTCGCAGATGATTACGTTGTTTATCACGCCTGTACTGTACCTGTGGTTTGACAGGATGGCTCCTTTCAGTACCTCAAAGGTGGCAAAGGCGAGTTAAACATCCCCCGGTAAAACCGGGGAGTTACCTAAGGGAAATGAGGAATCAGCAACATGTTTGAATGGATCTTCATGCCCGAGGCTTAAGCACGAGCCCTAAATACTTCGATTTTGGCGGGAGGCACATTGCACCAAACGGTTTGTGTCGACACTCTGTCGAGATATACAGCAAGGGGGGAGGGGCGATTATTAAGACGGTAAGTATACTGAACAAGCGAACCCTTTGTCCCCAGCATCTTATGAATCTCCAAACCAAGGGCTGCTACCGAGGAGGATGGCAAGGAAAGTAACGGCAGACTTGAAACCACGGTTCCGATATGTCTCTCATACCGATTGCACAGCTGGCAGAGTTTGACCGCGTTGCCTTGGATTACCGCAACATCTGGAAATTGTCGCTTCAAGTGCCGAGCCAGCAACCTATCCAGCTCAACAACCACTAGCTTCTCCGGGGCTACACCGTGTTGCAACAAGGCCTTTGTCACTATGCCCGTGCCACCACCTAGCTCCAGAACAAGGCTATCGTTGTCAGGTGGAATGACTAGATCTGCAATCGTCCGAGCCAACTTCAAGGAACTGGGGCAGGCAGCACCCATGGCTCTTGGATTGGCAAGAAGGGCGCGGGAAAACAATGCAGAGGGAGATGAGAGGAACGCATCAGTCGCCCGACGGATTGCCTCAATGATGGAATAAAATCCAATAATATCGGGAAATTTGAACATTAGATTAGGTATAAAATGAGTATTCATGTTTCATGAATGAGCTTTCAACCAAAAACTCAATTGATAGCTGTGAGCCTGAGGGGTACGTCAAATATTTTATTATCTCTCAGGATGGCCAGGATAATTTCCGACTCTACACTGAACTTTTCGATTTCCGTCCGTAAATCTTCATACGATTGTATTTTGACGCCACCAACGGCAATAATAATGTTACCCCTATTCCTTCAGGCATCCAAATCCGAACTCTCTCACTTGGCTGATGACTTTCCCTCCGAACCTAAGCAGGCGTCCTTTAGGCCCTGGATGTTTTCACCAACAGGCTTTTCAAGCCAAACTTGGACAGCCAACAGGCTTTGCACTTTTTCCCAGCAGCCAACCTTTGCAATGGCCGGCAAAGTGAGAGTCCCTGTCTTTAGGTTTTGAACCTGTTCCTGCACGTTGACTTTTGCTCCGATGCTTGCAACATTTTTAATGGTCGCAACACCTGCCCAAATAATGAGACCACCCACCAGCAGGATGCCGAGGCAACCTATCCCAAGGAATACTTTAAGCTTCTTCTTAAGCTGGTCATTCGCCATAACTCTCCGTATTATTTCAGATAAATCTATTTGACTCACGCAATTCTCCTTTCTTGTCTTTTTTCCCTGTTATCATAGCCATCACAAGGTTTTCATTATGCTTTCTACTTGAAACAGCAACGCCAATTAGATGTAACCCAATCAAAAACAACATGAATTGTGCCGACATTTCATGGAGGTCATTCCATACGCGCGTATTTGATTATTCTCGTTCATTGGTATTATTTCCCTCAGATAGTAATCAAGCGTTCCATGCAATCTTTTGTTGGACTTTTTTTATAAGTCTTTGTTTGATCATTTTTGGAATATACTTGGTGGACAATGAAGAATTGATGAAGAAATGACGAAAACCTGTAAATCCGTTGGAAGTGTTGGATAATCCGCATAAAACCAGTAATTCACTTTTTGTATTTTTGTATTTGCTCACCTTTTTATGCCTTTTCCTGGAGTGTTAGGCAGGATTTAAACACCGAACGTAACAGAAATTATCTTCCAGAGGGCTAATGTTCATCATTTCTTCATTTTTGCAGGTTATCCTGTGGTCGGTTGCAGAAAAATTTGCGGCAATTCAATAAAGAGAGGTATCCGTCCATGCGCTCCGGTTCAACCATCTTTCCTTCCTGCTGCCGGCACCTGCCCAATAACTATGTTAAAGACCGATAGCCGAGTGGTTCAACGATGAATATCCTAATTATCGATGATGAGCGTGAGCTCCTTGAGAAACTCAAATCTGTACTGACGAGCGAGCATTACACCGTCGAGACTGCCGCTGACGGCAGGGGAGGGTTGGAAAAGGTCTGGAACGACACCTACGACCTGATACTCCTGGATATTATGTTGCCGGGGATGAACGGCCTTGAGGTGCTCTCCGAAATTCGGGCGGCCGGCATTCTGACACCAGTCCTGATGCTCACCGCCAAAGGCGATATAAAAGACAAGATTACCGGCCTCAACCTCGGAGCTGACGACTATTTGGCGAAACCTTTTTCCCTGGGCGAACTGCTGGCCAGGATCAGAGCCCTGCTCAGGCGTGGCAATACCGGTAGTCCTATTCTGGAGGTCGGAGGCGTCCGCCTCAATACTGTAAGTCGCGAGGTAACAAAAGATGGTGAACCGCTGGTACTTACCACCAAAGAATTCGCTCTCCTTGAGTTTCTCTTACACAACCGCGGTCGGGCAGTCTCGCGGTTTACCTTGGCCGAGCATGTCTGGGGAGATAACTTCGACCCTTTTAGAATGTCGAACTTCATTGATGTTCATATGAAAAATCTTCGGAAAAAACTCAATTTTCCCGAACAGGAATCGGCAATAAAGAGCATTAGAGGATTTGGCTATCTTATTGAAAAAGAAGAAAAATGAAGGTTAGGACAAAATTTACTCTCTGGATATCCCTTGCAGCCCTGGCAACGGCCACAATCTTTTCTCTATTTGTGTACGTTGAACTCGTTGAGGAACCCTATAGACTGATAGACAGAGAACTCACGGAAATTGCCGGAACCGTATTTAATAATCTTGCGTTCTCCGAGTCTGGGGATGAAGCCCATCTTCGGCATGAAGATCGTCATGTGCAGCGATACTGGCTGAAAATTATTGACAGCAAGGGGAAGGCCATTTTTGCCTCCCCTCTCACTCGGGAATTTGATATTCCTTTCCTAGAAGATACGCAGGCGTATTTCATCAAAAAAGAAATCCCTTTGACCGCCCTCTGGATTGACCCCCAAGACGCAAAAAAACTGGAAAAAATAAGAGATGACTCGGTTAGATTCAGGGTGTTGATGCTGACTAAAAACTTCTCAGAACAAAAGTACACTCTTCTGATTGCCAAACCCCTTCTGTTCCTGGATCTGGAGCTCCAAGAATTACTCACTCGTCTTACTGTTGGAATTTTCACAACAATTATCTTTATTTTTATTTTAAGCTACTTCCTGGCCGGCAGGATTCTTCAGCCACTGGCAACCATCAATTATAAAATAAAAGAGATCCGCGAGAATTCATTAGATCGGCGGATCCCGCTTGGTACTAGTAAAGATGAGTTGTATGTCCTGTCCCTCTCTCTCAATTCGATGGTTGATCGCTTGCAACATTCCTTCTTCAGGCAGAAAGAATTTATCAGCAACGCCGCCCACGAGCTCAAAAGTCCTTTGACCATCTTGATGCTGGGACAAGAAGAAATGTTGACCAAGAGGTCGTCGGGACACCTTCGTTTGGAATTGGAAAAACAACTCAGCACAATGCGTCGTCTGAGCAGGTTGATACGCAATCTTCTCGATATTTCGCGGCTGGAACAAGATGAAAACTGCGATCGTGAACTTGTCAGAGTGGATGCACTCATTGAGCAGGTCCTCGAAGACTATCGTGATATTCTCCAGGTACAAAATATTACCGTGGAGACTGATATAGAGGAATGCCATTTCTCTGGCGATTCAGAAAAGATCATTCGACTCCTCATTAATCTCATCGACAACGCGACAAAATACAACACAGAGACAAATGGCAGAGTCAGGATCATAGCCCGCATAAATAAAGGAAAATTACACCTGACTATCGCCAACACCAGTCAGGAGATTCCTCCTGCTGATTTGCCAAGACTGTTTGAACAGTTTTTTCGAGTGGAAAAATCCCGTTCCCAATCCTTTGGCGGCTCAGGCCTCGGCCTGACGATAGTAAAAAGAATCGTCGAATTACACGGGGGTTCCATTGCAGTGCAAAACCGCGACGGGTGGACGACGTTCTCCGTTACTCTGTTGTGAATGGAATCGACAGGAAATTGGGATTCTAAACCCACCCCCACATACTGTTTCACAATGACGGCTGATTCTCAACACCTCATGACTGATGTATGGACTTCGGCTGGAGTCATTGCCGGGGTGGGGCTGTCTGAACTCACTAATTGGAGGATGATAGACCCTCTTGTTGCGTTCTCATAAGTTAAGACTATTCCTGTTATGTTGCGAGTTGTTGTATCTAGTTGAAATAATGTGATTTTTAGAAATAGCCCCCCGGTGTCTAATTTTTTCATTTATTTCATAACGTTACGCTGTTTTTGGTAGCAATTCTTCTTTGTCATGCAACATAACT
>CAIQWD010000096.1 GCA_903875445.1 uncultured delta proteobacterium | reverse complement strand
CTGGATTGAACTTCTGGCAGTGTCGCGGGGGGAAATGCTGGTGATTGATCCATCGGTAATCCTCCATTGGTTATAAGAAGGGTACCGATTGTAGCAGATCAATTTTTTGGCGTCATGGCAGGCTTGCCGAAAGGACACGAAATATCGCGAAATGGTTGAGAGGCACGGCGGCCAGACGGTTTTCTATGAAATCGACACGAGAATGTTGCATGTATATTTGGATATGGGACTGACCCTCTTTAAACTTGGGGAAAATGCCTCTGTGCCACTTGCAGCATTTTCTCTCGAAGGCCCGAGCCGCAAAGGACTGCGTTACAGCCACCGTCATCTCACTAAAGAAGGGTGTCTTTTTGAAGTCATCCCTCCAGCCAACGTGCCGGAACTGTTACCTGAATTACGAAAAATCTCGGATAACTGGCTGCAGGAGAAGCATACCCGCGAGAAAAGTTTCTCTCTCGGCAGTTTTGCTGACCACTATCTGCGCAACTTCCCGGTCGCCGTGGTAAAACAACAGGGCAGGATCGTCGCCTTTGCCAATCTCTGGATGGGAGCAAACAAAGAGGATCTGTCGTTTGACCTTATGCGCTTTGGCTCTCTGGCCCCACGAGAAGTCATGGACTTTCTCTTCATCGGTCTGATGTTGTGGGGCAAGGAGCAGGGCTATCGATCGATGAATCTCGGTATGGCGCCTCTCTCAGGTCTCGACAACCGTACCTTTGCCCCACTCTGGAACCGGGTCGGTGCGGTTGTTTTCCAGCATGGGGAACATTTTTACAACTTCGAGGGATTACGTGAGTTCAAACAAAAATTCAATCCGATTTGGCAGCCTCGTTACCTGGCCTGCCCCGGAGGGTTATTGGTGTTACCGAATATTCTGGTAAAAATTTCCGCCCTGATCAGTGGCGGTATCAAAGGAGTCGTTGCAAAATGATACTGCTCTCGCATGTGGTGCCTTTAGATTCTCCTGTTTATTGATCAGTTTTCTCTGGCGTAGCGTTTACAAATTTTCCATGTATCTCCTTGGTAAGTGTTTCGATCCTCAGGCTCAAATCCCTGGTAACTTGTGTGAGAGTGGTATTTTGTTTCGTGGCTATTAATCAAACTCAGCTTGTCTTACCGGAACATGGGCTAGACAGGCATTAAGTAATCTCAGAGGAAGTTCTGGTTCCCAGAACCTCCGGTTAAAACGATAACAAAATTCATTCAGATACTCTTGGAGATGAACTGAAGACACCCCATGAAAAGTACCGTTGATAAAAGTCTTCATATT
Source organism: uncultured delta proteobacterium (assembly GCA_903875445.1). Classification (GTDB taxonomy): domain Bacteria; phylum Desulfobacterota; class Desulfobulbia; order Desulfobulbales; family Desulfocapsaceae; genus Desulforhopalus_A. The sequence continues at coordinate 13,050 of CAIQWD010000096.1, read as the reverse complement.
GCCGATTATGATGTGTACCAACGGCAACCACTCCGACGCATTTTCGGGAGGTGTAACTTTTTTCTCATGTGTTTGCGTTTCTTTCACGGCATTCAAAGCGGGAAAAGCATCAGTCTTTACTGTCTGGCCTGGATTGAGATGTTTGGCAAGAAATTGTCGAACAGTCTCTTTCGAAACAGTATCAACGGCCTCCATTGCAACGAATCCAGCAGTTTGGCCTCTGGTTTCAACAGCCACAAGGACAGGTCTCTTGCCGGCGGCACCTCTGCCTCTTTTTCCCGTACGCTTACCCCCAACATACGTGTCATCAAATTCGATCAGGTTTCCCAGACGATAAATACTATCACGATGAACCATGGCTGTTCTGATTTTCGACAAGATGCTATGAGCCGTAGGCCAGGAAACGCCAAGAAGCTTGGATGCTCGCAGAGCCGAGATACCACCTTTGTCAGAAGCTACCAAATAAATTGCCCAAAACCATTTAACGAGAGGCAGTTTTGTCGAGTGAAACAAAGTACCTGCCGTAGCAGAAACCTGATGCCGACATTGCCAGCATTGGTGCAGTTGCCGTATTTCGATATAGTATGCTTTTTGCGATCCACACTCAGGACATTGAAAACCATCGGGCCATCTAACTTTAGCAAGTTCATTCACACAGGCTCGTTCAGTTCCATAGCGCTTTTGCCATTCCAACAGAGACATACTGGGCATTTTCATAATAAGACCTCCTGTCGTTCAATTGTTCGATCTTATTATAATTATAAGCACTTTGCTGATTATTGTTTATAGCCACATTTTGTTTTAATAACTCCACCAACTGAGCTGTCTGTTGACTTGCAAGGACCTCTCGTTGCTCACTGGCTAGAGCCAAAGCTTCTCTATGTTGTGCGTCGGCTTCAGTGTGCACTTTGTCCCGTTCGGCCTGCCGAGTTTGCGCCAGGAGAATCAGTGGCGCCGCATAAGCTGCCTGAAGGCTGAAGGCGAGATTCAAAAGAATGAATGGGTAGACGTCAAAGGTAGTGAGTCCCACCACATTGATTCCTATCCATGCAGCGACAATAATTGTCTGCATGATAATAAAAAACGGAGTCCCAAAAAATCTCGCAAATGCCTCTGCCTTTAAGGCAAACCAGTTGTCGCCGAATACCGATGCCAAATGCTTGTGCGGCAGATGAAAACGGAAATAGTGATTTTTCAGATGGCTTGCTGCGGTTGCTTTTTGATCGGCGGTAGCGGTATTTTTTTCGGGCATAATTTTCTGATTTCCTTTCTTAAGAGGCGATAGAGGCATCAGGATGGGCCCTGTACCTATTGATAGCTGTCACATTATTGTGGACGAGTTGGCGAAGAATCCGCACGAATACCGGCCTTTTTATATCTTTCCAAGATCAACCGGGTGAGTTTCGGGTAGTCTTCATCAAAATGGTGGCCGCCCGGCAATTCCAGGAGTTCGGCTTCGGTATGCGCCACATCGGCGCAGGCTGTTTCGTCTTTTTCTTTTAGACCGTAGACACATACTATTTTATTGGCCGGCAGGCGAACCAATTCGGGAGCCATGGGCAGTTCGCCGCTGCTCTGCCCCAACCACCCTGAGACCTGAATCTCGAAATCAATCTGCCTTGAGATCGCCAAAAACACCAACAGACGAACACTCTCCTTATCAGCTTCCGGTAAGCGATTATAAATCGGGGGCAGAATCTCGGCACCAAAGGAATATCCGGCAAGAACAAACGATTTCGCCCCCCAGGCTTTTCGATAATAGTCTAAGGTTCTGACTAAATCTTCGGTGGCTTGCTCAGGCGATTTTCGACTCCAGAAAGTACGCAAGGTATCGACACCAACCACCGGATAACCCAGTTTAGCCATTTCTTCGGCAATTATCCGATCAAGATCACGCCAGCCGCCATCCCCTGAATAGAAGATGGTAACGGTATCATTTGCCGCCGTTGCCGGGACTTCGACAACCGCCATGGGGACCGCGGGACCAGCCGGCGGATCGATCAATTTTTGCAGTTCCTCAACCAGAACGGTATCGCTCGTTGTATCGTAGGGGGCAATCCACATTTTCGCTTGGGCAAGTCCTTTGACAAAAACAGCAGTCTTCCACGAAGGCTGATCGGACCACGCTGCATGCCAGGGAACCGCCAAGTCGGGCGCTGCAGTCAAGATGTGCTGTTGCTCGTGCGGGCTGGTAATGAAAGGTGGACACAGGTTCAAAGAGCCGGGCAATGTGGCCGAGAAATCAACAGAGAGATTGGTGGAGTTGTGCTCCGAAGTCGATTCGGCATGAAGGAATGGGAGCAAAGCTCCGTCGCCGATGCCGCTGACGATGAGAGTTTTTTCACTGGACATTGAGACTTCTTTCGCCAAAGCGCCAATCGAGGCTGCCACCCGTGTCGCATCAAGACATTTCCCCGTTCCAGCCGAAAGGCCTTTAAAGGCAAGCTCCGTATCGATAATTGCGGCTTGAGCCCCGAGGTGCGCAATCCGTCCGGCCAGTTCAGCGGGCGGGTATCGTTTTGTATCGACAAAAACCAGAACTTGGTTGCTATTACCAAAGAGAGGGTAGGCAACAGAGATGGTACCAAAACTCTTTGTATCAATATTTTTCTGCCATATCAGTTTCTTGTAATATGCAAACCATATTCCTATAACCAACAAACCCATTACGGCGCACACCATCACTACACGTTTCGAGGTTTTCATAAAAATATTGTTGAAATGTTTTTACTGAATCATGACACACTCTTAAAGCGATATCCGACTCCGGATTCGGTCAGTATGCAGCGAGGCCGCGAGGCATCTTTTTCCAGTTTATGCCGGAGGTTGCTGATATTGACACGCAGGATATGGGGTTGCTCCAGATAGGCGGCACCCCATATCTCTTTGAGAATTTGCCGGTGCGTCAGCACCTTGCCGGCGTTAACGACAAGGAGCCGCAAGACGTCATATTCCGTGGGAGTGAGCGATACTTCTTCTCCCCGCACCAGCACCAGACGACGTGCGAGATCGATTTCCAAATCATCGATTCGATATACCGGTTCAGGGATCTGCTGCAGGGAACGTCGCAGCAGCACCCGTATCCGTGCCAGCAGCTCTCCCACCCCGAAAGGCTTCGTCAGGTAGTCGTCTGCCCCCGAATCAAGAGCTCTTACCTTATCGGTTTCCCGATCCCGAACGGAAAGAACCAGGATCGGCACCTGCGACCATTCGCGTATTCTCTTAATGACTTCGACTCCATCCATGTCCGGAAGGCCAAGATCGAGGAGAATGATATCCGGTTTTACCGCAACTGCCGTCGCCAGGGCGGTGTGACCGTTCTCGGCCTGAGAAAGTGCAAATTCGCCACTGGCAAGCGCTGTTTTCAAAAACCGCCGGATCGCCGGCTCATCATCGACAACAAGTATCCGCGGGAGATGGGTATCGGTTGGCATTTTTGTCACAAAGGGAGATGGATGGCGATTCGTAAGCCGCCGCCGGAACGATTTTCCGCCCAGATAGTGCCGCCATGTGCCTCTACTATCCCCTTGCAGATTGATAATCCCAAGCCTGTCCCGCTGACACCTTCGGGAACGGGCAGGCGGTAAAACTTGTCGAAAATCCTGCCCAGATCTTTTTCGGGGATTCCTGGGCCGCGATCAAGCACCTCGATGCGCAAATGGCGGGCGGTCAAATGAGCAGAGATCTCTATTGAACTCCCAGACGGCGTATATTTCAAGGCATTATCGAGCAGGTTGATCAATACCTGGTTCATGAGAACCATATCCATACTGACAAGAGGTGTTTCCTCGGCAAGGGTCACCTTCACCTCTCGGCCTTCGAGTTTTCTGTCGAGTGCCGCAAGTGCACAGCCGATCAGGTCTTGCACGTCGCCGGGTATTTTCTCCATTTTCAATTCCCCGGCCTCCAGTCTCGTCATATCGAGTAAGTTGCCGACAAAGCGATTTAGCCTTTCCGCCTCATCCCAGGCACCGGTTAAAAGATCCTGCTGCCTCGCCTCATTTATCTGCAGCTTTTCATCCCGTAAACTACTCAAGGCGCCGATGATCGACACCAGGGGCGTCCGCAGATCATGGGAGATGGAGTTGAGAAGTGCCCGTTCGAGCGATTCTCTTGCCTGCAGCACCAGGGCATGTTCTGCCTGCCGGGCGAGAAGAACCCGTTCCATAGCCTGGGAAATCTGGATAATGAAGGCTTCGAGGAGACGGCGGTTGTGGGGAGAACGGTATTCGGCCAAGTTTTCCAGCTTGACTCCCAAAACGCCGAGAAAGCACACCGAGGTATGCAGCGGCAGATAGAGCAGCTCGGCCGAGCTGAGGGTTTCAGTGCCGACCCCCGCTTCCCGGCGATTGCGGAAGGACCAGTCGGCCACCGCAAGCTCCTTGTCATCAAGGAACAGACCCTCGCTGATGGCCGAGATTTCCATCTGCTCCCCCTGCGGAATAAGGACAGCCAGTTGCGCGTGCAGGCTTTCACTGATGTTTTTGAGGACTGCCGCCATGATGGATTCCATGTCGACGGCGGTCGCCAGATCGCGGCTCAGATAGTACAGACTCTCGGTCTGCAGCTCGCGTTCCCGCATGACCGCCGCTCGTTCCCCGGCCTTTGTCACCAAAGTACTGATGACTACGCCGACGATGAAGAGCCCGAAAAAGGTAAATAGATACTCGGTATCGTTCACCGTAAGACTTCCCCGGGGCGGAACGAAAAAGAAATCAAAGGCCAGAACACCTAAAGCAGCGGTAAGAATTGCCGGCTTCAAACCGAGTCGGGCGGCGGCCAGCACCACCGCCAATAAGTAGATCATCACCATATTGGCCGGCGACAGAAATGGCTCTACCAGGAAAGAGAGGAGTGTCGCCACCGCCACCAGCGCCAAACTTGCCAGGTATTCAACCCAGGGGACAGGCCGCTTTGCCTTGAATTTCCGGCTCACCGGGCTCACCGGGCTTACGGAAGCTCCGCTGATGCTGACAACATGGACATGGATGGCACCACTGAGACGAATAATCTGATCAACGATGGGAGGGTGGAACAGCTCACGCCAGCGGGATTTGTTTGGTTTACCGACGACAATCCTGGTAACGTTATGCCGCAGCGCATAGTCGATAATTGCCTCGGGAACCGAAGATGCAGTAATGGTCGCCACCTCAGCACCAAGGCTTTCTGCCAACCGCAGATCAGGCCAGACCCGTTCCCGATTTTCCTGCTGCTGCTTGGCAAGGCTTGGGGTCTCTATGTACACCGTAAACCATTCGGCCTTCAACTCCTCCGCCAGACGACGGGTGGTACGGATCAGCTTTTCGCTGAACGGGCTGCCGCTAGCGCAGACCAGGAGCCGTTCGGTCACCGGCCAGGGCCCGGCAATGGCGCGCGTTTCCATATAGGTCCGCATCTCGTCGTCTACCTTGGCGGCAGTGCGGCGCAGCGATAATTCACGAAGAGCAATGAGATTGCCGGGCCGGAAAAATTTCTGGGCAGCCAAGGTTGCCTGCTCGGGGATATACACCTTCCCCTGGCGCAGGCGTTCCAACAGCTCCTCCGGCGGGATATCGACCAAGAGGATCTCAGCCGCCTGATCGAGCATGCTGTCGGGCACGGTCTCGCGCACGACAATGCCGGTAATCTGGGCCACGATATCGTTTAAGCTTTCAAAATGCTGGACGTTGACGGTCGTGTAGACATGGATGCCGGCGGCAAGAAGCTCTTCGATGTCCTGCCAGCGCTTTTCGTGCCGAGACCCGGGAACGTTGGTATGGGCCAGCTCATCGACCAGGACGATCTGCGCTTTTCTTTTAAGCGTTGCATCGATGTCCAGCTCGGGAAGCAGCACTCCCTGGTGTTCGTGCCGGGCCTTTGCTATAACCTCCAAACCTTCGAGCAGGGCATCGGTTTCCGCCCGACCGTGCGACTCGACATAGGCGGCCACCACGTCCCGCCCTTCGAGCTTTTGCTGCCGAGCCGCCTTCAACATGGCATAGGTCTTGCCGACTCCGGCCGCATAACCGAGGAAAATCTTCAGCCTTCCTCGGCTCTCCCCCATTTCCTCAGCCCGTGCAACTTTCAGCATGGTTTCCGGCGAGGGACGTATCTCATCCTGTGGCATACTCATGGCGATACGCCGTCCAAGGCTAGATTCAAAGCCAGCACGTTGACTCTCGGTGCACCAAGTATTCCCCCCGCCTGGGGTTCTTCCGTGCTCATTGTGACAAGCTGTTGCACTTTTTCCGCAGCCATGTTTCTCGCCTTGGCGACACGGGAAAGCTGCACCTGCGCGGCTTCAGGTGAAATATGCGGGTCAAGCCCGCTGGCCGAGGCGAGCACCAGATCGGCCGGGATGCTGCCGGAAATGCCGGTGTCCCGAAGGACCTTGACCCGATCGCCGACGGTTTTGAGAAAATCGGGGTTGGTCGGGCCGGAATTGGAGCCGCCGGAGCCCATCGGGTTATAGGCGAATTCGGCGGTGGCCGAAGGCCGGGGCCAGAAGTACTTCGGCTCGGAGAAGGGTTGGCCGATCAGGCTGGAGCCGATCTCGCGGTTGTTTTTGTCGGTGATGAAGCTCCCCTGCGCCTGTTTCGGGAACACGGCATTGGCGATGCCGGTGACGACCGCCGGATAGATGCCGCCGCAGATGATGGTAAACATGATACACATCAGAATTGCCGGACGTAGTTCTTTCATTGATATTTCCTCCAGGGGTGGCACAGCCTTGCGCCACCGCATAAATGATATTACACAAACAACCCAATCGCCAGGTCGATCGCCTTGATTCCCAAGAAAGGCGCGATGATCCCACCGACTCCATAGATGAGGAGGTTGTAGATCAAAAGCTTTTCGGCGGGCATGGGGCGGTACTTGGTCCCCCTGAGGGCCAGCGGAATCAGCAGGGGGATAATGGCCGCATTGAAAATGACCGCCGACAAGATGGCGCTGAATGGAGTGGCCAGATGCATGATGTTCAGCACCCCCAACTGGGGATAGATGGAGAGCATCATCGCCGGGATGATGGCAAAGTACTTGGCCACATCGTTGGAGATGCTGAAGGTAGTCAGATTGCCACGGGTCATGAGGATCTGCTTGCCCACCTCGACGATGTCGAGGAGTTTGGTCGGGTTCGAGTCCAGGTCGATGATGTTGGCCGCCTCTTTCGCTGCCTGGGTGCCGGTGTTCATCGCCACCGCCACGTCCGCCTGGGCAAGTGCCGGGGCGTCGTTGGTGCCGTCGCCGGTCATCGCCACCATGTAGCCCGCCTCCTGGTTTTCCCGGATCAGGCGCAGCTTCTCCTCCGGTCTTGCCTGGGCGAGGAAATCGTCCACCTGGGCCTCGGCGGCGATGGCGGCGGCGGTCATGGGATTGTCGCCGGTGATCATGATGGTCTTGATCCCCATGCTCCGAAGCTGCTGGAACCGCTCCTGAATGCCGCTCTTGATGATGTCTTTGAGGTTGATGACCCCGTAAATCTCGGCGTCGCAACTGACCACCAGGGGCGTTGCGCCGGCCCGGGCGATCCTGTCCACCACGTCCTTCAAGTTGCTCGGGATGGCCTGGGCACCAAGATTCTTAACGAAGGCAATCGTTGAATCGGAAGCCCCCTTGCGGTACTGCTTGCCGCCGACATTGATCCCGGAGAGTCGGGTGTCCGGACTAAAGGCGATAGTCTGTGCATCGGCGGCCAGCACCTCCATCTTCAGGCCGTATTTCCCTTTCGCCAGCACGACGATGCTCCTTCCCTCCGGCGTCTCATCGGTGAGCGACGCCATCAGAGCTGCTTCTGCCAGTTCCTGTTCCGTGTGTCTTCCCACCGGCACGAACTCCACCGCCTCCCGATTGCCGAGGGTAATGGTGCCGGTCTTGTCGAGGAGCAGCACGTTGACATCGCCGGCCGCTTCGATAGCCCGGCCCGACAAGGCGATGACGTTTTTCTGAAAGAGGCGGTCCATGCCGGCGATGCCGATGGCCGGCAGGAGTGCGGCAATGGTAGTCGGTGCCAGACAGACGAAAAGGGCCACCAGGATCGTCAGAGAAATCGGCGTTCCCTGGCCCGCCGCTTGTACACTGTAGATGGACAGCGGGCTCAGGTTGGCGCAGACCAGCAGGAAGACCAGGGTCAGAGCGATCAAGAGGACCTCCAGAGCGGTCTCGTTGGGGGTCTTGCGCCGCTTCGCCCCTTCGATCAGCGAGATCATCCGGTCGAGGAAGGTTTCTCCCGGATTGGCGGTAATCCTGACGATGATGGAACTGGCGATCACTTCGGTACCGCCAGTGACGGCGCTCCTGTCCCCTCCCGACTCGCGGACCACCGGCGCCGATTCTCCGGTTACCGCTGCTTCGTTCACCAGTGCCGCGCCGGCGATGACATCCCCATCCCCGGCGATCATCTCATGGGCCTCAACGAGAATATAGTCGTCCTTGTGCAGCTGACTTGCCCCGACGACGGTGAAGTCGCTGCCGAATTCCGGCTTGGTCAGGCGCTTGGCCGTAACGTCGGTACGCGATTTCCGCAGGCTGGCAGCGCGCGCCTTGCCTCGTCCTTCCGCCAACGCCTCGGCAAAGGTGGCAAAAATAACCGTCAGCCAGAGCCAGACGGAGACTGTGCCGGTAAACCAGGCCGGCTCCTGGTTCGCGCCGGTGAGCGACATGACGAAGGTCACCAGGGTAATGGTACTGGCAATCTCCACGCAGAACATGACCGGATTGCGCCAGAGAATGCGGGGGTCGAGCTTCTTGAGGGAATCGAGCAAAGCGGGTCGCATGATCCGCGCGTTGAAAAGAGAAATCGGTGCAGCAGTATGTTTCGACATTATTATTTGCCTCCCAACATGGTCAGGTGTTCGACAATCGGCCCAAGGGAGAGGGCCGGGAAAAAGGTCAGGGCGCCGACGATGAGGATGACAAGCGTCAGCCAGAGGGCAAACGGCACCTTGTCGGTCGGCAGCGTCCCGAGGCTGGGAGGGACGTATTTTTTCGCCGCCAGCGACCCAGCCATGGCGAGCACCGCAATGGCCGGCAGGTAGCGGCCGAGGATCATCGCCAGCGAGCCGAGGAGGTTGTAAAAACCGACATTGGCATTCAGCCCGGCAAAGGCGCTGCCGTTGTTGTTAGCCATGGAGGCAAAGGCATAGAGTACCTCGGAGAGGCCATGGGCGGCGGGGTTGGCCATGGATGAAACGGCTGCCGGGGTGATCATGGCGACCCCGGAGAGAATCAGGACCGTAATTCCGGCCGTCAAAATCGTTACGATCGACAGCCACATCTCCCGCACCTCGATCTTTTTCCCTAGATATTCCGGCGTCCGGCCGATCATCAGCCCGGAGACAAAGACGGCGATTATAGCGAAGGCGAGCATGGTATAGAGACCGGAGCCGACCCCGCCGAAGACCACCTCCCCCAGCAGAATCAGGGCGAGCGGGATCATACCGCCGAGAGGAGTGAGGGAGTCGTGCATGGCAGCGACCGCACCGCAGGAGGTGCCGGTGGTGGCCACCTCGAACAGACTCGTGCCGGCCAGGCTGAAGCGCAGTTCTTTCCCCTCCATGTTGGCCCCATGGACACCGAGTTTGGCGAGAAGAGGGTTACCGCTCGCCTCAACTCCCTGCAGCACGGCAAACGAGGCGATCAGGAGGAAAAGCATGACCCCAAGGAGCGCCCATCCCTGGCGAAGGTTCCCCACCATGACCCCGAAGGTGCAGGTAAGGGCGCCGGGGATGAGGAGGATCAGAAAGATCTCCAGGTAATGCGACAAGGGTGTCGGGTTCTCGTAGGGGTGGGACGAGTTGGCGTTGAAGAAGCCGCCGCCGTTGGTTCCCAGTTCCTTGATTGCCTCCTGGGAGGCAACCGGACCCATGGGAAGGGTGACCTCCCCCACCGTCACGCTTTCGGTGACCGGATTGCCTTTGGCATCCGTAAGCGGAGCTCCCTTGTCGTCCAGCATCGGCTTGTCGTAGCTTATCGCCTGCACGAGCGGCAGCGTCTTGTAGGGGCTGAAGTTCTGGATCACGCCCTGGGAGACCAGGACGAGGGCGCAGAGAAGAGAAATCGGCAGGAGAATATAGAGGGTACCGCGGGTCATATCGACCCAGAAATTCCCCAGCACCCCGGTCTTGCGCCGGACGAAGCCGCGGATCAAAGCAATGACAATGGCCATGCCGGTGGCGGCGGAAACGAAGTTATGCACCGCAAGCCCCACCATCTGGGTGAAGTAACTGGCGGTCGTTTCCCCCGAGTAGGCCTGCCAGTTGGTGTTGGTGACGAAGCTGACCGCCGTGTTCAGCGCCAATTGCCAGGTAAAGGCCGGCAGCTTTTGCGGATTGAGCGGCAGCAGGTGCTGGAGCATCATCATGGCGAAAAGCGCCACGAAAAGCACCAGATTGAAGAGGACCATGGCCCAGGCGTAACGCTTCCAGTCCATCTCCTCGTCTTTTTTTACCCCGCAGATCCGGTAGAGAAGGTTCTCGCAAGGGGCAAAGACAGGCGTAAGGAAGTTTCGCTCCCCCTGGTAGACCCTGGCCATAAAGATGCCGAGCGGCTTGATCAGGGCCAGCAGCACGACAAAGAAAAGAATTGTTTCTATCCACTCATTGATGCTCATTATATTGCTCCCGTCACTTTGTTGGTATCACGTCCAGCCTCGGAATATGTCAGGCCGGTTTCGCAACCTCCTCTTGAAGTTTTTACTCTTTCACCACCAATTGTAACACCCTTGATATCAAAAAAAGGTCAAAACACCTGGCAGAAGTATCAAATGAGTATCAAGAAACGGGATTGATGGAGAACAAAGGGGCTACTGATGTCGATGAAATTCGAAAGGAGCGGCTGGTCAACAACTGCGGGCAAAATTCAGAATCGGAAAGAGGAACTTTTAATGTGGAATATGGAGTTTCGTACCGCTGATGGTATCAGAAAATCGTCTTAACTCTGGCGCTATGTACCGTTATTAAGGTTGCCAGTCCAAACCTCAACCTATTTTCAGACCAACAAAGAATCCGGCCACGGCACTGACACCCTTACTGGTTATATGCGACAGGCGTTCCATCAGAAAACCACCGGATTGTTGAGCGATACCAGTAGCAGCGGTGGCAGCACTTTGCAGTTGTTCGTCGGGCATATGGGTGATGCCATAATACTCGGTGATGAAGAGTAACACGATAGCCGCTCCACCTAGAAACAAAGCTAATCGCAGTATTTTCTTGGAAAAATAACCAACTGCCAGGCCGATGACAAAAGGTGCGCCGACATTTGCCAGGAGAAACGCTGAAGACAGAATATCGGTTGAGGGTGTTGCATTAACAGGAGAGTTGTTCATTACTACCCCTTAAAATACCGTTTAGATAATAGTGTTTATTTGCTTACATAATTAGACATTATGTTGTCTAATATGGTAATCTACAGTAGACAACATGTAAATATATTTAGTTTAAAATATTTATGTTTGCATTCCATGTAACCGATATTTCGTCATATATAGATTATGTCATGGTGGACATTTATGAGGACATATGAAAAGACACATCCATGGATATCCTTTGTCGTTGACCTAAGGAAGGCAACACACAAACACTGGTTATTACTTGGTGAAGCTAGCTCGAAATGCATGCATGTTTCCGGTGTTCCGTTGTTGCCGGCCGTCGCAAAAGAGCTGTACAAGTTGTATCTGGTAAAAGGAGCTATGGCCACTACTGCAATTGAGGGCAACACTCTATCCGCGGAAGAAATTTCACAACACCTGGAAGGGAAACTTCGTTTGCCGCCGTCAAAGGCTTATCTGCAGCAGGAGGTAGATAACATTATCAAAGCCTGTGATGAAATTTCAGAAAATCTTTTTAGCGGCAAAGATGCCGCTCTTTCCGTAGAACAGATCAAACATTACAACACTCTTGTGCTCAAGAATCTGAAACTGGCGGACGATGTTGTTCCAGGTGAAATACGAAAGCACAGTGTAGGGGTGTGGACGTATCGCGGAGCACCTGCGGAAGATTGTGAGTACCTGTTAAAGCGATTGTGTGACTGGATGAATGAATTTACACCACCGTCGGACGATGAAAAGATCGTCTATGGAATTTACAAGGCGATCATCTGCCATATATACTTGGCGTGGATACATCCATTTGGCGACGGCAACGGAAGAACAGCGAGACTCATTGAGTTCCAGGTTTTGCTTTCGTGTGGTGTTGCCGACTTATCAGCCCATCTGTTGAGTAACCATTATAACATGACCAGAACCGACTATTACAAGCAGCTCGATGCTTCGCACAAGTCAGGCGGAGATATCTTCCCTTTCATTAAGTATGCCCTGCAGGGTTTTGTAGATGGTCTTGCTGAACAGGTTGAACTCATTCGGCAGCAACAGGTGTATGTTCACTGGAAAGATTATATCCATGAAAAGTTCAGCAATAAGGATGAAAAATCAGAAGTCAGGCGGCGGAGATTGATTTTGGATCTGTCGGACAGTGTTGATGCTGTTCCTGTGGCAAAAGTCCGGCACATAACGCCTCGTATTGCCGAAGTGTATGCAACTCTCACCGACAAGACGCTCAACAGGGATATTAATGCTCTTGCGAAGTTGGGGCTACTAGAGAAAACAAAAGGCGGCGTTCGGGCAAGGCCGGAAACAATGTTTGCTTTTCTTGCACCAGTAATCAGCTAGTCTCTTAGAAGCTAACAAAAAGATCACCGGTTTATCCGGTATATTGAATCGTTGGAATTGGGTATCATGGCCCCAGATATCGACCATGAAAGCAATTGGTTTTGTTTATATTTTACACACATGTCAACATCAAAGCTTTGACCCCCAGCCCTTGTTGAACACTCTCCGCCGCTGCGGTCAGGGCAATTGTCTTGTCACCAATTTACCTTTTTCTCTGGGGCCGATTATGAAATCCAAAAAATGTATGCTGAAAACTATCAATATAGTTGCATGGTTGTTGATTATGGCCAGTATCTTTGCGACTCCGGTTCTGGCCGACTTTCAGCGTACCAAAATTGCCGTGCTCGACTTTGCGATGGTCGGGGAGAAATTGGAGCCGGAAGGCATCGGGACCATTCTCTCCGAAT
>CAIQWD010000095.1 GCA_903875445.1 uncultured delta proteobacterium | reverse complement strand
TCTGGATTGAACTTCTGGTAGTGTAGCGAGGGGGAATGCTGGTGATTGATCCATCGGTAATCCTCCATTGGTTATAAGAAGGGTACCGATTGTAGCAGATCACTTTTATGGTGTCATGGCAGGCTTGCCGAAAAGACACGTGCTATGGCACCGGCAACTCCGCATATAAAAATAAATATTAAAGAATAGATTTTAATTTCAGATAGATATACAACAACCTTTGTTTGGCTTATTCCTTGGTGCAGAAATTGCTAGATTGTTCCCAGATCATGTGGTGCAAAAGCGCAAATCTCCACCCACCCAGGAACTGAAATGTCGAATGTTTTGCTGATTTACGATGACCGGAGCGCCATGCTGACCGTCGAAGGGGTTCTGGCAACCATGAACATTTCCCCAATCCACCTGGTTCTCGAAGAATTCGACGCCGAATTTCTCTTGGTAGAGATGTTCGACCTGATCATTTTCGAGCTGTTTGGTGAGAATCGTTCATGCATCTCCATCCTGAAACAGCTGGAAAAACTGGCAACAACCTCCGGCATCGACCATCCACCGGTCATTGTCGTGACGGAACAGGACGTTGGCATTACCGAACAGGCGCTACGCACCGCCAAAGTCAGTTTCTTTTTTGTCAAACCGCTGGCCGAGGCAGAATTGACAGCGGCGATCAAACAATCCCTTAAGACCTCGACGACTCCCTGAACGAGAAAGACCTCAATCTCCCGACAAACAATCTTTGCGAAAGTTGCTGCGTAAAATTCCGAGTGGTAAATTCACCTCCCCGGACAGCAAGCCTGTATAAAACAATATCTATTTGTAATATAAAGATATTTCTTCAAAGGTGAGTGGCTAAACTGACCATTACGGCCATTACCTCTGAAAAATGGGAGGTAAACTCACCTCCTGCACCCGGAAAGGCAGAATTATGGTAACCGGAAAATAAGTACCCGCGCTTTGTTTCTTGCCTGGAAGGTGAGATATGCTGGGCAAAGCAGTTGATTACCGATCACTCTATCTTGGATGGAATATTTCTTGCTAAACAACCATTGATCCAAGCAGGCGATATAAGAAAGAATAAAGCGTGCAATACTACTTCAAGGAGAGAAAAATGCTGAAAAACATGAAAATCGGAACCCGGCTGATCCTGGCCTTTGGCCTGGTTCTCGTACTCTTGCTGATCAACGGCGGTATATCTTTTAAAATGATCTCAGGGTTGAGCGATGATGTCACAACCCTGGCCGAAGATCGCATGCCGAAGGTTGAAGTGGCTAACGGCATCATCGCCAACATCAATATCATTGCCCGGGCCCTTCGCAATATCATCATCGATACCAGTAAAGAGACCCAACAGGCCGAGTTGCTGCGCGTCGAAAAGGCCCGGGATACTATCGGCAAGAACATCGACATCCTGCAAAAAACCAGCGTGAGCAAGGAAGACAAAGCCAAAACTCAAGCCCTCCTCGACGCTCGGGTGGGCTATATCGAGTTATATAAACAATATATCGAACTGGTGAAGGCGGGCGACCTCGACAAAGCTAAGGGAATGTTGCTCACTACCATTCGGGCGGCGCAAAGCAAATATTTTGCCGCCAGCGATGAGGTTGTCACCTTTCACAACGATCTGGCAAAGCATGAGGCCAAGGAAGCGAAAGAAGCCGCAAACCACGCAGAAACCCTGATCATCGTCTTGATGCTCGTCGCCTTGGTTGTCGGTGCAATCGCGGCACTCCTCATCATCCGTTCCATCACCGGTCCGGTGGCCCTGACGGTGAAACTGGCCGAGACCATGGCTAAAGGCGACTTGACCACCAAACTTGAAATCGACCAAAAGGATGAAATTGGTAATATGGCCAAGTCGATGAATGGCACCCTGGGGCAATTGCGGTCGATGATCGGCGAAATCATCACCGGCATCAACACCCTTTCTACCTCCTCAACGGATCTTGCCGCCGTCTCTCGGCAGCTGTCTTCTTCGGCCCATGAAACGGCTCAAAAATCAGGAACGGTCGCTACCGCCGCAGAGGAAATGAGTTCAAACATCCATTCGGTCTCCGCCGCCATGGAGCAAAGCTCCAGCAACGTCGGCTTGGTCGCCACCGCTACTGAAGAGATGACCGCTACGGTCAACGAGATCAGTCATAGCGCCGAAAAGGCCCGCGAAGTATCGGAGAAAGCGGTGAAGCAGAGTCAAGCCACCTCGGAAAAAATCACCGCCCTCGGCGAATCGGCACGAAAGGTCGGCAAAGTGACGGAAACGATCACCGAGATCTCCGAGCAAACCAACCTCCTCGCCCTCAACGCCACCATCGAGGCAGCCAGGGCCGGTGAGGCGGGCAAGGGTTTTGCCGTAGTCGCCAACGAAATTAAGGAACTGGCCCGGCAGACGGCGGCGGCGACGGTTGATATTAAGCGACAGATCAGTGACATGCAAACAACCACCAGTTCAACCATCGGCGATATTGAAAATATTACCGCAGTCATCTCGGAAATCAACAATGTCATTAACGGCATCGCCACGGCGGTAGTGGAACAGTCAGCCGCCACCAACGAGATTGCCGGTAATATCTCGCAGGCCGCCCAGGGTATTGTCGAGGTCAATGAAAATGTGGCCCAGAGCACCGTGGTCATAGCGGAAATCACCAAAAATATCGCCGAGATCAACCAGGAGGCCAACCAAGTGGGTGCGAGCAGCAGCCAGGTGCAGGCAAGTGCCCAGGGCCTGTCGGACCTTGCTGGCCAACTGCAGGAGTTGATGAAAAAGTTCAAAGTGTGATTTTCCCTCCGCCTGCACGCTCCCGACCGGAAAGTGCCATGCATTTACGTATCCCGAAAACCAGCCTCCAGGTGCCGTCTGCCGCTGCCGTAAGCGGCAAGGCAGGGATAGTACGGGGGACAGATGATTGTGGCGAAAAGGTTATTTCGTACATCCAACCGGTTCCCGGTTCTCCTTGGTTTCTGCAAAGTAAAATCGATGAGCGTGAGGACTTTGCCCTGTGGCGCAGCCAATCACGCCTGTTGATCCTTGCTTTTTCCGGTATCGCTGCCCTTCTTCTGGCTTTGGGCCTGGCTGCCGGAGACTGGGCTGGCGTCGATATTTATCGATTCATCACTTCTCCAATGAGAGCAGAGCCTCTCTTGCTCAGTTAATCAAGCCAATATCTCGCATTTCGTTCACCAATCGCTCTTTTTCAATGGGTTTTACGATATATGAAGTGGCCCCTCCTTTCGAATAGGCCTTCACAACGGTCTTGGCATCATCAAGCGCAGTTAGCATTATAACCTTCACCTCTGCAGAACCAATTATGCCAAGAGATTTCTCAACATCTCGAATTTTCACCAAAGCCTCATTCCCATCCATTACCGGCATCATAATGTCCATGCAGAGCAGATCGTAAGGCTCCTGTTTACGCCAAGCAACACGAAAGGCCTGGATAGCTTCTTCACCATTCACCGCAATATCTACACTCCCGAATTCTTCGAGAATGTCGCGGACAACTTGCCTAACCATAAAATCATCTTCTACGACGAGTATTTTGAGCTTTGCGTTCTTCTTGCTTGGCATTTCCATCCTCCTGAATCGTTATTTTCCCTGCATCCTCCGGAGCAAAAGCTCTCGTTCATTACAGGGCATCCGTCATGGGTGTTTCTCTCAAGTATTCCAACCACTCTGCAGGATTTTTTGGTTATATTCGGCTCGATTTTTTCATTTTGTCTGAACCAAGTGCTGCACCCTCGGCTCGTTCCTGAAACGTTCAAATTCATCAACCAAACTATCGATCTGTTTTTGAATATCCTTAATAATTTTCCTTTTCCTGAGTTGCATCAAAAGGCTAAAAAGTTCATCGGCTAAATTAGTTCCTCCTATCTCAATGGCCATTTGCTTCAGGGAATGCACTTCATGTTCAATCAAGAGAATATTCTCACCTGAATCAACAGCTCTTCGCAACAGGGCTATGGTATCGGGACCCTTCTGCAAAAAGGTTATTATTAGTTCTGCCAACATCTCTCGATCACCAGCAACCCGATTCAGCGCATCATTTTCATCAAATATTTCGCCCATCAGCAGAGAGGTTTTTGCTATTTCTTGATGTCCGTTCCCTACCTGTTGTTGAAGTACCTGGGGGTGCGTATATTTCTGCAACTTGGCAATGAATTCATTGACAGCAAAAGGCTTGGCTAAAAAGTCATTCATGCCGGCTTGCAAACATCGCTTTTTCTCATCTTCACTGGCCAAACCGGTCAAGGCAATAACAGGTATGCCAACAGTCCCATCTCCGGCAGTGCTTTCCCGATGTCGAATCCGGCGAACGACTTCATAGCCATCCATATTTGGTAACATAATATCCAAAAGAACCATATCAAAAGATTGCCTATCAAGTTGTTGCAAGGCTGTCACGCCATCAATTGCACTGACAACGGTGAACCCTTCATGCTCAAGTATCTGGCGAATGACCAATTGATTGGTCTGGTCGTCCTCAACAACCAGAACAGTCCCGGCTTTAGTTCCCGGGGATGCACATTCCTCATCGCTGCAATTGGCCAAGAGCCCGCCTCTCTTTTCCTCCCCGGTACGTTCGGTTAACAATTTACAGGTAAAGTAAAAAATACTCCCCTTGCCGGGCTCGCTTTCGGCCCAGATTTGCCCACCCATCATGGCTACAAGTTTGTTGCAAATATTCAGGCCAAGGCCAACTCCTCCGTACCTCCGAGTTGTCGAGCTGTCCGCCTGGGTGAAGGCTTCAAAGATGACAGCTATCTTATCCTTGTTGATGCCAATGCCCGTGTCTCTTACAGAAAAATGAAGAACCACATTTTTTGAATCACTGGAATCTTCGTCTGTTAACCGCCTACAGATCAATTCAACCTGGCCATATTGAGTAAACTTTATGGCATTGGTGACTAGATTGAGGATAATCTGGCGCAGACGATTCGGGTCACCTATGACCGAATCCGGAACATCATCGGCAACTATGGAGGAAAGCTGTATGGATTTCTCTTCTGCTTGAAGATGTTGTAAATCGATTACCGACTTGACAACTTTTCGCGGGTTAAAAAGAATGGTCTCCAGATTCAATCTTCCCGCCTCTATCTTTGAAAAATCAAGAATATCATTAAGGAGATTGTGCATGACCACGGTCGAGATTCTCGCCATCTCCAGATAGGCTTTCTGTTTTGGCAAAAGCTCCGTATCGAGTACAAGATTGAGGAGACCTATAGCGCTGGTCATGGGAGTGCGTATTTCATGACTCATATTTGCCAGAAATTCGCTCTTTGCCTTACTGGCGTTTTCCGCAAGTTTTTTTGCTTCACGGAGAGAAATCTCAAGGCATTTTCTTTCCTCTATTTCCTTTTTCAATCTTTCATTAGCCTCGATTAACGCTACCGTTCGTTTGTCCACGATATCTTCAAGATGAAGGCGATAGTCCTCCAATTGTTTCTGCTTGTTCTGTATGTCCTGAAGCAGCCTACGCTTTTCAAGACTTTTTTCGATGACCACATTAAGTTCAACAAAATCAATGGGCTTTTGCAAATAATTGAATGCCCCTGCACCCATCACATTGATTGCCGATTTTATATCACTATATCCGGTTACAACAATACCTTGCAGAAGCGGAAACAGTTGCAATGCCCTCGTGATAATTTCACAACCGTCCATCCCAGGCATCCTATAATCAGTGACTAGCACCTCAATCTCATGCTCCTGCAGGATTTCCAGGGCTTTTATACCTGAGTTTGCGGCAACGACCTGGTATGACATCCTCTCCAATCTTCGAACAACCAGTTCAAGGAGAATCGGTTCATCATCAACCACAAGCAGTCTTGCTTTGACCATAAAATATCCTAGGTAAGTAAATCACAACGGGTATAAAAATTGCTGCATTAAATAATTCCGGACTTCGGACTCGTCCTCAATCATGCGACGAAATGGCAGGCAATGTCAAGGAAGTGGGAATATTTATTGCCCCGAAGAAGTGACGGCGACAATGACGAGTAGACCGGTTTCTTCGGACGAATTTCAGAGCACTGCCTGACAAACTCAAAATATTGTCAGGAAAGATCAAGGGATTTGCCTGCCGAAATCATTCATAAAAAAACAAACGCAAAGTGGCTGAAAATGAATGGCTGAACACTGGAACCAGTCTAACTATACACATTATTGACAAATGTTCCTGATCACCCAAGACAAGATGTGTTTAGAAACCGGTAGCCCAGGGCTGGGATCATGCTGTCAGACCACACAGAGCAGCGATTCGTTCTGAAAGAAATACTGGGTCAAACTTTGCTACAAAATCGTTGGCGCCTGCCTGCTTGGCTTTTATTTGATTTGTGGGATTGCTCATTGAACTGTGTAGCATGATTTTGAGGTCATGAAAGGCCGGGTTTTCCCTGATTGTACGCGCCAGCGTAAATCCGTCCATGCCTGGCATTTCGATGTCGGATATGACCATGTCGACCAGAGGTAAGTTTTTCTGCAGACAATCGTTAAGAAAATCGAGCGCTTGATCTGCAGATTGCAAAGAGTTGTGCCTGCAACCCAACTTGTCAAGCAGTGACTGGAGCATGAGTAAGGCCGTACGCGAATCATCTACCAGCAGGATATGGAGTGAGGACCATTCCAGATTACCGCGCCCAAGGGAAGGTACCTCCATTCCCTCATCAAGTCCGACTACTTCAGCCAGTATAGTTTCTATGTCCAACAACATGACTGCCTCATTGTCATCATTGTAGGCAATCGCCACCAAAGACTTTGCGTTTATCCCCTTAGGTTTGTGGATGTCGCCCCAACTTCTGGTCAGCAAGGTCTCCGGGGAGTCGATGATAAAAGCGGTCAGCTGCCGATTGTATTCGCAAATGATGACATAGGCCAGTTCGTCATTGAAGTTCTTGCTGGAAAGACCTACCGCCTGAGAGAGGTCTATGGCAGCAATTGCCTTTCCACGAAAGTCGATAACACCTCTGATTGCCGGGTGAGAGTTGGGAGCACGATCAATTCTTTTCGGACATTCAATAATTTCGATAATTTTAAAAACATTTATACCGTAGAGCTGTTTATCGGTTAATCGGAAGATGAGCATCTCCATCTGATTTGACATCGAAAGTCTTGTTCTTTGAACGGCTTCGTCGATGGCGGATGACATTGCAATCTCCTTTTTTAAAATGAGCGCTTCTTTCAGAAGAATATCATAAAACCTTGGCTCGTCTGTAAGATCCAGCGATTACTTAGAATGAGCAAGTAAATTGTCCGGAGTTACAGCGTATAATCTCTGCATCATTTCAGGTTTCAATGCTCTGGCGTTGCTCAAAAGTATATTCAGCAATACCTTGAATGTAGGAATTTCATTTGGTCTCTTGCGAGTCTGTCTATCAGATCTGATTTATTCATAGTGTGCCTTTTAATTGAGGTTGCCGTTTACGAATTATCCATATCATATCCGTCAGATAAAAATTAACCAGAAATTTTTTCCGGAAATTCCTCGGATTTAGGCCGGCAGTCGTCGTAACAGTTCAAAACTGTCAACAGACATTTTTCATGTGGCGCTGGCAGTCCCATCTTATTGATATTGGTAAATGAATACGCCAAGATGAATATTTTTCCGATTATTGTTTACTTGTAGATGTTTTTATCAATATAATTTGAAGTTCAGATACTATAGGAGTAAACTTCTTCCATGAGATTGGCGTACCAACCGGCATAAATGTAAGCGGCTGATTCTATATATCCTCACCGATGTTCTTATGCATTGGTTATGTAAAACCAATGAGCTCGAATGTTGTTGCCTTGTGTTTTGGGAATTTCTAATGATCATTGATACTTCTGCTCTGAGCTTAACCTATGAATCTTTATAAAACACGAAAGCCGATAAATATATCAGAAGCCAGGATTTTAGCGGTCGATGATGAGATGGCTTTGTGTGATATGGTGGCTGCTTGGTTAAGAAGAGAAGGAATTTCTTGCGACACAGCATATTGCGTTGACGATGCAATTTCTTTAATGCGCCAAACCCACTATGACTTAGTCATCTCAGACATTACGATGCCTGGAAAATCTGGAATTGAATTATTAAGTATCGTCCGCGAGAGCTTCCCGACAACTGCGATGATAATGGCAACGGCTGTTGACAACAGAGAAACAGCACTGTTGACTTTAGAAAAAGGCGCTTTTGGGTACACTATCAAACCTTTTGAGCGAAATGAATTCATAATAAATATATTCAATGCCCTGGAGCGCCGGCGCATAATTTTGGAGCACGAGGGTTATGAAAGACACCTCGAACAAGAGGTTCGAGATAGAACCGAAGATATCCGCAATAGGGAAGAACAAATAGCCCTGCATCTCATTTCGGCTTCTGGCTATCGCGATGAAGAAACCGGACAACATATTAAAAGGATTGGACTTTACGGGGAAGTTCTAGCAAGAAAAATAGGCTGGAGCCAGGAGAAAATTGACTATATGCGGGTTGCCGGACCAATGCATGATGTCGGCAAAATCGGTATTCCCGATGAAATCTTGCGAAAACCGGGAAAACTCTCGCCGGAAGAGTTTGCAATCATAAAGCAGCATCCACAAATAGGCGCTCAGATTCTCGCAAATTCCAGCATACCTCTTCTCCAGATGGCCCATGACATAGCCTTGTATCATCATGAAAAATGGGATGGTTCCGGATACCCTCGTGGCCTAAAAAATGATGCGATCCCGGTATCGGCACAGATCGTTGCATTGGTCGATGTCTATGATGCATTGAGCAATGACAGGGTATACAGGGCAGCCTTGCCGGAAGAAAAAGTGCTGTCAATCATGCGAGAAGGAAAAGGTAGCCATTTTAATCCGCAGATGTTTGAGTACTTTCTCGAAGTGCTGCCGACATTACACGCGATACTGAGTGCGCATGGCGATAAAATAGAATGATCGGCAGGTATTATTTGCCAGGTATCGCCGCTGATTTTATAAAGGAGAGTTCTTCCCCTCCATTGCTTTGACCAGGGCTTCCTGCAGCTCTGCCTTCCGATACGGCTTTTGCAGAAAAACTTGTGGAAGGTCGGGATGGTCACCGACTAGCACCTTTGACTGGTCGTGACCGCTGGCCAGGATCACAGGAATGTCAGGGCGGATTTGCCGTAGAGCAGTCAAAGTCTCCCAGCCATTCATACGAGGCATGCTCAGGTCAGACAGGACAATGCGGATTTCATCGAGGTGGTTTTTAAATATTTCCAAAGCTTCAACACCGTCTTTTGCCGGGAGCACCTTGTAGCCCAAGCGGGTGAGCATGGTATCGGCCATCTCACGCAACATTTCCTCGTCTTCTACCAGTAGCACTGTGCCGTGCCCTTTAATCGGCAAAGATTGTAGCGTTTTGTCTGCGACAACGGAGCCTTCCTCAAGAAACACTGAAAAGAAAACGCTGAAGGTAGTTCCTCGGCCCACTTCACTCGCTACCGTGACAGCACCACCGTGTGCCTTGACAATCCCAAGAACTACCGGAAGTCCAAGGCCGCGGCCATTCGATTTGCTTGAGTAAAAGGGATCGAAGAGCTTATCAATATCGCTTTCAGCAATGCCGCAGCCGGTATCCCTAACTTCAAGGCAGGCATAGCTTGTGTCCTCCGGTCGCCAGTCGATCGGATAACGGCATGCCCCTGAAATATCCGTCGGGAAAACCGTCTTGACGATCAGCTCCGTGTCGCCCTGGTTCTGTTCTGTAGCCTCCCGGGCATTGGTGATCAGGTTGGTTAAAACTTGTTGTATCTGGTTGGCATTTGCCCGGATCATCGGGCCGGGACATGGCAGGTCGACCTTGAAAGAGAGGTTGTCGGTGCTTGTCGCCTGAAGCAGCGGCAGGCTTTGGCGGCAGGCCTCAGACAGATCCAGTGCGGTCTGTGTACCTACTGTTTGTCCGAGATAGGTGAGCATCAGGCCGCTGACCTCTGCTGCCATATGCGCGGCCTGAAGGGCTTTGCCGAGGATTTTCACAGTTCCGGTGTCGCCTGGCAGATCATCAATAGCCATTTCCAGGTTGCCGATCACCGCAGCAAGTTTGTTATTAAAATGGTGGGCGATGGCTCCGGCCATTCTCCCCAAACTTTCGGCCTTCTGCAGTTGTCGGTTCTCTGCTTCCAATTTGGTGTTTTTCTTTTCGGCTTCCTTGCGCTCGGTGATGTCCAGGCAATGACCGATATAGCCGATGAATTGACCCTGGCTGTTGTAGCGGGGGCCTCCTTCATCAAGTATCCAGCGGTATTGGCCGTCGTGTCGGCGCAGGCGATACTCCATGTTGAACTTCTCGCTTTGCTCAAAGGCCCCGATGTAGATATCCAGACAACGTTGCCGGTCATCGGCATGGACATTTTCCAGCCAACCATTGCCAAGTTCCTGTTGCAGGGTCCGGCCGGTGAATTCGAGCCAGATCTTGTTGAAATAATTACAGAGTTTATCCGTTCCGGAGGTCCAGATGAGTATCTGGCCGGACTCTGTCAAGGTTTTGTAGTTCTGTTCACTCTCTCGCAACTCCGCCATAGTCTCTTTAAGTCGGCGATCCAGCATGTGGCGATGCAGGGCCATTTCCAGGGTGGCCGACAATTCCCGCTCGGGAACCGGCTTGATAAGGTAACCATAGGGTGCGGCAATCTTCGCCTGTTTAAGAAGTGGGTCCTGGGAAAAACCGGTCAGGAAAACCACCGGAACTTCAATGGTCCGGTGAATAATTTCAGCGGTTTCAATGCCGTTCATGGTTCCGGCCAGCTCGATATCCATGAGTACCAGATCGATCGGTTTATCGGACAGCAAGGCAAGGGCCTGTTCCCCGGAAGCAAGGGGACCGGCAACCGTGTAGCCCAACCGCCAGAGCATCCTCTTCAGATCCATGGCCAGTATGGCATCGTCTTCGATAATGAGGATGGTTGCCTTACGCATGTGTTTTTCTCCCGTTATGAAGGGAAAATTTAAGAGTAAACCGTGCACCGCCCAGCTGCTCGATCGCGTAGACTCCACCGAGTTGATGTTCGCCGAGCATGCGGACCAGGACCAGGCCAAGTGTTTTGACCGCGTCCAAATCAAATTCGGGCGGCAGGCCGACGCCGTTATCGGCAACACACAGGCTAAAGGTGTCATGGTCACGGTACAAGGCAACGGTAATACTGTCGACCTTTTTTCCTGGTCCTGCATGTTTCCCCGGGAAGGCATGTTTCAGAGCGTTGGTAACCAGTTCATTGATGATCATGCCGCAGGGCACTGCCAGATCAAGAGGCATCTCCACCCCGAGCGCGGCGATCTGACAGTCGATATTCGGAGAACCAAAGGAAGTGCGCAGATGCGAGATGAGCGATTGGAGGTAATCCTGGAAATCGATTTTCGCCAGCGAGTCGGAACGGTAGAGTTTTTCGTGAACGAGACTCATGGCCCGTACCCGGGAACTCAGATCCGCCAGGACCGCCTGGACCTGCGGATCCTCCATGGCCTGACGCTGCAAGTTGAACAGCCCGATGATGGCGGCCATATTGTTTTTTACCCGGTGATGCACTTCGCGCAGCAAGACCTCCTTTTCGGCCAGAGAGTCCTGTAAAGCATCCTCGGTCTCTTTACGTTTGGTGATGTCGCGGGCGATGCCAAGCACACCTAAGAGTGAACCATCACTATCCAGTATCGGCGTCTTCATGGTTTCCAGCAAGGCTCGATGGCCACCATCGGCAAAAGTGAGCCACTCTTCGTTGGTGACCGTCATGCCCGCTTCTACCGCTTTTTTGTCATTTTCACGAAAAAAATCGGCAAGTTCCTTGGAGACAAAATCGAAATCGGTTTTGCCGATGATGTCGTTTCTTGCGGCACCGAAAAGCCTCTCGAATTTCGGATTGCAATCCAGATACACTCCCTCCGGATTCTTTAGCCAGATCATGTCGGGAATGGCTTGCACCAGAGTTCGCAGCTGGTTCTCGTTCATTTTCAGCTGTTTCTCCAGATCTTTGATTGCCGTCACATCGCGAGCGGACCCAACCGTGCCGATCATCCTTCCCTCTTCATCAATGAACGGCGCCTTGTGCACATCCAGGAAAAGAAATTTCCCCTGAACATTGCCGTACTCATCGAACTGCTGCGCTGCCCCCGCCTCCATGGCAATGGCGTCGGTATCACGGCAAATCTCACCAAAGGTGTGCCATTCAGGGTTATCAGCGTGCCGTGCTCGTTCGCGCTCGGCAAAGAACATGTCCATTTTGCCGATTGGTTCGTCGGTGTCGGCAGCATTCAGCAAATTGGCACAAATGGCTTTATTGGCAAAGAGATAGCGTTTTTCCAGGTCTTTGGCCCAAATCATGTCGGGTACGTTGTCGCACATCAGGCGCAGCAGATTATAGGCGGAACGATACTTTGCCCCCCCGGCGCGCAGTTCCGCCGTCGCCTCCACCACCCGTAGTTCCAAAGATGCGTTGAGTTGCCGGACTTCTTTGAATTGCGCCGAAAGGGAAGCTGCCATCTCTTGGAAATCGTCGACCAGGTGCCTTGTCTCTGCAACGCCGCTTTCCGGCCAGGGGATATCCGCGCCATCCGTCACCAGCTTTCTCGGTAGGTCATGGGTAATCAGGCGGAGCTTTTCGAGGGTGTCAATTGACCGGCGACTGAGGAATTCAGCGATTATCATTGCCCCGAGGAAAATGAGGAACAGGAGGGTCAGCTTACCGGTGTAGGTGTCGTAGAGTATTTTCTGGAAGGGTGCCACCGGTTGTTCGAGAATGAGTTTCCATTCTGCCAGGCTGCCTATGGTGGTTTCCGCAATATAGCAGGATTGCTTCCAGCGTTCCGAGACAGGGGTGTTGGCAGGCACGACCGGCGCCCATTGACTGATTTCTGCATCAAGATGATTAAGTGACCCCTCGCCGCGGACAAAAGGCATCATGACCGTTTGATCGGGGCGGTTGGACATGATGACCTTGTTGTCTTTATCCAATAAGGTATAGAGAATGGTGGTATTTGCAGTGCTATTTTTGAGGTGGTTGTCAATCTGCTCCACGCTGAGAACGCCGATGGTATAACCGGCAAATTCTCCACCAACCACTACCGGCGCGAGCACAAAGACTCTTGGCTCGGGAATCCCGATCCTGCCCATGAGAGCTTCCGAGAGCATCGGTTTCAGGGACCGTTTGAGCACTGCAAGGTAGGGACGATCAGCACCTCCTATACCGAGAGTACTCAACCCTTGTTCATCCACCAAGGGAAAGTAAGCTACGGTTGTGGCGGTTCGGTCCAGGAGTCCGACTCTTGGCAAATTGACATCCGATTTCGTTACCAATTCAAGAAAGGGCTGCATCTCCTCAGGGGTTCTCGAAGCCGCCATTTCAGCCAGATTGATGATCGTTCTTTGTCTGTTTTCCAGCCAGATCTCCAATCTGTTGCCGATGATCTTTCTGTCGCGAATCAGCCTTGTACGGATATTGCTGTCCATTTCCTTAAAATCACTTCTGCTGCCAATGGCCAGCAGCATAAGGGCCGGGAACAGTACAAAAAATTCCAACAGGTTGTAGCTGATATCTTTGTATGACGTCAGTGCCGAGCGCGACCGGACGGTATAAGCGGTAAAGAGCAGCCGAGCGACCAAGGCATTGGCAATGCCGTTCATCGCCTGTTTGGTCATGACAATGGATGTATTGCTTTGCGGAACCTGCATGACGCCGTGGTAAAAAAGGTAAACCAACGGCATGCCGATGAACAACCAAAACAGTGTGTCGGCCATTACCATGACTATTTTTCGCCGCTGCATCAGCCAACCGACAACCGCCACCTCGGCGGTCATGATGATGACGGCGTAGGGGTGATTCCAGATGAAGCAGGTGTAGCCGGCGATCATGGCGGCGGCGACAATACCCCGGCCAAGTCCGCAGAACTGCAGTACCAGCATGGCAAAGATACTGCCGAACAGGAAGTCGATGTTGAGAAAGAGCTGGAACTTGCAATAGTTTCCGGCCAGACCGGCGGCAATCAAGGCCAGGAGAAGCGGGATGTTGTTGCTGTATCGAACGGGTACTGCCTTGACGGACGGGGACATTGACATGGTTTTTTATGAGCTCTCGCCCTTCCTCAGCACCTTTCGTATAAGTGCGGCAATATCTTTCTTGGCCAGGGGTTTCAGGGCAAATCCCTTGATTCCCGTGGCCATGGCCTTTTTCTCGGAAATGAGACTGCTGTAGCCGGTGCAGAGAATGATCGGCAAATCGGGTCGTATCTGCAGCATTCGCCGTGCCATATCAATGCCGGTTATTCCCGGCATGGTCTGATCGGTAATAACCAGATCATAGGCATTCGGCTCGTTTTGAAAACTGCTGAGCGCCTCCAGGCTACTTCCTCGTACGGTTACATGATAGCCGAGTCTCTGCAGCATACTCTGTCCCATTTCGCTCAGCATGGGTTCATCATCGACAAAGAGAATACGCTCACTGCCGATCGGGATGATTTTAACGGTTTCCGTTTGCGGCAGTGGATGGTCGGCCGGCAAAATCGGCAGGGTGATATGAAAAACGGTGCCTTTGCCGAGCTGACTGTCACAGCTGACAAAACCGCCGTAACTATCCACTATGCCGTAAACGATAGACAGGCCCATACCGGTACCCTTGCCTATTTCCTTGGTGGTAAAAAAGGGGTCGAAGATTTTGTCACGAATCTCTGGAGCGATTCCCTGTCCGGTGTCACCGATGGCGATATGGATGAAATCTCCCGGCTTGACATGGGGCCGATCGCCCAAGTCCCTTGCTGTGAGGGTGTGCGTCTCCAGGATGACGGAGAGTACTCCCCCGCTTTCTTCCATGGCGTGAAAGGCGTTGGTGCAGAGATTCATGATGATCTGATGGATTTGCGTCGGATCGGCGAGGATGGTCCCGGTGTCCGCTGCGAGGTCTTGGTGAATGGCAATGGTCGAAGGCAGGGAGGAGCGCAGCATCTGCAGTGTTTCCTTGACAACGATTGACGGTTGGAGAGGGATCAGTTCGTATTCCGCCTGACGGCTGAAGGCGAGGATCTGCTTGACCAGATCCTTGGCTCGATGACTCGCCTTGATGACCTGGTCGAGGTCCCGTGCCACCGGCGAACCGGCCGGGCAGTCGTCTCGGGCCATTTCCGCATAGCCGAGGACTGCACCGAGGATGTTGTTGAAATCGTGGGCAATTCCCCCGGCCAGGGTGCCGATGGCCTCCATTTTCTGGGCTTGCTGCAGTTGTTGTTGAAGGTTTTTTCGTTCGTCTTCAGCCTTCTTACGCTCGGTGATGTTGGCAAAGATGCAGGCAAACTGATTTGGCGCAGGCCGATATGCCGTAACCTCGAAATATTTCTTCAGATCGCCGGAAGAGCTCTCGAAAAATGCCGGTTCACCAGTGATGGCAACTCTGCCATAGCTTTTGATCCAGTGATCCTCAATACCTGGCATAACTTCCCGAACCGACCGACCAACTACGTCTTCGGATTGTAAGCCGGTCATTTGCTCGAAGGCCGGGTTGACCGCGAGGAAGCGGTAATCGACCGGCCATCCCGCATCGTTGCAGATAATCTCATGCAGGGCAAAGCCATTAAGCATCTCGCGAAACAACGTCTGGTAATTTTGTTCGACCTGTTTACGTTCGGTGATGTCGCGTGAAACCCCCAGCACCGAGAATACCCGGTCTTCGGCATCATGTTCAGGGGTCAGTTGCCAGTCGAGATATACCGGCCCAGCTACACTGTTCCAGGAAAACTCCATCTGGTAGGGTTCTCCGCTAGCGAAGACCTGCATGATTTTTTCTTCCCACAGAGCACACAATTCTTCAGGAAAGCCGCATTCCCGATGTGTCTTGCCGAGAATATCAGTTTCAGTTAGTCCGGAGATAGCCAGAGCAGCGGGGTTCATGTAGGTGTGCCTTCCCTGTCGGTCATAGCGCATTATGTAATCGCGGCTGCTTTCGGCTAAAGATCGAAATTTTGCCTCACTGTCCCGGAGTGTCTCTTCGGCTCGCTTACGGTCAGTAATATCGAGGGCAAAACCGTCGATGACCACTTCCCCGGCTTGGCCATTGGTGGCGTCGGTTTTGGTCAGGTTGGCATTCATCGAAATCCACAGCGTCTCACCATTCTTTTTCTGCCCCTCATACTCGAAGTGCTGCACGGCACCCTTGGCTGTCAGTTGGGTGATAAATTCTCGCCGTCGCTCGGGATCGACATAGAATTGACCGGCGAGGTTGCTGAAATCAGTAATTGCTTCCTCGGGACTGGTGCAGCCGACAATCCTGGCCATCTCGACATTGACAGCTAAAGCCCTGCCGTCAAGGGTGGTGCGAAAAATGCCGAGGGGTGAATTTTCAAAAAGCTGCCGGTATTTTTCTTCGCTTCTTGCCAGGTCGAGACGACTTTTCTGCAGTTGCCGGTCGAGACTGTGGCGATGCAGAGCAATTTCCAGTGTCGCTTCCAATTCCCGCTCGGGAACCGGTTTAATGAGGTAGCCATAAGGTGCGGCAATCTTGGCCTGTTCCAGGAGTGGATCGCCAGAGAAACCCGTAAGAAAAATGATAGGAATGTCCGAGGTCTGATGCAGAGTTTCGGCGGTACGGATACCGTTCATGGCTCCGGCCAGCTCTATATCCATGAGCACCAGATCGACATGGTTGTCGAGGATGAAGATTATGGCTTCTTCCCCTGAGGCCAAGGGGCCAACCACCGTGTAGTCCAGTTCAGTGATCATCCTCTGCAGGTCCATGGCCAGGATGGCGTCGTCTTCGACTATAAGAATGGTTGCCTTACTCATGTCCTTTTCTCCCGTTACGCATCGAAAATATGAGATTAAAGCGTGTTCCGCCGGTCTGATCAACTTCGTATCGACCACCAAGCTGATGCTGACCAAGCATCCGAACCAGAACAAGGCCAAGCGATTTTACCGTTTTTAAATCAAATCCTTGCGGCAGGCCTACTCCGTTATCGGCAACAGACAGGTGGAAGATGTCGTTGTCACGATGCGCGGTAACCAGAATCCAATCGTCCTTTTTTACTGTTTCCGGCCGTTCATTGGGAAAGGCATATTTGAGGGCGTTGATGATGAGTTCATTGATGATCATGCCGCAGGGCACAGCCAGATCAAGCGGCATCTCCACCCCGAAGGCTTTGATCTCACAACGGATAGTCGGGGAGCCGAAGGAGGATCGCAGGTGGGAAATGAGTGATTGGAGGTAATCTTGAAAATCGATTTTGGCGAGAGACTCGGACCGGTAGAGTTTTTCGTGCACGAGACTCATGGCCTTTACCCGTGAACTGAGATCATTCATGATGGTCTG
Organism: uncultured delta proteobacterium; assembly: GCA_903875445.1. Taxonomy (GTDB): domain Bacteria; phylum Desulfobacterota; class Desulfobulbia; order Desulfobulbales; family Desulfocapsaceae; genus Desulforhopalus_A. The sequence goes on along the minus strand of CAIQWD010000095.1, from coordinate 6,424 downwards.
GGCCTGCGGATTGTTCATCGCCTGACGCTGCAGGTTAAAGAGTCCAATAATGGCAGCCATGTTGTTCTTCACCCGGTGATGCACCTCACGCAGCAGCACTTCTTTTTCGGCCAGGGAATTTTTGAGAGCTTCTTCACTCTGCCTTTTCTCGGTGATGTCGGTGTTTACACCTATATATCGAACGATTTTGCCGGTGCCGTCTCGCTGCGGTGCGGCCAGGCCATACACCCATGTGGTTTTCCCACCAGGTGTCTGGAATCGATATTCAAATCCCCAATGGCCTTCGGATTCAACCATTTGCTGCCAGTTGCCATACACCATGGCCCGGTCATCGGGATGCAGCCCGGCTATCCAGCCCTCACCAAGGGCTCCTGCCTGGGTCAGGCCCGCCATCTCGCACCAGCGCGGGTTGGCATACCGGCATTTCCCTTCGGGGCTGGTTATATAAATGCCGACCGGTGCCAGGGAAGCGAGGGTTCGGAATTGCTCCTCGCTCTCTTTCAGGGACTCTTCGGCCCGTTTGCGAAGAACAATATCCCATACCAGATCGCCTAGATTCGACACCAACTCGATGTCTTTATCGTTATATTCCAGGGCCTTGTTGCCGACTGCAAAAATAGCCACGATCCGCTCGTTACGAAACACTGGGACAACCAATTCCCGGACTACCGGCGCGTGACCGTCCGGCATGCCCCTGCGGTGCGACAGGCCGGCATAATCATTATGGGCGATCACCCGGCTTTGACGAATACAGTCAGCCCAGATACCGGCATCCTCCAGGTTGTAGTGCATGCCAGTGCCTTGCGCCTTGCAGAAAGTGTTTGAGGTGGCAGTAGACCAAGCCTGCAAGATGATGGTTTTTTGATCATCGTCAAATAAATGGAAAAAGCCGATTCGACTATCCGTCACGGCCTCGGCCTCATCCAGGGCCAATGTAAGCAAATCATTCAGCCCCAAGGTGACCGATGCCTCGCTCAGGCGGAGCCTGGCCGCAAGGAGGTCGGCGTTTTTCTTACGGTTTGTTAAATCTCTGGTGTTTGTAACGACCCCAACGATTTGGTTGCGGATATTCCTGTAGGGGCAATATGTCACCTCAACGAACCTTCTTCCCAAGCTAGGATAGTCAAACCATTGCTGAAAACTGATGATTTCACCCTGCAGACATTTGTCGAACCGGAGTTTGATCGATTTTTCAAACACCTCTTCGCCAAGATACTCCGCCACTGTCTGGCCGATGAATTTTTCTCGACTGACGCCTGAAAAACGTTCATAGGCATCGTTGACAATGACATAGCGGTACTGTGCATCGAAAAAGGCAATTCCATCCGGTGTGGATGAGACAATATTCTGATATATTTTCAGATGTTCATCCATCCGTTTGCGCTCGGTAATATCCTGACCGAAGATTGCCAATTGACTGACAGAACCAGTCTCATTGAAAATCGGAATAATATTGTGTTCAATAATAGAGCTTTCACGTTGATCCTCAAAACAATAGGATTTACCTGTATCAACAGCGCGCTGCACGTGAATGCGACGTGCAGTCGCCAGCTCAGGAGAAATGTAATTGTAGAGGTTGGAGCCAAGGAGTGATTCGGCCGGGATTTTCAGACGGCGGCCCAAGGCCTCGTTGGCGGCAAGGACAGTGCCATCGGTGGCCATGAGGAAAATTGCTTCAGGTGAGGTGTTGAGGATGGCTTTCAGTGTCTTCTCACTTTCTTGCAGCTCCATTTCGACCAGCTTATGTTCGGTGATGTCAATGATGTTGCCGATAACCTTCCCGATTCGACCCTCCGACCATATTGCCCCTGCGGTGGTGCGGATCCAGAGTTGGCGGCCTTTGTGGGTTGTGAAAGAAAACTCGAGGTCATAGGGTTCTCCCAACTCGACACAGCGTTTGAAGGCAGTCATAATTATTGTTTGATCCTCGGCTGCGTAACATGCTTTGCTGAGTGCGATAAGTTCTGGGCAACCGTGCACCAGGTCCCTGGGATCGATATCGTGGATGCGGTATGTCTCTTCTGTCCAAGTCATGGTCTCATAAACCACATCCCACTGCCAGCCGCCGGATTTGGTAAGACGCTGCGAGAATTTCAACAGATGTTCGCTCTCGTGCAGCTCTTCATCTGTTAGATGTTTGTCGAGAGTTAGAGCAACGTAAGAGACAAGTCCTTCGAGCTGATTGATGATTTCCGGGCTAAACCGGTCTTTCTTTGGGTCGTTGAATTGAAAAAGGCCAAAGGTCTTATCCAGTATCCGTAGGGGTATCAGAGCAACCGATTCGTAACCTTCTCCATTACAGCGGTTGCGGGTGCGGGACTGGCGATCTGCCTCACTGGTTGATGCCAGAAGGTTAGAAGTGCTGTTGGTCCAGAAGCTGCCGGCCACGGTGAAAAATGGCAAGGCAAAATCGAAGCGGGCACAGAGGATGTTGCCGCACATGCAATCGAGAACAGGACTGCCACTGCTGTCGCGCTGGAGATTGCCATGTACATCTCTGGCGCAGAGAAAATTTTCTGCCTTGGTAAATGATCCAGGAAATCCGCGTGTCTCGAAATAGGGGAAATCTTCACCTTGTCGAAGGCGAACACCTACCGCCTCACAGCCGGTCATTCCCTGGAAGAAGAGGACCAGGGAGCGCATCAGGTCGCTTTTGTTCCGTGCCATATGGCAAATCTTCAGGAGTTTACGTTCACTTTCTTGGCAGAAATCTGTTCCCCTGGTTTCAAGTTCGGCTATACGTTTCCTCAGTAAGGCCAGTTCCGAGGTATCAGAGATTGTGTGCTCGTTCATACATATCCTTTCAGTGTTGCTGGCGAGTGCCTCTGGAAGACCTGGAGATGAACAGGGGAGATACCCCTTTTCTCTCTTTTTTCATCTACCCTGTTGAGGTTTATACCGATTTGTCATCAAGCACCGTTCGTATAAGTGCAGCAATATCTTTCTTGGCCAGAGGTTTCAGGGCAAAACCCTTGATTCCCATGGCCATGGCCTGGTCCTCGGAAACCATGTTGCTGTAGCCGGTACAGAGAATGATCGGTATGTTCGGCCGAATCTGCAGCATGCGCCGGGCTAAGTCGCTGCCGGTCATTCCCGGCATGGTTTGGTCGGTGATGATCAGATCAAACGCATCGGGTTGACCCTGGAAGGTAGTGAGCGCCTCGATACTGTTTGTTTCGGCAGTCACACGATAACCGAGGGAAAGAAGCATACTCTTGCCCATCTTCACCAGCGCTTCCTCATCATCAATCAAAAGAATATGTTCATTGCCAAATTGGAGAGAATCTTCCGGAATGTTTTGAGGCAGGTCCGTGTCTGTTATGACTGGAAGATACACATGAAAGACTGTTCCTTCACCGGGTTGACTGTGGAAGGAAACAAATCCGCCGTAATTTTTAACTATACCATGGATGATGGCAAGGCCCATGCCAGTGCCTTTGCCGACCTCCTTTGTCGTGAAGAAGGGGTCGAAGATCCTCGCTTTTATATTCGGGGATATCCCTGATCCGGTGTCGCCAATTGACAACTGTAAAAAATCCCCAGATTGTGCGTACAGTTCAGAAAGGAGATCTTCTTTGGAGAGGGTCAACTTTCTCAGGGAAATGCTGAGAGTGCCACCAGTAACTTCCATGGCATGAAAAGCATTGGTACAGAGGTTCATCAATATCTGATGGATTTGTGTTGGATCAGCCAAAATGAGCCCCGAAGCCGATTCAATATCCTGATGGATGTCGATAGTTGTCGGCAGGGAAGAACGAAGCAGTTTAACTGCTTCCTTTATGATTGTAGCGGGCTGAATAGGTATCCGTTCGGTTTCTGCCTGGCGGCTGAAATCGAGGATCTGTTTAACCAGCTCTTTGGCTCTATAACCCGCATTCAGGATTTGTTTTATGTTACTTGCGAGAACAGATCCTTCCGGGGAGTCATCCTGAGCCATTTCAGCATAACCGATGACTATCCCAAGGATATTGTTGAAGTCATGGGCGATGCCACCGGCCAGGGTACCTATACTTTCCATCTTCTGGGACTGATGAAGCTGGGCCTGCAAGTTTTTCTGTTCTTCTTCGGCCCGTTTTCTCTCTGAGATGTCTCGAATACTCTCGATCGCGCCTATAACATTTCCAGACTGATCGTGCAAAGGTGCGGCTTTCGCAAAAATCCATGCTCCCTGATTATTGTAAAGCGCTTTGCAAAAAACTTCGGTGGTAAGGGTGTTTCCTTCGCGGGTGACGCTCGGATAATGGAGTTCAACCTCTTCATGTTCTCCGAAAATTAAATCCATCAACTGCGGACGGGCATCCCCGTAAAACGGGATGGTGTAAGCGTAGTTGCCCTTGCCGATCATCTCCAGAGCGGCAATACCGGTCATCTTCTGGATAGCTTTATTCCAAATGATGACGTGTCCTCTCTTGTCAATGGCCAGTGTGGCGTCCGGAAGAAAATCAATAATATCAGATAGCTGCTGTCGTGACTGCTGAAGAAAATCATTAGCCTGTCGGCGTTCCTGCGTTTCTGTCAGCAGAATCGATTCGGATCGCCGTAATCTCCGGTTCAGTTGCCTGAAATGGACCAGCATACCGGTCAGGACTGCCATGGTTGCAATGACCGAAAGAACCTGCCAGCGATAATCGGTGACAAGGAGTACGAGTGTTATCTTACCATAATCTTTATAGATACCCACACGCAGCTCGCGCATACAGGCCTCGACCGCAGCATAGTCGAAAGGCACTGTCCAGCCGGCGCTCTCGGCGGCTTGAGCGGCTGCACTCTGCATCGGCATACCAAGCAGGACGATAGCTACTTTTTCAGCCAGTTCATCCGAGGTATGTTTGAGTCTGGCAAAGGGCCATTCCGGATAAAGGCGGGTGCTGAGAGCATAGGGAAAGCCGGGTTGTGTCTCTTTGTTGAGTATCCTGAAGGTGTCCGGAGCTATTTTGCCCTCGGCGATCATCTGCTCAAGGACGGGGGTGGCAACCGTCCCGGCATCGGCCTTGCCATCTCGAACGGCGAGAATGACATCGTCATGGGTTCCGCTAAAGGTCAATGCGGCAAAATCGTGAACGGGATCGATGCCAAGCCTGTTCAATTCACGCCAGGCCACCATCCAACCACCGAAGGAGGTTTCATCGACCGCGGCAAAAGTTTTTCCCTTGAGATCTTCTATAGAATTGATTTTCCGGCGGTCAGTTCGGCAGAAAATGATCCCGCCGAACAGAGGAGTGTAGCCCTGGAAAGTCAACCGTTTGATCGTAGTCATACGGCTGACGCCGTAAAGATTTTGGAGCTCAACGTAAATATAGGGGTTAGCGATGACAAAATCCACCCGGGCACTCTCTACTGCCGAGGAAATTTCCTGGAAAGTGAGGGGGACGATTTGAAAAGAGGTGCCTGGTATACGTTCGGAGAGGTATTGGGCGGTCGGGGACCACTCTTGCAAGCAGGCCTCTGGCCCTCGTCGGGCCAGAACTCCGATATTGATGGTTGTTGTCTCATTGGCCGCCGTGGTATTGCTTTCACCAGCAAGACAGAAAAAAACTAAAAAGAAGAGAATAACGGAAGAAAAGGAACTGACTCCGGTCATATTATATTGACACCTTTTATCCTGCATTCGAGTGCCGTCGGCAATTCATGGACATCGTCCGGCGTGTTAGCCAATTTATATAAAATGCTTCCCTTCTTTTTCAAAATGTGTTGCAGATAGCTATTACAGCTGCTCACGATCTTGCCTATAACATCTTTTCCTTCCACTCCTTCATTGCATCTTTCAACTTGTCGATCATGGTTATGACCCTTTTGTGTTGCTGGTCTATCTCTGCAACTTTTACACACTCAGATTGTTATTCTATAGGTCGTCAGGGCCATTTTAAACCTCGTGGATTCAAATTTGAAGTGCATCAAACATTATCGATTGACATCAGCACACCATTTCGTCAAAGGATATCTTAAATGGTAAGTAGGATTCAAGGAATATTCCGGGCTAGAACGATATGACATTGGGGGTAAGCATAACTCCCAGTAAAATCTCATAAAGGAATTTACATGGAGAGTCTGGAAGGACTTCGCTACCCGGTGGTTGGACTGCACGGTCTTACCTAGCCCGCACTCAAGATGCTCCTGTAGATTTCTACCAACAATTCAGCATCATAGAGAATTCTGAGGGAGGAAAAGTCGGCAAAAGTGAGAAAAAAATGTTACTGAACACTTCAGTTTTCACCACGTCCCTTACGATGTTGTGTGTGATATGGATTCGTAGCTTGGCTTTGCCATGTTGTGAGTCCATATACTGAAGTTTCCTGAAAAGGTTTCATGCCGCGATCTTCATGATTGCGGCCGCGAAGGTATTTGCTATCGATTTGCGTGGAAGCGGGCAAACCAATTGAAAATCTTTTTCCAATGCTGCTTGGGCAATCAATCTCCTGACATC
>CAIQWD010000094.1 GCA_903875445.1 uncultured delta proteobacterium | reverse complement strand
TCTGGATTGAACTTCTGGTAGTGTAGCGAGGGGGAATGCTGGTGATTGATCCATCGGTAATCCTCCATTGGTTATAAGAAGGGTACCGATTGTAGCAGATCACTTTTATGGTGTCATGGCAGGCTTGCCGAAAAGACACGTTGCTTTGGGGCTCATACGACCAAAGAAAAAAATATTGGGCGGATATTTTGCGGGTGAAGTGGAATCCGTCGGCAAAGACGTTTCCAAGTTCAAGAAGGGAGATCAGGTTTTTGGGACCACCAAATTGCGGTTGGGGGCATATGGCGAATACGTGAGCCTGCCGGCCAGCTACACTATTGTGCCGAAACCGTACAACCTGAGCTTTGAAGCAGCGGCAGCGGTACCTCTGGGAGGGCTGAATGCCCTTCACTTTTTAAAAATAGCGAATATCCAACATGGGGAAAAGGTATTGATAAACGGTGCGGGTGGAAGTATCGGCACTTTTGGGGTGCAGATTGGTAAAGCTATGGGAGCCGAGGTGACGGCAGTTGACAGCACCATCAAGGAGGGAATGCTGCGGCGGATTGGGGCTGATCATTTCTTCGATTATACCAAAGAAGACTTCACAAAAAGCGGCCAGACCTATGACGTAATTTTCAACATGGTTGCCCAACGTTCCTATTCCGATTGCCTGAAAGCACTCAAGCACCAGGGACGCTATCTGATGGCAAATCCGCGCATTTCCGACATGCTGAAGTCTTTCTTGACGTCTAAGTTTACTGACAAGACAGCGATTTTTACTTTTGCCGGTGAAAAGGAGGAAGAACTACTGGAACTTAAAGAAATGATTGAGGAGGGTAAAATTAAATCAATCGTCGATAAGATCTATTCGTTTGGGCAAGCTGCCGATGCTCATCGAAGAGTAGAGACCGAACAAAGATTGGGGATTGTAGTGATCTCTGCGGAACATAATAACAAAGTCTCATAATCCGCCTAAGGTAAGCCTAGCATTTTCTCCACACCTGCAAGTGAGAAATGCGACAAACAACCCATCTAACTGAAGGAGTAAACCCATGCTTAACGCCGTCATCGACATTTCGCACCACAACTCCATCGCGAATATTGCCCAAGTCCAACAGGCTGGAATTCTCGCCGTGATTCACAAGGCAACACAGGGAACACTCTACATGGACCCCACATTCTCCAATAATCGCCGACAAATCCAGGAGGCGGAACTCCTGTTCGGGGCATATCATTTCGGCACATCCGGTGATCCAAGCGCGCAAGCCGACCACTTCTTGTCGGTCGCTGGAACAGACACCGTTCTTGTGCTTGACTTCGAACCAAACCCACAAGGTCACGACATGAGCCTTTTGGAGGCAGAACAGTTTGTGCACCACATCTTCACTGTGACGGGGCGTTACCCAGGGCTGTATTCAGGTCACACAATCAAAGAAGCCCTTGTGACCGCAGGGATCACAGGTCTTGCTCAGACAGAGCTGTCGAAATGCTGGCTTTGGATCGCGCAATATGGACCGGCACCGTTAATCCCAAAATTATGGGATAAATGGACCCTCTGGCAGTACACGGATGGCGCCGCAGGAAATCCACCGCACACCGTGGATGGCATCGGCCGCTGCGACCGCAACCAATTCAACGGAACTTCAGATGAATTACGTGCCTTCTGGTTAGCCGGCGGGGCCTCGCCCTCGTTCAACTCGGACCAACCGGCCACCGGCAATGAGTGAAACAATGATTTCCAGGAGACTTGAACATGAACCAGATACGATCTTTATTCATGTTAAATAGGCGCTCATTTGTCTTTTCGATGCTGGCTTTTCTTGGAACTGAATTTTTCGGGTTGCAGTCCTGTAAGCAACATAAAGAGGAGAATTCAAGAGGAGGAGGTCATGTAATTATGCCAAGAAGAGAAGTTCTTAGTTCTTTGGATTGGTCATCATTCCTGAAAAAGTGGAGTGATGATATTCTTGCTTTGTTGCAAAGCGATATTCTTTTGCAAGCATCCCCTTTAAGAAAAGAGGTCATAAAAACAGGCTACTTAGGCTTCCATGCTGCCTCTGAACAGGAGATAGATGCGACAGAGAAACGATTGGGATTAAACTTGCCGCCGTCATATAAGAAATTTTTGCGCGTTACTAACGGGTGGCGACAAATTGCTATGGATGCCGAAGACGGCAGCATTTATCCTGTTAGCCAGATTGGATGGTTTAAAGATATGCACCCGCAATCATTAAATAATTGGCTAACGGGGTCAGGCGGTCTGGATGCTTCCGATCAACAATATTTTATTTATGGCGAAAGACAAGACCCGGTGCATCTGCGGGACAGCTATTTAAAAGGGACCTTAGCTATCAGCACCGAAATAGATTCTGCCATATACCTTCTCAATCCAAATGTCATGGATACAAATGGCGAATGGGAAGCATGGTTCTTCGGATATAAGTTGCCAGGCGCCAACCGATACCAATCTTTCCAGGAAATGATGCAAGCTGAATATAAAAATATGTTGAGTAATCTAAAAAATGAAATTGTATTTAGACGCAATCTAAATACAAAGTAGCAGAACCAGCCGGCACCACTATAAATATTGGAATATAATAACTGAACAATAGAAATTTTTACTCCCCGTACATATCAGTTATAAGCTTTCGTAATTGTGCGGCTTCAGTATCAGATAAATTGTCAATTTTATTTTTCAGCCTTTGCTTGCTGATGGTTCGGATTTGATCAACAGCAATTTCGGCATCTTTGTTGGCACATTTTATTTGTATTCGAGTTCTCCAAAGTGGATGCAAGATTGAGGTTAATGGGCAGACAACGACAGTATCCAAATATTTATTCATTTCATCTTGGCTGATTATAACGACAGGGCGGACTTTGATAATTTCGCTGCCAGTGGTGGGGTTAAGATCGGCAAAATAAACTTCATACCTTCTAATATTCAAAGTCTTCATCCTCCAAGCCATCAAGGAGCGTAGTATCAAAATCGTTCCAACCTTCCTTTTCTTTTGCCATGGTTTTGTAGGTATCTTCCCAAGAAAGCTTGATCTCTTCCTTGCTGCGAAGAAGCAGTCCTTTTTCGGTTTCTTCTATTAAAAGAGAGTCTTTTATGCCATATTTTTGAAGAAGAGCTTTGGGTATGCGGATTCCTTTGGAATTCCCAATCGGAACGAGCTTAGCATCCCTTGACCGTATTTGATTTTCCATGAATTTTACTCCTTTGCGTTGCAGTGGCTTCATGTACCTACCGTAATTACATTCGTGGATAATGTCAACCTTTGGATAGTGAGAGACAGTTCATCCACTTCATAATCGCAAAAGAAAACTCTCTTGAGAGTCGTCCTCTGAAGCCTGCTTTGCAAGAAACTACAGCACACTCACCAGCATTTTCGTAGCCACAACGAGGAGTAGCAGGGCAAAAATCCTCTTCAGTTTATCAACAGGCAAACTGTGCGCCAGCTTGACCCCCAGGGGCGCAGTCAGCACACTTGCCACGGCGATACCGAAAAGCGCCGGCAGATAGACGTAGCCGACGGAATAGGGCGGCAGAGCGGCGACCTTCCAGCCGCCGAAGATATAGCCGACGGTCCCGGCCACCGCTATCGGCAGGCCGATCGCCGCCGAAGTACCGATGGCATTATGGACCCGGATGTTGCACCACAGCATGAACGGCACCGACAGTGTCCCGCCGCCAATGCCGACAAAGCTCGACACCGCGCCGATGATGTTGCCGACGGCAAACATCCCCGCGGTCCCCGGCAAATCACGCCCGCCTTTAGGTTTCTTGTTGAAGAGCAGTTGGGCGGCGACAAAATAGAGAAAGATAACAAAAAATATTTTCAGGAAATTGCCGGACAAGGACGAGGCAAAGCAGGAACCGAGAAAGGTACCAGTGAGGATGCCGACAACAATTTTCCGCACCACCTCCCAGTGCACCGCGCCGCGTCGGTGATGGGCCATAAAGCTGGAAATGGAGGTAAACATAATGCTGGCCATGGAGGTCGCCAGCGCCAGATGCATGATCACTTCTTGCGGGACACCTTCTTTTTCAAAGGCATAGATCAGCATCGGCACAATCACCAAGCCGCCGCCAATACCCAACAAGCCTGCAAGAATCCCCGCTACCGCTCCTACCAGGCAATATATAACCAGTGTTGTCAGCATCTCTTTCTCTCTGTTCAAATTTTTTAAAAGCCCCGGAGGGTGGAAAGCGGGATACTTTAATCCCGACTTTGGCGATTTGCAAGATCAGGAATGCGTCTCTTGATTCCTGAAAACTTCCAAGTCCCCGTCCGCCGACACGACCGCGCCGAGAGGAATGGGACAGCGGTTTTTCCGTTTTTCAAGTGACTTTCCGATCAACGGTCATTATTGTCTGCGATGGTCTCGTTTTCCCCTTTATTAATAAAATTTCTGCAATTTCTTTGCCTACTATAACCGAGCCGCACATTTGAACATACATACTTCCACGCCGGATTCGAGCGACACACCCAGGCGGATTCCCTTTGCCCAGCTTCGCGACCTCCTGCTGCCCTCGTTTCGCCGCCATCGCTTGCAGGTCCTTGGTGGGCTTACCGCCCTGATCCTCGTCGATTTTCTCCAGCTCATCATACCAAGAGTTATCAAACGCGGCGTCGATGCGCTGGAGTCCCTGACCGTCACGCCATCCGACCTTCTGCGCCTTGCCGGAATCATTATCTTTATCGCCGTCTTCGTCGTTCTTCTCCGCTTTATCTGGCGCTATATGATCATCGGTTTTTCCCGACTCCTTGAACAGGCGGTGAGAAACCGGATCTTCAGCCACATCCTCAAAATGGATGCACCGTTTTTTGAGAAACGGACCGCCGGCGACCTCATGGCCCATTCCAGCAACGATCTCGCAGCCGTGCAGATGGCCTGCGGCATGGGGCTGGTGGCGGCGGTCGATGCCCTGGTGATGTCGCTTGCGGCCATCGGTTTCATGATCGCTATCCACCCGCTGCTCACCCTTCTGGCTCTCTTGCCGATGCCTTTTCTGGCGGTCGCCACCCGGGTCCTCTCGGCCAAACTGCACCGCCGCTTTGCCACGGTGCAGGAAGAGTTTTCCGAACTCACCGAATTTTCCCGTTCCAACCTCATTTCCATAGGTCTTATCAAGGCTTATACCATGGAGAACTTTCAGACCGAAAGGTTTGACCGGATAGGCAAAAAATATGTGAGAAGCAACCTGCGGGTTGCCGTCATCCAGGGTTTGGTCACTCCTCTCGCGACTCTCGTGGGCAGCGCCGGCATGCTGGTGGTCCTCTATTTCGGCGGCCGCCTGGTGATTGAGACGACCATCACCCTCGGCGATTTCGTCGCTTTCATCACCTATCTGTATATGTTGATCTGGCCGATGATGGCCATCGGTTGGGTGGCAAATCTGGTGCAACGCGGCCTTACCTCCCTTGACCGTATTCACGGCCTGGTCACCACAGAGGCGATGCTGCCGGACCCGGTCCCCGAGAAGGAACTAGAGAAGCTGGTGCAACCCGGGTACCGGTTGACCCATTTGACCTTTACTTACCCTTTGGGCAGCGGTCCGGTCCTCCGCGATCTCAGCCTCAATCTCGGCCCCGGCATTCACGGGGTGACCGGGCGTACCGGCTCCGGCAAATCAACCCTTTGCCGACTGCTCGCAAGGCTCTATCCCCTGGCCGACGGCATGCTGCTCTTTGGTGGCCTTGAGGTGAACCGGCTGCCTTTAGCCTTCATCCGTTCGCATATCGGTTACGTCGGCCAGGAGCCGGTCCTTTTCTCCGATACCATTGCTGCCAATATCGCCCTTGGCCGGCCTGATGCCCGGCGCGAGGAAATTGTCGAGGCAGCTGTCAATGCGGCGATCCACGAAGATATTCTGGCACAAAAAGACGGCTATGACACCCTGATCGGCGAGCGCGGCGTAAAACTCTCCGGCGGCCAGCGTCAGCGTCTGGCCCTCGCTCGCGCCCTTCTCTGCGACCACCCGGTGCTGATCATCGACGACGGCCTGTCGGCGGTCGATGTAGCCACCGAGCACGAGGTGTTTGCCGGGCTCAAACGACATTTCCAGGGGAAAACGGTAGTTATCGTCTCCAATCGCATCAAACTGCTGTCGATGACCGATCATATTATCATCCTCGGCGAAGGCGCGGTGCAGAGCGAAGGCGACCATGATCACTTGCTCGCCACCAACTCCCTGTACCGGACGATGTTTGAAAAACAGATGCAACAAGACAGCCAGGGGGAGGTAGCCCTGCCATGATGGACTACGGCTACAGTGAAGAGGGCCGCCAGGCCTCTCTCGGAGACCTACAGCTCTGGCGCCGCATACTAAGATTTGCCGAACCCTATAAGCTCGGGCTGCTTGGTGCCGTGGTTATTTCTCTTCTCATCACCTGGGCGACCCTTACCCTGCCCTATCTGGTGCAGACCGCCATCGACCATTCCATTACTGCAAGCCGGCTGGCCACCGCCGAAAGGGTAGCCGGACTGGCCGGAAATGCATTCTGGTATGGTGCCATTATCATCGGCGTGTTTTTTGCCACCTTCTGTCAGATCTATATCCTCGAATGGGTGGGACAGTGGGTCATGCACGGGGTTAGGCAAAGTCTTTTCAACCACCTTCTCCATCTCGATCTGCCGTTTTTCAACACCCGGCGCACCGGCCAGCTGGTAACCAGATTGACCAACGATATCCAGAACATGAACGAGATGTTCACTTCGGTCATCGTCACCCTCTTCAACGAGATGCTGCGACTCCTGGGTATCCTCGTGCTGCTGTTCTGGATGAACCCGCGGCTGGCGGCTTTGATGTCGATTTTCGTTCCGACCGCCCTGCTCTTTACCATCTTTTTTGCCAAGCTGGCGCGGGAACGCTTCCGCGCCATCCGCAGCCAACTGGCAAAACTCAACAGTTTTCTGTCGGAAACCCTTTCCGGCATCGCTATCCTGCAACTCTTCGGGCGGCAGGAGACATCGCGTCGCACCTTTGAAGGCCTCAGTGCCGGTTACCTGGATCGAACCCTCAGTCAGATTCGGCTCTTCGGCCTGTTTATGCCCCTCACCGAATTTCTCGGTTCGGCGGCGGTGGCCCTGATCCTGTGGTACGGCGGCGGTGAGGTATTGCAGAAGAGATTGACCCTCGGCGAGCTGGTGGCCTTTATTTCTTATATGCGCCTTTTTTTCCAGCCTCTTCGCGAACTTGCCCAGAAATATTCGGTCGTTCAATCGGCCATGGCCTCGGCGGAACGGATTTTTCAACTCCTCGATACAAAAAGCAGCATCCCGCAGGCGCTCGTCCCCGCGACCATCACAAACCTTGAGGGCAGACTCGAATTTCGCAAGTTGCGTTTTGGTTACGACCCGAACAATCCGGTCCTGCACGACATCTCCCTCACCCTGCGGCCCGGACAAACAGTGGCCCTGGTCGGAACAACCGGTTCCGGCAAGACCACCCTTGTCAGCCTCCTCCTCAGGTTCTATGACCCGCAGGAAGGGCAAATCCTCATTGACGGCAGAGATATCGCCACCCTGGGACTGCAAGAGCTGCGCACCCTGGTAGGGGTCATCCTCCAGGATGTCTTCATTCTCCAGGACAGCCTGTTGGCCAACATCGTCATGGATACCGGTTGCGGCCGACAGCAGGTGGAGGAGATCCTCACCCGGACCGGGATGAACCGCTTTGTCCAGAAACTGCCGCAGGGCCTGGATACCCTCATCGGCGAGGGTGGCACCGAGCTGTCGACCGGCGAAAAACAGCTACTCTCTTTCGCCAGGGTGCTCTGCCGCAATCCGGCCATCCTCGTCCTCGACGAGGCAACGGCGGCAATCGACAGCGAGTCGGAAAATATCCTCGAACAGGCCATTGCCGACAGCTTCCGAGGGCGCACCTCGCTGGTCATCGCCCACCGCCTATCGACTGTCAGGCGTGCCGATCACATAATTGTCATGGCGCACGGCAGAATTGTCGAACAGGGCAGCCATGAAGAACTCCTCGAACGGGGCGGCCACTACGCCCTGCTGGTCGCCATGGATCTGCAAAACGGTCATTGAGAGGACTCCCGAACCGACAGCACAATGAATCGGTATTTTGGGCCATTCCCGAATCCTTTTGATAACCTCAATGCCGCCCATATCCGGCAGACCAAGATCAATGTCAGTCAAATGTTCTCGTACAAATGATTACATAATGATGGAGTCAATTTTGAGGCAATATGCCTCAAAATATCATCAAGATCGGATCAATAATGGGTAATGCCTAGTAAATATACTAAGAAGCAATTTATATTTTAGTATTGCCTAGTACTATGTAATTATTTCTAATTTTTCCAAACTCTCTTACTTACCGAAAAAATATGTTGGCAATAAGTTTGGAATCCGGTTATTTTATCCGTACTTGTAGCCGAGATCCGTTTCCACAACGGATGCGGGGGACCCATTTTTGGGGCGTATTCCTGAGCATTATAGGATAGGGCACTTCCAAGCCCGAGCCCGTCAGCTAACCTCGTAGGCATTTGGAAGGGCAATGGTCCGAGCCGAAGTTTTCGGCAGGCTATGCCCTTAATGTATAACCACATTAGCGAGGTAAGCCTCATGCAGCCTACCAACTTTTTCCCCTCAATTTTTCCTCCACCGTACCCGATAAATTGTAAATCCAGTAACACCGACCAACCCAGAAACTGTTTTGGGATTGCTCTTTCCTCATTCTTCAGCCTAACTCTCCTTAAGGTATTTCACATTGCTCTCAGTTAAGCAGGAAATGGTATAAATACCTTAAGAAATGCTGTCAACCCCACGTTACATGTTTCATTTTGTGGAAGTCTAAATTTCCATTACCTAACTTATTGTTACCAATTATACTCCTGGTTTTATACAGCCCGGAGTTATTTAAAATAACTTGATGCACTATCAAGATTCCAACAAAGGATTTTTTTATGCTATTAAAAAAAATACTTACAGCTTTGTTATTTATAGTTATTTTCCCGACAATGGCCTTGGCCAACGAAAGCCTGGCTGCAGAACAAACCATTCTGCCCTACGACAAACTCATGCGCATCTCTTATCAGTTAGGGAAAGAAATTGGCTACCCGGAGACCATTCAGGGTCTCCTTTTGCAAGAGACTAATGGCGGCCGATATCGTGGGCAAGCTAAGGCCGCCAAAAACGACCCGTGCTATGGGGTCATGCAAATCAAACTTGATACCGCCAAATTTGTTCTGGCAAAGATATGGGGCTTCCCGAAATCCGATCTTCTCCCGGACAACCAATTACGCCGAAAAATACGCGATGATGATGTTTTCAATATCAAAATTGCCACTTCCTATTTCAAATACCTGCTCTCCTGCTATTCGGGCCCGGCACAATGGGATCAGGCGGTGTTAAGTTATAATATCGGTTCCTATCGTCTGGGGAAGGATGGCAAGGCCTATGATCCGAACGACTACGTCAAATCGGTGCGGATGATGATTAAAACCGCCGTCCGTAAATTTAATTCCAAAAGCAACATTTGATCGTTCAGCGGGGCTATATCACCTCTAAAAAAAGCTCGTACGTTCAGGAGAAGAATCTGGTACAGCTTTTCCTTGAATGCGATCCTTCTCGGGATAATGCCCTCTCTCTACCTTGTCGCCTTGAAGGTTCTGTCGTGGGCAATATTTTGAAAAGTAGAAAGGATTTCATCGCATTGTGCCGCTGTTTTCCGTTTTCTGCCAAGCGAGAGTTCGAGTGATTTGACGTTGCTGTTTTGTCTGGACAAGATGATCACCTTGGCTGTTACTTCCAAAAAATCAGAAAAAGCCGTGTTCGCTCGCAACAAGGCTTCCCCACTTTCTTTTCCAACAATTCCGGAAAGTTCAGCAAGGGATTTTAAAGCCTCATTCAGATCTTGCTCTACTGCTGCCGAAGAAACGAACGATTGGTTGGCAAAATCCTGGGATTCCTCATCCGTTTGAGCCATAACTGCGTTCTTCTCCATTTCTATAGATTGAAGAAGATGAGTGCGCATTTCCTCCATTTGTTTGAATTTGCTGGACTGTTATTCGAAAAGCAATTTAACAAATAGGTTCACTGCTGTCAAAAATAAGAAAAAAGTCCCATCACCCATAATATCTTGTCTACGCGCTTCAAGGTATTCTCTTTGGTTGTGAAATGATGTGATCAACAGTAGAAATAACGAATCATCGCCAAACGAAGAAAACTTCGATTAGGAGGAGAAACCTTCATGCCGTACCAATCTGTATTGGGGCTGGTCGTCTTTATCGGCATTGCCTGGATATTGAGTGATAACCGCAAGGCGGTTAATTTCAGATGGACTGCCGCAGGTCTTCTCCTGCAGTTCATTATCGCCGCCTTGTTTCTGGGCGTC
The DNA here is from genome assembly GCA_903875445.1 of uncultured delta proteobacterium. Classification (GTDB taxonomy): domain Bacteria; phylum Desulfobacterota; class Desulfobulbia; order Desulfobulbales; family Desulfocapsaceae; genus Desulforhopalus_A. The sequence continues at coordinate 1,245 of CAIQWD010000094.1, read as the reverse complement.
CCGCTGTTCGCCGGGCTGTTCCTGCAACTGAACCGCGCGGTCATGGCCCTCGACGAGGCCACCCGGGCCGGGACCTCCTTCGTCTTCGGCTACGTCGGCGGCGGTAACGCCCCCTTTGCCGTCACAGAGCCGGCAAACAGCTTCGTCTTCGCCTTTCAGGCCCTGCCCCTGGTCCTGGTCATCGGCGCCCTGGCTGGTCTACTTTTTTACTGGCGGATTCTTCCAATGATCGTAAGGGCTCTGTCGATGTTACTGGAAAAGACCCTGCATATCGGTGGAGCGCTCGGTCTCGGCACTGCCACCACCCTCTTTCTCGGGATGGTCGAGGCCCCTCTTTTCATCAAACCCTACCTGCGGGAGATGACAAGGAGCGAACTCTTCTCGCTCATGGCCTGCGGCATGGCCTCGATCGCCGGGACGGTGATGATCCTCTACTCCACCCTGCTTAAAGGGATCATCCCCGACCCGCTCGGCCATATACTCACCGCCTCCCTCATCCATATCCCGGCGGCGCTTACCGTCGCCCGGATAATGTGCCCCGAGGTCGATCGACAAACCGCCGGAAGGCTTGTCCCCGAGAGCACGGCGGCCAACTCCATGGATGCGCTCACCAAGGGCACCATCGACGCCCTGCACCTGTTGCTGAATATCATCGCCATGCTCTTGGTCGCCGTTGCCCTGGTCAATTTGGTCAATCAGCTCCTCGGTCTCCTGCCACTGGTCGGCGGCCGGACGGTAACCCTGCAGCTACTGCTCGGCCAAATCATGGCCCCAGTCGTCTGGCTGTTCGGCATCCCCTGGGCCGACTCCCACACCGCAGGCGCCCTGATGGGAACGAAGACCGTCCTCAACGAATTACTGGCCTTCATCGATCTTGCCCAGCTGCCGGCCGATGCCCTCGGCCTGCGGAGCAGACTCATCATGACCTACGCCCTCTGCAGTTTTGCCAACTTCGGCAGCCTCGGCATCATGATTGGCGGCCTCGGCAGCATGGTTCCCGAACGGCGGTCAGAGATAGCCGCCATGGGAATGCGAGCCATCATCGCCGGCACCCTGGCCACCTGCATGACCGGGGCGGTGGTCAGTTTTCTCCTCCCCTGATCGAAAACCTTATCTTACGACATGCCAAGATAAGCCTTCTGCACCGCCTTGTTATTTCTGAGCTGCGCGGCCGAATCGGTAACGGTGATCTCGCCGGTCTGGAGAACATAGCCGCGGTGAGCGATGGACAGGGCCATGAGGGCG
>CAIQWD010000093.1 GCA_903875445.1 uncultured delta proteobacterium | reverse complement strand
CCGGTTCTTGTCTGACAGCCCGGAGAAACTTGAAACCGTCCATTACGGGCATGAGGGCATCCGAGATAATGAAGTCCGGTGGGGAGTTTTTCGCAATCCTGAGGCCGTCCGACCCGTTCTCGGCCTCAATCGCCTCGTTGCCGTTTCTTTCCACCATATAGCGAAGTACCTGTCTGGCGTCAGGCATATCGTCAACTATAAGTATTCTCATATGGTGTTCTCCAAACTCATACTGCAATTGACACCCTGCCGTCGATTACCTTCATTATCCGTTTGATTTGACCATATTCTCCAGAATCTTATGAATCTGTTCCACGATCGTTATCGGATCGATCGGTTTTTCAAAATACCCATTGCAGCCTGCAGCAAGAATCCGTTCCCGATCGCCGGTCATGGCATAGGAGGTAATGGCGATTATTGGAATGCTGCCGTCGGCTTCGGATGAGCGTATTCTTTTGGTGGTTTCTAAGCCGTCTATCCCGGGCAGATTGATGTCCATCAGGATGAAGAACGGCCTTTCTTTAAGTGCCAGCTCGAAGCCTTCCTCACCTGATTCGGCGAAGATCACCGTATAACCTGCTCGCTGAAGAGCATAGGTCACGATCTTCAAATTGTCTTTATTGTCTTCAATAACAAGTACGGTGCGCATTGGGACCTCCGTAATATATCCATAGGCTAACAGGTAATGAATCGGCTGCCTATGCCATAGGTACTTGTAACAAGTATATCACCCTTCAGGATTTTCCGAAGGAGTTTTTTGGCATAATCTCATGCAGGCTCGACACTCATTTTTCAAGGATCTGGTATCACACTTGCCTTGACACAAAGGGCAAGCGGATAATGAAGGTTGTGCCGCAGCCAACTCCGGTTTCAAAATCGATGGTACCATGATGGGTCTCGGTAATGATAGTTCGGGCTATGGCCAGTCCCTGTCCACTCCCTTTGCCGACACCTTTCGTTGTGAAGAAGGGATCAAAGACCCGAGTGCGGATATTTTCCGGAATACCACTGCCGGTATCTATTATACGAATCTCTGCGAACTCACCGATATTTCGAGTCTTCAAGGTTATTATACCCTTCTCGGTTGCGCTGCTGATAATTTGCTGATCCGCGATGGCATGAGCAGCATTGATAACCAGATTAAGGATAACCTGATTGATATCGGAAATGTTACAAGGAACCAAAGGAAGGGTGGAGTCGAGATCCATTTCAACATTTGCCACATATTTCCACTCGTTGGTGGATACAGCTAGCGTATTTCTAATGGCATCATTGAGATCGACCATTGCTGTGGCATCCTGGCCCGGATGGGCGAATCGTTTAACCGAACCGACAATAGTCGAGATCCGTTCCAAACCCTCGAAAGTATCATCCAAGGCTTCGAAGATCTCCCCTAAGAGGGATCCGAGCTGGTGATCTTCCAGGCTCTTTTCGACATCTTTAATAGCTGTTGCAGTGGAAAGGTCATTTTTTAGTGCGTAAAAAAGTGCTTCATAGGCTGCGAGAACCTCAACTAACTCCTTGAAGGCATCATCAAGGAACTGGGCGTTGTTGAGCACATACTGGGTAGGGGTGTTGATCTCGTGGGCGATACCGGCAGCGAGCTGGCCAATAGATTCCAGCTTTTGGGCGTGGAGAAGCCGGGTTTGCAGTTGCTTCAGATTGGAAATATCAGTAACCACGGCAAAAGAGCCATGGGAATGCCCTTCCCCATTATAGAGGGTGGTTGGGGTTACCAGTGTCGAGACGATGTGGCCGTCGGAACGGATGAAGTTTATCTCAAACTTCAGGGCAACTTGGCCATTGGCCGATTTGAGTTTGGTCGCGAAGACAGCCCTATGTTTTTCCTCTATAAATTGCCCACATTCCCGGCCAAGCAGTTTGTTGGGTGGCATTTCGAGCATGTCGCTCATCTGCTGGTTGACATAGGTCAGTCTTCCATCTTCGTCGACGACCAGGATGCCTTCGTGCATAGTCTCAACGAGGTTGCGGTATCGCTCTTCGCTGGCAATCAGTTCGGCATTTCTGTGATTGAGCTGCTCGGTACGTTGTTCAACAAGGCTTTCCAAGCGCTGATTCAGGTATGCCAAATGTTCTTTTGCCCGATTGCGCTCCTCCAAGGTCTTTTCCAACTCCAGGACCTTTTCCTCAAGCTTGGTAGCCACAACTTCACTGTATCGTCTCAGGTATTCCGCATCTTCCTTGATGAGTTCGGTTGAGTATTGACTGTTTTGTTTTGCTTTTTCCAGAATGCCTTGGATTTCTTCCCATAATTCGATGGGCTCCATGGGTTTGAAGAGGTAGGCGTTTGCGCCAAGTGACATCGCCAAACGAACATCCTGATCTTCTTTGTACGCAGAAGAATAGAATACAAACGGTATTGAACAAAGGTCAGGTTCTTGTTTGATCGCCCGGAGAAACTTGAAACCGTCCATTACAGGCATGAGGGCATCCGAGATAATCAAATCCGGTGGGGAATTTTTTGCAATCCTGAGAGCTTCCAATCCATTCTCTGCTTCAATTGCCTCGTTGCCGGTTCTTTCCACCATATAGCGAAGGAGTTGTCTGGCGTCAGGCATATCGTCAACAATAAGGATTCTCATATGGTGTTCTCCAACTCTTTGATCCGCTCCTTCAGCTCCACCATCCGCAACTCCCTACCGACAAATGCCTTGTTTATCTGCTTCAGTTCGTGATTTTTTTGTTCAAGGTCTTTTGTGCGTTCCCGGACACGTTGCTCAAGTTCTTCATTGAGTTTACGGATCTCCTCTTCGGTCTGCTTGCGCTCAGAGATGTCGCTCCAGATAGTGAGTGCGCTCACGACCTTGCCGTCCGTATCGAATTCCGGCATAACACGCACAAACCAGCATATCGGTTTCCCCTCTTTGGCCCAGGATAAGTCGATCTTGGCGACGGTGCCGGATGCCATCGCCGCCATCAGTTTTTCCGTGAAAACATCCGCCATCGGCGCCAGTTCGGTTGAAAGCTCGATCGGTTTTTTGCCGAGTACCTCCTTCGCCGTGAGACGGTTGACCCGTTCGAATTCCGGGTTGACCAAAATGCGTCTGCCCTCCCTGTCATAGCGTACGATAACATCGGGTGAGTTTTCCACCACCGCACGAAACGCCTGTTCGCTGGCGCGGAGTCTCAGCTCTGTCTTCTCACGTTCGGCGAGTTCAATGTGCAGTTGTTCATTGGCCTTTTCCAGCTTCGCAGTACGTTCCGATACCCGCATCTCCAGATCTTCCTTGTTTGTGCGAAGGGCGTCCTCTACCAGTTGGCGCCGGTAGATATTGAACCCGAGTATGACGATGCCGGAGGTAAGCAAACCAATTACCAGCAAGGTACTGACGACAAGATACAGGTGTGATGAGATAAACGGGATGGGTCTGTTTACAGATGTTTCGGTAATTGTTCTTTCCACCTGGCCGGTAGGCAGTGCAATATGTGCTGCATCTTTCATTTGCAGGTAGGAGATATACAGCAACGCGGTCACGGCAATGCAAAAGAGCGAACTTATCAATGCGGCTTTCCGGGAGCTGAAGAAAACAGAAAAAAATTGTCTGGAAAAAAACCGGGCTTTTTCCATCAAATCCTGATTCATTTTTCTAGTTCCTCTATGTTATCCGGCTACAGGCACGCGAATGGTAAATCGGCTTCCTACGCCATAGGTACTTGTAACAAATATATCACCCTGTAAGATTTCCTGAAGGAGTTTCTTGGTCAGATACAGACCGAGCCCCGTGCCCGGAATAACACTTTCCATAGGTGTACGAAGACGGACGAACGGCGAGAACAATTTCCCGAGATCCTCCTCTCCGATACCGATGCCGGTATCCTCAACTGCGATGGTGAGCATCGATCCGTCCATCGACAGTTCCGCATAAACACCGATGGAACCCTTCAAGGTATATTTTGTGGCATTGCTCAGCAGATTTAACAGACATTGCAGGAGCCTTCTTCTATCAGCATGAAGGGTATGCCGACATACTTGAACCGTCAACTTCAAGCCTTTCTTTTCGATATCCTTTTTTATCGTCTCAACCACTTCCAGTATCACCTCGCCGATATCGAAGTCCTCGGCGTTTAATTCGATCTTGCCCGCCTCAATCTTCGATACGTCAATGACATCGTTGATCAGAGACAACAAATGTTTACCGGAACGGAGCACCGACGCGATATTTTCCTTCTGTTCCGCATTCAGTGGACCAGCCCACTCGTTCAACACGATGCTCGAAAACCCGATAATGGAATTAAGGGGAGTTCTGAGTTCATGGCTCATCGACGCAATGAACATGGATTTGAGTTGGTCAACCTCTTTGAGCTTGATATTGGCCTGTTCCAGCTGCAATGTCTTCTCGTTCAGGTCCTCCACGATGTTCATGAGCGCCATCTGGCTAGTTTTCAACTCTTCGCTTTTTTTCAGCATTCCCGTAGTGCGGTCGGCAACACGCTGCTCTAACTGTTCGTTGAGTCGGTTAAGTGCTTCCTCAGCCAGTTTACGTTCAGTGATATCCTGCATCGTACCGAACATACGTAGGGGCCTGCCCGACTCGTCTCTTGTTATTTCTGCAAAACTGTGAATAAAACGCAGCTCCCCATCGGGCCGAACCACGCGGTATTCCACATCATAGGGCGGGCCGCCGACGAGCGCATCGACGATTGCCTGAGCCGCTCTGGGCTGATCTTCCGGGTGGATCAGCTTCATCCACTCTGCGTGCCACTCGGGAAGATTGGGTAACTGCACCTGGGGCGACAGTCCAAAGATGTGGTATGCTTCATCTGAAAGAGTGATACGACCATCATGAAGATCGCGATCCCAGTGGCCAATATGCGCTATGCGTTGTGCCTCCATCAATTCTTCTTCCTGTTTCTTTAGAGCTTCCTCAATCAGTTTTCGTTTGGTGATATCCACGAAGGTCACAATTATTTCATCGATCTTTCCCAGTTCGTTCAGCGTCAGTTCGGCATTCGACAGGACCCACGTTACTGCAATATGATTCGGTCGATGCACTCCGACTATCAGGTCACGGATCGACTGCTGCTCAGCAAGCACCCGGTTGACCGGATATTCTTTTAAAGGCATCTGTGAACCGTCTTCTCGCAGGAAATGCCAGGCGGGGTCGATAGCGGCTTTTCCAAGCATTTGTTCCCCGGAAAGTCCCAGCAGCTCCTGCGCCGTGGGATTGGACATCAGTACACGCGTATCCGGTCCGTGGACGATCACGCCCGCTCGAATATTCCGGAGCAATAGCCGGTATTTTGTTTCACTTCCGACAAGCGCGGCCTTCTGTTCATCCAGCGTGTCCAGAAGGACATTGAACTCAGATGCAATCGCAGCCGCTTCGTCCGCTCCCCCGATTAAGGCGCGGGCTGCGGGATCTTCCGTCCTGACTGTATTGATCGTATTCTGAATTGCATATAATCTCCGGGAGATCAGGCACCCCATGCGCCAGGCGATAAGCGATCCGATTATGATTGCCGCCAGCGCATAGAATGCACCGAAGATCATGATATCATTTATTTTTTTGCCGGCAAACTTCTGGCCGATGCCGACCCGCGCCCACCCCACATGCCGATCCCCGAGAATCGCGGGAGTTGCGATATCCACAAGTAACGGCGTTTTCCCCATTACCGTCTGTTCAAACTTTTGCGGTAAATCGAGCAGAAAAAGACCGCGTTTGTTTTTATCCGTATGGGCTAACACCTGTCCGTGCTCGTCCGTAAGTATTGCAAAAAGCAGCTCGGGGTAGCGGAGCTGGACCTCCACGAGCTCTTGGAGTCCTGCAATATCCTTTGATGCAATCCAGACCGCCGACGACGTGGAAAGCGTCTGCGACAGCGCCAACGTCTCCTCGATCTGACGGTCGAGCGATATCGCGCGTTGCCGGGCGGTCAGGTCGATGATGAAAAGCGTCATCAGGACCGCATGCACAGCCGCGACACTGAGGATAAGTCGTCCTCGAAGCGTACCGAACATGAAATTATTGAAATCGTGGAGCTTCATTTGGTTTCCACCGGTCGCACTTCCTTTTCGAATCGCTCAAGATAGGCGACGACCACATCATAGTCTTTGTCCGAGGCCGGTATAAAACGGGCCGTTTCCATACCCGCAAGTATTGCCTTTCCTTGCTCTGTCTCATGGAGTTCAACTAGATATTTTCGAACCTGTTCCCGTATCTCCGCCGAGATATCACTCCGTATCATCACCGAATTATTGATAAGCGACTCGGTTTCCCATACTACTTTTAATTCCACTGCTTCCTCTGGATGGTTCTTTTGAAAGGCCCGCCAGGGAGGCGGCCAGGTTGCTCCCGCTACGGTCTTTCCTAGGAAGACATTCATGATGGACGATTCCTGGGAGCCCACATACCGGTTCTCGATGTCCTTGTTGACATCGATTCCATGAAGGTGGAGAAAGTATTGGGGCATGATACAGGCTGCCAATGCAGTGGGAGACGGGTAGCTAACTGCTTTATCCTTGAGATCTTGCGGTGTTTCGATACCGCTGTTTCTGCGGATTATAAAAAGGCCCTTGAAGTCACCAGGCTCTCCCGCCATGGCTATGACATGATATCCTGCTTTCATGGCCTGAAGGGTTTGCCAGGGATTAGGGAGAAGTACCTCAGGTTTGCGCGCCTGGTATTTCTCCTCGAAGTTGGCGTAGTCGCGAGATGCCTCAAGGGTGAACGTTACGCCCTTAATTCGGGAGTTCAGATTATCGATGAGCGGCAGGTATGTCTGCAAAAGCATTTTCGGATTATGCAGGGGGTGGACTGCGAAGCTATAGACAGGCCGGCCCCCAGTCGGCGACTCTGTGCCGTATTGGGGGCCGGTGCTTTCCCTTTCCTGCCGACAACTTGAGACAGCCAGCGCCAGCAAGAAAAAAATCATCGGATGTTGTTTCATGACTCCACATTATTCCGGTTTGTTTTGCCTTCCAGTTGGGCTATTTTTTCTTTCAATTCTCGCATACGCAGCTCCCTGCCGACAAAGAGCCGGTTCAGCTTATCGAGTTCCGCATTCTTCTTTTCCAGTTCGGTCGTCCTCTCTTTTACTCGCTGTTCTAGTTCTTCATTAAGTCGTCTTTTCTCCTCCTCAAAACGCTTCTGTTCGGTAATGTCGTGGCCGACAGCCAGTACACTGGTTACTTTTCCACACGAGTCATATTCCGGCAGGATCGCATACTCCAGAAAAAGCTCCGTTCCGAAGGCATTTACCCAGGTAAACTCTAATGTCCGGCGAGTTCCGGTTTCCAATACTTTTCGCAGACCATCCACATATTCCGGGACAGTTGGCTTGGAGACCCTGGGAGTATCGGATGAAGGTTTATTGATGACATCATCAGCAGAGAGGCCACTGGCCTTTTCCCAGGCGGGGTTCACATAAATCCTGTGTAGATTGGTATCATATCGAACAATGAAATCGGGGATATTCTCCACCAGGGTACGGTATTCCTTCTCCCTGACTGTCAGCGTCTGCTCCATCTGCCGGCGTTCGATGCGGGTTCGCAGGACCATGATGCCGAACGCCAGATCGCCTGCCAGTTCTTCCAGAAGATGGATCTCGTCGGTTGTGAAGGTGTTTAGCTCCGTGGAATAGATAGTAAGAGCGCCGAATGTTTTAGTGCCTTCATCCTTGAGAGGCAGGGCGATATTTGAGCGATAGCCACGAAGCAATGCATTCTCGCGCCAGGGGGCGGCTTGGGGTTCAGTTGCGAAATCCTGGATACAGGCGCTGTTTCCACTTCGGATGGCGGTACCGGTGGGACCACGCCCGCGTTCCGTGTCGGCCCAGGTAATATCGGCGTTTGCGAGGTACCCCTCCTCGTTTCCCGCCCAGGCTGTCGGTCGCACGGTTTTGGCATCGTCAAATTCAGCATACCCTACCCATGCCATGCGGTAGCCAGCCTCATCACAGATGATGCGGCAGATGGCTTTGAGCAGGCTTTGCTCGTCTTCAGAGCGGATGAGAACTTGATTGCAGTTACTGATAGCTCGTAGTTCGCGATTCAAACGGTACAGCGAATCTTCCGCGCGTTTGCGAGCTGTAATGTCTTGGGCAAGAACCGCAACGCCGATGATCTCTTCTTTGTTGGTTTTAATGGGACTATGTGAAACTTGAAAATAGTGCCGTGACCTGAGTTCTTCCCCTGAATAGGACTCCTCCACGAGTTGCTCCCCGGCCAACGACCGATCTAAATTGCGTTTGGCAATCTCCCGGTCCGCAGGCACGGCCATATACTCCAACAGATTGTGACCCTGGACGATTTCCGCTCCGTAGAGGGCCTTCATTGCGACGGCATGGCCGACATTAAAACTTGTATATCGGTATTGCCTATCCACAGAAAAGATGAGAGCATTGGTACTGTCAATGATGCTGCGTAAAGTTGAATACTGTTCCCAAAGTCTCTCTTCAGCAGCTTTTTCCCGAATCAAGTCTCTTTTTATGGTCATTATCCATATCGCGGCAATACAGAATAATATAAGCAAAACAAGTAGAGCTGCAGATAAAACCATGTGAGTGATCTGCTCTCGAGAATAAAAAACAACCTCCTTCGGTTTCCAGTTGTCGAGAATCATTTGGTAGGTGCCGTCTGCTTTTATGATTCGCAAGGCGTTATTGATTTCAGTCAGCAGGTGTATATTTCCTTTTTTTACTGCAATTGAAGAGGAGGAAGATGCAATAGGGTCTCCGGTTATCTTGATATCTCGAATCCTGTTTTGGGCAAGGACATAAGATCCGACTCGGTAATCGACGACAACGGCATCAAGAGCATGTTCATTCAGCAGCTTGAAGCCTTCAAGAAAATTGGTGATGATAATCAATTGGATGTGAGGATCATTTTGTAAAACCAATTGTGGTAAGCCTCTTGATTCAACTCCAACCCGTAAACCGCGAAGACTTGAGACTCCTGAGATTCCAACTCGATTGGTAGTGGTAAAGATTGAGAATTGAGATTCAAGCAATGTGTCTGAAAAATCGTATATTTTGTTACGCTCTTCAGTCGGGTTTATTTGAATCAGGGCATCAGCTTCCCCATTGGCAACAAGCGCCTGTGCTTCCACCCAATCCATGGCTATAATTTCAATAGGTTGTGGAATATGTCGTGCAAGCGCATGCACTATATCAATAGCTACTCCTGCTGGGGTGCCATTATCCAGGTAGACTACCGGAGCGATATTTTTGTTGCCTAGAAAACGAATATTGGTGTAATTAAGTTGTTGGGCAAAAGAATTGGAGAGAAAAATGAAATTTATCAATAGGCCCAAAATGAGAGGATGAAGGCTTTGAATAAACTGCTTATTTAGACAGTTACCATTTTTAGTTGTTTGTGAAAACATTGATCAACTCTTGTGTCATAATAGAGCTTACACCTGTTGAGAGAGTTGAGAAGGCGACGTACCCTCACTCCGGATGGCGGCATTGCCGACAAGGTGGAAAAACTCCCTATCCATCAGATACATGTGCT